>CAZUMA010000072.1:0-3440 GCA_964621835.1 uncultured Anaerolineales bacterium | reverse complement strand
TCCAGCGGGATGAATCCCCTGCTGCCAGTGGCAGGTATCGGGGCTGCCAGCGCAGCCACAGCAGCGGCAGCGGGAGGGGCGGCAGCGGCAGTGGCTTCCCGGACGACAAAAGGCCGCAGGAAAAAACCGGAGGATCAGAAGGAACAAAAAAGGAAAGATCCCTGCGCTGGGGAATTGGACCGCTTCAAGGAAGCCTCTGCTCAAGCCCGGGCTCTGCATGACGGCATTCAGACCCTGAGGAGCTATTTGTCTGTCCTTGATACGATGTATGAAAACGTCCGGCAAGCAGCCTATTGGGATGCTTCGATTGACCTGGGTTTATGGGGTGCTTCTATTTTCACTGGGCCGCTGACGGTTGGATTAACGGGGAGAGCTGCTGTTCAACAAACATTTGGAAAGGCAATGGCCGAAGCAGCTGCCAAGTCCCTGGGATCCGAGCTGATGAAAAATGTAACCAGCGGATTATTGGAACAAGGATTCAACTGGGAAAAGCTGGCCAATGCACCTGCCAAAGGCGCAGAAAATTTTGTTCTCCAAAATGTGATCGCCGATTGCCTCACCCAAAACTACCAGCAGCGGCTTATTCAGCGGGGGACAGTTCGTGCAGCCAGGAGGGGTCTGGTGAAGGGGTACTCCAAGCATGTTGCCGGTCCGATTGCCTCTTATTTAGCGAATTGGGTCAGTCTGGTGAATCTTGGCAGCAGTGCTAATACTGCCGCGAAAAAGCTGGAATTCATCCGCCAGGAGATCAGCGAGATCAGGAAATCTCTGTTCGAAATGGAACTGAGCTATGATGATTTACTGAGCGAGATGAGAATCTCCCGTTCTGTATATCAGAAATGCCGCCAGACATGGCCGCTATAGGGGCTGAAAAGATGACCAATTATCGAAAATACACCCCCGCAGAAATCGAAGCCCTGGCAGAAGACCTGAAGCAGCAGCTGTCCGAGGGGATCCTGCCGGAAGAATCCCTGGAGAGTTTTAAATTCCGGGGACCCAAGGGGAAAACCTGGACAGTGATCCCGGAGACCGGAGAATGGGTTGTCTCTACAGCCGGGAGCTGGCAGCCGGCTGGGGTTCCGGATGCGCCGCTGGATGGGTCCATAGAAATCCTGGACCTGGTCGCCCTGCCGCTTTCCTCGTTTGAATATCAGCCACCACAAGAGCATCCGCCGTCCCAACCCGGGGGAGACTTCCGGGAGATGATTGAAAACGCGGTCCGCCGGTCGCGGGATGCCTATCGTTCCGGGCGGCTGAATTCCGCTGAAGCAGAGCGCCTGCTCCAGGATCTCTGTTTGCTGGATCCAGCTGGTTTGATCTGGTCCTTTGGGATGCACTCGGAAACATGGTACTTCTTCCGCGAGCAGGATTGGGAGCTTGCTGAGGACCAAGTGCCCGACCCGCAGGATTTTGAGAGCAAACCACCGGATGCACCGCTGACCTGCAGCAGCTGCGGCACATCCTTGAACGGAGGAAAATTCTGCTCGGAATGCGGAACCCCGGCCCCTGAACCTGAACCATCCTATACCCAGGCAGCCAAAGAGGTAGTCGAACGCTTTACTGAGGCTGAAGCCGGACCGCTCCCGGAGCCAGTCGTCCCCGCGTGGGAACCTGCCCCGGGATTTCCCGGGGTGGAAGGTACTGACGACCCCCCGCCTGCTGAACCGATGCTGTCCCCCTCGCAGCCGGAATGGCAGCTGCGGATTTTGGAGGGAGACGGGGAGGGTGAATCCTTCTCGCTGGGAGAGCACACCCGCCTGGGTCGCAAGAAAACGCTTGAGATCGTGCTGGCGGACGGGCAGTGTTCCCTGTTTCACGCGGAGATCCAGCGGCAGGATGAAAGCTATGTGATCACCGATCAGGACAGCACCAACGGCACGATGGTCAACGGGGAACGGATCGAGTCCCCCACCAATTTGCATCCGGGAGACACAATATCGATCGGGGATACCAAGCTGGTGGTGGAAGAGGGGGAAGTGTACCCGGAAACGATCATCATGAAGCGCCCCCTGGCTGCAGAGAGTAAACCGGGAAGCGACCAACCGGAGATGTCTGACTCACCGCCCCCAAAGCGCCCCCGGAATGCATTTCTGATTTTTGTGCTGGTTTTTGCTTTCACCTGCCTGAGCTGTTTTGCCGTTGGATTAGGCGGGTATTTCCTGATGGATAAACAAGGACTGATGAGCCTCCTGGATAGAGGGGTGATCTCTGACGAGATTTTTGCTGATTCCCAGGATGAGAAGGACAGCGGAAATCCCTTACCACCTGCCAGCCCGGCACCAGCCGAGTTATCTTCTGAAATCATGGATTCCTACGGTCATGTCATGGTGCTGGTTCCTGCGGGAGAATTCGAGATGGGCGCTGATGCCGAGGTTGTCTTTGGCGAATTTCAGAACTTAGTTGATCCTGAATATTGGGATTTTAACCTTCTTTTACCCATGGAACCTGTTCACACTGTGGATCTTGATGATTATTATATAGACAAATTTGAGGTAACGAATGCTCAGTATGCTGAGTTTCTCAACGAACAGGGCAACCAGCAGGAATCCGGCGCAGCCTGGTTGGATGATGAGTCCGATGATACTTTGATCTTTTTTAACGGCGGCAATTGGCAGGCCAAGGAAGGGTATGGAGATCACCCTGTAATCCAGGTCAGCTGGTACGGCGCCCGGGCTTACTGCCAATGGCGCGGGGCTCGCCTGCCCTCAGAAGCGGAGTGGGAAAAAGCCGCCCGGGGGACTGACGGTCGCTTGTACCCCTGGGGGAGTGATTATGACGGAGGACGCTTAAACGTTTGTGATAGTAATTGCTTTTTACCGTTTGCGAAATTGGAACATGATGACGGTTACTCCCGGACTGCTCCCGTGGACACCTATTCCGATGGGGTAAGTCCTTATGGGGTTTTCAATATGACCGGAAATGTATCGGAATGGGTGGAAGATTGGTTGGATGTCTACCCGGGTGGTGATCCCGAGTCATCTGATTCCTTTGGCCGAATGCAACGTGTGAAACGTGGCGGCTCCTGGATCACCACAGGAGCATTGGGAACTACCTACCGCGCCGCAGGAGTACCAAATCAGCCATGGAATTCTACTGGCTTTCGCTGCAGCCGCTCACCCTGATTAAGGTGGGGAAGGGGAGAAAGGTGGAGGGAGGCAGGAGACCTTTGACCTTTGTCATAAACGTCGGATAGGCTTTCCCCTAGATCATATACCGGTACCGGAAGCCCAGCGTTGCGATCGTTTCCAGAACCTCTTCATCAAAGTACCTACTATCCACGCGAAAGGTGACTTCCAGGCCTTCTTCTTTGAGGTGGGCCATGATTTTCTGGATCATTCCTGCTGCGCCGATTGGCGGTATAGGTGCCGCTGCTTCATATACAGCTCATCAGGTAAGCTTTGAGTTCATCGCAGAAGGCAAACTGGATGGTATAAAAAGGG
>CAZUMA010000071.1:0-3515 GCA_964621835.1 uncultured Anaerolineales bacterium | reverse complement strand
TCATAGGCAAGTGTCTCCTCATTGACCGGGCAGCCGTTCACAATTTGTTTGACCAGGCTGGCAATCTCGTTGTCAATGATCATGATTTCCACCCCGCCGAACGTCCCATCCCCGCTCACACCAATCCCCGAGAGCAGATCCACCCCTGCCAGGGCAGGCGTCAGCACATTGGCCATGCGTTCATAGGCAAACTGCGGATCCAGCCTCATAGAACTGGAGTTGAACCCGTAGGTATCACAGGGGAGACCCATCCGGTGAGCAAGCTGTCCTGCCACAGCTGCGGTGATCCCTACCTCGGGTCCCCCCCAGCTGGATGCAGCTGATTTCATATCCAGCGGGGAAATCCGGGAGCAGTACCCAACTTCTATCCCCGGTTTCGCAGCTGCTGCGATGACTAAACTGGCCAGGACCTCGGCATGCTGCTGAGCCAGACAGCCCGCCATGGATACCGGCGCGGTCCCCCCTAGCATGGGCGCGGGCAGGGGATAAAATGGGGCCCCTGATTGTGCCGCTGCAATGATGGAACCTGCCCCATCCCTCGTGAAGGTCAGGGGGCTCACGGGAGATACCAGGAACACCGTGTTGGGATTTTTTTCAAAGGACTCTTTCCCGCCGCAGCAGGCGGAAAATAATTCCTTAAGGTAAGGGACATCATGCGGTCGGTCGATAGCCGCCCCAATGACCGGCTTGGATGAGTTTCGTAAGGTCGCTGCTGTAGCCTCAATGGCCAGAAGCTCCGGGGGAACATCATAGGGTCCAT
Source organism: uncultured Anaerolineales bacterium (assembly GCA_964621835.1). Lineage (GTDB taxonomy): Bacteria > Chloroflexota > Anaerolineae > Anaerolineales > UBA11858 > B10-G9. Next base: position 2,755 of record CAZUMA010000071.1, on the reverse strand, counting down.
ACAAAGGGAAAACAATCTCAACATGGGGCAGCGCATCCAGGATCCGGGCAGCCCGGGAGATATCTTCCAAAACAGCCCGGCGCTGCTCACCGGTCTCCAGGTCAAATACAAAAGGAACCCCACCGCCATTGTGAAATCGGACCCGGCCATCCCCCAACTGGAAGGCAGCCTCTCCATTCCGGCGGTTGTACTGCTGATGGGCAACCACGTTATCAAGCGCCCATTCGATGGTATCCGTGGGAATGGATACCCGATCCTGCAGGATCCGGCACCCCTGCCCATGAAGCATCTCTGAAGCCAGTGGGTGCTCCAAGGAAATGCCGACCTCCTCTAATAGCCGGTAGGCAGTTTCTTCGATTCGGGTAAGGGCGTCTTCAGACAGAAAGGTCAAATTTGGTGATTGATCTTTCTTATTCTTTTTGCTTTCGGGCTTTTTGGTCATAGGCATCCCTTCCTCCAGCAGCCTGAATGATTTCTTTTCCCTGGACGATTTTTTTGAGAACGCTGACATTCACCCGTTCCATGGAAGCCGGGGAGATCTTGTGCAACAGCCAGGAACCAGCCGCTAACCCCAGGGGAAGCGCTTCCAGACGCATAATTTTCCCAGGACGGGCGTGAAACCAAACCCCCAGCGCATCTTCCCCAAACCGGGTAATCGGGATCCCGTTTGCTGCCTGCCGTTCAGCGGTGGGACCGACATGGGCCACCTGCCACTCCCCATCCACAAAGGCCTCCCCTTCCCCTTCCAGCAAAAAGTACCCTAAGGCATCATGCCATTTCTTGAGCAGAGGATCGACGTTAATGGTAGATTCCTGCCAGGCCGGGATCATCTCGGTTGGAAAAATCTTATACCGGGCTTTGATTCCGGCTGCCCGGCACAAGGCGATAAATACACTGATAAGCTGAAAGCAAGTCCCAGTTCCACGCCGAAGGGTTTCCTCGACGCTGACGATGGGATGGATTTCCAGGGTCATTTTCTCCTTGGCAAACTCAAACGCGGCCTGGACAAAATCCCGATCAGCCTTTTGATAAGCCCCGAGCTGATGGGCCAGGGCAACCACTTCTGGTGCTTCCGGGTTGCAGTAGCGTGTGGGGCGGAGGTAGCGTTCGGAAGACCGGCTGGATGTCATCCCTTCATTGAATTCAGGAAGCTCATACCGCCTGGGCGGCCTGAGATAGCGTTCTTCAGAGGATTGGGTGGTGCGGAGGCGCTGCAGATCCCCCAAGTTGCTGATCAGCACCTTACTGACTGATAAAACCCCCTTCAACATAAGATCCCAGTAAATCAGCTGGCTTCGTCTTTCGGCTCGGAGATCTTCTGAGTTTTCCATGGCAGCATTTCCCCGTCTTTCTGGTTGGATGCCTATGATTGTAGACGAAGAATTGGATTATGGACAGACTGATTATCCGCTTTCCCCTCTTATCCATCAAGCCTGGGATTTTGAGGACTACCCGCTGAAATGAATGATTGCATGAAGGATATGTTTCTCAAAATCAAGCACAGCAAAGGTCAAGACCACCGGAAACTCTGATGGGGAGATTTCCAGGCAAGCTTTCCCAAGGTAATTCCACTCAAAGGCAGCGGGATTGTGCTCCAATGGTTCTCCCCTTTCTGGCACGAGCACTGAGCAATAAAACATCCCCGCTTCCACATCCAGACTTTTTTGAAAGATTTCATTCTGACCGATCCGATCTTGAAGGTTGGATGGGAGGGGAAGATCGCTCCAACGAAAGGCTTGCTTTGTATACTCGTCCCCAATGCTCGGTGAGTAGCTGAGATATGTCACAGGCGTCCAGACCTGAGCGTCATTCAAATGAGCGGTATACTCTGTCAACTCTTGCTCTGAAAATCCCACCGCTGCGGTGATCTGAAGCCCTTCCCGCCCAAAAAAACCCGGCTGCTTCGGGTTGCTGTCAAACGCGAGAAATTTGACTGTTCTTGGCAGATGGAGCTGCCGCCTGATATTCCTCATGTCCTCCGGCTTGAAAACCAGACTGTAACAACCGGTAAGCAGGAGCATCGAGACAGTAATGAGTAATAAATACTGATGTTTTGGTTGGGTCATATCCTCTCCATCTCCTTACCTGCTCCATGGCTTTTTAATTTACTCTAAACTCCACAGCAGGGGTGCTACGGGCATTGATAGTCCAGGGATGATTTCACCGGCTTTCCTTCAAGCACCATCTGCAGGTCAAAACAATCCCATCCCCGGGCAATCACGGCCCCCTCTCCCTGCGAGCCGAGAACGTGGAAAGTTAACAGCACCGAGCTGGAGTCCATCCAGGTTGAGGAAGTATTCACCCCGGCTGCGGGCCGGATTTCCTGGATCTGGCCGAAAGCCGCCTGGATTTCTCCTGAGGTGAGAACAGCCTCCCGGGCTAAATGGTATTGTTTGCCAATAATCCGCCGCCCCCGCTGATTTGCCCAGGCGCTGGTCTTATCAGGCCAGGGCACCTCAATGGGTTGATCCTCAACCCGGGAAGATATTTCAAGCAGCCAATCGGAGGGAGAACTTACTCCGCGAAACCACCACTCCCCCCCTTTTTCAACAGGCTCAAACGCCAGGCCGCCTTCTGAAGGATACAGACGGATTTCAACCAGCTGGCCCTTCTCCAGGTAGATCTGCAGCACCCCCACCTCCCGGTTGGTCCTGGCAGCAAGCTGTGAGATTAGAAACTGCTCCTGGTACTCTTTCCCCTCCAGGCAGGGGGTCAGCTCGGGTTTTTGGTCGTCAATGCCAGTAAGGCAATGGAA
>CAZUMA010000070.1:0-3532 GCA_964621835.1 uncultured Anaerolineales bacterium | reverse complement strand
TTCTTTTGAGTGAACTATACACCTTCAGTAACATTTTAGATGAATGAATGCGGGGAGGTTGACAAAACATAAAATCAGGATACAATACCCCCTGCAGGTAGGATAATACGCCGAAGTGGCGGAACAGGCAGACGCGCTACGTTCAGGGCGTAGTGAGCTTTACGCTCATGTGGGTTCGACTCCCACCTTCGGCATTTTCCAGGGTCTCTGACACAGGTCAGAGACATTTTTTTTAAACCGCCTGCCTCCCCAGGGAGTGAGGCGTTGCATCCTTCCCTGGGGCTGGGGGCTGAAGATCAACCTGGATAGTTTCTCCCTGGAATTGGATTGAAAAAGCGACCCTTTTCCAACGAGGCGGCAGCTGCGGATGCAGGGTGATCTTTCCATTCTTGATTCCCAATCCAGCAAACCCAAATACCAGCGCTTCCCATAATCCCCCCGCAGCGGCAGCATGGACTCCATCCCCGGCGTTCCCCCGGATATTTTCCAGGTCCGTGCGGGCAGAGAGCTGAAAGAACTGATAGGCTTGTTCTGGTTTTCCTGCCTGACAGGCGGCCCAGGCATGCATGGCTGGGCTAAGGGAGGAGCCGTACTGATGATCTGTGATGGGGGCATAATAGTTCCAGTTTGCCTCCCAGGTTTTTTTGTCCACCTGATCCCCCAGTAAGCAGAGCAGGGCAATTACATCCGCTTGTTTTACTACCTGGACCTGGTTGGTATTTTCAACTCCTAAAATCTCCTGGATGGGACGGGTTCTGCCTTGATAGTCCGACCAGTTTAGCGGGGAGAGGTTGAAGAATCCCTCAAACTGCTCAATCAGCCCGGATTCTGGGTTCTGGAGGAAGATCAATGCATCCGCAATCTCTGCCCACGAAACCAGGCGTTTTGGCGTGATTTGATACTGGGAAGTGAGGGTGTGATGGTTGGAAGGATGGTTTTCCTTTAACCATGCCAGGGAGTCGATGGCAGTCCGGAAATGCCAGGCGACCATCCTATTCGTATAGGCATTGTTATCGATGTGATCATGGTATTCATCGGGACCGATGACGTTGCGGATTGACACCTGATCCCCTTCTGGTTCCACTCGATCTTCCCAGAAAATTGCTGTTTCAAGCAGAATCGGAAGTCCTGCCTCAAGCCAGAATTTTTCATCACCGGTCACCTGCCAGAACTGGTGGGAGGCGTAGGCGATATCTGTGCTGATGTGAATCTGAAGGTCCCCGGTCCAGATTCGCATCTGCTGATCTGGATTGTTGAAGTCGGGTATCCATTGGGGAGTAACTTCAGCCCCGGTTTCAGCAGATTCCCATGGAAATTGCGCGCCAGAGAAGCCGTTTCTTTCGGCTTTCCTGCGCGCCCCGGGGAGGCGGTGGAACCGGTAAAGCAGCATGTTCCGGGCGATGTCCGGGTGGGTGAATGTGAAATACGGCAGGATGAATATTTCCGTATCCCAAAAAACGTGTCCGCGGTAGCCGAACCCGCTCAGCGCCTTGGCGCCAATGCTTACCTGCTGATCCGTATCGGAGGCTGCGGAACGCAGTTGAAAAAGTGCATGACGGACCGCCAGTTGAGCAAGGTTATCTCCGGCAATCATCACATCTCCATCGGACCAGAATTTTTCCCAGGCGGATGCCTGTTTCTTATGAAGGTCCAAATAGCCTTGCTGAGAGATGGAAGCCATTTTTTGACGGGTCGATTTTGCCGGATCGCTGCAATCCCTGGATGTATACACCGCTGTGATTTTTTCCACTTCCAGCGTCTCTCCAGGTTTTGTGAGGATGGTGAAGGATGATTCCGGATCCGATTGATGGGCATGTGGGGAGATGGATCGGCATCCCGCTCTCCCGGAAAGACGCATCTTCATTGCCAGGGTTTTCCTGCTTTTTTGAGTCCGGACAATGAGGTGGGCAGTCCCCGCGTGGGAACCCTGCTCAATAAGCTCCCAATGCTTCCTGCCTTGATTGGTAACCTGCCCGTCAAGGCGAGCCCGAACCTGGACTTCTGCCGGTTCCTGAAGGGGGAGGATTTTTAGCTGTTGTGCCAGCAGGTGTTTATCATCCAGGCTGGTAAACCGCTGAAAATGGAGCTGAATTGGTCCCCCGGAATCTGGGGTCCAGGTCAACCGGCGGTGCAGGACTCCCCTGCGCAGGTCCAGCCACCGGGCGTAGTCCTCAACAGTGCCGGAATCCATCTGGAACCGCTGACCATTGATAAAAACGTCCAAGGCAGTCCAATCCGGTGCATTTACCAGCTCCGAGAAATGGATCGGGATATCCTCCCATAAACCGTGGACCAGTGTGGCTTGTTGATCTCCGCTGAAGCCCTCCTCCAGGGTCCCCCGGGTGGAAAGATATCCATTCCCATGGTTGAAAAGCGTTTCATGGTGCCTCTGGTGGACAGGGTCAAAATGATCCTCGGTGACACGGAAGGTCGCTGCATAGGTAAGATTGTCTGGATTCAAACCGGTCAGACCAGGAAAGCTCACCTCGGCAGCTCTTGTTTCTTCTGGCGGTCCGATCCCGACTGTCGTCAACCCGGCTGAACTCGCAGTCAGAATACCCTCCCGGGTCCCGGAAACTGCCAGGCAGCCAGACAGGGGAATCTCCAGGAACCGCGCAGCATCCAACCACCCGGCGAGGGCAGGGGGGATATGTCCCGATGCATGCACCTGGATCTGATGATCCAGATAGGGCAGGAGAGCTTGGTGACTGACCGTATCCTTCTCTGAGGGGGTGAGGATCAGAGCGCTGACTTGGTCTGATTCCTGAATTTCTTTCAATAGGTTCTCGGCTTCATCCCGGATCTCACCCGTTTTATAGGTCAGACTGGAAAGATCAAAAAGGATCGCATCTGGATAATATTTCATGGCATGATCCACAGAATTTCAGGATTGATCCGGCATAAAGATTGCTCTATGGTAGTGCACCAGGATGGTTTTGTGAAGGTTATCCCTGCTCCAGGAAGAGGATGCTTCTGAGGGGCACCCCTAAAACTGCTCCTTCCCTGAACGAGGGAGGACCTTTGCTGATTGCAAGAAATTGGGATATGATTGGGGTATGGATCTAAAAAAAGGCAAAATGATCTTTTTAATCGGTTTTTTGGGGGTTGTTGTGCTCTGGATGATCATGTTCAGCAGCCGGATTTCTGATCTCAACCGGCTGACAAGAGAGTACGAAGATGCTCAAATGACCATGGTTGCAATCACTGCGACCACGCGGTATCTTGCCACGGAGCTGGTGAGCGCTGAATCAGATGCCGCTGCTGAGGAATGGGCATACGAACACCGGAAATGGATCAGGGAAGGAGACCACAGGGTGGTGATCATCCCGGTGGAGGGAACTCCCCCGACTGCATCCTTGCAGGCCACACCCACACCTTCCTCGGAGCAGTACTTCAGGTTATGGTGGGAGCTGTATTTCAGCGGAAAACCTTGACGGTGAAAATCCCCCATGCTATAATCGCCATCTATCAAAACAGCGCGGGGTAGAGCAGTGGCAGCTCGTCGGGCTCATAACCCGGAGGTCCCAGGTTC
>CAZUMA010000069.1:0-3768 GCA_964621835.1 uncultured Anaerolineales bacterium | reverse complement strand
AACCATCTCTTCTGGCTCCGCCAGAGGCCGGATGCTGCCGCGGCGGTGCTTAGGAGTGTTTCAGATAATTTACTTTCCGCTGATCCAGTAGAGGACGGACTGGTGGCCTTTGAGGTCATCGGGGAGGAAAACTACCTGGGCGAGAAATCCCACAGCAGGGGCGCTAACGCAACCTCGATCGACGCGGTGATGGTCGCCCGGGGCTCTGATGGGGAGCGCACGCTGGTGATGATTGAGTGGAAGTACACCGAGCACTACTGGGTAGGGGAGAACAGGTATATTCCAGCAAGGGCGAAGATCTATGATCCGCTGCTTGAAGATCCCGGCTGCCCGATTGGTGTGAAGGAGCCTGAGGTTCTCTACTATGAGCCTTTCTACCAACTGATGCGCCAGACCCTGCTTGGCTGGAAGATAGCCCAGGCCGGGGAGTACGGCTGCAGCGAGACCCTGCACCTGCATGTCATCCCCGCTGGGAACCGGGCCCTGAGGGATCAGGTGACCTCGCCGGGAATGAATGGAAAGACGATGTCTGAGGCCTGGAAAGGAGTGCTGCGCACCCCGGACAAATACCGGGTGATCACACCTGAAGCCCTGCTGGAGATGAATGGAACTGCTGATACGAAATCAGTACTTGGGTATTTGAAGAAAAGATACTGGAGATAAGAAGGGACTAAGGGAAAAGACATGGGCATGATTATTGGGTTTACCTGCGATGAATGCGGTTTCTATCACGAACTGTTGAAGGGAGGGGGGATGAGGTTTCATGGGGAAGACACCCTTCTCGAGGTTCTCCCGGAGCGAGAGCGGGGAAAAGTCAAAGCGCTTTTAGGGCAAGAGGATGCGGAGATTATGTCTTATGAGTACAGCGTGTTCTACTGCCCTGATTGTGAGCTGCCGCAGTCCCACCTGGATTTTCAGATCTCCCTGGGGGACGGCGAGATCTATCAACCCGATTTCAAATGTCTGATCTGCAGAGGGCCCCTGGAGAAAGAGGACGAGGTCCGGTTCCTGAAAAACTGCCCCCGCTGCGGTTCAGAGCGGATTCTGGAAAGCACTGGAGAGTGGGATTAGCCCATAATTGTTAAGAAAAATGAAAACAAATCAATGCGCCTGATCTCTTGGAATGTAGCTAACCGTGTAAAGAAGCAACCTCACCAGATGGCAGCTGTGCTGGCGCGGAAACCAGATCTGCTTGCTCTTCAAGAAGTAACTGCAAGAACTGCAGGCATGTGGAGGGACGATCTGCAGTCATCTGGATATGATCATATTGTGACCTCTTTTGATGTATGCCCAAATCCGGATGTCATGTTGGGCGGTAGGAGCCGGGGGATCCTGGTTGCATCCCGGTTTTCTATTGATGTGCTTGCCCAGGAGGGTTTGGAGATGCCCTGGCCTGAGCGCCTGGTCTCTGTGCTGGTCCATCATCCAGAGGCAAAGTTTGAGCTGCACGCAGCTTATATCCCTCCCGGATCCTCTCATGAATGGCTGAAGATTGATACCTTTGAGGGAATTTATCATTACCTTGCCCGGTACAGCGAGCGACCTCGGATTCTGTGCGGGGATTTTAACTCCCCCAAACAGGAGCTGCCTGATGGAAGAACGATAATGTGGGGAGAAAGACTGGGCAGGGATGGCAGGATTGAACCGGTGGGAGAACCCCGCTGGCCCCGGGGGGAGCGTCTGGTGATCCGGGACCTAGCAGAATATGATCTGGTAGATGTCTACCGGTTACTGCATGGCTACCAGAAAGAGGATTACAGCTGGATTGTCAGGCGGATGGGAAAGGTGGTATCCAGGCGCCGCTTTGACCATGTTTTTGTTTCCCAGATTTTAAATCCAACCAGCTGCCTGTATCTACATGAGTTCAGATTGAAGGGGTTAAGTGATCATTCTGCCATTGAGGTAGTGTTTGCCCCAGGTTAAAAAACCTTTAGGAAAATTGGTACTGTCTGATCCATTAGTAAATGATCACCAGAAAAGTTCAAGCCTGAGTTCAGCAAAATTTTAAAGGATAGACCCTTAGAAATATAGAAATCATCGATGAATAAACAACGTGACGATATCCGCAATCCGGATCCACAAGAAAGCCATCGCGCAGCTTTCTTGGCTGGATGGACCCGGGCGTTGCAGGGCGAGCTGTTTAACACGGTAATCGACATAAAAACCCATTCCAATATGGGCAACCTCTTTGGCTGGATCTACGGAGAACAGTCCCGGGCCTTCAAGTTGGCCACCTGGTACCGTTATTTGGAGCATGTTGGAAAAGAAAACGAATAATGCCTTTTTGAGGAGGAGGAAAGGAGATGTCTAAAACTTGCGGGAAAAAGATCCGGTTCACATGGTTTTATAAGAGGGACCAGCTGACCATTCGAAACGAAAAAGGCCGGGTACACCGGTACTCGCATGTAGAAATATTTCAGGTTCTCTCCTGGCTCAACGAGAGGTTTGGACAGGATTGGTTTCCGCTGGCGAACAATGTTGCCACATTAGGTAAGGGGGAGGAAAAACCGGGTTTGGGAACAGCAATACTGGCGCAGACCCCGGGAGATATTACCCATGCCCAGGGAGTATCGTACCTGGGGGTAGTGCTGGATGAGGTGGGGATCTTTTCCTGGAATGGAGCAATGAAAGGCATCCAGTGGCGGATATCAAGGAAACCGGGGAGTGCCGAAGAGCTCCGTAGATTTCTGGAGGGTGCATCTAACTAGTGATATCTCTAAAAGGAAGGATTAATAGTCAAAGATTGCCATTAGAGAGCTGCTGGTGTGGTGCCACCGAAAGAATTTATGCAGCCTGCCACAAATCAAAGGGGCATCATGACGATACTGGAATATCCTGGCAAATGGTATTTCTGGTGAATAATCAATAATTATGAAGAATCGACCCTATTTCAATTCATCTAGTAAAGAGATTATCCAGGTATTTGATGACAATACGGATGATCCTCAAGTGATAAGCGAATTGGCGTATGAGATCCAATTCCGAAAGCGCTTGGATGCTTCTGTAAAGAAGAAGATTCTTGCCAGGAGAGATGTACTAGATAGGAAAACCGACTTCATTTCAAAAACTGACCTTGACAAAAACCAGGCACAGAGGGGTATTTACATTGATTTTGAAGGGCTGAGAAAAGAGTCCCCAGCTTTATTGGGGATTCTGGTAGATAACGAGATCGACCAAATCATACTGGATAAAAGACTAAGGAAAATATCTGAAGCGAGGGAAGACTGTCGATTCTCAAACCTGGATGAAGAAATTGAGAGACTTTTCTACATTGCTGAGAAGGATACCAGGAAATTGATAGCTTATTCCTGGATGGAAAAGAACCTCATCAAGAAATATTGTTCCATAATCCGGGTTGAGGAGAAGTTGAATGAATTTTATCTTGACGCCTATGCGGTAGCCAGAAAATGGGTGGTAGATTTTCAAGAACAGGAAAAGATTGAAAGTATGTCATTAAAAAGCCTGTCCGCCTTTCTTGGATATCCATATCCAACGTATTTAGGTCATCAACAAGCTGCTGCCAGGATCCGTTATGTCCGCGATATGATCCAGGGTAAAGAGAGATATCAAGACTTAACTCCAGTTGCCAAAGCAAAGTGGACCAAGCTATTACAATACAACCAATTGGATTGCACAAATACTCAGATATTGATGAAGCGTATCGCGCATGATTATTCTCACTCGAAATGATTATTGTTCCTTCAGACTCAGGAGTAAGCCATGCCTTACCCGGTTAGTTATTTAATTGAAGGACGGGGATCCCCCCTC
>CAZUMA010000068.1:0-4818 GCA_964621835.1 uncultured Anaerolineales bacterium | reverse complement strand
AAGGAGAGATCCTGGCTGTAGTGGGTGAGAGCGGCAGCGGGAAAAGTGTGACCATGAAATCCATCCTGGGGTTAATTTCCATGCCGCCAGGAAAGATTGAGTCAGGGGAAGCCCTATTTTACAACAATAACGGTCCAGGAAATCTACTCGAATACTCTCCTCAAGAATTAAGAGAAGTTCGGGGCGGGGATATTGGTTACGTATTCCAGGATCCTGGGTCAACTTTGAATCCAATAATGACTATCGGGGAACAAATCAGGGAAACCATTCTGCGTCATCTGGATATCTCTCGGGAGGAGGCCTATCAACGAACGATAGAATTGCTCGAGAAGGTGGGCATTGCGGATCCGGAAACCCGATTCTCAAATTATCCATTTCAATTTTCTGGAGGAATGCGCCAGCGGGTCATGATCGCCATCGCAATTGCATGCAATCCCAAGGTGGTGATTGCGGATGAACCGACAACCGCATTGGATGTGACAATCCAAGCTCAGATAATTGATCTGTTTAGACGATTTCGTGAAGAACTGGATATTGCCGTAATATGGATCACCCATGATTTGGGTGTAGTGGCAGGGATTGCTGATCGGGTGCTTGTCATGTATGGAGGGAGGATCATGGAGATGGCTCCGGTAGATGCGCTTTATGAGGATCCAAACCATCCCTATACAGTCGGGTTATTGGGATCCCTTCCTAGATTGGACGAGCAAGATTATGTCAGATTGGTTGGGATTAAGGGAGTGCCGATGGACGCTTCAGTGGAGCTTACTCACTGTCCTTTTGCTCCCCGTTGTGAGTACAGATTCCAACGATGTTGGGAAGAAATTCCGGAATTAACGCAGATCAGGGATGGGCACCTGGTCTCCTGCTTTTATGATATTCGCCAAGGAGAGACTCGTAATGGCTGAAAACGAAATACTATTGCGAGTTCGGGATCTGAAAAAATACTACAGATCATCCGCAGGCCTGTTCGATCGGAAGAAAAAAGTTGTCAAAGCGGTGGATGGAATTTCATTTGATATCCTCAAAGGAGAAACCTTAGGGCTGGTAGGGGAAAGCGGATGCGGGAAATCCACCACGGGAAGGACAATTCTTTATCTTCAGAAGCCGACCTCAGGAGAGGTGTTATTTGATGACATTGATCTGACTACCCTGGATGGAAAAGACCTGCGTGAATTGAGACCGAAAATGCAGATGATTTTTCAAGATCCCTTCGCAACATTGAATCCAAGGCACTCCGTGGGAAAAATCATCGGTGAGCCCCTAATTATCAATGGTTTTTATCACAGTCACAGCAAAGGATTGCGAGATAGAGTAAGTGGTTTAATGGAGATGGTGGGGCTGAATCCTTCCTGTATGGGCCGTTTCCCCCACGAGTTTTCAGGTGGACAGCGTCAGCGGATTGGGATAGCCAGAGCCTTATCATTAAATCCATCATTTATTGTTTGTGATGAACCCATCTCCTCCCTGGATGTCTCCATCCAAGCCCAGGTGGTGAATTTACTTTTTGATTTGCAAGAGGAGTTGAATCTGACCTATCTATTCATTGCTCATGACCTCAGCATGGTTAAGCACATTTCACACCGCATCGCTGTGATGTACCTGGGCAAACTGATGGAAATTACAGATCGTAATTCGCTTTTTGATGATCCCATTCATCCGTATACCCAGTCTCTATGCTCCGCTGTCCCCATTCCTAAACCTGAACTGGAGCGAGAGCGAACGCAAATCATCCTCGAAGGAGATCCACCGAACCCTGCGGATCCCCCACCGGGGTGTGTCTTTCACACTCGCTGTCCGCTTACCCGGGAGATTTGCAGAAAACAGGAGCCAGCGCTTAAAGAACTGCATTCTGACCATTTTGTGGCCTGTCATCTGGCGGATAATCAAGGCAGCAGTTATATCCTTTAGTCCTCTGGGATTAATCCCACAGAGGAGTAGTTATTGAGGAATTTTTAAAAGGGCAGGATGTTTAACAAGGATTCGTTTTTCATCAGGGATTAGAGGAAGCTATTTGTGCCGTACGGATACCAGGGAAAGATACTGCATCTGGATTTGGGGTCACACAAGTTTGAGATAGAAAAACCCCCGGACTCATTTTTCCGGAAATACATGGGCGGCAGTGCCGTTGGAGCTTATTATCTTTTGAAGCACACCCCCCCCAATGTGGATCCTTTCAGTTCTGAAAACACCCTTGTACTAGCGCCTGGGGTGGTAACTGGGGCCCCGGTTGCCGGCCAGAGCCGGATCACTGCCGTGGCAAAATCTCCCCTGTCCGGTGCTATTGGGGACTCCCAATCAGGTGGTTTTTTCCCTGCTGAGTTTAAGTTTTCAGGATTTGATGCGCTGGTTGTACACGGTCAATCTGAAAAACCGGTTACTCTTTGCATCCAGGATGGGAATGCCGAGATCCGCTCCGCGGATCATTTGATGGGAAAAACCACGCTGGAAGTTGAAAAGATTCTCAAGGAGGATCTCAAAGACTCCAAAGTCCAGATTCTGCAAACCGGGATCGCGGGAGACCATCGAGTCCGATACGCCAGTTTGATCCACATGGCCAACCGGGCGAATGGGCGAACCGGTATGGGTGCGGTGATGGGATCCAAAAGGCTTAAAGCTATTGCTGTCAGGGGGAGCCGGAAGCCTGAGGTTTATGATCCGGAGAGCTTAAAGGATCTGGCGCGACAGGGCGTAAAAGACTTTCCAGAATCGGATGTCTATGCCATGGGTGTCTACGGAACAGCTGAGGTGGTTGCTTATCAGAATGATGTCGGGGGTTTACCCACCCATAATTGGGACAGCGGTGTTTTTGACGGTTGGGAGTCGCTGGATGGAAGGACCATCTCTGAACAGATCCTGGTCCGCCGGGACACATGTTACGCCTGTCCCATCCGCTGCAAGCGGGTGGTCAAGAGCGAATCCACCTCTTATAAAGTTGATCCAGAATACGGCGGTCCGGAATATGAAACCTTATCTACGTTTGGTTCATATTGCGGTGTGGATGACCTTGAAGCTGTAGCCTGCGCCAACCAGCTCTGCAATATGTACGGAATGGATACGATTTCCTGTGGGGCAACCATTTCTTGGGCGATGGATGCTTTTGAAAAGGGGATGCTGACCGAAAAGGATACAGGGGGTCTCGACCTCAGCTTTGGGAATGCAGAAGCCATGGTTGAGCTGGTGCGCATGATTGCCTTTCGTCAGGGTATTGGGGATCTGCTGGCTGAAGGATCAGCAAGGGCAGCCCAGAGTCTCGGTCGAGGAAGCGAGAAGATCACAGTCACTGTAAAAAAACAAGAACTGCCTGCTCATATGCCGCAGCTCAAGCCCTCCCTGGGTGTGATCTATGCGGTGAATCCGTTTGGGGCAGATCACCAATCCAGTGAGCATGATCCATCTTTTCAGGATTACCCAGAGGGGATGGAACAGCTGGGGTTAATGAACGGCAGCAAAGCGGTTGGTTTAAGCAGGAAGACCCTTGAATTTGCGCTGACAACGCAGTACCTGTACTCCGCAATGGACTCAGTGAGTGTGTGTCAATTTGTCTATGGGCCTGCCTGGCAGCTTTATGACACGGAGCAGCTGGTCAAAATGATCGCATCTGTTACTGGTTGGGATTTAACTATTGAAGAACTCCTCCAGGTAGGTGCCCGACGCTTGAATTTATTCCAAATGTTCAACATTCGGGAGGGTTTTACAGGGGAGGATAATGCACTTCCTGAGAAGCTTTTCAAACCCCTCAAAGGCGGAACTTCAGAGGGACGGGTTCTCTCCAGTTCTGAAATTGATAAGGCGTTACGTATTTATTATCAGCTGGCAGGTTGGGATGAAAAAACTACTGTACCAACTCAGGAACGGCTCAAAGACCTAGGAATCGAGTGGATATTAAGAGAGGCTGACCAACCCTAGCAAATTAGTTATTATTATAGATTGATTTTTTTTACGAGATCCTCAGCAAAAATTTGAGCCGATGGTTGTGGTTTGTCCTGCTGGTGCGAGGATCGTTAAACGCAGGTTCATCTCAGTTTCCAATGAATTGGATCTTGAACAGTTCGGAAATAATAATCGGTCTCACCGTCCTGGCAGGGGGCAGCCTTTTCGTTTTAATAATCAGGATTGTCATGGCCGTTCGGGCTGATCCAGCCTTCTGGGAATGGGACATTCGCCGGTTTGAACGTCAGGATCGACGTAGAATGCCCCCCGCAGGGGGAATCTTGTTCACGGGGAGCTCCAGCATTCGTTACTGGGAGACCCTGGAAAAAGATTTAGCACCCCTGACCGTTCTCAACCGCGGATTTGGGGGTTCTAAGATTCATGAGGTCACTCATTTTGTGGACCGGATCGTTTTTCCCTACTACCCTGAAGCGGTGGTGTTATATGCCGGAGAAAATGACATCACTGGATTCCACTGCTCAAAAAAGAAAACAGCGGAAGAAGTGCTCTCTGCTTTCAAGATGTTTTGTGAGGTGATTCACAGGGAGATTCCGAAATCGATAATATATTTTGTGTCAATCAAGCCGCCCGTGAAACGTCATAAGTTTTGGGCTGAAATGAAACGGGCAAATCAGTTGATTGAATCCTACACAAGAGACCAACCCGGTATAAAGTACGTGGATGTAGCCACGGCAATGTTGGATCCAGAGGGGAAACCAAGGCTGGAATTGTATCAGCGCGATGGTGTGCATATGCAGCCTGAAGGATACAGGATTTGGACTGCAGTAATTAAAAGGGCTCTTAAACCTGACCTGCTGACTAATCATCATACCTTACATCCTAGTTGAGCTGTCTCGCCTAATACGCAAAAGTAAAGATGATCTA
>CAZUMA010000067.1:3764-4943 GCA_964621835.1 uncultured Anaerolineales bacterium | reverse complement strand
ATGGGGCACCTTGAGAGTTTTCGGAGTCACCACCCGGCTGCAAGCTTTCCGATGGTCCCAATTCTTCCCAACTTTCACCCTCAGCCTGTCCCTGCTGCCCCGGCTTCAGGGGCGTCAGCGGCGTCACCCCGACAAACCAGTTGGCTGGCTGGCTGGCTTTACCTTGCCGGTCATAAGCCACAGCCGATATTTTATGCACCCCAATCTGGCTGCTGTACCATGGAAATGCAGCCTGATACGTATTGACAAATTTCCCTCCTGTCGACTGCTGAACCTGCAAAAGATCATCGACATAGAATTCGACACGCTGCACACCAGTTTGAGCCTGAGCCTCTGCAACCAACATCAGCGCCTGCCCGGACCGGATGATAACCTTGTCCTGAGGCTGGACTATGTCGATGCTGGGTTGAGACGTCTGGTTGAAAAAATAAAAAACCCCCACCCCAATCGCTGCAATTAAAACTCCCCCTGCCAGGATGAGCAGAAAAATAAGCGGTCCGGAAAACCTGCGCTTGCGTGCAGCCATAACCGTTCCTCCCCTGTTAGAATCCCGTGCTCCACGTTTCACATGACAGGCTGTTTTCATTATAGCAAAAATACACCTCCCAGCGGAACTTGATCTTGGTAGGTTAATGCATTTATTCAAAATTACATTTATCAAAATCCCTGAATCCGTTTCTCCGTTGGATCCGTTATTGGTATTTTGTGGAACTAGCACCGCCGATCAGCTGTTCCAAGAGCAGCACGGGACACAGCAATTCCCGGATGTTGGCCTAAACCTTAAAATAGAAGACCTCCTATACCAATGATATCGGAGGTCTTTTTTCTTTCAGGGGATACACCGGGCGGGGAATCGTATCTGGGCATAAACTGATATGACCAGTTACAATCAAAAATTTTCGTAATCTGCGATTTTTTTGATCAATACATCGGAGCATCCCCATCATTACCCAGCTGTCATATTTTATCCGCCAAAGATTAACCGATTCTTTGCTCGAAAAAACCTCAACAAGCATGGGGTAAATTGTTTGATTGACGAGTTTATCAGGGACAAGCTCAGATAATCTGGTGGCTAAAAATGGGAGATTAGTCAATTTCCATCTGAGAAACAAAGTCCTGATCGCTGTCCCATACCAATACCTCTGCCAGGGCGATTGATCTGAGCTCCTTGCGGACGGA
>CAZUMA010000067.1:0-3664 GCA_964621835.1 uncultured Anaerolineales bacterium | reverse complement strand
TTTATTACCAGTTTTTCCGAGGAGATACCTTGATCTATTCGGGGAATGCTATCTTAAAATAATCAAAACATGCTTAAATATCATCCAATATCGGATATATTCGGAAATAAAAAAATTCCGGATATCTAGTTAGGCCGCATACATTATCGAGGTGTCGAAATGGGCGAGAAAAGCATTCCCGGAAAATACTCCCGGCTGCAAGCTTGGGCGCACGATATTTTCATTGCCAGGCGCGCATTGAAATTGCATGAATACATAATGAAGCATGCGGGCCTCTTAGAGATCCTCGCTCGGCCTATTAAAATGAGCTTGCTCGATGTCGGATGCGGAGGGGGCCAGGCTGCTATTCGTATCAAAGAGCGGTACCCGCATCTCAACATCACTGGCATCGATGCCTCTGCAGTTATGATCAGCAATGCGCGCGAGCGTGCAAATAACAAGGGGTGTCGAATCCATTTCGAGGTAGCCGATGCAGAGGCACTGCCATTCCCGGACGCCAGTTATGACGTGGTCTACAGCTTCGGCTCCGCAAAGCATTGGCCCAATCCCTTAAAAGGATTTGGCGAATGCTGGCGTGTGCTGAAGCCCGGTGGAGAATTGCTGATTGCAGATGCCACTTCTGACGCCACGAGGGACGAAGTAGAGAATTTCTTTGAGATCTCAGGTTTTCCGACGATCCTGAAGAAGCCAGCCGCCAATCTATTAGAACAACGCATGTTTAGTCCAGCACGATCGGTGAATGAGTACCGAAACATTGCGGTTGCCCTAAAAATGCCGGAAGGAACTGTCAGTCACCTGTCTTCCATGCCCGCTTTCGTTTTCCGAACTCGCAAACCCTCAAGGTAAAGGAACAGCGAACCAGCGAGCGGCCTACATAAATCGCTGGAGGAGACCGGGGATGCTGGCGGGTTAAGTATTGACGGTGTATCATGGCCTTGGCTCGATGCAGCCGGCGGTAGTTTCCCCGGCCGCTCAGCTCAAAACGTTGGGTTTTTCACCCAAATTTCGATCCCAAATATTGTGCTTGACGTTCAGCGCATCGCGCTATTTATTACCATCATGATCCGATCATTCAAGGATAAGGAAACAAAAAAGGGATTTGATCGTGAGTATTCTTGCAAGCTTCCTGAATCCATCCAACAATAGACTTACCGGAAAGTACGAATGATCATCAACTCAATTAATCTCAATGACCTGCACCTGCCGCCAGGAAACCGTTTGGAAAACAGGAACCAAGATTTGAGATAGCATGGTATCCGTGCTATTATGCTATTATGATCATTAATTTCGCTGATCAAGGGACCGAAGATGTATTTGCCGGTAAGAACTCTTCCCGGGCCAGGAAGAAATGCCCCAACCAGGTTTGGTCTGTTGCCCAGCGAAAACTTGATCAGCTGGATTCAGCACAGGATCTGTTTTATCTGGACCCAATCTGGTCCAGTAGACGTTGAAATCACGGATTATCATCAGCTAGTTTTGGAGGTTTCTGATGGTTAGAATTCCCAGCGATCGTTCTCCCACTCATCCAGGTACCATGCTGCGGGAGGAGTTTTTAGATCCCCTCAGAATCACACAGCGTGAACTCGCAGATTCGATTCGTGTCCCCTATCAGCGTGTCAATGAGATTGTTAATCAAAAACGAGGGATCACGCCCAGCACAGCGCTCAGATTGGCGAAGTTTTTTGGTAACTCTCCAGAGTTTTGGATGAATCTTCAGCTCCGTTATGATCTTTACGAAGCAAAGCAAGACGAAGGGGATGAAATTGAACACATTCCAACGCTGAAATCAAAACACGCCACAGCATAATTATCTGTTCCCTAACCCCCACTGGATGGGACCGCCTGTGGAGGCGGGAACGCGGCAATTTTGAGCCTTTTAGGTATTGGTAAAACCATCATCAGAAGCCAACCCGGCGGTAGGTAAACTTTTACGCTATTTATCTTATATAAAAAGTACCTCTCTCACCCATGTGTGGAGAGGACCTTTTTTCCGGGGATACCCCGGGCGGGAGTCGAACCCACAACCTAGGCTTTAGGAGAGCCTCGCTCTGTCCATTTGAGCTACCGGGGTCTGTACCAACTGGCAGAAAAATTATAGCACCCTGCCTGCCGCCAGACAAGCAATCCCGGGAAAGGGTGCAACTTTTCCCATCCTCCCCCTGTAATACAATATAGACATGGCTGCCCCATCGGACCAGGAGCTGGTTGCGCGGACGCTGGATGGAGACATGAACGCATTTGGAGAGCTGGTGAAAGCCTATCAGTCCTCGGTGTTCAACGTCTGCTACCGGGTGCTCGGCACCCGCAGGGACGCAGAAGACCTCACCCAGGAAGCCTTTCTGCGCGCCCATCAGAACCTGGCCAGCTACGACCCGGGGCGTCCGTTCGGGCCCTGGATGCGCACCGTGGCTGCGAATTTATGCCGCAATGCCCTGGCCCGCCGCAATCCGGAGAGCATGGTGCTGTGGGATGAACGGGACCTGCCAGAAGGAAGCCCGGCCCGGGGGCCGGAGCGGTTCCTGGAGATCAGCCAGAAACACCAGGAGATTTACCAGGCAATCTGGTCCCTTCCCCCCCATCACCGCCTGGCCGTGGAGCTGCGCCATTTCCAGGGTCTTTCCTACCAGGAAATGGCTGACGCGCTCAACCTGCCCATCAATACTGTCCGCAGCCACCTCTACCGCGGCCGCCAAAAACTAGCTGAACTTTTGGAGTCCTATGAATAAAAAAAGCGCTTATCCCCAGGGTACTTCCGGGCAGCACCCGGACAGCGACCTGCTGCAGGCTTTTTTGGATCAGTCCCTGGCATCCGGGGAATATGAGGCAATGGAAAACCACGTAGCCTCCTGTCCTTCCTGCAGCCAGCAGCTGATGAGGCTGAAGATGGTTGGCGACCAGCTGGCCCTGCTGCCCGAGATTCCGCTTGGAAAGGATTTTTCTGGAGCAATCATCAGGCAGCTGGAATCTGAAAAGCAGCTCAGCCAGGGATTGACCTGGACGATGGTCCTGCAGGCGGTGACCGCCGGGGTCATCCTGGGACTGGTACTTCCGGTGCTGCGCTTTTCATTTTCACTCCCCGGACTCGTCCTGGAGCGCCCTGATTTAATCACAGAATGGAAGATCTGGATGGCCAGCCTGGCTGGGGAGTGGATCCAGGTTTGGGCAGCCATCCAGGGCAGCGTGCTCCAGGCCTGGTCCGCCCTTTCCAGCGGATCCAGCGCCGCAGAGAGTACAGCAGCGCTGTGGGGATTGATCGTTTTATCCGGTTTGCTCAGCTTTACAGTTAATCGCCTTTTGCTTAAAAACAACCATGATTTGCGTTATCAACGAAAGTAATATCATACCTTCAAGGAGGTACTGATGGGAACCTTTGCTATCCTGCTGCTGTCTTTGATCACCCTCATCACCCTGACCGCCGCGTTTCTTTTTCTCCGGGCATATTTTCCTGCCCGTGTGGATCAGGTCCGCAGCGCATTGGAGGCCCACTGGAAGCGGGCTTTCTGGCTGGGGCTGGTGAACACCCTGTTTACCCTCGCCCTGCTGCTAGGCCTTTTCACACTGGGGGAGTCCATCCCCATCATTTTCATCCCCGCCTTTGCACTCGCCGGGCTGTTTCTGATCGTTTTTCTGTTTGGCCTGGCTGCGCAATCTCAGCTGCTCGGCC
>CAZUMA010000066.1:0-5459 GCA_964621835.1 uncultured Anaerolineales bacterium | reverse complement strand
CAAAATCATAGTCGCTGTCCGGTTTCTCACTCAATCCATGGCCGCGCTGGTCTACTGCAACCACTGGATGGCCTGCCGCTGAAAGGTCCAGGGCCACCGCATCCCAGGTGCGGGCATTGCTGCTCAGTCCGTGCAGCAGCAGGATCGGTTCCCTGGATTCATACCCGGAAGGGTTCGGCCAGGCACGAGCATGGATTTGAATTCCGATATCCAGATAGGTAGTTTCTGGTGATTTTTTCATGGAGCCCTTTGGAGAGGTGGAGCCAGTTTCTTTTTGGAAGGGAAATGGAAGATCCGGTTATTCCTTCAGGCTGCCCAGGGTGATCCCAGCTACAAACTCCCGCTGGGTGAGGAAGAACAGCAGAATCACGGGGGCGGCAACGGATAAGGATGCGGCCATCAAATAGGCCCAGTTGACCTCAAAGGAACTCCGGAAAAAGCTCAACCCCAGCATCAGGGTGTATTTGGATTGATCCTGCAGGTAGATCAGGGGCGCTAAAAAATCATTCCAGGCAAACTGAAAGGTGAAGATTGCCACCGTGGCGATTGCTGGCCTGGAGATGGGCAGAATGACATGCCAGATAATCTGCAGCAAATTGGCGCCATCAATCCGGGCAGCATCCTCCAGGTCCGCCGGGATCTGCAGGAAGAACTGCCGCAGTAAAAAAATAAAAAAGGCATTCCCAAAAAACGTGGGCACAATCAGGGGCTTGAAGGTGTTGACCCAGTTGATTTCTGAGAAGATGATGTACTGCGGGATCATGATCACCGGGTAGGGAATCATCAGCGAGGCCAGAAGAATTAGAAACAAGGCATCTTTCCCGGGAGCGCGGAATCTCGCAAACCCATAGGCCACCAGCGTGCAGGAAAAGACATGACCGATAACAGCGCCCACCGCGATAATGACTGTATTGATCAGATATCGATCAAAGGGGAGCTCGGTGAGCGCTTCGACGTAATTGCGCCACTGGGGAGGAGAGGGCCACCAGACCGGTGGATTGGCAAAGACCGCGTATTCCGGTTTCAGCGAAGAGGCGATCATCCAATACAGCGGCAGGATAAAAAACAGCGCCACAACCACCAGGGTCAGGTAGCGGAAAACCAACCGCCCGCCTCGCAGGCGCAGGATGGGGACTTCTTGAGATTGGCGGTCAGTCATCGCTGATCTCTCCCGCGTAAAAGACCCAGGACCGCTGGGTGCGGAGGATCAAGAGGGTGAGCAGGAGCACCACCAGAAACAAGATCCACGCCAGCGCGGATGCATACCCCATATTCAAAAGCTCAAAGGCCTGTTTATACATGTAGAGGACAAAAAACAGCGTCGCATCCAGCGGCCCTCCATCGGTCGCCACAAAGGCATTGGTGAAGGTCTGGAAGGTGTTGATGACGCTGAGGATCAGGTTGAAAAATATTGTCGGGGTCAAAAGCGGCAGGGTGACATGACGGAATCGCGACAACCGGGATGCCCCATCGATCGCGGCAGCCTCATACAATTCCCCGGGAATGACCTGGAGCCCGGCCAGGTAGATGACCATGGCCCTCCCCCACCCCCAGAAGCTCATCATCAACAGGGCTGACAGGGCCCACTGCGGATCCAGGAGCCAGCGCGGGCCCACAATCCCAAACTGGGCCAGGGCCAAGTTGACCAGCCCGCCCCGGGGGTTGAGCATCCACAGCCACACCACAGCAAAAGCCACCCCGGCCAGCATGGTTGGCAGGTAGAAGATAGTTCGAAAGAACCGGATGCCGCGGATCTGGTTCCGGACCAGCAGGGCCAGAAACAAGCCCCCCATCATTTCCAGGGGAACATAAGCAGCGGTGTAGATCAGGGTCACCTTCAGGGACTGCCAGAAGCGGGGATCGTTGGGCATCTTGCGGAGGTAGTTGTCCAGTCCAATCCAGACCGGGTCCGTCAGCAAATCCCAGTTGGTGAAGCTGATGTACAGGGAGTACAGCATCGGACCCACGGTGAGGAGGAAAAACCCCAGCAGCCAGGGCGAGATTAATAAGTAAAACGACCTCGTCTCCCGCCTCTGCATGGTCGACAGCTTCCTGGTTCGCAGGTTTGGTAGCTTCATGAACTGTTTTGGTGCTGCAAAAATAGAAATGGGGACAAAGCTCTAGTTGCCTGAGACGATCATCATCAGGAATATTGCTTTGTCCCCGTGATTGGGTTGTCAATATCCACTTAGTTTCTCACAGCAGACGGATTGCTGTCCAGCTGTATCCCGGCCGGGGCTCACTCAGCCAGCTGCTCATCCAACGCTGACTGGGCTTCCAGGGCTGCCTGCTGCATCACTGTGGTGACATCTGCTTCCGGGTCAAGCAGCAAGGTTTCCAGCGCTTTCCGCAAAGCCGGATCCGCGGTTTCATTCCAGTAAGGTGTGAAGGTGTAGGCACGCGGTTTCAGGTCATCAAGCTCATCGATCCAGACACTGTTGAGGGGATCGTCTGCGACCTCCGGCATTTCAGCAACCGATTTGACCGCGGGGAGCGCCCAGTCCTTCCAGGTCTTGGCCGCTTCAGGACCGGCGTAGTAGCTCAGGAACCTGCAGGCCGCATCGAAATTTTCCGTTGTCGAGGAAATCCCAAATCCACCCCAGAAGAGGATGTTGGCTTCTACCTCGCCAGCAGGGGTTCCAACCACGCCGAGGTCGATGTTGGGGTTCTCGAGCATCCCGGACTGCGGCCAGCGGCCGAAGATCCGCATGGCAGCCTGCCCATTGTCAAATTCGCTGTTGCCGCCGCCAAAGGCGCTGAAATCCGCCGGCGGAGGGGCGACCTGGTAGGTATTGTACAGGTCCGCATAAAACTGCGCTGCAGCGATGGTTTCCTCAGAATCCATGTAGCCAATATACGACTGGCCATCTTCACTGATCAAGCTGCCGCCTGCAGCTGCGACCCAGTACTCGAACCCGGTTGTCCAGTTTGCGGGAAGCTGGATGCCCCAGATATCTGTCTGGCCATCCCCGTCCGTGTCCTGGGTGAGCTCCTGGGCGGTTGCTACAAGATCATCCCAGGTCCAGCCATCCTCAGGATACGCCACACCGGCCTCATCAAAGAGGGCCTTGTTGTAGTAGACCGCCAGGGTGGAGTAATCCTTCGGTAAAAAGTAAAGGGTGCCGTCCACCGTGCCGGGCTCTAAAAGGCCCGGTAAATAGACGGACGTATCAAAGGAAAGATCCTCCAGGCATTCATCCAGGGGGAGAAAAACCCCCCGCTCCACGAAGCTGGGGACCGCATCATCTCCAATGTTCATCACATCAGGCGCGCGGTCTGCTGCGATCTGGGTCAGGATCCGGGTGTAGTAGTCGCGTCCCGCGATCGCTTCCAGCTGAACCAGGATATCCTCGTTCTGCTCCTCAAAGTCGGCGATGATGCTCTGATGCGGATTTAATCCTTCCCCGCTGTCGCCGGTCCCAGCGCGCAGGACGATCACATCAGACTCCCCTGCTTCTACGTCAGGTTCCGCGTCCCCGGTGCCGCCCGCCTGGCAGGCTCCAAGGAGTACAGCAAGGATCAGGGAAAATACAAGAACTCGGAGTAAGGTTTTGGTTTTCATAGGGCTTCCTTTCCCCCCTGAATTCGCGCGAATTCAGGCTTTGGGATAACTAGATTTGATGACGGGAGAGGGTGTCTCCCTTCAATAAAACAATCAGTTTTTCAATGCGCTGCAGCTTAGAGACTTAGCTCAAAAATTATACCACGGCAAAAATTGGGGCTTTGGCCGATCACCCCGGGAGACAGGAGGGCTTTCCGGTGAATTTGCGCAGATGATTTTTCTGGAAGTCCGCGCGATAAAATCTCAACCGCATAACCCCAAAAAGTCCTTCACCCGGTAGCTGATCAAATAAAACGACTCCCGGATCAAAAAGGGGAGCTTGGACCGCCAGGTGCGGTACCGGGTTGTCGGGGTTGGACTGGGGGAGGCATCCAGGCCGAGATCTCCAGCCATGCTTAAAGACCGCTTCATATGCAGAGGATCACTGACGATTAAAAACGTCTTGATATCCAGGTCCGCAGCAAGGGCCTGGGCGTTTTTCAGGTTTTGATAGGTGATGGTGGACTGGCTGTCGGTGTAGATATGCCGGGGATCCACCCCCTGCGCAACGGCGTACTGCTTCCCGACCTCCGCTTCGGACTCGGTATCCCGCAGCCCCACCCCGCCGGTGAAAATCAGGCTCTCCACCCTGCCGCTATGGTACAGGTTCACGCCGTGGTTGATGCGCTCTTTAAAGACCGGGGACGGCTGCCCCCTCCAGACCGCAGCCCCGAGGATGATCGCTGCGTCCGCTGCAAGCACCTCCCCGGGTTCCCGGTACTGGTAAACAGAATAGCCCACTGCGAGAAAGATCAGCAGCAGGACTGACAGCAGGACCAGGAGCAGCCTTTTTGCTTTCAACGATCAACCTCCAAATCATAACAACAATCAAAGCCTTTCAGGGCCGCTTAAAAAAAGTCTGCCGTACCCCAACCGGGAGAGGAGGAGCTCACTGCCAATCGCAAACAGCAATCCAAGCAAAAAACTGAAAACGACAACAATCCAGACAACCATCGGGATGGGTTTTCTCGAAACATGCTCATCCGCCCTCCCCCCAGCGGCAAGCAGATACAGCCCGAGGAGGATGGCTGGGGGCGTCACGAACGCGCCCATTGGGTAGGAGGAAACATAGGGCTGCTGCTTTTGCGCCTCGCGGAGGGGGCTGAGGACCGTGAAATAGCCCAAAAAAAGCCCCCCAGAAAAAACATCAGCCCGCCCAATCTGTTCTGAATGTCAGGGTTGAGGGGAGAGGTATTCTGGTCCATTTTGCAGCTCCACACCTGAGTATCCAAGGTCCTGATTTAATAAAAGTCGTCGGCCGATTGCTGCAATCTATTATCCCGGAAATCTGCCTGGGCGCCCATACAGGGAGATCTTATCATAATCCTGCCCCGGCAGGATTGAAATCTGGGTGTTTTTTAACGTCCCCTTCATCGCGATTCCGTGATCGGTGAATTTGAGCGCGAAAAGTTAATCGAAAGATGTGAAAAAAGTGATCAACTCCGTCTTCAAAAAACTCGAATGTTTGCCTGTTTGGACAAATACAAGGGTAAAATGATTGCGACGTGGAATCCCAGGAGGAAGGCTGCTTTGAGATTCAATCACCAGAGGATGCGGTGGAGATCTCATTAAGCATCATCAGCAGGGTCAGAACGACTATCTGGGAAGCATTTGAACATCCAGGGAATTTTCATGATCCTGCTGCTTTTATCTGGAGGCAACTGCAGTCAATTCAAACCGCGATTGAAGGTCTGCTGCAGGCTGGAAAGGGATCGCTCCCGATCCTAGACGAAAACACCATCAAGGCCCTGGTTTCAGGCCTAGTTTTCCTGGAGGTATTGAGTGTTGACATTTTTGAAAATATCCTGGAGGAATGTCTGGCGCAACCGGCGGAGAACAACAATCGCCTTGCTGGCCA
>CAZUMA010000065.1:0-5582 GCA_964621835.1 uncultured Anaerolineales bacterium | reverse complement strand
CTGGGATGGTAAGGGATGTCTGTATAATCCCGCAGCCGCTCATCAAGAATTTTTTCACCATTCATCATTTTGCTCCTTTGTGTGAAAAACTGCCGATCGGCAAACCGGGAAAGAAGCTGTGTTCTCCTTCCCCCGAAACCAGGTAAGGCAGCGCTACATCGCGGCTAATTGTGATGCAATTTTCGTTCCATCTCCATCCACTCTCCGGACCAGACAGCCGCGGTTCCGCAGCTGGTTGAGATCTGCAGTGGAGAAGTTCTCCTCTCCTCCCAGGACAGTGACCTGGGCGGCCCGGCGGGCTTCCGCCAGGGAAAACCCGATCGTCGGTTGGTGCTTTTTAATAAAGGCCCGGGTAACTTCAAGATGCCAATCGGCCACTCCCCAATCAAAGGTAGGCAGCAGCAGGTAATGGGTAAAGAGAAAATCAGCCCCCCCCTTGCTGCTCACAGACGACTGCCCGGAAAGGTACATCTCTGTCCCTGGCCTGGCGGTTCCATCGCTTTCATACCAGCTGTGTTCGGCTTCAATTGAACCTTCAGGCGCGGACAGAAGGAAAAATGCTCCCCCCAGCACCTGTTCAGGAAGCGGCTCAAGCTGTTCATACTCCTCACCTATCAGTAAACCCGCAGCTTGCTGCTGGGCTTCCAGGAGATCTGCCCCGTCGGCCGCCGGTCCAGAAATCCCCAACATCAACAAGGGAAGCCTTGTCTCCAGTATGGTATCTGAGAGGGTGAGGTACCAATCGGCGATCCGGAATCCTCGCTGATCCTCCGATCCATCCGGGGTGCTGTAGGGCTGGGCTTCCGGCCAGCGCTCCGGGCCGCCGCTTCCCCAATCAAGGGGCTTTCCTTGAAAACCAGCATAAGCGCCCAGCAGCAGCCTGCTCAGGAGGGGTTCGGACGCCCTTCGTTTTAATCCTTCCAGGGCACTGCGGAGAAAAACTGTGTCCCAGTAATCCCCGCCAGGCTGCAGCGGGGGGAAAATAGGCGTCAACCCAATCATCAGGGCTGCTTCTGCAAGGGGAAGAAAGAGATCCAGAAAGCGCTCTACAAGATTAGATCGAGCCCAGTCGGCTGCGCTCCAGGAGGAACGCAGGTTCGGTCGATCAAAAAGAATCACATACTTAAGGTCCCATTTTGCATAGGCTTCGAACAATACAACCATTTCATCCACAGCCGGGGGGCAGTGACAATCCAAGGAAAAGTGAAGCACCGGCTCAATTCCTCCTGCTTTCAGGTCCTTCAGGAAAGGCTCTGGGATCGCGCGCTCGCGTGGTGCTTGTAAAACTGTCCAGGTCGCTCCCAGCTGGTGCAGCTTTGGAAGCCAGCGCTCGCAGTCTGCAGCTCGATAGTGCTCGGTATCAGGGAAGTAATGAAAGCCAATTTTCTTCATAAGACCCTTCTTTAAGGTTTCGGATTCTTGCCCGCCTTTCAGGATGCAAGGAATATGCCAGCACAGCCAGAATCAACCAAGGTTGAACATAAAGGGGAAGTGCTATAATGCGGGTGATGAAAAAAATCCTCATCACGGGAGCTACCGGGTTCATCGGCAAGGCACTCACCCGCCATTTGGCGGATACGGACCACCCGGTGCGGGTGTTAATTCACCCCTCGGAAACATCACCTGACTTGCCTAAGGGTGTGCCGGTAGAAGCGTCAGTATCAAGCCTGAAAGACCAGCGCGGGCTGCGTGCGGCTGTGGTGGGGATTGACATCATTTATCATTTGGCAAGCCAGGAGTCCCGCGGAGCCGGCGGAAACCTTCTTGAGATTGACATTCAAGGGACCAGAAACCTGGTCACTGCTGCCGAAGAGGAAGGGGTTGAGCGATTTTTTTATCTCAGCCATCTCGGTGCAGATCGGGCGTCTGCGTTCCCAATGATGACCGCCAAGGCAATTGCAGAGGACCACATACAAAAAAGCAGGCTGGACTATACAATCCTGCGCTGTGGATGGGTCTTTGGTCCAGGGGACCGCTTCACCATTCCCCTCAGCCGGCTCATCCGCCGCATCCCACTGCTGTTCCCCCTTCCCGATGAAGGAGAGACGCTCATCCAGCCGCTGTGGATTGAAGATCTTGCCAACATCCTGCTCTGGTCCCTGGACCTGGAGGAAACCCACCGTCAAATTTATGAGATCGGCGGACCTGAACACCTGTCTTTTCAAGAGGTGGTCCAGATGCTGACAAGAAAGCTGGACATCAAACGCTACTTGATCCCTGTTTCCTCGCCACTTTTGCGCTTTGCCACCGTATTTGCAGATTATCTCTCCATTTCCATCCCCACCAATGTCTTCTGGCTGGACTACCTAGCAGCCAACCGCACCTGTTCTTTGAATACAGTTCCCCGCGTTTTTAATCTGCTTCCATCACGCTTTGAAAAGCGTTTGGATTACCTGACCTTGCTCGATGAGGAGTCTTCATGAAGATAATCGATATTTCCCTTCCCCTTTCAGAAGAGCTGCCCACCTGGCCGGGAGACCCCCCCATCCAATTGGAACAAATCAGCAAGATTGCAGAGGGAGAGGATGCAAACCTAACCCATCTATCCATGACCCTGCATGCTGGAACCCATGTCGATGCCCCGGTTCATTTTTTAGAGGGGGGAAGCACTGTAGACCAGCTTCCGCTTGACCTCCTGGTTGGACCGGTTCTGGTGATCGAGCTCAGCACAACCCAATCGATCACCAGCCAGGACCTGGAACAAGCCAGCATCTCCGCTGCATGCAAACGGCTGTTAATAAAAACCAGGAATTCGGAACACTGGGCCAAGGGAGAGATGAGCTTTGATGAAGACTTCATCGCCCTTGGACCGGATGCAGCCTCTTACCTGGTCGAACGGGGGATCAGGGTAGTGGGGATTGATTATCTGTCCATTGCCCCCTTCCATGATCCCGCCCCCACCCATAAAATACTCTTGAATGCCGGCGTGCTGATCGTTGAATCCCTAGATTTATCGGGGGTTGACCCCGGTGATTACGAATTAATGTGCCTGCCCATCAAGATCAGGGGTGCAGAGGGCGCTCCTGCAAGAGTTTTTTTATATCATCAAGACAGAGCTTGATCCCCAAGCAAGAAACGGATTCCCTGTCAGATGCTCAGTTTAGATGGTGGCTGTCCATGTCAGAAAAGGAGATCAAATGAAGAAAAAAATCATCCTGGGTTTTTTGCTGGTCTTGCTGGTGGGAATATTTACTGGCTGCTCATCCAGCCCTTCCACGCAGGTCGCAGCAACCTCCCAGGAAGAAACCCTTGCTGAAAAGATCAGTCCAACCGCAGGGAGTGAGGAAGCAGTAACGCTTGCCCCTGAAAGTGAAATCATTCCAGACGAAGGAGAAAAGATGATGGCCATGGACCTTTCCAGCGCAGCATTTGAAGAAGGCAGTGAGATTCCCGAGAAATATACCTGTGAGGGTGCTGATCTCTCACCTCCACTTTCCTGGAGCGGCGTCCCAGAGGGTACAAAGAGCCTGGCCCTGATCGTCGATGATCCGGATGCACCGGCCGGCACCTGGGTACATTGGGTGATTTTTAATATTTCCCCCGACCTGACGGGTTTGGCAGAAGGAGCCTCCGGGGTGGGTGTAGAAGGGCAGAATGATTTTAAGAAGACTTCCTATGGCGGTCCCTGTCCCCCGGCCGGAAGCCCCCACCGCTATTTCTTCAAACTCTACGCCCTGGATACCACCCTGGATCTAGAAGAAGGGATCACCGCAAAACAGCTTATGGAAACAATTCGCGGTCAAACTGATCACACGCTGGGTGAAGCTGAGCTGATGGGGACCTACCAGCGCTGACGAGCTTTTCCATCCAGCGCCGGGGAGATCAGGTCCTTGGAGTTTGCCGCAGGTTTACCGGAGGGCGTCCTCCATCTGCTTATTGAACCAGCTCTTCACATCTGCGTGAAGAACGATCTGTTTCAGGTTTTCGGCCCGGGACTGCCGCTCCTCGATTGACATGGTCAGGGCCCGGTGGATTGCCTGGGCAGTCCCGTAAATATCAAACGGGGAAACCGCCAGGGCTTCATCACCCAGCTCATCGAATGCCCCGGTCTGCTCTGAGAGGATCAGCACGCCGTCATTCTGGTTGACCAGCGCCCCCTCCTTGGCAACCAGATTCATCCCATCCTTGATTGGATTTACCAGCAGCACTGAATAAAGCTGCATGGCTGCGATTGCGCGGGGATAATTATCCCCCACGATCAGGCGAACCGGCTCCCAGATGGAATTACTGAATGTGGCATTGATCAACCCGGCTTCAGCCATGATCTGGGTCAAATAATCCTGATATTCCTCTACCTCCATACGGGATGGCACCAGCAGGCAAAGCATCTGAATTTTCCCATGGTGCTCAGGATGCGACTCCAGCAAGGCGCGGTAGGCTTTCAACCCCCGAAGGATGTTCTTACTTGGTTCGATCCGATCTACCCGGAGGATAAGCTTCCGGTCGCTGACAAAGTTGATCAGCTGGGATTTCAACAGCTCCGTCTCCGTTTCCTCCATCAGGGACTGCACCTCTTCAATATCGATCGAGATCGGATAGGCACTGGCCATTACCTCCCGATCCTCAATGTACAGCCGATCCCGGAACCCGCGGGATTCTACATCCGGCAAAAAGAAGCGGCAGGTCTGGACAAAATTGAAGGCATCTTTGCGCGTTTGAAACCCGAGCCGGTTGGACGCGAGCAGGCTGTACAGCAGGCGGCTGCGCATTGCGTTGGGAAGAATGCTCCAGGTATCATGGCTCGGCCAGGGAATATGGATAAAGGGCTGAATATGAATCCGGTCCCCCAGTTTATCCCGCAGGAATTCTGGGACCAGATAGAGCTGATAATCTTGGGGAAAAATGATTACCTGCCGGTCCTCCCCGGCAACGCTGTCAGCGATTGCCTCTGCGATCTGCTGGTTTACTTTTATATAGCCGTTTTCCCAGGCATCCCAGGTCTCTTTGGTGATATTTGGAGATCGGGGAGAATCCCACAGCTGGTGGTGAATAAACCACAGCAACGGATTTGAAATCTGATGGTAGTACTGGTGGTAGGCATTTTCGTCCGGGGTGAACAGCTTCAGCCGGATGCCCTGGACGTCCTGCTCCTCTGCCCCCTGGGATTCCACCCAGCTGCGGTCCCCCTCGCTCATTGCCGCCGCGACCCAGAGCACATCCTGTTTTTCCGCTAACGTTCCAAGGGCAGTCACCAAGCCGCCGGATCCCCGCTGAATATCAAACTCCCCATCCTCCCTGCGGGAAAAGGAAAACGGTCCCCGGTTGGAAGCGATCACAATCAATGGATCCTGTTTCTGGGTTTCTTGCGCTGTCATGCTGCCCTCCTTGAGGTCCTGTTTTCCACAAAAAACGTCTTTCTATCTATTGTACTATCCAGGAGCCAGCGGAGGGCTGCCCTAAAAGAACTTTGCGGGAAATCCAGCTGTAATGGACTGGCCAAGGGATATCATGCCCCCCTGAAAACTTGCCTTCCCGGTGCTTGGGTGCTATAATTTCGCCTACACCAGGGCGCGTAGCTCAGCTGGTCAGAGCGCACGGTTCACATCCGTGAGGTCGATGGTTCGAGTCCATTCGCGCCCACT
>CAZUMA010000064.1:0-6495 GCA_964621835.1 uncultured Anaerolineales bacterium | reverse complement strand
GTCCAGAGTTCGATCAATCTCAACCAAAGATCGGCTGGTAGCTGGCCGGTCCCTGGATTTCCTCATCCATGACCTCAATCCAGGGATGTCCGCGGTGCTCATCGAAAGGCCCCAGCATTTTCTGGTCGTGCTCGGTCTCCGGATGGGTGTAGCGGTAGGGCTGCGTCAGACTGGCCTCGGTAAGGGCCATCCAACCTGCCTTAACTCGTAGGCTGGAGGCATCTTGGTGATCACCACCCCATACCCCTCAGAGGGAATTCCTTGAGAGAAATCAGCGTATTGAATGGGACCTGTTCCCACGTATGAGGATTGGTTGATACGTTCCCAACCACCGCAGCCAGCGCAAGAAAAGGTAAGCACAAACTGCACCGCGGTATGAAAATTTTACGAAAAGTTTTCGGTATGAAAACTCCAGCTTGTCTCGCTGCTAAAACAGCAAGATCACCACCAGCACGGCAAGATTAATCACCAATCCCAGCAGCCCTTTCTCCACCAGCATACCGAAGCGGCCGTCCCAGAAGGCAATCAGGGTCAGCGTGGACAATAGTGCAGACCCGATCATCCAGGGGCGGGACCATTCCTGGTCAGCCAATGTCCCAGCACCCCCAATCACAAAACCGGCAGCAGACAGCGCAAAGCTGATTGTGGCCAGCCAGCTTACTACCCTCTCTCCCATCCAATTGGAGAAAAACCAAGAGGAACCCGTCCACCCCATCTCACTCTGAAACTCCACCCATCTCTGGACCAGGACGATGTACCAGATATGCACCAATCCGTGCAGCATCAAAACAATACCAATCAGTGTTTTCAACATGATGATCTCCTTATTATCTAGGGTTATAACCATCAGCCCAATTTTGGATTAATCGCAGGTCCAGGGTTTGCTCCCGGCTGCAGCCATCTGCAGTCACAGCAAAATACGCCACCTGCCGGAAGCCAAGCGTACGCAGCACCCGGCTCAGCTCCGGAAATGAATCATGGGTCAGCGAGGTCTCCAATTCACCTGATTCTTCCAGTGATTTCTCATTTATTTGGTTGGCTTTTTCCCTGAAAAGTCATTCCTGGATCTTCCCGCCTAGCGGCGGGTGGCGAGATAGGAAGAAATCATCTGCTGGGCGGCTATCAGCGATTGAACTGCACTTACCGCCAAAATGACCAACCCCAGTCTGGCCTCCATTAAAAAGCGCCATTTTTTATCCATAGCTTCCCTCCATGTTTGTCAGGGATATGCTACAGCAAAACTCCCCATCCGCAATCAGGCGGGTGGGGAGTTTCCCAACTGGTGAGTCCGGGAGGGAGCGACCTCTCCTCCCGACCAGGCAGCCAGTTATTCAGAGTCAATCAGTTTGTGCTTGAAGGCATAGACCACCGCTTCCGTTCTGCTGTCCACGTTGAGTTTTCTCAGGATACTGCTGACATGAAATTTCACGGTGGAGTTGCTGATCACCAGCGAATTGGCAATTTCCGGGTTGGTCATCCCTTCCGCCATCAGCTGGAGGACTTCCTTCTCGCGTGGCGTGAGATCCTCAACCTGATTTTTCGGTTTCCGCGTTTTCTGGATCAACGCCTGGGCTGCTTCCGGGGCCAGTGTGGGTTTCCCCTCATGAGCATCCCGGATGGCCTCAGCCAGCTCATCGGCACCCACATTTTTCAGCAGGTATCCGATTGCACCCGCCTCCATCACCCGCTCTATGAGATCTTTCTCCTTAAAGCTGGTCAGCGCAATCACCTTGATATCCGGGTGATCCTCCAGGATGGTCCGGGTGGCTTCCGCGCCATCTTTCCCGGGCATGACCAGATCCATCAGGATGACATCCGGTGAGAGCTCGGCCGCTTTCTGAACTGCGTCTTCCCCATTGGAGGCTTCTCCCACCAAAGATAAGTCATCAAACACTGTTAAAAATGCGGCCAGCCCGCTGCGGACAACATTGTGGTCATCCACCAGCATTACCTTGATCAATGCATCTTCACTCATGATTTTTCTCCTCATTTGCTGTCCACTCTACAACAATCTCAGTGCCTTTTTCCAACTCACTGGTAATAGCGAACTCGGCGTTGATTTCAGCTGCCCGTTCCTTCATAATTCCCAGCCCCAGACTGTCAGCAGGAATCACATCGGGATCAAAGCCTTTGCCGTTATCGGTGATCTTTAACCGGGCGCAGTCCTGCTTTATGCCGACATCGATACTGACCTGATCAGCCTGGGCATGTTTGGCAATGTTGTTCAATCCCTCCTGAAGGATGCGGTACAGAGCAACTTTCACTGGATCAGGAACCTCGCTTTGGCTGTCTAAATTATACTCAAGAGGAATGCGGGTCCGCCCACTGAACGCGCTGGTCAGCTGCTCCAGCAGTTCATCAAACGACGTCTCCAGGACAGATTTCGGCCGCAGTTCCATCAGCAGGGTGCGCATTTCCGCCAGTGCGCCCCGGGTAAGCTGACGCAGCTCCTCCAGGCGGCTCCGGCCGGCAGCAGGATTCTTATCCCAGATCCGGGGAAGGACCTCCGCAATCAGGCTGGCGGAGAATAAGGTCTGGGTGACCGCATCATGGAGATCTCTGGCCAGACGGTTGCGCTCTTCAGCCACGGCGGACTGCTCGGCCTGGATGCGAAGATCGGCGTTTTCGATGGCCAGCGCTGCCTGGTCAGCAAATGAATAGGCCAGCTGGACCTCTTCCTTTGAAAAGCGGCGGGAACGCTGGTAGTAGAGGGTGATGGCCCCGAATATTGCCTCTTTCACCACCACCGGGATGGTCAGTGAAGCCTGGAAGTGCTTGCCGATCATCCGGGAGAAATTGGATAATTTCGAACCTTCCTCGACATCGATGTCGTCGATCTCCTCCATGATGAAATGGTCTCCCTGGAGAATTTTCCGATGAGCTGGAGCGTTTGAGAGAGGAAATGTAGTCAACGAAGAAAACGCCTCCGGCATCTTATATTCGGAGATCACACCAATCAGTGAGCTCTCTTCTACCAGGGCGTACATCGCTCCGGCATCCGCTCCGGATAATTTTACTGCCTGACTGATCACCTGGCGGAGGATATCCTCCAGCGGTTGATCAGAGTTGAGTACCGCCAGAATATCCCGCAGCCCTTCAGCAACCTGCCGCCGCTCCTGTTCGGCTTCATAAAGCCGGGCATTCTCAAGACTGATAACCACATTAGCTGCCAGCGTGGTCAGCAGCCGCTCATCCTCCAGACTGAACCCGCCCGGAGTGCGGTTGGCTACCGTGATGGTTCCAATGGTGTCCTCACCAGAAACCAGCGGAGCGATCAGCAGGGAGCGGGCCTGCACCTGATCAGAGGCGGAGCGGTCGACCCGTTCATCCTCCCAGGTATCCTGAACCAGGATGGCTTTCCGGTCCATAACGACCTGCCCGGCAATGGAATCCTCCAGAGAAAGCCGGTACCCCCGGATGCTGTCGGTCACATCACCAGAGACATAGGAGATCACCAACTCTTCACCCTGCAGCAGGTAGACCGCACTGATGTCTGTTTTGGTCAGCCGTCGGGCTTCATCGGCGATCATCTGCAGCACCTGATCCATCTCCAGACGGCTGGTGATGGCCTGCTGTACGGAGAAGAGAGCTTCACTTTCTCGGGCCCTGCGTTCTGTTTCCTGATACAGGCGGGCATTTTCAATCGCCACGGCTACCTGATTGGCAAAAGCCATAGCCAGCTCCGCATGCTCCGGGGTGTAGTAACCGGGCTGATCCTGATCCAGGGTGAGCATCCCGATAAGCTGGTCCTTGACGATAAGCGGGATGCCCATCCAGCATCGTAAATAAGCAAACACAGATTCCAGATCTTTCCCGGCTGTCGCCCGAATGGCTTCTGCCAGCGGGGTATCGGCGTAGATATCCTCGATGATTACCGGTTCGCGCCGTTCGATCACCGCCCTGTTGGCGCCGGCTTCTGACAAAGGAAATCTGATTTGCTGAGCTTCTTCCAGAGAAATCGGTCCGCGATAGGCGATGATATTGAGAAGATCTTCCTCCAGCACCATGATCGAGGCGGCATTATAGGTCAGCACACCGCTGAGTTGATCCAGGATCTGATCCAGCAGCGTAGACAGCTCCAGGGTTGAGGTCAGGTTGTGAGAAATATCGAGCAGGGTGGACAGTTCATTTGTGCGTTCCTCCACTCGCTGCTCGAGCAGTTCCCGGGCTTCAACGCGCTCCGTGATATCTAGAATGAATCCTTCTACCGCCTGGAGTTTTCCCGCTGGATCGTATACCCCCCGGCCCTGCTCCCAGACCCATTTCTGAACCTCATCGACCAGGATCCGATAGCTAATCCGGAATGCTTCCCCCTGATTCACCGCCTGCTGGATGGTCTGCCATACGTTCTCCCGATCCTCGGGATGGATGAGCTCTCCGTATGAAACCCGGCTGCTATCGACCAGGTCCTCCGGTAGATATCCGGTGAGCTCGGTGCTGCCCTGGCTGACAAATTCCATTGTCCAGCGGCGGTCGTTCTTACAGCGGTAGGCCATGCCGGGAAGATTGCTCATCAGCATCAGCAGGGTGCGCTGACTCTCCTGGAGCGCCTGTTTTGCCCGCCTCTGTTCAATGGCAATTCCGGCTAGATGAGCGCCGATCTGAATCGTCCGCAGCTCCTCCGGACTGGGTGAGCGTGGATGTCGGTAATACATGGCAAAAGTGCCAATCACGTTTCCATCCTGAGCAAAAATGGGCTCTGACCAGCAGGCTTTCAATCCATATTGCAGAGCCAGATCGCGCAGTCCCTCCCAGCGGGAATCCGTTTCGATATCTTCCACAATCACCCGCTCCCCCGTATAGCAGGCGGTGCCGCAGGATCCCACCTGTGGACCAATTTCCAAGCCTTCCAGGGAAGCCAGGTAGGATTCGGGCAAACTGACCGACGACCCGACCCGCAGGCGCCGGTTTTCCTCATCAAGCAGCAGCACCAGACCGTGCATCCCCGGCCACTGATCCTCAATCAGCTGCAGCAGGGAATCCAGCGTCTCCTGGAACCTCCCGCCAGCGGCCAACAGCTCCAGGAACTGCCGCTGTCCGGATTGAATGGCCTGAAAGCGTTTGTGCTCCAGGGCGTTGGTAATGATCGAAGCCAGCATCTCCAGATGCTGGAAGCTCTCTGCATTCCAATCACGGCGCTTTCGGACAGCATCAAAGCCGACAAAGCCAATCGTTTCTCCCCGGTAGATCATCGGGGCACAAACCAGGGATTGGATATTCTGCCCCTGGAACTCTCCTTTCTCGGCGGCAGCCTCGGTTGGAAGCGCATCGACGTCGGGAATATTCAGCACCTCGCCGTTGAGTAAAATCTCGTTAGACCAGAAAAGCACCTCCAGCGAGAGATCCTGCATCCGGTGAAGCTGAGGTTCTATGCCTTCCCGGCACCATTCATGGGTATTTGACATGGTCTTGCAGTCGCTGCTGTAGCGGAACACATACCCCCGGTCGACATCCATGAACTGGCTGACTTCCCCCAGTGCCTGGGTGATTCCCTGATCGATCTCCCCCGGGTCAAGGTTGATGAACCGGGAGGAGATTTCGGTAATCAAAGATTCAAATTCCACTCTCCGGGACAGAGATCGTTGGGCTCGTGTTTGTTCGGTGATATCCACCACCAGACCGGTGGATTTGCTTCCTTCCCCTTCCTGCGTTAAGACTGGAGAGGAAGAGACATATAGATGGATCCACTCCTCCCTCCGGGGATGATACCAACGGTACGTGTCACTGTAATGCGTGCTTTCCTTGAGAGATTGCGTATGGGCGGATACAACCCGCTCTTTATCTTCTGGGTGGATATGGCTAAACCAGGCAGGAAAATGTTCAACGGCTTTGATCCCCAGAATCTCTCCAAGATTTGGGCTGACGAAAGCCACCTTTCCCTGATAAGGCAGCTCCTGATCGATGTCAATCTGATAGAAAGCAAATGAGCTGGTCTCGGTAAATGACGACTCCAGCGGAGGATGATCTTTTCTGGATGATTGATTACTGGTTGGGTTCATAAAGTTTCACTGTAATCGTTATTCGGTGCCGGCGGGAGCTTCTCCGGTCGTTCTTAATGCGGATCTTTATGATACCATCCGGTCAGCCGGTCAGGAATCTCCTCATCCTATGGAAAGGGAGACAAATCCCTCAGCCAGCGAATGGGTCAATTTTTGTTGGAATGGTTCATCAGGGCAGAATAACGAAATATATCTCTCTGGCGGGGAGCGATGTACCCCTTAATTGACAACCTCATCACAATTGTCGATTTCCAAGTCAGGATCTGGTAAAAAGATTCAGCTGCTGAAGAGCATCTGGTCCCGATTCAACCATTTGAGAGGATGGTTCCTGATCTCCCTAAAGAGGGCTCAGGAGTCAATGACTCGGATCAACTCAGAAAATCAACCGCTCAGCAAAGCGGTCTGAGGTTGATTCGCAGCAAGGCGGATACAGATCTTGGACAATCGCCATCGGGTCTGTTCCGCTGAGCGGGTAATTCTCGAGCAGCAGGAAAAC
>CAZUMA010000063.1:0-6845 GCA_964621835.1 uncultured Anaerolineales bacterium | reverse complement strand
TTGGGGGGGTGTTGTTCGGCACGGTTTCTCCTTCTGGATTGCTGATACCGGGTCTGCTTATTCTTTGCGGTCTTACTTGTTTTTTCGTCTAAAAATTTTTTGGTCAGGAGGTCATTCGCCTGATGATTTCCCGGGTCATTTCTTGCGTGGTGGCAGTTCCCCCCATGTCAGGTGTCAACACCTCACCGTGCTGGTAAAGTGAATACACGCTTTCCCGGATCTTTCGTGCCGAGTCTGGCTCTCCCAGGTGGGAAAGCATCATTGCCCCGGCTAAGATCAGAGCAGTCGGATTGGCAATCCCCTTCCCGGCGATATCAGGCGCAGAACCATGGACCGCTTCAAAGAGGGCTTCTTTCTCCCCGATGTTTGCACCCGGGACTGTCCCCAGCCCTCCCACCAGTCCCGCCGCAAGATCCGAGATGATATCACCGTACAGGTTGGGACAGAGCAGGATATCGTGCAGGCCGGGATCGATTACCAGGTCCATGCACAGGGCATCGACAATCCGATCTTTGAATTGGATCTCCGGATACTTTTCAGAGACCTCCCTGGCGCAGTTCAGGAAGAGCCCATCTGAGGCTTTAAGAATATTTGCCTTATGGACCGCGGTCACAGAAGTCCGCCCTTCCCGAACAGCATAGTCAAAGGCGAATTGGGCGATGCGCAGGCTTGATTCCCGGGTCACCCGTTTCAGGGCTACCACGCTGTTCTCGCTCTCCCACTGCTCGCCCCCCCGGTATAGTCCCTCCGTGTTCTCCCGCACAATCACCAGATCCACATCCTCATAGCGGCTCGAGACCCCGGGGATGCTGCGTACCGGGCGCAGGTTTGCGTAAAGCCCCAGCTGCTGACGCATGGCCACGGTCACGCTGGAAAACCCACTGCCAACCGGGGTGGTTATCGGACCTTTAAGTGCCACCCCATACTGCCGGATCGCGTCCATCAGCGCACCTGGCAGGGCCTCTCCCTTTTCTTCCAGGGCTGTCATCCCGGCTTGAAAAGGATGCCAACGGATTTTCACCCCGGCGGCATCGATCACTTGCTGGGCCGCTGCGGATACCGCCGGTCCAATTCCATCCCCTGGGATCAGCACTACATTAACACTGCTCATAACCATTCATCCAATAATCTTCTTTCCAATCCACCCGAAATCCACCTACGGGCTGCCGTCCTTCCCGTTGCTTCCCCAGCGGTGGAGCACCGCGTCCACATCATCCAGGGAAAGCGGGATTTCATCAGCAAGGGCTTTGACATGGGTTGTGACCCGCTTTATCTTTTCTTCGTTCATCTCAATTCCTAACTGCTCCGCGCGCCACTTGATGGCATGCCAGCCGGTCAACCGGTGGGCGACTGACATATACCGCCGCAGGCCAAAATCCTCCGGATCCAGGATTTCATAGGTCCTCGGGTCATTCAAAATCGCTTTGGCGTGAATGCCAGCCTTATGGGTGAAAGCGGTGATGCCCGTGATGTAGTTATTGAAAGGGATATCCACCCCGACGATTTCCGCAACCATTTCATCCAGCTCTTTGATCAAGGGCAGGTTGTATTTCTCCCGGATGAAGGCAGGGTTATCAGCATAAAGCCGGGCGATTAATCCCCCCAGGGGAGTGATGCCGTTCCGTTCTCCAATCCCCAGGATGCTGGTATCAATACAGGTCACCCCGGCCTGGAGAGCAGCGTAGCTGTTGGCGATCGCACACCCCGAGTCATTATGACCGTGAAACTCCAGCTCCGCATCAACCACATCCCAGATCTTTGACGCCAGCTCATACACCTCAAAAGGCGTGGCCACCCCCACGGTATCAGCGATCCCGACTCGATCAATGTTCAGCTGATCCACTGCCTGGTAGACTTCCCAGAGGTCTTCCGGATCGCTGCGAAAGGAATCCTCGGTGCTGAATCGAATCTCCAGTTCCGGCCGTTGATTTTTAATGAAGCTGATTACGTCCTCTGCCATAGCGACGATTTGCGGGATGTCCTTGCCGTGAGAGAAATTTCTCAGAAGAGAACTCGTCCCAATCACAATATCCACCCCATCCAGGGGAAGCTCCAGGGCCCGCTCCGCGTCGTCCCTGGAGCAGCGAATATGGGTCAATATTTTGCAGGAAAGACCCAAACCCGCAATCTGTTTGATATCCTGGTAGCTTTGCGGTGAGACCATGGGCGAGGTCAGCTCCAGGTAATCCACCCCAAACGCATCCAGAGCTTCAGCGATCTTTACCTTCTGCTCCGTGCTGAAATTAGCACCCACAAACTGTTCCCCCTCTCTCAAGGTTGACTCGATAATTTTGATGTCCTCAATTTGATGTGATCGCATAGGCTCTCCCTAGCTCGATCCATTCCTGGCTTTGATGACGGTTCCTTGCCCTGCTAGAGCCTTTGTCAAAGGATTTTTCACGCGTCCATCCGCGATGATGACCTGGCCCACTCCTCCTTGAATCCCCTCTACCGCACCCAGCAGTTTCCGCTTCATTCTTCCCCTGGCGTAGCGCTCAATATATGCTTCTGCCTCTTCTGCGGGAATGTGGGGGATCACTGAAGCCTGATCTTCCAGGTCGCGCAGCAGCCCCGGTACATTGGTGAAAATGATCATACGCTCGGCATTCAAGGCTCGACCAACGGCAGCGGCTGCCCGGTCCCCATCCACATTCAACCCTTCCCCCTCATAACTGATCGCCACCGGCGCGATAACAGGGATATACCCTCCTCCCAGCAGGGTTTCCAGCAGGTGAACATTGATATTTTCTATGATGCCGCTGTATTCTCCCCGCAGGATTTTCAGTTTTCCATTTTCCTTGATGCGGATGATTGATTTGCGCTTTCCTTCCAACAAGCGGCCGTCAAGTCCGGAGAGGCCAATGGCGTTGAGACCAAGCTGCTGCAGGCGCTCAACCACCAGCTTGTTGATGCGGCCTGCCACCACCATGGTGAAAATCTCCAGAGTCTTGCGGTCTGTGTAGCGGCTGGTATGCCCGGACGGGGAGGTGACATACCGGGGAGAGTAATCCAGCTCCCTGGAAATGCGGTCTGTTTCGCTGGAGCCCCCGTGGATCCAGACAACCTTTTCCCCCTGCTGGACCAGCTTAGCCACATCCTGGTAGATCTCTTCCATGTTCATCTCGCCATTTCCGCCTGCTTTGATCACAATCATTTTTCGATCTCCTTCCCGGTCTATCTCTCCAGGCCTGTTTCCCCTACACTGGATGGAGGCCTGGAAACTCCAGGCCCAGGTTTTCAGGAAAACCATACATCACATTCATGGTTTGCACTGCGTTTCCAGCAGCGCCTTTCATCAAGTTGTCTATCGCAGCAATCACAACCAGACGGTTGTTTTCAACGTCTGCTTCAAAACCGATATCACAGTAATTTGAACCGGTGAGGATTTTGGGTTCTGGTAAGCGGTGAATTCCCCGCCTCGACATCGCAATCCGTACAAAGGGTTCAGCGTTGTAATCTTCGCGGAAAATTTTCCAGGCATCTTTTGCCTCCAGGGTGTCCTCCAACAAGCAGTGGCAGGTTGCCAGCGCTCCCCGCACGATCCCGATCGCGGTCACAGAAAAATGCAGGTGGGGTTGAGCAGGATCCAGGTCCAGCTCTTGAATTAACTCTGCCAGGTGGCGATGCCCGGTCGGGGCATAGGAACGCACCACGCCCGCCCGTTCTGGATGATGAGAGGCTGGATTGGCTTTGTGGCCTCCCTCGGATGAACCCACTTTCACTTCTACAACTGTCTCGCGGATGAGTCCTCTGCGGTAGAGCGGCCAGAGAGCCAGATTGGTGACGATCGCATTACATCCGGTGCCGCTGGCGTATTTCGCCCCCGCCAGCTCTGCCCGGTATTTTTCCGGCATGCCGTAGGTAAAACGTTCCAGCCAGTCGCTGGCAGGATGCTCCTTGCCGTACCAGCGCGGATAGGCTGCGGGATCGGTCAAGCGGAAATCCCCTGATAGATCGATCACCCGGTCAGACATGCTGGCAAAGTGCTCAATCTGATTCATCGCAAACCCGTGAGGCAGGGACAAAAACAGGAGGTCAACAGCGTCCAGCTCGTCAATGCTGCGGAACTTCAAGTCCGTGTGATCGCGCAGGTTAGGATGGACAAAGTGCGCATACTGCTTGCGGTATGTTTCTGAGGTTATTTGGGTGACTTCAATTTCTGGATGGGAGAGCAGTAAACGAAGCAGTTCCCCGCCAGCATACCCTGAAGCTCCCACTATTGCCGCTTGAACCATAATTATTTCCTGTTTCCTTGATTAGCGTCCGTCATTTTTCATACCCCTGTTGTGCTCTAAGATACTGCACAATCATCTCCGCCACATCTATCTCAAGGGCTGAGACTGCTCCCTGGAACTCCGGGGTGTGGTTGACCTCATTGATCAGCAAGTTTCCTTCGGCGGTTTCCAGTAGATCTATCGCCACAACTTCGCCTCCCACCGCGCTGGCCGCTGCCCGGGATAACTGATCGATCTCTTCCGTGATCGGGCAGGCTATTGCCTCGCCACTGCGGGCCACATTGGTAATCCAGTGCTCTGATTGGCGGTAGATGGCATACACCGTCTGCTCTCCAACCACCAGGGTGCGAATGTCACGACCCGGTTTTTTAACATATTCTTGAAGGAAGAATGGGTCATCCCCATTCATTTTTCCTTTATGTTCCAGCACTGCCTCAGCCGCTTCCCGATCATTAACTTTAGCCATCAATCTTCCCCAGGATCCAACGGGAGGTTTCACCACAACGGGGTATCCCAGGGTGGACAGGTTGTCCAGCCCGGCCTCCTCAGAAAAGGCGACAATCGTTTTTGGTGTTGCCTGCCCTGCTTCTTCCAGGGCCATTGCGGTCAGCACCTTATCCCCGCAGGTCTTGATACAGGAGTGGGTATTCACTGCTCTGATCCCCTGAAGCTCCAGCATCCTGGAAACATACAGGGCGTGAGTATGGCTCAAGCAGCGCATCAGGGCGAGATCGATGCTGTCTGCCAGGGTGTTCCAGTGCAGGTTGAAAACCTGGCGCCGGACATCGACAGACTGGAAC
Source organism: uncultured Anaerolineales bacterium (assembly GCA_964621835.1). Lineage (GTDB taxonomy): Bacteria > Chloroflexota > Anaerolineae > Anaerolineales > UBA11858 > B10-G9. The sequence continues at coordinate 1,810 of CAZUMA010000063.1, read as the reverse complement.
GGCACCCCGCTGGCTCTCAAGGCCCGGAAGATCGCCTTTTCTTCCTCCCGGACCCGAGAATGAAAGACGCCAACTCCCTTTCCCGGTTTCATCCCGACTTGCGCTTCACAGCTTCCTCCACAAGGTACTCGATAATTTCTCCTGGGATATTAACCCCGGTTGTATCTATGCTGTTTCTAAATTCCGGGGTGTGATTGACCTCACTCACTAATAACCGTCCTTCCGGATCCTCAAGAAGATCGACAGCCAGGAACCCTCCGCCCACGGCTGCGGCCGCTTTCCGCGACAGCTGGTCAATCTCAGGTGTGACCGGGCAGTTGCTTGCTTCTCCTCCCTGGGCGGTGTTGGTGATCCAATGCTGCGAGGAGCGGTAAATCGCGGCGATGGTTCGATCCCCGACAACGAAGCTGCGGATATCACGACCCGGTTTCTGAACATACTCCTGGATGTAAAACACCCCGTGGGTGTAATCTCCCAGGACTTTTTTATGCTCCAGGACCGCTTCCGCGGCGTAGCGATCGTTAAGGCAGGCAAGCAGGCGACCCCAGGACCCAAACAAGGGTTTCAAGACCACCGGGTACCCCATCTCCTCAATTGCCTCCAGGGCCGTTTCTTTCGTAAACGCAATGCAGGTGCGCGGGGTGGGAATTCCAGCTTCCTGCAGGGTGGTGCTGGTGAGCATCTTGTCCCCACAGGTAGCAATGGCCTGGTGAGAACTGATGATCGGGATGTTTCTGCCCTGCAGCCAACGGGTCAGGTAATAAGCCCGTGAATGACTCAAGCAGCGCACAAGCACAGCGTCACATTGATCCAGGTTCCTCAAGCTGCTGGAAAGCTCACCATCCTGCTGCCCATTTTTTCCGATCGAGAGGGCTACCTTCCTGGCATCAATCTTTTTGAAGGTGACATCCCGGCTGCTTAAGGCTTCAAAAAACAACTTCTCTTCCACACGGATACGAGAACTTAAAATACCAACAGTCACTTCCCCATCAGCGGTTTTCCTCCTTGCGACTTGTCTGTCGACGGTCATTAGATTTAACCCGGGATCGAATGGCATTCTTCGGGAACCCTCACTCCCCCCAATCCTCTTCAACTTCCGGAGCCAGATCCAATTCAATTGGATCCACACTCATCACCTCAAGCTCCACCCCACAATCGGGGCAGACAACAATTTCAGCTACCACCGTATCGGAAGCTAATTCCAATTCAGCTGCACACTCTGGACACGTATTCATTCTTCTTCTCTCCTTTAGGTTAAATGGGTTTTGATGTTCCCCGGATATTTTTTTCTCAATCATTTCACCTGACTGTTCACTTCAACCTGTTCCTTGATAACCTTGTGACCTTTGTTCGCTTCCTGGATAAAAAAAAACCAGCCTCCGTCTGGAGGCTGGCCTGTTTGTTTTTACGAAAACGAATACCTAAGATACACCTATCCAGGGGATGGGGGAGGGAATAATTTTCTTAGGCTTTCGCTTCGAGTCAATGTATAAATTCATGATCTGTGGTCGAACCCTGTCAAATAATTTGAAACCTGGGTCCAAATTTAGCATAAATGAATCGTCTTGTCAATCGAAATCTTGGTTTCTCTGGGTCTTTTTTCATTAAAATTTCCTACTGCCGTCCCCGCAGCGTTCTTTTTGGATGAGAACCTCTACATCTAAAGGAGATCCGGCTCTTTTATAGAAAGCACAGGATGCCCCCGACCTTGCTGGTTTCTATAAGTACTTCCTGACCTTCAGAAGCTCTGCGGTCAAGATCGCGCCCCCGGCAGCACCCCGGACCGTGTTGTGGCTCAAAGAAGCAAAGC
>CAZUMA010000062.1:162-7300 GCA_964621835.1 uncultured Anaerolineales bacterium | reverse complement strand
GGTGGGGCTTGACAAACTAGAACATCTGTTCTACACTGGGAATGAACTTCAACAGTTACCCTAGCTCATCCCAGTGGAGGTACCCATGTCTGTCAACAGCATTCCTTTCCTTCCCCAGCGGGTGCAGGTCAAGCGCGGCGTTGCCTTCGGCCTCCTGCTGGTCACTGCTCTGATCGCCTTTGAGATTTTCAATTACAGCACCACGGACTTTGCCCTCACGGATCTGCTCGGCGAGCTCCGCTTCTGGGGGGTGCGCTGGTCGACCATCCTTGCCGTGGCTTTCTGCGGGATTGACTTTGCCGGGATCGCCCGGCTGTTCACCCCCGAGCAGGAGGCGGGCGAGGGCAGCGAGATCTGGTATTTGTTTGCTGCCTGGCTGCTGGCAGCGACCATGAACGCCCTGCTGACCTGGTGGGGGGTGTCGATTGCCATTCTCAATCATCAGACTCTGGGGAACGCGGTGATCGCCCGGGAGACCCTGCTCAGGGTGGTGCCGATCTTTGTGGCCGGGATGATCTGGCTGCTACGGGTGCTGATCATCGGCCTGTTCTCGGTGGCCGGGGAGCGGTATTTTGGCCGGGACCAGCTGGCTGTGCAGCTGACCTCCCTGTCAGACCGCCGGGCAGCGGTTTCCGCCCGCAAGCGGAAGTCGTCTTCCCCCGCCTCAAAACAGCAGCCCGCCCGCCCCGCGCCCAAGCCCCGCTCCGCCCGTCCTGAACCCACCTACCAGCCCCTGTCCGCAAAAAGCAGATCGAACACCAGGTATTAAAGTTGGCCAGGTACACCCACTCTACCCCTCCGCAGGCAGCTCGATCTTCCCGGTCCGGCTGCCTGCCGCGTTTTCTCCTGCCGCCAATCTCCGTAATCGTGATCGGGAGCGTCTTTAGCCTGGTTCTCAGCCAAATCCAGGTAGATATCGCAGAAACCGCCCCAAGACCCAGCTCAGTCGATGATAATCCCGGAATCTCTCCAGTATTCACCCCGGAAGTGCAGGCCTGGGAAGAAAAAATCCTCCGCTGGGGTGAACGGTATCAAGTAGATCCAGACCTTATCGCAACGGTCATGCAAATCGAATCCTGCGGGGGCCATCAAGCACTCTCTCCAGCTGGCGCTGTGGGATTATTTCAGGTCATGCCCTACCATTTTACAGATAATGAAGACCCGTACCAGGTCGGTACCAATGCCAGGCGGGGACTCTCATACCTCAGGCAATCTCTGGAGAAGGGGGGAAGCATCCGTCTAGCGCTCGCTGGCTACAATGGCGGGATCCAGGGTGCCCAGCGCCCGGAGACGGAGTGGCCTGATGAAACCAAACGGTATGTCTACTGGGGGATGGGCATATATCAGGATGCCAAGGATGGCAAAAAAAACAGCAGCCGACTAGAGGAATGGCTGGCAAGCGGGGGAAAAACTTTATGCCAGCAGGCCAGATAAAGCCAGGGGGTCCCTTTTGATCAAGCTGGCTGGGCGGCAAGCGGCAGCAGCACGGTAAAGGTGGTCCCTTTTCCTTCCTTCGACCTCACCGTGATATCCCCCTGATGCTTGCGAACAATCCAATAGGCAATGGATAAACCAAGTCCAAACCCGGACTCCGGAGACCGGGTGCGGGCTTTTTCTGTTCGGTAAAACCGTTTGAAAAGATGGGGTAAATCCTCAGCTGGAATTCCGGGGCCGGTATCCGTCACAGAAAGGACCGCCTTCTGCGCTGTTTTCCGAAGCTTGAGGGTCACCTCGCCCCCTGGAGGGGTGAACTTTATTGCATTGCTGATGATGTTGAGGAAAACTTGTTTCAACCGATCCTGATCTCCTATGACCAAAACCTGGTCGATCTCCGGTATTTTCAGAGCCACTTTGCCATCGGCCAGCACCTCTGCCTGTTGAACGACCTCAAGCAGCAGGGTATCCAGGGAGACCGTCGCGATTTCCAGTGGCATTTGCCCGGTCTCTGCCTGGGCAATCAGTAATAAATCCTGCACCATCCGGGTTAACCGGTTCACCTCATCATTAATGGTCTCAAATTCATCTTCTTCAATGCACTTCATCCGCCGCAGCAAATCCAGATTTCCTTTGATTACCGTGAGGGGTGTGCGAAGTTCATGACTGACATCAGAGATGAACTGCTTCTGGGTTTTAAAAAGTGATTCTAACCGTTCCAGGGTATTATTGAATGCGCTGATCAGCTGCCCCACTTCATCATCCGGGCCCGTGTATGGAATCCTGCGGGCGAGATCTTCTGCTCTGGTGATTTGCATTGCTATTTGGCTGATCTTTTCCAGCGGGGTTAGCGCCCGATACGTGCTGATCCAAACTGCGATTCCAACCAGTCCAACAGCCCCAAAAGCACCCCAGAGGATGATTGATAACAGCGTGTTCTGGATAACAGAGATGATGGTTAAATCCGCTCCAACCATCAAGGTACCAACAGGTTTCCTTCCCAGCACCAGCGGAACCGATAAAACCCGCAGCGGAGAATCTCCCGCTAACTTCTCATCTTTGTACACCGGCTGGGAAAGTCCGAACCCGGCAACATTCAATGGGCTGGAAATATTGAGATTGGGCGAACTGTACGCTAGCTGCTTGTTCCGTGTCCAAAATTGATAATAGAGGTTTTCTTCCAGGTCAAATTCCTGGAGGGGACCTTCAAGAAATCCCCCGTCCTCCGAAGGTTTGATCGCTTGAACAGCCTCTTCGGCTGCCAGGGACAGCTGCCGATCGATCTGATAGGTCAGGGCCAGGCTGACAGCCTGATAGGAAACTGCCCCAAACAACAGCAGCAGTCCTCCCACCACCAGGGTGTTGAGCAGGGTCAGCCTTTTTCTGAGGTACATCTAATCAGGATTTCTCAGCACATATCCCACGCCTCTCAGCGTATGGATCAATCTCGGCTCCCCCTCCTCTTCCAGTTTTTGCCGCAAATACCTGACATAAACCTCAATAATGTTGCTCTGTCCCCCGAAGTTGTATCCCCAGACCCGGTCGTAAATAATCTCCCTGGTGAGGACCTGGCGGGGATGTTCTAAAAACAGCTCCAGCAGTTCGTATTCTTTTGCAGTTAAGGAAATCACCCGCTCATCCCGATAGGCTCTTCGCGTTCCTTGATCGAGCGTTAAATCCGCAAAGGTCAGCTGCTTTGGTGTGTCTTGCTTGGTGCGCCGGAGCAGGGCCCGAATCCTGGCCATCAGTTCCTTGAATTCGAATGGTTTAACCATGTAATCGTCGGCACCCATGTCCAGGCCAGTTACCCGGTCACTGGTTTTATCCTTCGCTGTCAGGATCAAGATAGGAACATCACCATCCTCCCGAAGCTGCTGGCAAACCTCCAACCCATCGATCCCAGGCAGCATCAGGTCCAGGATAACCAGATCCACCGTTTCCTGCCTGGAAATCTCCAGGCCTTGATCTCCATCCTCGGCCGTGTGGACCTCATATCCTTCGTAAGCAAGTCCCCGCTTAACAAATTTCAAAATTCCAGGATCGTCTTCTATGATCAGGATGCTCGCTTTCATACTTCCACCTCCGGGTAAAAAATGCCCAGAATCGCCCCTTCTCTAGGGGCAGATTTTAATGCCGTTCTTATCTACTTGACTCGGTATCCTGGTGATTTATTACCTGATCTTTTCAATATCTCAAGTATATCACAAGCCTCTTTAAAGGAAAAAAGGCTGCCCGGGGGCAGCCTTCGTACCATTCGGCAGGGAAACTAAGCAAGCTCCACGGTTGCGCCAGCCTCTTCAAGCTGCTTTTTTGCATCTTCGGCTGCTTCTTTGCCAACCGCTTCCATGACTTTTGCACCGGACGACTCTGCCAGATCTTTGGCATCTTTCAGCCCCAGACTGGTCAAAGCCCGGATGGCTTTGATGACCTCGATCTTTTTCGGACCGGCATCCTTGATGACAACATCAAATTCTGTTTGCGCTTCGGCAGCTTCTCCGCCATCACCACCCGGTACAGCTGCAGCCATTGCGACAGGGGCAGCAGCAGAAACCCCCCATTCCTCTTCCAGCATGGTGACAAGCTCTGCCGCTTCCATCACTGTCAGCTCACTCAATTGCTCCATAATCTTTTTAATATCCGCCATTGAAAACTCCTTTATGGTAAATGCGTTTACTTACTTGAAAAAATTTTAGGTTCATACAGCTAGCCTGCAGCACCTTCTTCCGAATAAGATTTTAGTACTGTTGCCAGTGCCCGACCGGGCTCTGCAAGTGTGCGGACCAGCTTGTTTGCCGGGGCCAGGATGGTTGCGAGGAGCTTTGCCCGCATTTCATCCATGGACGGCAATTCGGCCAGCTGATTGATCTCCTCAATGCTGATCAATCGGTCCTCAAGATACCCGCTCTTGATCTCAACCGTGCCGTATTCCTTGGCAAATTGTTTAATCGCTTTTGCCAATCCGGATGGATTCTCAAAAGAGATCCCCATTGCTGTCGGCCCTTCAAAGATACCTTCCTCCCATTCCAGGCCGTGGTCCTTGAACGCGCGTTCGGCCAGCGTATTTTTGATAATGTGGAACTCGCCTCCAGATTCCCGGATTGTGCCTCGCAGCCTCCCGATATCTTTTACAGACAGCTGGTGGTAGTGAGTCAGAATCAAGCCATCACTATCAGAAAGCCACTGTTTGTATTGATCTACCAGGGCGTGTTTTTTCTTCTTCGATATAGCCAAAGTATTCCACCTCCTTCCCCTCAGATAAGGAGAATTTTTGAAAATAAAAAGTCTTTACCCTGCCAGCAGGCGAGGTAAAGACTTGATCATGGTTCAAGCGATTTTCCTCTGCCTGGGCTGGAAATTAAGCTTCACAAAGAAACACCAGCTGTCTCTGGCAAAAGCGTTTTTCTATTCAATTACCGCAGACCGCTCAGACGGCCCGCTTCAGACAGTTTCCAATTCCGCTGCCTGCATTGGATCCACAATGATGCCCGGCCCCATACTCGTGGCAACAACCACTTTTTTGATGTACTGCCCTTTGGCAGAAGCCGGTCGATTCATCACCAGGGATTCCATGAGCGCACTCATATTATCATGTAACTTATCAACTGTGAAGGATACCTTCCCGATTGGGGCATGGATATTAGCCGTTTTGTCCACCCGGTATTCAATCCGTCCTGCTTTGGTTTCTTCAATAATTCTGGGCAGATCATCTCCAGGAACCATGGTTCCGGCTTTGGGATTGGGCATCATCCCCCGGGGACCCAGCACGGGGCCCAGTTTGCCCACCTTCGACATCATTTCCGGGGTTGCCAGGGCGACATCAAAATCCATCCACCCTTCCTCGATCTTCTTGATAAGATCGTCCCCATCCGCGATATAATCCGCTCCGGCTTCCCGGGCATTTGCCGCAGCCTCCCCCTGAGCAAAGACCAGCACTCGAACGGTCTTGCCCAGACCATGAGGCAAATTAACCACATCCCGAACAATCTGGTCAGCATGCCTTGGATCCACGCTCAGCCTGATATGGACTTCAACCGTCTCATCAAACGAAGCGTATGAAAGCTCCTTGGCCATTTCCAGTGCTTCTCTGGGGCTGTATTTATTCTCCCGATCAATCTGTTCCAACGCTTCCCGATATTTCCTGCCGTGTTTTGCCATTCTCTTCTCCTTGTGGTCCTAGCGGATATCACATCCTCCCACGAGAAATCAGTCGATTACCTTAATCCCCATGTTTTTCGCAGTCCCTTCAATCTGGCGCATCGCGCCCTCAATATCAATCGCATTGAGGTCTTTCATCTTGATCTGGGCGATTTCCCGGACTTGATCCCGGGTTACTTCCCCGACAATTTCCACATGCGGTTCAGCAGCTCCTTTTTCAACTCCGGCTGCCTTTTTGAGCAGAATGGATGCCGGTGGGGTGCGGAGCACAAAAGTGTACGACCCATCTGTGTAGATGGTGATGTCTGCAGGGATAATCTCTCCCATCCGATCAGATGTGCGAGCGTTGTAATCCTTGCAAAAAGCCATCAGGTTGATCCCATGCGCCGCCAGGGCGGGACCGATCGGGGGGGCTGGATTGGCTTTCCCAGCTTCAATCTGCAAACGAACGTTAGCTTTTACCTTTTTTGACACAAATTCTCCTTCGTGGTGCTGGCGGACGAAATACTGTCCTCCCACAAATTTTTTGATTAGGCTTCTTCAACCTGCAAAAAATCAAGCTCGACCGGGGTTTCCCGGCCGAAAAAATTTACCATGACACGGACGGTGGCGCGCTCCATATCAATCTCGGCCACTTTGCCGTAGAAATCCTCAAATGGGCCATCGGTGATGCGCACCCGCTCCCCCTGCCGGAAGGTGACGTTGACGCGCGGGGATTCCGATTCCATGCGTTTGAGAATCCGGGCGACTTCTTCCGGCTGCAGTGGAGTGGGATCATTCCCCATCCCCACAAACCCTGTTACCCCTGGAGTGTTGCGCACCATATACCAGGATTCCTCTGTCAGCTGCATGTTGACGAGGATGTAACCGGGAAAGACCTTCTTTTCCACGGTCTGACGCTCCCCGTTTTTGATATTGACCTCATCCTCGGTGGGTACCACAACATCAAATACCAGGTCATCCATACCCATGGATTCAATCCGTTGAAGGATATTGAAGCGCACTTTATCCTCGTTCCCGGAATAGCAGTGAACGACATACCAGGCGCGTCCATCCTCTTCACCAGGTTCCTCTCCTGCAGCCTGATCGCCTGCAGAGATCTCCTTCAGTTCTTCCACCAGGGATTCCGGCTCATCAGCCGTCTCTTCAGGCTCTTGGATCAGTTCTTCTACTTGTTCTTCTTTAGCATGCATAGCACTACCCCACCATTCTCATCAGGGGATGATCAGTCCTTCTCAGGCACCCAGGATCAATCCAAAAAGCTGGGTAAACAGAAAATCCAGCAAACCCAGGAAAAACCCCACCGCCAGGATTACCACCACCACAACTCTGGTGAGATTAATCGCTTCGCTGCGGGTCGGCCAGGACACCTTCCTGAGTTCTGCAATCGTTTCCCGGTAAAATCCCCGGATGCCGCCAGTTTGTTTTCTTGCTTTTGCCACGATTTCTCCTTCTACGGTCAAAACGCCGCCTGAAGAGACGGCGTCGAGCAAATCCATAAAGCAGGCCAGGTAGGAATCGAACCCACAACCCCCGGTTTTGGAGACCG
>CAZUMA010000062.1:0-152 GCA_964621835.1 uncultured Anaerolineales bacterium | reverse complement strand
CTTTCCTTTTGCCACAAGATTCTCCTTCTACGGTCAAAACGCCGCCTGGGTAGACGGCGTCAATCATTTCAAGATAGGCAGGCCAGGTAGGAATCGAACCCACAACCCCCGGTTTTGGAGACCGGTGCTCTGCCTAGTTGAGCTACTGGCCT
>CAZUMA010000061.1:0-8397 GCA_964621835.1 uncultured Anaerolineales bacterium | reverse complement strand
TATCTTTTGGAAGAACTACTGACTTTCAGTAACATTATCATTTGACTTGACACGGTACGATAACGAGTACCATCGGATCGAATCCCGTCATTATTCCTGGAACAGAATAGGATGGCAGGTATTGTCGAGGTTGCCGCTTTTTTTGGTTGGCCATTCGTTTTAGATAGATTTTAGCCTTGTTTCTCACTATATCCCATTATTTAGCTTCCGAATTTAATGGACTCGCAGATACTGTCTGGGTCACGCTGGAGAGAGTTTCAGCTTCGTGTTCATATTGGTTCAATCCAATTTGTGTGATGCCTGTTGGCAGAGGGCGGGGCTTCCGTACGTTGTGCAGAACCTTCTCTATTAATGTTTCTGCAGAGTATCCTGCGATTCCCATGCGGTTCAGGGTCCGGCCTTCGTTGTGGAAATTAATACCTATAAGTGCGGAAGCAAGAATCGCTAGCGAATTACAAAGCGGTGTAGGAACATCAGCAATTCTTCCCAGGGCGATCAAGGGCACCAGTCCGGTGGGAACTTCCTCGCACAGCAGGCGGGAGCTTAGTTTATTGGGACCCACAATTGCTGCATAGGCTTTGTTAGACGTGATCCGGTCCTGAAGTGTTGCACCCTGGATGTTGTCATATGTCTGAGAGAGCCATTCAGATGCGGTGGCCAATTCCAAGCCGAAGGCTTTCCCTATCCTCAGGCGTTCCTGGTCCAATCTTTCCAGAAAGGAGGAAATCCTTGGTGTGATGCTTTTGTAGAACAAGAACTCTTCTTTTCCTTCGATTCGGGAAGCGTTGAAGAGCACGACCGCAGGATGAAAAATGGCGCCGATATTTCCCAGGCTGGTCTCCAGGACATGACGGGCGGGTGTAAAGATTGGGAAAAGCTCCTGAACAGTTTTCAGAACATGAGGGGTATCGTCTGCGGGCAGGGCAGACAGTGGGAGTTCTTTTTTAATACCTGCTATCCTGACTGATCCCGGTCTGGTAATCCGGCAGGCGTAGGGTAGGCTCTGGGCTTCTGCGACATAGACTTGGGCTAAAACACGTTCTTCCAGGAGAGTTTTCCGGACCTCCAGAGCTCCACCGGTACGACCCGGATTCAGGATGATGATCTGCCCCTCTTGCAGAAACGGGGAAAGCTGTTGGATTAAAGAGCGATGGGCATTAGCGGTAGTTGTGATCATAATAATATCTATACCGCTGACAGCAGCTTCCAGGTTGGAGGTAATCAGTGCTGGTTTGGAAAAGCCTGTTAGGAGGCCTTCGAGGTGGATTCCGCCCTGCTCCTGGAGAGGGAGAATATTTTTATGAGAACGATTCCAGAGTTTCGTTGTAAAGCCTCGGAGTGCCAGATCCGCAGCCATGGCCTGTCCACCATTCCCGGCACCCAGGACGGCGATTTTTTTTACTTTCTTAAGCATCAACTCTCCTCTAGCTACTGTTAAGACAAATTTATTAGGGTCTAAACACCCACATCAGGCGACACTGTTCCTGTTTCCACACAGGCCCCTCTGCTGTCTATCCGGGTGATTATTTCACCCTTCGCATAGGGATTGTTCTTCAAGTGCGGAGCGTCTAGGATCCCGTTATGCACTGCTTGAGCCAGAACTCCGGGGTCAGTAAGGGGATCCGTCCCCGTGCTGTCTGCCAGATCCTGAATGGAACGGATCCGGGTTTGGGCTTGATCAAGCAGTTCGATCTTCCTGTCCTGGACAACCGGATCCCGGGTTGGGTCGGGTTGTCCGCTCAAGGCGTTCTCGACGGCACGCCGGGCTATTTTGCAGGAGGAGATCAGCTCCTCTGCGGTGACAGCATGATCGGCTTCGGTGTAACCCACCACATGGACAATATCGGGTTTGAGAGCCATTTGCAGATAGACACTGGCTGCCAGGTGGCCTCGGGCAGCATCCAGATTCGGTGGGTAGCTGAGCAGGCCTGTCCGGGTTTGCCGCCAGATCCGAAAACCTTCACCCTTTAGAGGGGAGATGATCTCCAATGCAGCTAGCATCTTTGCCAAGTCCATAGCATCTGAGAGTCCGGGGGGACTGTTAAACATCAGTTGGGCGATATAATCTTGCACACCAAAGACTTTGGCGTTATACGCTGAGAGGTAAGCAGCGGTAACAAAAACAACGTCAGAAGCATCCCGCATCCCCCAATGATGGGGCTCATTGAGTTCCACGGGGATGTTCCTCTCCCCATACCAGGCCATTACCTCTTGATGCTTTTGGATGGAATCCTGCAGCCCCCAGGGCCCACGGCCGTCCATTTTGTTGAACCAGAAAAGAGGAATGGCCGCCCAGGCAATCTTGATCGTCTCCAGGTACATCTCCGCGAGTCGAATGAAGTCGTCAGTGCCGGAATATGTCCTCAGCAAAGGTAAATTGCCGCGTCTGCTGGCTTGGTAAAGGGCCTGATAGTCTTCCGCAGAGCGGACCGGGACTCCGCCAGCACCCTTGCGGAACAAAGATTGACGCTCGGGGTGGAAAAAATTTTCCTGCGCTTCCTGGTCAATTCCCAGGGAGATGACATCGAGGACTTTCGAATCCGCGATCGATGAAATCCCAGCGCGGGTTTCTGCCATGGTGCTGAGCCCAAAATGGTGGCGGAGGAGGGGAAAGGGTTTCTTCCATCGGATACGTTCAACCAGTGATTGAGGCCAGCCCGCACCCTGATGCTGGAGAGTCCTTTCCCCTTTCAGAAAAGCAAGCACCTGGTCAGCGGACTCGGTACCGTTGAAAGAGCGTTCGAAAAAACCCAGCGCGGAGGCTCTCTCAGCGACCGGGGGAGTGCCGCCGAATACAAAACGAACACCTCCCACCCGCAGTTCGTCTGCTAGTTCCGCAAAATGAGCCAACAACTGCTCTCCGTTGCCAGGGGATAGGCGGTAAGACACTCCGACCAGATCTGCCTCATGGATCTGAGCTTGCTCTACAAATTTTTCTGCAGGAACAGCCGGCCCTAAAAAAACCGTTTTCCACCCCGCCTGTTTTGCTAACCTTAAAAATTTAGTGATTCCGGCTACGTGGACACAGTCATCCAGTCCACCGGCAATGACAGTTTTCATTTCCTGTATAAACCTCGTTATATTGAGTTACCCTCAGTAATCCAGGGGTACTTGGTAATATTCTGACAGAGCCAGTTTCGACAGGGCGAGGATCCCCTCCCAACATTATGTTCCTGGCCAGCCTTGAGGAACCAGAACAGCAGCTGAGATTGAGGCCCGCTAATCATTCACTAGGAGCGCGTTCTTTCTCTATTCAGTTGTTGGTGATGGTGATTCCCTAAGAACTATCAAACCTTTGGGCTGATTTCCGAGGCCTCACTGACGGTTGACTTAAACGGTTGAAAGCTTGAGGACATTCGTAAACTGGCCGCAGCGCAGATCCCCCTTCGTGATCCTGAAAAGACTGCTGCGATCAGAGCCTTCCGGATTGATCGAAAAAGCGTTCTAGAAATATTATACTATGAAATTTATTATGAAATTTCGAGACCTGATGGTTTTCTGTACAGGATAACTCCAGCCATCATTTTATTTCTGAATGCGTGCACCCAGAGGTTTAAAACGGGTCGCTAAACCTGGTGATTACTTATTTGCAAAGCCTGTCCAGAGTCCTTCACTTAGTCAAGGACAGTCTCTGTGGAGGGCGTACGACCGGGATACTGAAACCAGATTAATGTAAGTGCAGCTGATCAGAAGCCGAAGCCTCTCCGGTCGTTGCGGAGCAACCACGGTCTTCCGTGGTTAAGGACGATTCTAGGCGTTGATTGCCCGGAACTGCATCTGGATCTAAAAAGATTTGGATGCACGTGGCACCCTTTTCGGGAAGGGGACATTATAAGTAGAAGATCTGCAAAGTGGGTGAGGACGATGTGAGAAATCTTGCGTTGGAAATTGGCTGGGGTAGTTTCTGTCATTGTCTTCGGGACAACGCTGCATTTTTAGTTTGAGTGGTCAGATTATTGGAGGCCGATGGTTATGATCGCTGCTGTCAATGAAAGCACCTGGGAACACTCTAACATGACCTTCTGGCCAGGCGTTCTCTTCGCCCTGATTGGGTATTGTTTCTTGAAGGAAAATACTCATAAGTTCTTTTTTACCAAATTCGCAGGGCTCCTGGCAGTGCCCTTTATCACGGTGGTCCTGTTTTACGGCTAAACCAGCCTGACTGGCACCCATCTGTTCTGGGTGGGTAGGGGGCGAGCCTGATCCTTCTCACCAGGGCGGAAGAGACCCCGGCCCAGGCTGCAGGTCCTTGGGATCTCTGGATTGGCTGTGTTAATCTTGGCATTTTCTTTGCTGGCTATTCCCCCTCAAAAATTTTATTTTTGCGCATCCAGGGATAGGAGAATACGGCATCTTAAGCGAATATGATCACGATCATGATCATGACCACGACGATGATCATTTACGCCCTCACGGTGATCAGCGCCAATCCGCATCTATAAAGGATTCTGAGCGCAGGTTTCCTGAAAAACGTCAAAACCGCTCTGGCAGGTTGCAGAGCGGTATTTGTTGTGATAAGGAATGAGGGTAGGTGCGATCAGAAGAGAAGTCTCATCCTGCCGGGTGGGGTTTCCGGAGTCTCTGGATAAATACGATGATAGCCAGGACTGCTGCAACGCCAGCAGCCAGGTAAGCGGCATTGGCAACCAGGGGGGTATTCACCTGTTTGGCAGCAATACCGATAAAGGCCCAGACTAAAACCAGGGGGAAGGCCCCATCGCGGCGGAAATATGCCATAAGACCTGCCAGGACAGTGGCCACGGCTAGCATGATCGCGGTCCAGGTCTCGGGCGCGATCCCGAATCCGTCCCAGTTGACAATGAACAGGGTACCTGTGATATTGGCTATGGTGGCAACAGAAATCCAGCCCAGGTAGATGCTGAAGGTAAGATGCACCACCCAGCGCTCGAGTGAGGGTAAGTTTTGCCAATTCTTTCCTCGGGATAAGTAGATCTTGATCAGGGACGTCAATATGATGAGCATGGCAACAACGGAAAGAACGTTGTAACCATAGTGCCAAAGGAGCAGCCAAACAGAGTTGGCAGCGGAACTTAATACAAACCACCAGCCGATTTGACGCAGCCGGGGATTCTCCCGCTGGGCTGGAAGTGCTTGATAGATCGCGTAGGCAATGAGGCCCAAGTAGATTAAGCCCCAGATTGAAAAGACATATCCCGCCGGAACAAAATAGACATCGAAGCTGTCCGATATTTGCTGTGCTGTCCGACCATTAAAGGGAAGGGCATTGGAAAGGATATTGACGACGATGGTTAGAATCAAGGATACTACTACGCTGATTTGTCTAATCACATCTCTATTCATACTTTCTAATCTCCTTCAAAAATAAGAAATTCGCTCATTGTGATCCATTCACAATTAATAGAAAGAAATCATACCACACCCGCCTCTGATCAGAAGGAAAAACCAATAGCCTGTGGCATTTTTGACCCTGCTGTGTTTTTTCTGGTTTGCGATTCCCGGATAAAACTGATCACCGTGAGAGAGCGGATAAGGTCGGGGCTTGCTGGGGAAGCTGATTATCTAGTGTCCGGGGACGATGGTCTGCTGGGTATGAACACGAACTGGGACATTCCGGATCTTTCTACTGCGGAGTTACTGGAAATTATTTGAAAGTATTTGAATATCATTCGATAATTTCTAAAAAAATTTGAATGGATAACAGTGATTTGCCATGAAAGCCAAATTAAGCGCATGAAATATTTGTGCAATAACCAAAAATCCTTGTTCTCGTGCAGGCATAATAAGGTAAGCTCATACTGGATCTTATTATTCCGTATTAGCAGATATGAATACTATCAGAAAGAAATCCCCCCTTGTTCCTGACAAATGGCACTGTAAAAAATCAATTACATGTATTAAATTAATCCCAATACCTCAAAATTGAAAGAGGAGAATCAGATCCATGCTGTTAATCCACCGCTATCGTTGAGCCTGGCGACAGGGTGCCGGTCGGCACTCATCGAGATCGACCTGGGCGTCAGGGAGGGGTGGACGGCTCCCCTTCCACTGAGGGTTATTGTGGTTTCCACCTCCAGCCGCTGATGCTTCGGGTCAGCGGTGTTTTTATTTAAGGCGGTTTTTCCGCCACCTACCACAAAGGAGGTGGTTCTATGTCCGAAAAGCTCACTCGTTTTTTCGCATCCAGATGGGGGATCGTCCTTACCGGGGGATCGATTGGGATCCTGGCGGCCGCCCTGCAGCGATTGGGCAACCCGCCCAATATGGGTATTTGCGTGGCCTGCTTTGAGCGTGATATCGCCGGTGCCCTGGGACTGCATCGGGCTGCGGTGGTGCGCTACATCCGCCCGGAGATCGTTGGCTTTGTGCTGGGCGCCACCCTGGCCGCATTGATCTTCAGGGAGTTCAAAGCCCGGGGGGGATCGGCTCCGCTGGTGCGGTTCCTCCTGGGGACTCTGGCTATGATCGGCGCCCTGGTATTTTTAGGATGTCCCTGGAGGGCGCTGCTGCGCTTTGCCGGAGGCGACTTGAACGCTATCACTGGCCTGGTTGGATTGGCAGTTGGTATTGCCGTCGGGGTCCAGTTCCTGAAATCTGGCTACACCCTGGGACGATCTCATAAGACTTATCTCTCCGTAGGTTGGATCATGCCCCTGCTGATGGTCGGTTTGCTCCTGCTGGCTGTTTTCCAACCCCAGTTCACCGATGATGGGGCAATTGTCTTTAGCACAAGCGGTCCGGGATCGATGCATGCTCCGCTGCTGATCTCTCTGGCAGTTGGACTCGTGATCGGTTTTCTAGCCCAGCGGACCCGTTTCTGCACTATGGGCTCTATCCGGGATGTGATCCTGATGGGAGACACCCACCTGATCAGCGGGGTGGGGGCCCTGGTTGTTTTTGCTATTGTAACCAACCTGATCCTGGGACAGGTCACGGTCGGGTTCGCAGCCCAGCCAGTGGCTCACAGCAGCCACCTCTGGAATTTCCTGGGTATGGTCCTGGCGGGATTAGCATTTGCCCTGGCCGGCGGCTGCCCTGGCCGGCAGCTGTTCCTATCCGGCGAGGGGGACAGCGATGCGGGGGTTTTTGTCCTGGGCATGATCGTGGGTGCTGGAATTTCCCATAATTTTGGACTGGCCGGTAAGCCGGACAGCCTGGTGGATGGCGCCCTGTCAGTCGGCGGTATCTCCCCGGCCGGTATGTGGGCTGTAGGTTTGGGGCTGGTAGTTTGTGTGCTGATCGGGTTTACAATGCGAGAGCGTTCTTGATCAAGGAGGTTGGTATGTCTGTAATTGTCGATGCCAGAGGGTATTCCTGCCCGGAGCCTGTGATGCAGATGCGGGCAGCTGAGCAGCAGGGAAAGTTTCCGATCGAGGTCCTGGTCGAGACGGTGACCTCCCGGGAAAATGTCCGCCGGGCGGCGGAAATGATGGGCTGTACAGTGAAAGTGGAATCGATTGGTGAAGACGAATATAAGCTGATCCTGGAGCGGTAAATGATCTATCTGGATAACGCGGCAACCTCCTGGCCTAAACCGCCAGGGGTTGCCAGCTCCATGACTGAATTCCTGGAAGAGGTTGGTGCTAACCCCGGCCGTTCCGGTCACCGATTATCTGTGGAGGCGGCGCGAATCGTCTACCATGCCAGGGAGGCAATTGCAGAGTTGTTCAACGCCCCGGACCCACTGCGTGTAGTATTCATGCATAATGTCACGGGTGCTTTGAACCAGGCTCTATACGGTTACCTTCGGCCTGGCGATCACTTGATAACCAGCAGCATGGAGCACAACGCGGTCATGCGCCCACTGCGGCACCTGGCCCAGCTGGGTGTCGAAATAACAGTCTTGCCCTGCAGCACCCAGGGCCAGCTCTTGCCTGAACAGATTGAGGAAGCAGTCCAGCCCAATACGGTTATGATCGTTCTCAATCATGCTTCGAATGTCTGCGGAACGATCTTACCAATCCAGAACGCAGCATCTGTCGCCCGCGACCGAGAGATTATGCTGCTGGTCGACGCTGCCCAGACAGCTGGTGCATATCCAATTGATCTGGACCTGAACCGGATCGATCTGCTGGCGTTTACCGGCCATAAATCCCTCTATGGGCCAATGGGAACTGGGGGCCTGGTGATCGGGGAGCGGGTGGACCTGGAGCGCCTGCGTCCGCTGAAGCGGGGCGGGACTGGAAGCCGATCCGAACATGAGCAGCAGCCGGACTTCCTGCCGGATAAATATGAAAGCGGCACAGCCAATGCAGTAGGCTTGGCGGGCTTGGGTGCTTCCCTGGATTGGCTGCTGGAAAAAGGTGTCCAGACCATTCGAGACCATGAAATAGGATTAACTAAACTGCTGCTTGATGGACTATCTGGAGTTGACCCGGTTAGGTGGACAGTGTTATGCTTTCGAAAAGGAGCAACAAA
>CAZUMA010000060.1:0-8472 GCA_964621835.1 uncultured Anaerolineales bacterium | reverse complement strand
TCCTGGAGGAATGTCTGGCGCAACCGGCGGAGAACAACAATCGCCTTGCTGGCCATGTCCCTGGCCTTGACTCTGATCATCACATTTGATGGAATGATGGAAAGCTTCACAACGATCATGTATGGGAAAAGCGTCAAGTTAGAGGGCGGCAATGTTCTGGTACACGCTCCAGGATACCAGGAAAAGGTATTTCAGCTGCCGCTTCTCCCTATCCCGCAGGATGCTGCAGATGCGGCAGTCATATTTGCTGAGAACCAGCCAGATGTGATTGCGGCCTCCCAGCGGATAGAAACGGGTGGTTTGCTCAGCAGCCGGGAAGGCTCATTCCCGGCCACCTTGATTGGTGTCAGACCGGACCTGGAAGGCAAAATTTCCCCGATTGCCGAGAATATAATTTCTGGACGCTACCTCAGTCTTGAGGATGAAGATCAGATCCTGATCGGACATAATATGGCCTCTGATTTAGATGTCGTGATTGGTGACCGGGTAACTCTGACCGGGCGGGCAGCCCACAGCCAGACCCGGCAGCGGACAATGACAGTGGTGGGTGTTTATAAACTTGGAGCTGCAGATCTAGAAGGCGATGTTTTCATGACCCTTTCAGAAGCGCAGACCCTTTTTAATCTTGCTAATCAGGTCACTGAAATCGGAGTCTATCTGGAAGATGTTGGCAAGGAAGACCCAACTGTTTCCAGGATGCAGGCCGCTCTCCCAGGATATGAAGTGCTCTCCTGGGACACACTCGACCCCACCCTGACCGATGCTATGGCTATTGACCAGCAGTTTATGGAGATCATGAATATCGTGATGCTGATCATTTCCGGCGTCGGAATTTTCAATTTAATGCTGATGGTTGTGGTCGAGCGGACACGGGAAATTGGTTTGATTTCGGCCCTGGGTCTCAAGCGGCGGGAAATTATGTCCCTTTTCCTGCTGGAGGGAAGTTTTCTTGGACTGATCAGCACTGCGGCCGGTGTTCCCCTGGGAGTTTTTCTAAACTGGGTAGGCGGACTTTATGGATTGCCCATGCCAGGTGGCGCATCGGTCAGCGAGCTGGGAAGCATCTATGCGCTGATGGGAGATCGGATCTATTTCACCAATACACCCGAATTAATCCTGCAGCGGGCAGTTCTGGTTATCGCCGTTGCAGCGATCGCCTCGCTCTATCCAGCCTGGCGGGCAGCCAGCCAGGAGCCAACCGAAGCACTTCACCACATCTGAAGAATTCTTCAGAAGGGATTGATCTAGGAGATAAATCATGGCAGGACTGTGGCGGATCGCAATCCGTGATTTACGAAGGAATAAACGTCGGTCAGCAGCAACGCTGCTGGCAATGCTGCTGGGCGTGGGGATGCTGGTGGTTTTAGCCGGTTTCATGGAAGGTATGTTTGCCCAATCTCTCCAGGATAATATCCGGGTCCAGACCAGCCATCTCCAGCTCAGAGATGTGGATTATGATCGGAAAAAAGCCAGTTTAAAATGGCCTGACCTGGTTGAGGATTCCGTAGAGCAAGCAGCCAGGGTTCGATCTTACCCGATGGTGCAGGATGCCACCCCCCTGCTTTGGACTTCAGCGGTCGTGGGGCTCAGGGAAGAATCCTTCAATGTCTCCCTGACCGGAATGGATTTCAGATCCGATGTCAATGCTCCATTCCGGGACGGCGTGGTGGCTGGTTCACTTCCAGAACCAGATGACAGGGAAGGCATCCTGCTCGGAGAACTGCTGGCTGAAAATATGGATGTCAAGGTCGGAGATACCCTCAACCTGCTGATTCCCACCTCGGGTGATCAGCCGGATCAGGCGAATTTTGTCATCCGGGGATTGTATCGATCCGGGATCCCAGGCTATGACAAGAACACGATCCTCATGCCGTTGGAAAAAGCCCAGTCCATCACCCGAACAAATGGGAGGGCCAGCGCGATCCTGACCATGCTGGAAGACAGAGAACAATCGGAAATCCTTGAGGCGGAACTTGAAGCGCCGGGATTCGACGTTCAGACCTGGCAGGAAATGAACTCCTTCATGCTGGAATATAAATCCATTTCCAACCAGATCATCTATATTTTTTATGGTTTCATCCTGGCGATCGTGGCTGTAGTGATTGTCAACACACTGCTGATGACTGTCCTGGAGCGGACCCGGGAGATGGGAATCCTCGCTGCTCTGGGGATGAAGGCGAGCCAAATCCGCATGATGTTCCTGATTGAATCCGGTGTCCTGGCTGCAGTCGGAATCCTATTTGGTGTGCTGATCGGAGCACTGGTGGTGGAGTATTTATCAGTGTATGGCTTGAATTTTGGGGATACAGCCAGTGTGATCAACTCGACTGAATTCGCCATCGGGCAGGTCATGTACGCCGCTCATTCATTTGGACAGTATCTCGTGATCGCCCTGGTCGCTCTGGTGGTTACTCTGCTCGGATCCCTTTACCCTGCCTGGGTTGCCACCCAGAAAGAACCGATTGAAGCTCTACGCGTTTTCTAATCATTATCATCATGAATGATCTGGAGGAAGGAAATGCCAGTTATTGAAATGAAGTCCGTCACAAAAGTTTACCAGTTAGGTGATGTGGAGACTCCGGCACTGCGCGGGGTTGATCTGACAATTGAGGAAGGTGAATTCACCGCCGTTGTCGGTCCATCCGGATCTGGAAAATCAACCCTGCTGCAGTTGATGGGCTGCCTGGATAGACCAACAGGGGGCACCATCCGCCTCAACGGGCAGGATGTCAGTAAATTAAATGCTAACCAGCGGGCAGAAGTTCGCAAAGGAACAATTGGCTTTGTTTTTCAGTACTTCGCATTAATCCCAGGTTTGACGGCTTATGAGAACATAGAAATGCCGATGCTGCTCACCGGAGAAAAACCAGCAGATCGGAAGAGTCGGGTCTTCGAGCTGCTGGATGCCGTTGGAATCGCGGATCGAGCCCAGCACCGTCCGGATCAGCTCAGCGGCGGTGAGCAGCAGCGGGTGGCGATCGCCCGGGCTCTGTCCGTTGATCCCATTCTGGTCCTGGCCGATGAGCCCACTGCTAACCTCGACTCGGAAAACGGGGAACTGATAATCGAATTGATGGAGAATTTAAACAAGCAAACCGGGACCACCTTCTTTTTTGCGACCCATGATCCCCGGGTTTTCCCTTTTATCCACCGCAAAGTCGTCCTTGAAGATGGCTTGATTGTTGAAAACAACAAGCAGTCTAATCCGGGCTAGCACCTGAAGGATAATCTTATGAAGAATATACACTGGCTTGTCTTGATACTCAGCGTTCTGCTGCTCACCGCAGGATGCTCTTCCCCGGAAACCGAGATTACACCGATTGCCACCGCACCAGCCACGACCTCAGCCGGGATCTTGCAGCCTGCCGGCAGCATGGTTGAAGCATCGGGAGTAATCGAACCCGCGGACTCCGTCAACCTTGGCATAGCAGTTCCAGCCCGGGTGGAATCAATCAAGGTCTCCGAAGGAGATCGGGTCAATGAAGGTGATTTACTGATCCTCATCGCTGACCATCAACAAAAAGCGGCTGCTGTTGCTGCTGCAAAAACCGCCCTGTTGGACGCACAGCTCGCTCTAAAAGATTTGAAAGACGGATCCGATCTGGCCCTGGCCCAGGCCAAAGATCGGCGGGCAAAGGCAATGGACACCCTGGACGATGCCCAGTATGAATGGTCGATCAATCAGCCAGGAAACCGCTACACTGCTTCCTCCTTAAAAGACGCAGAAGCTGATGTGGTCATTGCGGAAAAAAGACTGGGGCAAGCCCGAAAGAACCTGAACAAAGCCAGCGGCACTACGGCCAAAGCCCAGGCTCGAACAGCACTAACCGAAGCAGAAAAAGCCTACAATCAGGCAGTTTGGCTGGTCGATTGGCTGCAGAGTGAACCAACAGAACTCGAACAGACTTTATTAGATGCCGAGCTGGCCTTAGCAGAGGCAGAAATGCAGGCTGCAGAAGATCAGGTTGCCCGTCTTGAAAACGGACCGGACCCGGATAAACTGGAACTGGCGGAAACCCGGGTAGAAACCGCCGAAAAACAGCTGGAAGCTGCCCGCTCCTCCCTTGCAGATAGTGAAATCCGGGCTCCTTTTTCCGGGACTGTCATCGACATCCCCATTAATTCTGGTGCTGTTGTCTCCCCCGGTCAGATCCTGCTGACGCTAGCAGACCTCGATCATTTTCAGGTCACAACAACAGACCTGAGTGAGCGGGATATCAATCAAGTCAGGATCGGTCAATCCGCTGAAATATTGATTGAAGGCCTAGAAGTCACGATTGAAGGAACCGTCATGGAGATTGGTCTCCAGGCTGAGACGATCGGCGGTGATGTGGTCTATCCAGTAACTGTCTCGCTTAGTGAAGTGCCAGAAAATACACGCTGGGGGATGAGCGTGGAAGTGGTAATTGATACTGCAAAAAATCAATGATCTGGCACAGCAACCAGATCATTCTGGGAATCAAAGTTCTGTATCAATCAATTTATAAATGTCTATTGGGAGTAGAGCAGAGATTTCTTAATCTGAAATGCTTTGCTGATCTCCAGCACTCCTTGCTCAGGGCAGTCCAGGACATCAACATGGTCTCGGTTGACATCCAGGTCAAAACAGTATTTTACCTCTTGATGTTTTCGCAGAGATCGTCACCAAAGCTTGATGTTCCAAACTCCGAACGGGTGTGCAGCCGTCCCTTCCTTCCCAAGCCGGTAACCTTGGACCGTCGAAATATCCAGCAGTGTCTCCATGGTGATATAAGGGTTTGCATCCATTGCCATAAATCTTTCACCTATTCAATTCCCATTCTGTCGTTCTAAACTTACCCAGCAGCCTGCAGTCCTGGTGGGACAAAGAACGGCCGCCTGTCCAGATCCGCCTCAAGCCCGCCCATCTCTGGAAGTTCTTCATGCGATCCCTCTTCAACAATCTCTCCCTCTTTACGGGTATAAAATATATCCGCATTCTGAACCGTAGACAACCGGGGAGCAATAACAATCCTTGTTCTCCCCCGCAGGAGACAGTCCAGAGCTTGTTGGATCATCGTTTCAGTCCGGGGATCGATGCTGGAGGAGGCTTGATCCAGCACCAGGATCCGGGTAAACAGATCTTTCCTGCTGGCCCCTTACAGCGAGCCAATGTCCATCGGGGGAGGGGTAGAACGGGTCGGTGATTTTGTCAGCCAGGGAAACCAGCTGAGGCTCTTTTGTGAAAAGCACAAACCCCTGCGCGCGATAAATCAGGAAGCTGTCCAGCTGCGGGACCCAGGAGGGAGTGTTCCGCGGCGGAACACCCCCGCTTTCCCAATCAGGTCATTTTATAAGATGTTTACAGGCGGTTTATAAGGATTTGAAAAAAGGGGTAATGTATGATGATTACTGAGAGGCCCCGAGCTCAGCAGGCGGGGTCTCGGGCTCAAAAACCCAACCAGGGGGATCAGCAGACCAGAAGGAAAACCAGGATGAAAAAACGGGCCAGGGTGGTGACGATCACATCTCGAAAGGGCGGGGTGGGAAAAACTGTCTGCACCTCGCTGCTGGCGCGGTATTTCACCGAGCAGGAGGGCAGAGAGGTCCTGGTGGTGGACCTCGATGGCCGGGGGGGGATCACCTCCGTCCTGCACGACCAGCCCATCCGGAAACAGGACCCGAGCATCGCCGAGCTCCTGGCAGTCGCCGGGGACCAGGGGGACACCCAGGAGCTGTTCCGGCAGGCGGTGATCCAAACCGGGCTGGAACACAGCAAACACTGGCAGGATCAGGGGGGCGCCCTCTACCTGCTGCCCGCCAAACCCTCCCTGGACTCCATTCTCGCCGCTCACCCTCCCACGCTGCTGAAAACACTCCTTGACAGCCTCCCCCTGCCGGAGGATTCCCTGGTGCTGATCGACACGGGATCAGACGGCAGCAGCGTGCTGATGGGGGTGGCTGCAGCGGATGTGGTCTTTCTTCCCCTCAAATACAGCCGCCAGGATGTGCACCCGACCGTGGAAACCCTGCGGACGATCATCCTTGAGCAAAAGGATAACGGGACGGCGGCGTTGGGCGGGCTGATCGTCAACCAGGCCAAAGACACCCACTGGGAGCAGACCTACCAGGAGAAATACACCCAGCTGTTTCAAAAATTCAAATCCAGGACCAACCTCCTCAGCGCTTCTGAGGAGATCTTCATTCCCCTCGACCAATCCCGGATTATTCAGCGCGGCCTGCACATGGACTGGTCATTTCGGGACAGTTTTCTGGACACAGCCATGAGGATGGCCGAGGCGGTCCACGCGGCAACCCCCGCATGAAAGGAGCAGCCGGATGGTAGAGAACCAATTTGAAAGCCTGGGGCAGCTGGAGGATCTGGACGAAAGCACGCAGCCTGCGGCTGACAGCCTCTACGAACTCAGCCCGCTTGCCCTGCGCACCCGGCGATTTTCCTTCATTCTCTTTGAGGAAATCGTTAAGACCAGCCCCGCCCAATCCCGGGAGGTGATCTTTGACCCGGAGCGCATCCCGGAAGACAGGCAGCTTTTGGAGTCGGTCCGCCTGCAGGGCATCCTTGAACCGATCCTTGTCCGGGAGCTGACCGGGGACCAGGATCCAGAAGACAGCAGGTCCCCTCTTTTCTCCGGGACAAAGCACGGGGAGCGGCAGTTTGCGCTGATCGCCGGGCAGCGCCGCCTGGAAGCGGGGAAAGCCGCCGGGCTCAAGGGGGTGGAGGGGATCATCACGGAAGAGGAGCACGACCACGAGCTGATCACCCTCGCAGAAAACATGGGCCGGCGGGAGCTGACCACCTACGAGAGAGCCCTGGCGATTGGCTCCCTCAAGGAGGAGCGCGGCCTGTCGATCCGGAAAACAGGAGAGCTGACCGGGCTTTCCATCGGCCATATCAGCCGGCTGCTGTCATCGCTCGATGCGCCCCAACCGCTGCTGGAGCTTTGGAAAACCGGGGAGCTGAAGGTCACCATCCTGGAATCGCTTAAACCCCACTGGGATCAGTTTGACCGGCCCCTGGCAAAAACAGCGCTGGACATCCTCCAGGAAATGACCCGGGGGCAGGCCCGGGATCTCTGCGCCCAGCTGACCGCCGGGAACGACCTGGAAACCGCCCTGCAGGCCCTGGCAGGGATCCAGACCCTGCAGAAACCAGCTTCCGAGACCGATCCCGAACCACCTGGACGCCGAACGGGCCCAAAACGGAGAACCCGGAATAAGTCAAATTCCCCGGAAAAAGAATTACAATCTGGGCAAAAAAAGGCTATTATTAAAGCAATCAGGAATGTCTTTCCAGGGCTGACCCACCGGCAGGTCTCCCGGTTGTTCCATCAGGCAGCGGGAAGCACGACCCTGGACGCCGACCTGCTCTGGGGGGCCGCGCTGTATACATCAAGGGGAGGGGATCCGGACAATGCGGTTGCGCTCACGGCAGCTGCCGTGGGGGACAGACGGATCAAATCCCTGCTCGCCCGTGAGGTCCAGCAGCGGAAAAAGGCTGCCAGCCTCCTCCAGCAGCTGGATGGGAAAGATCCAGACACCAGACAGCTGATCAGGACGATTTTTAAAGGCAGCTGAGATGACCTATATCTCGATCGAGGAGCACTTAGAGAGCATGACAGGGGAGGTGCCGCAGCCCTGGCTTATCGAGCTGGGCCAGATGCTGCGGGAGCTGCAGGAACTCGACAGTGCCCTGGCTGCCTCCCTGGCCTTTGATTTATCGCGGGATCCAGCAACCGCCCGGGCGCTGCGTGAGCTCCTGCACGGCAGCCAGGTGATCGAAGAAGTGCTCTCCACCTCGAGGTTGACCACCATCCAATCCCAAACGATCCAGCAAGCACTGGCTAAGATCAGCGAGAAGCTGCTGCTATTATCTGCTGCGGAGTCGATCTCCGGGCACAGGACGCCTCTGGCTATAAAGGAGAAATAACCGATGGTAAACAAACGTCTGCTCTTGATCGGCGCGATCATCGCCCTTGTCTTTGGAGCAATTATCTTCTACTTTTCCCTGACAAGCGGGGCCGAACCGCCTGTGGAGGTGCTGGCTGCCAGGGAGGATATCTATGAAGGCACCCGCATCGAGGATATCCCGGATGAAATTTTTGCCCGCATGCCGCTGTCCGGAGATCCGCTGCTGGTGGGATCCTACCTGACCGAACCGGTCTGGCTGCAGATCCAAATTGCCGGGGGCGTGGTTGTCAAGGATATTTACCAGTATGAGGCAGTGCCGCTCTCCTCCCTGGCCTCAGAAGGCAATCCCAAAGCAGTGGAGATTCCCCGGCTGGGGATGACCGATCCAAACCTGGTCGTGGTCTCCCTGACCAATGTCAATGTGCCCAGCGGGATCAAGATCGGCGATTCTGTGGACCTGGTTGTGGCCGTGGAAAGCGTGCGGGAAGAGCAGACCTTCTTCGAATCCGAACCCGAGGTGGATTTTTTCATAGAAGCGGAGGAAGAAGAGCAGGAACCTGAAGAAACCGACCTGGAAGTCACCCC
>CAZUMA010000059.1:0-8982 GCA_964621835.1 uncultured Anaerolineales bacterium | reverse complement strand
CAGTCATTTTGTAGCTGGTTTACGCTGATTTTATAACTGGTTTCAAACCCGTTTATGTTACATTGATTGAAAGGAGATCTGCTGTAGATAATCGCTTTATGATCGTCTAAATGGAACATGAAAGGTAGCATATAATCAAGATAACACTTTCTACTTGATGGCACCATACAAACAGCAGGACCTTTAAAAGCGGCATGAAGATCCAGCAATGAAAGAAAACCACCCGGAAGGACTTCAACCGGGGGTCCCGGGGTATAGTTGAAAAATTGCTGCGTCTGCAGTTTCCAACCCTGATGGAGGATGACGAGGGCTGATATGGGATCCTGAGATGATCAAAGTACGGGTCGGCAGGGAGCTGGTTGCAGAAAGGGTGGTGCTTGCTGATAACGCTCGTTTGCGGAAAAAGGGCGTGACAGGAAGAGACACGCTGGCGCAAAATGAAGGGGTGCTCCTGGTGATGCCGCCCCGCTTTGGATTATCCCTGCTCCAATCCATCCATATGTTTGGGGTGCCATTTGAGCTGGCTGTGGCCTGGCTTGATGCTCAGGGGGAAATCCTGGAGGCCAGGCTCGCTCACCCGGGAAGGATCTATTTTCCCTCAGGCGTTTATACCAAGGCCAGATACATCCTGGAATTGCATCCAGGCCATCTTCCCCTGCTTCAGGAAGGTTCACCTGTAACCTGGGAGGTAAGGGATGCCTAACCCCGGGCAGGTTCCCACGATTGCCATGGAGACTGTGCTGGACTGGACGTTCTGCGAAGCCAAAGTCTGGTGGCAGACCATTGGTCGGGATATAGAGGAAAAAGCAGCCGAGCTGATCACACCACGGACAGGTACGCTGCTGCTGCAGGAAACCATCCGGGCTGCTTTGCAGCTGGGGGTCCAGAGCCGCCAGAGAGGCAACCAGTTTGAATTTCACACGCTCCTGGGAACGACCTGGAAAGTAAGGTTGCATAAATGGGGGCTGGGACACATGCGGGAGAAATTAGCTGCCTATTCGGTCCTCTTCCAGGAACTCATGGGGCGGTTCAGCGAAGAAGGAAATATCCGCAAGCACGACGGCTCCCTGTATGAAAATCCTACCTGGTCATACCGGTGGCGGGACTTAGCTATTTCCATGGGGTTAACAGATCTGAGGATGGAAATCGACTCTGAGCAGCAGAAAGCCGGGCTTGGAAAGTATCAGCAGAATTCCAAGTCCGAGATTTGGAAAGAACCCATCGGCCTTGCGGATGCGTTCGCGCGGTCGACATGGATCATGAAACAGAATTCATTCCCCATCCATGAAATCGATGGGATTGGGGAGAACGTCTACATCACCCTTCCTCACATCCGGATCAGTGTCAAGCCCGATCTGGTCATTCGCTCGAGCGATCAGTTGATCTATGAAAAACACCTCTACGGTTTGCGGCGGCCCAGGATTGCTGATTTACTCTCTGATTACAGCATCAAAGCCCTGTTCAATGCCCAAAAAATTGGATCCCAAGATGAGGTGAGTTCGGTATTTGTCCGCCACATGATGACGGGAAGAAAGATCCGCCTGAGCCCGCAGCGGGCTGCGGGGCTGACCGCGATTGCGCCCATGGCGGCAGCAGTTCACCGGCGAATCAATGCAATGGATTTTTCAGGTCCGCGGATGGTCAACGGCTGGGATGCCTGTGGGAATTGTGACTACAAGCCTCTCTGTTTCAATGGGGAAGGTTTAATGGAGCGGTACAACTTGCCTCTGTCCGGGCAAATTGCCGCTGCAGATGAGGTCATCGGGAAAATTCACCAGAGGATCGAAAAATTCTCAGAAGAGGAAAGAAGAATTGGTGTTGAGTTTGCCAGAACCCTGCTTCCCTGGGTGACCCAAAACCCGGGCATGACCGCAGAGCAGGTCAATTGGCTCCTGGCAGGAATGGTCTGAGATGGGACAGGAAAACGTACGCGGGGAATATTTCCGAACAAAACTTTCCGGGCTGGCTGTAATCATTTTTGCTGGCACTGTTTTGATCTGGCAGCTGGTTGATTCGATCCTCTTCAAGAGATCATTTTCCTTTTTTGATATTTTCTTGTATATGTTCATGATCCTGACGATCATGATCGGGGGGGTGATTCTCTATACCTCTTATCAGAAAGAATACCTGGCGGATCTCGGGAAATGGCTGGATGAGTTGGGGAAACAGATCCGCAGAGCGAGCTGGCCCTTAGAAAGGGAGATGCTGCAGGCTGTGGGCGATCGCATGGTAGAGCTCTACCCGGACCAAAGGGAATGGATCATGTATGCTCTGCTGCCCGGGTATATGCTCAAGGACCGGCCAAAAGGGCTGCGGGAAGGGCGTTTTTTGCGGGTATTCTCCCCCCATTCTGTTGAACAGGTGGAGGAAATTGACCACTACCTCAGGGATCAGCTCACCGAGAATGCTGCCAGTATCCAGGAAGGTTCAATTGACATCCAGCAAAAAGAGCAAGGAGAGATCGCGGTCTTTCTTTCCTGCAGTCACGGCATTGGCCTTGGGCTGGCAATTGCAATTCCTCCAGGAAACTTCTGGAAGGGCGGGAATTGGCGGAAGCAGCAAAATATAAACTTTATCCGCAAAGCCTTTGATCAATTGATGCAGCGATTAACCCTCCTCCAGGTGGAGTGGAATGAGTTTCAAAAGACCATTGATGATGAAGAACTGGGAATGATTGTCCGGATGCTCTCCCATGAGATCGCAGGGACCCTGTCTTTGCTGCTGGGATGCAGAACCCTGAAGGCAAGAGAAGAAAAGGCTCTGGCAAGAACGGTTCATCTGGTCAGGCAGCTCCAGGAAGTGCCCTCGCTCCGGACAGGATTTTTCTCTGTGGATCCAGGATCGATTCTCCTGCTGCAGATGGTTAATGAAGTCATATCCAGCGTGCAGGAAGCCTGGAAGGACAGGGATTTTGTTGTTAGCTGGCAGGTTGAGGATACCCTGAAAGTTTTCGGGGACAGAAACTTATACTCCGTCCTGCAAAATGCTATCTTCAACGCATTGAGCTTTTCAGAAAAGAAGATCTTAATCGAGGTGGAGCAGGGAATCCGCAAGGATCATGTCCTGGTCATGGTGACCGATGACGGGCCGGGTGTGCCCCTTGATAAGAAGGATTGGATCTTTGAACCCTTAATCGCTGAGGGAACAGATTACCGGCCCAGGGGGAAGGGGGTGGGGCTCTACATCGCCCGGAGGATTGCCCGCGAGGTTAGCGGGGATGTATACCTGGGGCAGCCAGATGATGGGAAGGATGTATCAAATCAATTTGTGATTCAGCTGCTGATTGCAGATCCGGAATAGGAGGGCACACTGATGGCGTTAGAGATGAACCAGGTAGTTATTGCCGAAGATGATCCTGAAATCTGCGAAATGATCAAGTCCGATTTTGAGCAGGTCTACAACCTCTCAGTGATCACGACAGATAAAGTAGACCAGATTATTCCCCTGGTCCTGGGGACCAGGGCTTCTGTCCTGGTCATGGATCTGGAGCTCAAAGATGGGGATGCATCCCAGATCGTAGCTGATGTGGGTGCGATTGATGGCCTGGTGGTGGTTATTCTCACCGGGACCTGGAAGGGACGTCAGGAAAATCTCCTCCTCGCCGAGGGAGCCCAGGTGGTGATGCGCAAACCCCAGAAACCATCCACGATCTGGCAGCAGGTGCTCAACCTCCGCGGGGTGAAAAATCAGCATAAAGAAAAGCCCCTACGGATCAAAATCAAGGGAAGAGATGTTTTTTACAACGTCAAGGATGGGACCCTTGTGGAGATGCAGGGGAAGAGAACCATTCTTGCGGATAAAAAGCGGGAAATCATGGACGTGTTTGCCCATGAGCTGGCATCCTATGATGCAATGGATGAACGGGAAAAGCGGATTTCCGGGGGGTGGATCAATCGGGATGATCTCATCGAACAGGTTTTTGGACTGAGCGTAACGGGGATCAACGCGGCTTCCTCGTCGGATATCAAAAACTCCTTCTGGTACCACATCCGCGAGGTCAGGAAAATTCTCCAGGAATATGCAAAATGTGATCCGGATCTGGATCTGATTGAAACCAGGCGGGCAGGGCGTTCCGAGTCATATTATCGTTTGAACCCCAAAATATTTATCGTAGAAAAGAAAGCAGAAGAAGAACCGGAGAAAGAAGGTGCCTGAACCGAAAAAAGCATCCCGGCTGCCCATTAAGGTACCCCACCCCTTGAATCTCAATGAAGCCACCCAGGAAGTGGCGGGATATATCGGTCGGGGGGATTCATCGATCTTTGAACCGGTGCAGACCGGTTTTCCTGTGCTGGATCAGCTCCTGGGGGGAAGCTCCCAGATGCAGGGCGGGTTTTATCCTGAGGACCTCTGGCTGCTGGCAGGAGCCCAGGGAGTGGGGAAGACTTCCCTGGCACTGCAAATGGCCCATCACATGGGAAAAGAGGGGGTCCTGGCTATTATTGTCTGCTACGAACACACCCCGATTACCTTATGGGAGCGCATGATCTGCCAGGCATCCGGCAGCACCGCAGGAAAAGGGGAAAAAGCTGGAGGGAATGGATTGGTGAGGATGGCGGACCTCCGGCGAATTTACCGGGAGATGATCGATAGTTACCAGGGCACAGATTTCGGAAAGGAGCGGCTGATTGACGAGCTGTTGAACCGGCTGCCCAATCCCAGAGAGATCTGGGCAGAATTTACCAGCGCGGCCGCCCATGTCTGGCTGATTAAAGGGGACCCCTTATACACCACACCGGATGCCCTGGATGCTTATGTCAAAATGGCCCGGGAGGAAGGGCACAGGCGGGTGGTGTTGTTTGTGGATTATGTACAGCGGATCCCGATTCCTCCCCAGTACGGCAGGATGCTGGAAACGATTGAACGGATAGAATTTTCCCTGCGGGCCTTGAAGGGGATATCCATGACCCACCTCATCCCGGTGATCGGGATCAGCGCTGCGGATGCGGAGGGGCTGCGCAGCGGCAGGATCCACCTCGAGAATATGTGGGGGAATGCCACAATGCAGTATGAGCCCGATGGAGCCCTGGTGCTCAATAAGGATCATCCAGAAAATGGAGTTGAGAGAGTCCGGCTCTCGATTGAGAAATCCAGAAGAGGGGAGAGTGAGATAGAATTATGGTACCCGTTTTTTGGCAGTGCTTACCGGTTCGGTTTTCCGGGGAAACGCATCCCGGCTGCCCGGAGCTGGCAGCATGAACGCGCTGCCCTGCAGCCCCGGGAGGAAAGGTTTTAGATGGGAATGATGGAACGGATGATCGTAATGAAACTGGAAGAGACCGGAAAATGAACCTGGCCATCAAGGTTTTGCTCAGCGGGCTGCTGGTCTATTCAGCCTTAGAGGATCTCAGGATCCGGGAGGTTCCTTATCCAGCGGGTATCGGGTTGATGCTTTTTGGCGCGTTCACGCTGATCTGGGATCAGCACTGGCTGATTGTGGCCTTTTACCTCTCAGCGGTCATCGGCAGTAAAGGCGGATATTGGGGTCTGCTTCCGGTTGTGCTGGGCTTGATGACCCTAGCCGTCCCGGGATTATTTGGGGAAGCGTTTCCCTTCATTCTCGCGATCTTATTTGTCAATCTGATGTTTGGATTTGGCGCTTTTGGCCCAGGGGATGCGGTGCTCGCCTTTGGTCTGCTGGCGCTCGCGTATGAAAACAGGTTGTGGATGCCTCTGGTGTTACTGGCCACCAGCCTGCTGGGGGTGATCCCCCTGGTCTGGAAGCGGGGCCCGAAAGAGATCTGGGACCGGGCAGTGAAAATAATCAGCAATTTTGGAAAAATTGAGGAAGATGACGAGGCGGTCCTGTTTCCTTGGGCGGTCATTGCCGGGGTGGTTGGGCTGTTTTATATCTGGTTTGTGCGAGGGGAGATCCTGTAATGGATAAAAAGAGGAGCTTTATGCTCCCGGGGCTGGTTGCCGGGTTGATCGTTTTGCTGCTGATGGCGGGTGTGATGATGTTTACGGATCTGCTGGGGGGCCAGGAGGCAAAGAGCATCATCCCGGTTCCTTCCATCCGGGAATCTGCGGATGCTGAGGTGGTTGGGGTGGAAGTCTATGACCTTTCAGCGTATGAGGAGTCCAGCCAGGCATCAGCTGAGGCCCTGGCACAGATGCAGGAAGATTGGTTTCCCAGGCAGGCGGTCGTGGTACCAAAGGGGCCTGAGGGCGGGGAGTTTCCCAATGCGCCGCTGCCAATCTATGATTCCTATCCCGGGCAGGTTGGGTTCAGTGAAGATGGGGAGAGATATACGATCACCCGGACCTGGATTGGAGATATCGCGGTTGGGACTGAAGTTACTCTGGAAGGTGTAGTGGGGCAGGGGGAGTGGTGCTTTGTGACCGGGGAAACGCTGGGTGGTTGGACCTCTTCCGGGTGGGTGTGGTGCTACAGGCTTTTCATCCCTGATTAGATGTGGGTTGATTCATCCCTCATCGCTGAGTAGTTGTATCCCGAGATTGGCAGGTCGGAATCTTCAACAAAGGCTTTCTCCTGCAGCAACGCTTTTTCAATCTCTGTTTCCGCTTCTGGTGAGATCCTGGCGTATGTTTTGCGTTGATAGGCAATTGAAAAACGATCTGGGTTCCTTCGATATTCTTTCAATAAAACGAAGAAACGTGACTTGCCAATACCGATCATTTCTTGAAGATCAGTTCTGCTGATTTGTCCCTGGCAGTAACTCTGGAATAAAAGCTTGATTTGTTCATCGGAGAAATGTTTGTGGAGCTGTGACATGGGTTCCTCCAGTTATGATTGGAGGAAAAATCGTATATTATCCTTGATTTCCTGTCAAAAACCAGGTGTCCAGTTTTCACGTTTAAACTGTCAACTTTTGAAATTTAAATAACATTCTACAGGAATAAGTTTTCAATAATAATGAAAAAAAATATCATTAATATTTCACTATAGGTGAAATAAAATCGCTTCAGGAAAATCCATAACAGCTGATTGGAACAGAAATCATATTGCTGCGAAACCCTGCCCGGTCAGTATTAACCTCTATTCACCCGAATCTAAACACAAGCCAGGGAGTGCTGCCCTCTGCGCTGAGGTTCCTTCCAGTTAAGGAAAGAGGTCCAGGTATTCCTTTTGATCTGTCTCAACCAGCGTGCGGTGCAGGTGCGGCAGAACTTCTGCCAGCAGTTTTAGGCGGCTCATGCTGTGGATATTGCCTGCCACCATTTTGCTGTCCATGCGCAGTTTGCGGGACTTGAGTTCGTAAGCCATGATTTGTTCCGTCGGCACTTTTTTGAACACTATCTCCCCGAAGTTTTTGCCTGTTTCCTGCAGGGGTGCTGCAACCTGGTGGTGAGAATTTTCCAAGGTGCGAATGGAAAAATCTCAAGCTCCAAATTGTCGGATGCCGAGGGTATAACACTCCTGCGTGTTGTAGATGAAGGCATCTGTCAGCTCTTCGTCTGTTCTGCTAATAATTATTGATACAGAGGGGTTATCCCTAAAAGTTGGGTAGGAATAACGGTCTCGGAACTGCGGATTTGTGAAATTGAGCGCTAAAACCTGATCAGAACTGATGAAAACATTGATGACCTCAGTCATGCTTCACTCAACTTTTTCGTCTGTTTAGAAAAAGAAACGAGTATAATGGGTCCGACGTGAAATCAGGTTGGACATCAAGCCTGCAATTAAACTACGTATATCACTACTCACAGATTAAAGAACAGGGAGGTTCTTAATGCGGGATATCAAACTCAAATTTCTATCCATATTGCTCATGCTGATCGTTGTGGTCAGCGCCTGCAACATGCCCCAGGATTCAACTCCTAATCTCGAACAAACAGCCTTCGTTGAAACATCCGTGGCCCAAACTGTCCTTGCTGAGCAGGATGGCGAAACACCACTTGAAACCAGTCCAACCGAAACCGAGGAGTTAATTGAAAGCGCAACCCCGGACTTAACCCAACCAGATACACCCACCCCGACTGATACCCCAACGCCTACTGAAACTCCTCTTCCCTGTAATTTGGCTCGCTTCGTGAAGGATGTAAATATTCCTGATGGGAAAAAATTTGATCCCAATGAGACATTTACAAAAACCTGGCGATTGAAAAATATAGGCTCCTGTGCTTGGACTTCTGGGTATGAAGTCTTTCTTGACGGTGGGGACTCGATGGGAGCAGCGGCTGCGGTACCCCTTACCTCGGGCACGGTAAACCCGGGCGAAAATGTGGATATCTCGGTGGAACTGACTGCACCGGAAGATCCCGGAACTTACCGCGGAAATTGGAAGCTCAGGGACCCTTCTGATGTGGTGTTCGGAATTGAAAACAGCTCATCCGGATATTTCTGGGTGGAAATCAAGGTAGTAGAACCAGAAGTAGCTGTCGAACGGTCAGAAACCCTTCAGCGGGATTCTGCCCACAGCAAAACTATTGGCCCCGGTGGCGCCAGCAGTGACACCAGGTTGGGGATCGCACCGAATGGTGATGCTCTGAGGGCATTCATTGATTTTGATCTCAGTGAAGCTGTCAATTTGAGCAGCTCTTCAACGATAAATTCAGCGACTCTCGATTTGACAAACTTCAGTGGAGCAGGATGCTTTGAATTTTTGCACCCCTTGAAAGTGTATCAGGTCAGTTATGGAACGAATCCAGACTATCCTGGTGATTTCAACAGTGCGCCAATTGGCACCCTTGCCTCAGCTTCTTCAGAAGCTGGAATTAACAGCCCAATTGATATCAAGAGTGAGCTCCAGTCTTTTGTCAGCAGCAACGGTGACGGTCATTTCCAGATCAGGATGGAGCTCGAACATGATGACTCAGGATCTGCATTCGCCTGTCTGATGGAATGGCCAAATCCAGTTTTGAATATAACTTACACAGAATAATCGTCACTCCCCTTGTTTTTCAATCCACAACTGGTCCTCCAAATCACAGCTGGAGGACCAGTTTGGTTTTATTCTTTCAAGTTCCTTGATAATCTTGGATCCAAGTCTGAGGCAGTTTTGCGCGCTCCTCAGCGTA
>CAZUMA010000058.1:1262-9058 GCA_964621835.1 uncultured Anaerolineales bacterium | reverse complement strand
ATCTTGTCCTTTTCAAAACTATTGAATAACCATCTTTTTTCAAATGTACCTTCAGCGACCCATCCATCCAATATTTTCTCTTCGTTTTCCTCTTGGTATATTTTCAGCCAAATATGATTATCCTTACATTTTCTGGAATTATGATCTAGATTTATATATTCTCCTGGATTTAAACTACCAATAATCGGTTGATCCAGACCTGCATCCTCTCGAATAAATACTTGGTCATTTAGATCTGGATTTACAAATAACTGTTTGTCCCAATATATATCTATATAAGTTGGGGGAGAATCTTCACAAGGGAAAGTGCTTTGAATATAGTACAAGTCGGGATCATCTGGAACCAGATCATCATTTCTTTCATATTCACACTTACCTACTTCATCACCAGTACAGACTAATTCCTCCACTTCGTAAAAATGGAAATAACCCATTAATGGCGAAGTTATCCAAACATAATTATATTTTGGACATATCATATTGTATTTGGGGGATGATATGGTATTTTTATTCCCACTGAATGTAACGTCAACTTCAATATGATATTCGTATATTCCAGGTGCACCACATTCAACATTAAAACCAAGCACTTCAAATTCTCCGGGCTGGAGTTTAAAGAAGTCTGCTTCATTATATTCAACAGAAATATTGCTATTTTCCAAGAATGCTTCGGAAAACTTTCGAACTTTTCCACTCCCTCCTAAGCCACCAGATCCAATAATTATGCTATGTATGGACTCAAGTTGTTCATATGAATCAACAATAATGTCTGCCTTATTACTTATCATTATCCAGGGGCCACCTGGTTCTTGGGTATTAGTGATTTCTAGTCTTGTATATGCCGATCCCCCAACGTAGTTACGACTTATATCAGAAAATTCATCAAGATTGAATTCCCCGTCATTAATTCTTTGTGTAATTGATTTTGCTATGTTTGAAGGTAATTGACCCATATTCCATTCATCAGGAAATTTGATTCTTAAGCCATATGGGCCGCCAAAGAAATCATAATTTATTAGCGAGATGGGATCAATAGTACCGTTTTTTGTTTGTTCACTTGCAGTTTGTGTTGTTCTGATTGGTGTTTTTGTGGGGGAATTACCCCTTTCATCATAATTACTGTCTGATGTATTAATCTCATTAATAATATTTGTCTGAGTACTTAGCTCAATTTTTTCAGGAGCAGAACTCGCTATTGATGTCCCAAGAATAGCAATAATTCCAAGCATCCAATAGGTTATCCAAACCCCAATATTTTTTCTTTCTGGAGTTTTTCCTGCAGTTTCCTTAATTGAAAAAACTTTTCTGATGTAGTACCTAATATTAGGTTCAAGTTCAAATGAGATACCTGCAAATCCTGATGATGCCAATATAGTAATGATCCATAAAATTGCTCGTAATCTTGAAGTTATTGGAGGCATTGGCTTAATTTTTGAGCAAAATATAAATATTAATGATCTGCTAGGAGACTTAATTTAATCGGTGCAAATGGTTTCAGCCATGTTGCTTTATATCAGGAGAGCATCTGGTACAAAGCTTTAAACAAATTTATGAGTTTTTCCGATCTTTAATAAGATTTTGCAACCAGATAATTATTCGCCTATATTATATAAAGGAAATTGGAAAAGAACAATGAAATAGCTTTTTAATATTTAGTGGGTCATTAAATTAGAAAGGTGCTGGTAGGGAAAATCAGCGAAAGGGGTTCAGCACCATTTCTAAGGCCTGTCCTACCTTTCCTTTCACAGACGTGAGGATACGGTATTGTCTGATGCAGCCATAGTTGATATTGAGCGGGGCGAGATTATCAGAAACGATACAGAGACCGTGTTGACCACCATAGAGCCCGTAATGGTTTATCCATTTCTGGATACTAACACGGGGCGGCCATTTTCCATTTCCGTTAGAAGCAAAACAAATCCTCGGAAATCCAGGCCTGAGAACAAGAACAAATACGCATTCTATCTGAGTTTCATTAGAATACCCCCGGCAAAAACCGCTGCCGGTGGGCAAGGGCTCTAATGGTCTGCCGCAGGGTCATTCCAGCCACTGAACGCGGCCAGACCAATCCCTGGCATCCGTTTCAGAAAGCAGCCTGTCAAGAGACTCAATCAGGCCGGTCAGGGTCCAACGATCCTGTGCTGCGAGAATGATTCCCCCGTGCTGCGGGTGCTGCTTTGCAAGGGCCAGGAAATCCCGGACATTGAAAGTGAAAATGCAGCGGCCCTGAGCGGTCGCTCCTAACAGTTGGCGCTCGTCTGCAGCATCACGAGGCATCCACGGCGTGGGCGTTCGGGTTACATCATGACCGCGCTCCAGGAGTGCTTTGTAAAGAGATTTACTGGACGCATCGGCATCTAGATGCAGCTTTGGTTCAGGCAAGACGGGATGCCAGTTCCTTCTCAGCAGAGATGGCCCGATCTATCTCTTCCTGATGCGCTTGATAAAAGCCCAAAGCCTGTTTGACGGATTCAAGATCCAGATCATACTCTTCAGCAATCTGGTCGGCATCCATCTCCCACTGCTTTGCAGCTGTTACAATCGTTTGGACGCGCAATCCCGTTCCGCGGATCAATGGGCTGGGAATACCAGACGCTCCGCGCCGATATGTGATTTTGGGAAACTTGGGGTCATCCAGACTCTGTTTTAGTGTGCCGACTTTTTCAGCCACCGCCCACATAATGAACTGGTTCAGGGATACTTTTTGTCTTTCTGCCCAATCTTCCGCTTCTTTTTTTAGATCTTTCGGCAGCTTAAGTGGATATCTGGCCATGGGACCTCCAATGTGATTAACATCGTATATGACATCATATACGATGTCTATAAAATCGTCAAGCGAACTCAATGAGCTGTCTGACAGGTGGAAACGGGGACCGCTTTTTTTCAGGGGTGGCTCAAAGACTACCGCTGCCGGGTCTTTTCCTTTTTCCGGATGTACACGTAGGCGCAGGTATACCCTTTGGGCAGGTAAATATCTTCTGATGCAGCCAGGAACTTCTGCCGTTTGCTGGCTTTCATGCTTATGGGAAGCTTTCTAAGATGGCTTATCACCCCCACTTCTGCCAGGCATTTCTCCAAAATAAAAGGATGGTGACTTGTTCTTTTCAGGAATCCGGAAGAAGACCGATTGTGTTTTCAATTGAGCCTTTGGCAGTCTATCCTCAGGAATGGAAAGGCCTCATCTAAAAAAAATTGAAAGCAAGCATCATAAAGGCCCACAAGATCCGCGCAGCCCTTTTCCCGGTTTCTGTAGACTGCCAGTTTGCTTGCTGAGGCAGGGATTATGGGCGCCGCCCTGCTGGTACCAGCCTCAAAAGGCTGTTCCTTTTTGGTTTATCCCCAGCTCCTCATGCTCATGGAAGTTAAACGAGCTGGTGCCTTCCCCAGCACCGGTAAATTCACCGGAGGACAAGCACATGACCCTGGTTTTTTCTTTGGCCCTCAAGCCAGGGACTTTTTACTTACTGGTGGCATTCCAGCTTCCTGCTGTTTGCCCTGGGAAAGCTTCCAGAGCTTTTTTCCAACCAGGGCGAACCAGATCAGCAGCAGCACAGCACCCGGGAGGATGACCAGCAGTGCGATCAGGACCGACTGGGTCAGGATCTGCCTGAGGTAATCTGCCAGGGAGAAGGCATATGCCCAAACCCCGACCCATGCAGTGGATCTGCGGAAATGCTGGACTTTTAGCATCAGGACTGAAAAGATCAATCCAGCCAGCGAAACAAGGAACAGCCCGGTATTAAACCCCCCGACCACCCGCTGGCCTGTGTTGGCCAGCACGGCCTGTCCGGCGGCCAGGAGGACTGCCCGCTGCGCGCTGAATGCGGCTGACGCATACTGCCTGCTGAGAGAGAGCATGGTGAAGGGATTGTTGGTGGACAGGAAAATTCCCACCCCGAGAAAGGTGAGGATGGCTGCAATCGCAGCCACCCCATGATCAAGCTCTTTGAGCAAGATGTAAAGCGCCAGAAAGACCGGCACAAACAGGATGTACATGATCATCTCCAGGCCCCAGAAATCCAGCAAACCGATGAACAGGTTCTGCTCAAAAAGCTGGAACCAGGCTCTGACCGTGGCTGGCTGCGGAAAGAGGGATTGCCCAACCACCATTCCTAAAACCAGGAAGACCACGATCCAGGAGGCAGCTCCACCTATGCGGTAAAGAGTTTGATACTCTGAGAGAGTGTCAGCCTTGTTGATTTTTTCTGTCATCTATTCCTCATCCTCTTCTTTTGAATAGCCTGTTCTGCCGTTTGATGAATCACTCCGGGTCTTTTTCTTCCACAGCAAGATAATAATCGATCCGGGCATTTTTTCCCATGCTTCTGTGATCATGGTACTCAAAGTCATCCCCGGCTGCGGTGAACTTGGACCCCGGCAGCCATTCCTGGATAAGGTATTTTTTCGTCCTGGCGATTTCTAATCCCCATAAAAATCTGAACTTTGCTCGCACAGGAATCACAGCATAGGTTCCAGTTGGGACCCTGAAGCCCTCCATTCCTTCCGGGATGGAACCCAGATCCTGGACCACATCCCCTAAAATGTAATCCCAGGATTTTGTCTTTTCATCAAAATCCTTGCTGGTTGCCACAAAAGCCCAGGGTTCTTTCAAGTTGGGGATGGGATGGGCTGCTTTGTGCTTCTGGTACTGATCTGCAAGTGCCACCGAATCTTTGTAAATACGCCTTGTGTTTGTTTCTTTTGAGATCCCAACAAAGCAGATGGGCTCCTCCAGGGTGACGATCTCAGGTTCCTTTTGAATATCATGGAGCAGGAATGGCATGATAGTACCTCCAATGTTGAAAGCTTGTCCCTCAGACCTGATCGTCCGGTTCCAGTTTGCCTCAATAGCGGCGAAGCAGGTAGTAGACAAGGGCTGGGACTTCCCGGATGGTTGAGTAAAGATCCCTGAAGCCAAAATACGCGGCGTGCGCGCCATACACCGGGGAAAGGCCAAATCGGCGCAGGGCGAGTTTGGACCGGGCAATGTGAAAATGCTGGGTGACTACCATCACGTGTTTGCAGCCCTGATCCTGTGCGTATTGAGCCGCGGTTTCTGCGGTTTTGTAGGTGTCAGCCCCCGCGCTGTCTGCGGTTACTGCGGAGGAAGGAACGCCGTTTTTGATCAGGTATTCTTTCATCACTTCTGCCTCATCAAACCCCTCTTTCCCCACCCCGCCGCTGACGATCAGCTGTGGAAAAAATCCTTTCTGGTACAGCTCCAGGGCTTTATCCAATCTTGCCTTCAACATGGGAGAAGGCCTGCCATCTGGCAGGACCCGGGTCCCAAGGACAACAGCCAGATCCGCGGGCTCCATCTCGTCTGCGAGGCCGTCCCGGAGGATGTAGAGCACTATCAGCGTGAAAATGGCGAGCCCAGTGGCAGCCGCAGTCATTAGGAGATTGCTTCTCATTGCCTGCTTTGGAAAATCAACTAAGCTGTGGGAGATAATTGTGTGCACTCTAAATGGTTTTCGGTATGGATAGATCTGGAAATCGCTGGTCGAATTTTCAGTAATTTGAGTGTGGGATCGTGATGCAGATCTCCCCATTCTCTGCGTCCCGGTAGGTTTGATAAAAGGTTTCAACACTCCACCCCGTGAGCTCCTCCAGGTTGGATTGGATGGTGTTCTCAGTCCCACCGAAAAACGTATCCTGAAGCTCTTCAATTTCTCGGGAGTCCTCCTCTTTTGACCAATGGTCCATGAACCACAAACTTGCTCCACATCCCCGATACACTTGATCATATTCGTACAAGTCAAAAAAGTAGGAGAAAAACGCCCGCTGCTCTTTGTAGTAGAGCATCAGCTGTCCATTATTAACCGCCTCTCCAAAATATGGGGGAATGAAAATCAACCCGATCACATCTGGTTTTCCATAGTCTTCAAAGACCCTGGATAGGGGCAGGAGTTCATCGGAGGCAGAAAAACGGATTCTGGAGGCGATCTGATCCCTGCTCCAGACTTCCCAGGTCGCCTGGTGTCCATAGGGCAGATCGGCAGCCCAGCTTGCGGAGGATTCAATTATCAGCTGTCCTTTTTCATCCTCAAACACCTCATCCCGGATGTGTTGGGGGCTGCTGAATGGTCCCAGGATCTCGTGGACCTCGAGCATTGTTGTTTCTCCCGGGACCAATCCCCACCAGCATGGAGTTGGGCAGTCGGGGCGCTGCCGATATAGGCGCTGATAATAGGCTGATGCCTCAGCAGCCTGCAGGGTCGGAATCTGCGGATATTCGATTACCGGGGTTGGGGTGGGAGTGATTGTTAATGTGGGGGCAAGCTCCCCGAAGCTGATCCCCAGTGTCCTGGACCGGATTGCCGCATAGTTGAGCTCAAAGCAGGGATCCCCCCCGCTTTCCAGCACCTGGGTCCGGAAGGTTGAGGGGTTATATGCGGAAATCTCTTCGATTCCAAAGAAAGGGTTTTTATTCATTTTGTTCAAGTTGTTTTGAAACCAGCTGGCGTTCCTATCCTCCCCATCAGACCAGATTTCCATCCGGGGATAGGTTCCGGAACAAGCATGATGCGTTTCCTGGTATTTTTCAGCCCCAAAGTTGTATTCGACAAAAAAATGATCCTCCGCATAAAGAAGCACGATTTCATAGCCATCATATCGGGACTTTGTTCTCTCTTCCTCTGACAGGTAGGTTACCTCCCTGATAAATACTTCTGTTGGAGCGCCGTATTCAGCAAGCAGCTGACGGATTTGAAAAGAATAGCGGTTGATATCCCCATCCGTGCTTATGTTTTGGATAACGCCATCGTCAACCCCCAGGACGCATCCAAAACTGTCATCGGTTCCGGGATTGTGTAAGGATATGTAATAAAAATCATCAATGGATTCAGAGTGCGCAGGTTGGACATCAATATAGCCCCCGAGCCTCTGAAAAAACTGCACCGCTTCCTGGATTGAGCTCTCCCCGGGGACCAGACCCCACCAGCAGGGAAGGCGGCAGTGTTTGTTGGTGGTCATCAGCCACTGGATTTCCGCATCCCTTTCAGAAAGCGGGAGCGTGGGCAGCGGCGGCAGGGTTGGATACGGGGTCAAGGTACTTGTTGGGGTTTGTGTCGGGGCGGGGGAGTGAGTGGATGTCGGGGAGGGCTGAAGCCGGGTGGGTTCAACCACAGTTTCCGTGGGGAGGGAGCTGAGGGGAGCTGGGGAAAGGGTGTCAGAAGGGAGAACCTGCATGGAGGTCTGCTCGTTTTCTGGCG
Source organism: uncultured Anaerolineales bacterium (assembly GCA_964621835.1). Classification (GTDB taxonomy): domain Bacteria; phylum Chloroflexota; class Anaerolineae; order Anaerolineales; family UBA11858; genus B10-G9. The sequence continues at coordinate 1,844 of CAZUMA010000058.1, read as the reverse complement.
GGGCAGCACAGCTCACCAGGGCGATTAATAAGAAACCCAGCAGGGTTTTCTTGATTAGACGCTGCGGTCTTGCCTGGTTTTGGGGCTCCAAGGGGTCTTTCCCTCCACAATAAGCTCAGGGCCGCAGAGGATCGGGGTGTTTTTCCACCAATCGGGTGATCGTCTCACAGTGAAAGCATTTTTGATTGTGTATCGAGATCAGCCCCCCGCATTGCAGGCAGCGGTATTTCTCGTACTGCTCCTTTAGAAATGCCCTGGTTCCCTTTTGCTGGATCACTTCCAGGTTTTCCCTGGTGCTCATATGATAGCTGCCTTGATACCGCTGATCCATGCGCTTGGTTTGTTTGCAGGGATACTGGCCGCACTCAAAACAGAAGGCAGCCTCCTCCCCTTTTGCGCCGTGATTGATCCCGGTGCATTGTGCAAACATGTAGGTGCAGGGCTGATTTCTCGCCCGGCAGCCAACACACTGGCTGCGCTTGAGGCCGTTTTTGTAGGCCAGATAGTTGGAGCAGATCGCGCAGTTCATCCCGCAGGGGGCGATCAGCTCTTCTGAGATCGGGGTTTTTTCTGCCATTGTTT
>CAZUMA010000058.1:0-1162 GCA_964621835.1 uncultured Anaerolineales bacterium | reverse complement strand
AGGCAGCTTCCTGGTGCCGTTTTTGTCCATGTAGGTCGAGCTGATCAGCGCATCATACGGCAGGCTTTTTTTCCTGCGGGCAGTCACTCTATAGATCAGCATCTTGGAGGACTCAGAGAGGGAGATCACCCGCGGATCTGTTAGCTGATAGTATTCCCAGGGTTGGGCGGAAAAGGAATCCAGGATGGATTGTTTTCCAACCAGGAGCATCCCTCCTGGAAAGACCATCACGGCATCCTCGCAGAGAATCGTCTCATAAAAATGCCTGGCGGCATCCGCTGCCGTGGATAGGGCCTGCCATCCTTCTTCTTCCAGCTTCAAAATCTATTTCATGCCCTTGCCCCAGGGGAGGGGCTCCACCCCCGTGATCGCAAATTCGATCTTTCCTTTGACAATAATATTGATAGCCCTGGTCTGATAAGGGGAGGGGTGAGCCACAGCCTCAACACCAGCCGCCGGGTGATATAATTCTTTGAAATGGGGAAACTCTTCCAGAGAATCTGGCTGAAAAACGGATTTGGGAAAAGGATCCATTCATGGAAGTAAGTCTTTGGACAATCTTGATTGCCTCAAGCCTGACGGCACTCGCCACCGGCCTGGGAGCACTCCCCTTTTTATTTGTCAAGGAGTTCAACCGCTGGTGGTTGAGCATTTTCAACGCGGCGGCCGCCGGGCTGATGCTCGGGGCCAGCCACAACCTGATCCAGGAGGGGGTGCGTCTCAATCCTTACCGGACGTTTGCGGGGATTTTGCTGGGGCTGGGGCTGATCGTGGCTGCCAACCAGCTGATCGACCGCGGGTCGGATATCGATGTGGCTGACCTGGAGGGGGCCAATGCCCGCAAGGCGCTGCTGATCCTGGGCATCATGACCGCTCACTCTTTTGCAGAAGGGATCGGGGTGGGGGTGTCCTTTGGCGGGGGGGAAACGCTGGGGGTTTTCATCACCGCCGCGATCGCCATTCACAACATCCCGGAAGGGCTGGCGATCAGCCTGGTGCTGGTCCCGCGGGGAACAAAAGTTTGGAAAGCAGGTTTCTGGAGCATTTTCACCAGCCTTCCCCAGCCGCTGATGGCCATTCCCGCGTTCTTGTTCGTGCTCTTTTTTGAGCCGTTTTTGCCGGTGGGGCTGGGCCTGGCGGCCGGGGCGATGATCTGGATGGT
>CAZUMA010000057.1:0-9191 GCA_964621835.1 uncultured Anaerolineales bacterium | reverse complement strand
CAAGATCCATCAACGATCAACCCCAGGCAGGTGACTTCCCCCTTGAGGTAAGTCATCATGATCGATCGTATGCTGCAAGTTGGGGGGATCTGCCTGGCCAGACAGGGGATGCCATGCGCCGTATCAGCGGGTCGGAGGAGACGTGCGCCGACCCGCGACCAGGAGCCTCCGGGCTCAAAGGAGGATAGCGAATAAGGAGAGTACCATGTTTGACCTGCATGAACTGATTCGATTGATTCGGGCCAATCTGATTGTCTTGATCGTGATTGGTTATCTGTTCTTCATGGCCAGTTTTAAAATCTGGCCGGTTTGGTAAGTTTGGTTCCCTGAAACAATCAGACCCTGATTGATTGGACCCTGGATCGATAAGCAGGATCCCCATTCAATAAATACTGAAGAACCCCTCCCTGGTGGGGGGTTCTTTGTCTTTTTTTCCCCAGGATTCTCCGGCCATATGATCCTGTTAAATCTGAAATCTTGCTGCAAAAGACAGCGAGCAAGAGGGGAGTCTTGGGAGACAAGATGGGATTAGCACCCATCTGTGTGGGTTTGATTCCCACTCACTCCACCCATTCTTGACAGGCAATAAAAATCATGTTACCTTAACAATGCTAATCCCATCTTGTTGTATTGATAACACCCAAGAAAAAACGACAAAACAATCTGCATCAAAAAAACACTTGTCTGCCTCCACCCCGTCAGGGGTGGTGTGCTTTTGGGGGACATTGCTCGTCCGTCCAGATCCCCCTGATGTTCCACAACTTTTTGCGGATTTGCTGTCCTGCACCGGATAGTGCAGCGAGCAAGTCCCGGAATTGAGCAATCGATAGATCCATCCCCCCGGGATCCTGCTCATAAAAAGCCCGTCCAGGCCTGAAAACTTGGACGGGCTTTTTTCGTTTCCCAGCTCCCTTGTCAGCAGGAGAATTGAGATGCTGGACCGAGGAGCAATTGCTTTTTGAAAGAGAATGCCGCTGGTTAGAAAACCAGCGGCATCTAATCAGATATCACCGTGGTCCAAGGAGGAAACAAGGATACAGGAGGATATCTACATTTCATTATACATGGGGGTCATATCCCCGTCAAGAAGTGAACCTTAAAAAAAATAGGAGGAACCGATGTCAGAAGATACCACCAGGCTCATTGAAACGCTGCTGATCAAAACCAGCCAGGAAAGAGGGGACCTGCACTGGGCGAAAATCTACGCCCACAGCCCCGAGATCCTGGGAGCCAAAGAAAAACAGGAAATTAAGCAGTTAGCAGATCGATGGGGAGTGACCATTCTCGGCGAGCAGCCTGCATTTTCACATCGATCCCATCCCGGGAGAGGTATCCACGGAGGTACCCAATGACCCAGAAAAGCCTCTTTGAATCAGTGGATCAAATCACCGCAGGGTCCAACCCTGCACCTGGTCAGAAAATCTCTGAAATCCCTTTTGAGGAAAGGCCCTCCTACAAAATTGAAAAATATCCCCATTCGATGTCCTCCCGCGAACTCCTGGCTTTGCTGATTGGTGGGGAGAACCAGCTGGAAGTGGCCTCAGATCTTTTTCAGGCCTGCAGTGGGGACCTCCGCAAGTTGGGCCGAGAGTATTTCCCGGAAAAAGTCACCGGGATTGGAAAAGTGATCGCAAACCGGATCCTGGCAGCAGTCCAGCTGGGGGAAAAACTATCCAAGCCCTCCCCGCTGGCGACGACGGTCATCACCTGCCCGGAAGACGCGGCGGACCTGGTTGCCTATGAAATGCAGATCCTGGAGCAGGAGCAGCTCCGGGTGCTGCTGCTCAATACCCGTAATCATGTCATGGGCATTGAAACGATTTACCAGGGAACGCTGCACACCTCCCAGGTGCGCGTGGGCGAGCTCTTCCGGGTGGCCGTTCGGAAGAACGCTGCTGCGATAATAATTTTTCACAATCACCCCTCCGGCGCGGCCTCTCCGAGTGCGGATGATGTGGAAATCACCCGGATTGTTGTGGAGGCCGGGAAGCTGCTGGGGATCCCGGTACTCGACCACATCATCATCGGCCGGGACCAGTTTGTTTCCCTGAACCGGAAGGGGCTGGGGTTCTCGAAAAGCTAAGAGAAATTTGACCTCAAGAAGGAAATGCCTCCCACTCTAATCTGTAATCACACCTTCCCGATCCTGCCTCAGCAGCTGAGAAAAAAACCCTTCCTACCAGCACGCTTGCCCTTCCCTGTCTTGCTGGTCCAGCGTGATACACTGAAAAATGGAGACCTGGCAGGGTCTCCAACCTGAGAGAGCGGGTGCCCTGAAGGAGAGCAGGGGTGTTACTCCACTGCAAGCCGCCAGGATCACCCGCCCCCAGGTTTTAATAATGAGGAGAAAACCGCGATGGAAAAAAAACCCGACCTGATGGAAGTGCTCCGGAGGTATGGGGTTGAAGTCAAAACTGCCCAGGGCAGACGGGTCAACGCCCTCTGCCCCTTTCACAAGGAATCCCGCCCCTCCTTTTCTGTGGACCCCGACCAGGGTTTATGGTTCTGCTTTCACGACTATATCGGGGGGGACTCGGTTGATCTGATTGGGTCCATGAAGTTCGGATTGCATACCTGGGACGCCCATGATAAGGAGATGTTCAAAGAGGTGCTCTCGATCATCGATCAAGAGGAGCTCCCCTGCAGCAAGGTGGAGACAGAGGAGAAGAAAGCTAGGAAACCTGCGTTGTCCCGCGATGTGCTCTTTCTGCTGGGCCATGTCTCAGAAATCTATCACCACAATCTGCTGAAAAACCCGCAGGCGATGGCCTATCTGAACCACCGGGGCCTGCCCGAGGATTTTATCCGCTCCCGGAAAATAGGCTTTGCCAGCGGAAACCTGGGCGTGATGCTGTCGATGCTCCCCGAGACAGTTACCCGGGAGCTGGCAGTGGAAGCGGGCCTGATCTATGTCAACGAGGATAATCGCCGCTGGGAGTTTTTAAAAGGAAGGATTACCTTCCCTGATCTGGATCGAAGCGGTCGGGTCCTGGGGATGATCGGGCGGCGCTTGAACCCAAAGCAGAACCCCAAGTATCTGACCTTGACTGGATTGCCCAAGGTGATCTGGGGGCTAAACCGCTTCAGCTCTAAGCTGCCGGTGATTGTCCACGAGTCGATTATGGATGCCTGCACAGCCCAGCTGATGGGTGTACCCAGTATTTCAACCTGCGGGACAGGCATTGCCTGGCATTTGGTGGACGAGCTTGCTAAAAGGCCATTTTTGGGGTTTTTATCCCAGGATGATGACCCCAGCAGGAGAGCGGTCAAGCGCTGGCACGAGAAGCTGCCCCATGGGCGGGTGGTCCAGGGGACGTATGAGGGCCACAAGGATCTCAATGAAATGGCCACCGCGGTGGGGTGGGATGCTGCCCGCGACCATCTCTACAGGCTGCTGGAGGAGGCCGGGTTTGCGTATAAGTACGGGGGAGAGGCCTAGTCAAGGTCCCTGTCTCCCGGGCAAAAAATCCCCTGAAGGAAAATTTGACATGGGAGAAATAATCCGATAAAAAGAAAATACGTCTGAATATTAGAGGCACGCGCCGGGCTCATTCCAGGGTAAGGGAAAGGGAGGTGGATGCGCCCTGGTATGCATGCCCGCGGCGGTTCCAGGCTGTCAAATAGAAAGGATGCAGCTGTAATCAAACCTTGAGGAGCGTCAGTGATTGGTCTGAGAGAGTTCAGGTTTGTTGGATGTCTGGTTCAAAAGACAAGCAAACAAATGCTCGTCTTCGTGCCTGACCAGCTCCCGGAAGATAATCAGCTGCAGCCAGCAGACGAAGGGGTCTTTCTGGCAGCCAGTCTGAGCGGCCGCACCTCTATCAGCGGATCAGGCGCTGACAAGCTGGATCCGGGAAGGATGATTTACGGGGAAGGGGCGCTGACCATCCCGAAAGATCAGCTTCCCGCAGTGGAATTGCAAACCCTGCTGGTCTTCTGGAGAAAATTGACGATTGACAATCTCACGTTTCCTCCGCACCTGCTGGAGATCTATTATCAAGAGGTGGGGGTGAGAAGCCATCTCCGGAAGCTTCCAAAGGGAAAGAAAGCCACCCGCAAGCAGAGGCTGCTGGCAGCCAAAGAGGGGATTTATCTTCCCAAAGGGTACACGTACGTGAAGCCGCATACCAGGAAGCAGGAGAAAGCCCCGGATGAGAATCTCTAACTCACCTAATAGAAATTACTTCAATTTTCGGCCTTCTAGAGCTTTCTGAACAAATCCCCTAAAGGCCCCGGGTCTCACCAGACCATCCGGGGCTTGCTTGTTTTAACATCAGCACCCCGGGAAGAATAAAACAGATCAAGCACATCCACCGGAAAAGAGGAGAGATCAGCATCCACACCATGAACATCTAACCCCGGCAATCCGGGAAAGGAGGTATATCGAAAGATCTTACAGTCCCATTTTTTGGCCAGCCCTCTCAGCTTGAGAGGGTTTTTTCGTTCACCTACAGGAGGAAACAATGGCTAAAAATAACAAACACAATCAGAAAAAACTTGATGAACAGGAGGAAAAGATGTCACAAAAAAATTCGCATACTCAGAAGAAATATCAGCAGGAAGATACAATGATGGAAAAACCTCTGACCGAGATGGAGGTCGAATTTCTACAAAAATCCCTGGTCCTGCAAGAAAAAAAGCACAACTTTGAAATGAAGGTCAAGATGGACCGGCTGCTGGTGACCTTTTCCAGGGTGCTGGTTGCCGCAGCAATCCTGACCCTGCTGATGCTGCTGCTGAGTTCTTTCGAGATCCCTTATGTCAGCATTGAGCCTGCATTTGTCAAAATGCTGATTACCGCGGTGATCGTGGAGATTTCCGGGATTGTTTCGGTGAACTTCATCAAAAACCGCGATCAGGATAAATCCAGCAACTAATCACCAAAATAGAGCCCCCTTCCAATAGGGGGCTCTATTTTTATTTAAAGGAGCTGTGATGGATATCACAATCGAGTTTGCAGAGTCTCTGTCTGAAAAGGCAATCGGCCAGTTTGTGGAACGCAGTCAATTGATCAAACAACCCCCCTCGGGTAATCATGATCCACGGCAGTATGTCAAAATGGGGGCAGGCGGAAATATCCGGGTGATAATCCCGGCCCGGGGGGACAGGATCGTCATCTCCACCGGTTACCTGCTTGCTCATGCACGAACCCACCAAATGCTGGGGCTGGCAAAAAATGCTGTCCGGATCGGCAGCTATCCAACTCTCAGCTTCTCCCATGAATTTTTCCACCTCGACCTGGAAAAATGGTTTCCTGAAATCTCTAAAAACAGCATGATCAGGGTCCGGTAAAAAAGCGGCGGGGCGGTCCCCCGCAGCTGAACCTCGCCAGGACAGCTACAGGTTGTCCTTAAAAAACTGCACCGTCCGGATCATCGCCTGGTCGAAGTACGGCGAGATCAGGTTGTGTCCTCCCCCCGGGTAGGTGTAGAGCTCATAGGCAAGGCTGTTTTCCTGCAGCGCGGCAGCCAGCTCGTAGGAATAATTGATGGTCACAACGGGATCATCCTCCGCGTGGTGCAGCTGAATAGGATTCTCTAAATAGCCAATATTTTCTGTCAGCGAGACTGCTTTCCAGTAGATCTCTCCGCTTCCGGGTGAACCATAGGTGTTGATGATCTCCCGCGTTCCCCTTCTGGGGTCCGGGTCCCCATCCCCTTCTGGGGTCGCGGGAGGGCGGTAGGAGAAATCATCAATCCCGTAGCGCATGAAATCATCGTAGCTGTAGACCGCGCCAGACCAGATCACCCCGGCCTGGATCTCCGGTTCAATCAGCATTGCCCTGAGCAGCAGGTTTCCCCCCATACTGTGCCCCCACATCCCGATCCCTTCCGGATCGACCTCCTCCATGCGCTGCAGGCTCTTTACCGCAGCAACGGCATCAATTGTGTATCCCGGGGAGAAATAAGCCCCGGTTGGCTCCCCTTCCGAATCTCCATGGCCGCGATAGTCGATCTTGAAAACCACAAAACCATTCCTGGCCAGATAATCCACGTAAGCCTCATAACGCTCGGTGGTTCGATAGGTCGCGGGGGGAATGTAGCCGTGGTTGAAAACGATCGCCTGGTATCCCTGCTGTGGGGGTTTCTCAAAAGGGATGGTCAGCAGGCCGTAAATCCGGTACCCTTCCGATCGATAGCTGACCAGGTGCCGCTTGTAGTTGTATCCGTTGGCGAGCCTTTCCTCAAAGGTAATCTCACTCCCGCGGATCGGGAGGGAGCGCAGGTAATCAATGGTCAGCTCTTTTCCGACATCAAAAACAACCGGGGTTGGGGTCGGGCTCGGGGCCGTCGTACTGGTCGGGGAGGGCCTCCCAGTAGGAGAGGACAGCCCACCGGGAGGGGGTGTCGGGGAGGTCTTGATGAGCGGTGCGGTGGGATTGCTGCTGGCTGACATTGAGTTCGCACGCCCACAGGACACAGTGACTGCGCAGATCACCAGCAGCAATCCTGGGAGCAAGAACTTGTTTAATGTCCTCATAAAAACAGCCTTTTTTGCTTTAAGCCACCCCCGCTTATTGTACACTGGAACCGCTGCTGAAAATTTAGGTTAACTTTAGAGATTCTCCAAAGACCCAGGGCTCCAAATCAGCAAGAGACGATCACCAAAGCTAGGGGGCAGAGGTCCGACCCCTCAGCTGTGTTTACAGTCCAAGGGGCATCCAGGCAGACCACCCGACGTATCTGATCCTTGTTGGAAAAAGGAACCTGGGCAAGAAAAACAGGCTGGCAGCAAAGAAGAAAAACAATCACCCTGGGCTGTGATATGCTACTAGCAGGGCATTATCTGTTTACCAATCAGCAGAAAAAGAGGAGGGGAGATGTCAGACATAAATTTTGGGGTCTGGAATATTGAGTGGATGAATTCTCTGTTTGAGGGGGATCCACCTCAGTTCAAACCGGGGGAGACGACGATCCGCGGTCCGAAGAGAAACAACACAGTGGATGAGAGGGTAAGTGATATTTCCGGGGTGATTAACGAAATGGACCTGGATGTGCTGGTGATTGTGGAGGGCCCAAACCGGGTTGATGAACTGCATTTGTTTTTTGACCGGGATGAGGTCGATGGCGATTGGGTTTGTGCCGTCCAGCAATCGGGTGCCCAGAGCGTGGGATTGGCGGTCCGGGTGGATACCCAGAAGTTCTCAGATCCACCTCTAACACAGTTTGACGCCAGCCTGGCTGATACTGCACCGCTGCTGAAATCAGCCACGGACCCATTCCCGATGGACACAGACCGGGACGGCCTGGATGAGCTGCATAAGTACGAACGAAGGCCGCTGTACGCCCAGCTCAATCTCCAGGATGGAACGGCTTTCCGGGTGCTGGGGGTGCATCTGAAAAGCAAGGGGATTTTCAATGCCCTGGAATGGGCAGCCTGGTGGGCGAAAGCGGAGGGAAACAGGAAAAAGCTCCTGGCCCAGTGCTTCCAGCTTCGCAATCGATTCCTGGATGGTTACCTGACGGACGATCAGACCCGGGAGATCCCCTTGTTAATCTGCGGGGATATCAATGACGGTCCGGGATTTGATGCCAGTGAAATGAAACTGCAGGCCAGCGGCGTGGAGACGCTGATGGGATCGATCTGGAAACCAGATCTGACCTTGGGGAACGCCATCTATGATGCCCTGGCAGAAGAGGATCAGGAAGAGCTGAATTTTGAGGAGATCTACACGGCAAGCTTCAAGGATCCGATTATCGATGGCTCCTACATGCGGGTCTGGATTGATCACATCCTCTACACCCGGAATCAATCCGGATGGGTGCAGAACGGGAAGATCTGGAAGGAGATGGCGGGTGAAGAACGGATTTACCGGAAATACCCGGCAGCCTCCGACCATTTCCCGGTCACCTGCCAGGTGAGGATTGATCCATAGCAGATCCGGTTCTTGTCATCTCTGATTGATTTGAAAACAGGCTGCTGGTCCACTCTCTGCCAGTGTTGAGGTGCTTTTGTTGATGGGCCTGATTTTGGGAGGAAGGGCCATAATTTTAGCCACAGCAGGGTGAGTGTGAGGAAATATTCAAGTTCAGGTTGACCATTTCCTCTGAAGTGGCGTTTGTCAGGGAACAGGATGTCTCTGAACATTCAACATGGAGAGGATTTTTTTGGCTGGTCCGAGTTGTAGCGCTGGGGTAAAGAGCCCCTGGCACGGTCGAGAAGTTTGGATATGTAAGCACAAGCAGGTATTCCCCCAGAGCATGGTGCCCGTTCTTGGAATAGATATCCTTATATAATGAATACAGTCTGATATCAGGAATACATTTGGGTCTATTACGGATATCGGGAATGTGTTCTTGATACAAACTAGTTTGGTGCTTTACTTGAAAACTTTATTGATGGAAATTATGAGATGGGATATTGGAAACTGGAGGTGAACAATGGCATTCAAGGTACTCTTTCTTGCCCATGCACCTGATGCGGAGGCCACAAAACACAGGAACTCAATTGATACAGGGATGTATCAGCTTTTTACAGTTGTGGTGAAGAATCAGGTGGAAGCTGTTGGGGTCTGTAAAAACTATGTCGAGAAGGAGAATATTGATTCTGTACTTCTCTGTCCGGGGTTCACTCACATTGATGTGGCAGAAATTGTGCAAGCCGCCGGTGATAATGTGGCAGTTTCCGTGGCGAGAGGAGATGGGCCAAGTGGGAAAGTGTCATTGGAGGCTCGGCAACGAGAGGGATACATCGGGAAAAAGCAAAAGTAGATTATCAGTTCTTTTGGACCGCACCTAACCCTCGCTCCATCTGACCGACTACGGTGGCGGTCAGCGGCGGCAAAATGCAAATTAATGGCTTCAGATAAACAACCAAAAATTGCCAACCCGGCGGCAGGTGAGCTATAGTAGTGCCAAATGGCAGGTAGTTGAATACAATGGAAGTATCCAACTTCCAGAGGAAGGAGAGATTATGGGGTCTTATAAGTTTCCAGAAAGCGATTGGAAGCTGCTGCGACGAACTAAGGACGAGGCCTTAGCGGAAGCGTGTGAGCAGGCGCTTATTGTTGTGGAAAGGATTGCTGAAAATCGAGCCGACAGAGAGCATGAAGCGTATCTTGAGTTGTGGAAGTATATCAAAGAAAAAGACCGCGAAATTGCCAATACGTTTAACAACATAAACCGTAACAATGCCATGCGCAGCCTGATCAATATGGTTGCTTATGAGTACATATCGAAAGAAAAGCTTGC
>CAZUMA010000056.1:0-9503 GCA_964621835.1 uncultured Anaerolineales bacterium | reverse complement strand
GCATATTCCTGGACCTGCTGATAAAGGCGGGCGTTTTCAATCGCCTGGGCTGCCTGGGAGGCAAAGATCCGAGCCAATTTCAGCTCGGGTGTGCCGAATTTTGATACCGTATCACTGTCCAGGGTAATATAACCGATCATTTCTCCTTTGATCAACAGGGGAATTCCCATCCATCCCTTGACATAGTTTGTTTTCCCCCAGCCCTGAAATCGTTTGTCCCGCTGGGCATTGTCAATAATGACCGGTTTTTTCCTTTGATAGATCTCCTGAAAGAGGGGGTTGTCCGTTGGAAAGGAATGGCCCAAAACCAATTCCGGATTGGGGTGGTTCTTTACTGTGGCAATTTCAAGCCGATCTCCTTTCAATAAGAATATGGAAGCGCTGACAAAGTTAATCGTTTCTGAGAGCTGATCAAGAATATCGTCCAGGACTTCTTCTATTGAAAGGGAGGCGGAGACCGAGGTCGTCACGGCGTGGAGAGCTTCAAGCTGATCAGCATATTCCTTGATTTCGGTATTTATGCGAACCAGCTCGCTGATATCCAGGTAGGTGCCGACCATGCGCAGCGGTGTGCCATCTGATTGAGTGTCAACCACGTTTCCACGGCTGAGAATCCAGCGCCAGGAACCAGATTTGTTTTGAATGCGCAGTTCACATTCATATTGATCAGCATCCCCAGCAAAATGCGCAGCCAAACACTGAAAAGACAACTCCTGATCCTCTGGATGGATGAGCTGATTCCAGCGCTCAATCGTAAGGGGTTCCAAGTCACGTACCTGGTACCCAAGATTATTCAACCATTGTTCATTGATGTTCAGCTCCCCGGATGTGATATCCCAGTCCCAGAGTCCGATTCCAGTGCCCGTCAGGGCCAGGTCCAATCTTTCCTGGCTGACTTCTAGATATCGTTTGGTTTGCTTTTCAGCTGTGACGTCATGGATGATCCCGTGATAGCAATCACCATCATCGCTGGAAGTGGGCAGCGCTGCTGCAGTCAGTAAAGTATGCAGATTTTTCCCTTTTTTTGTGCGCAAATCCACCGGGAGATCTTCAGTGAATCCATTTTCTTCCAGGATTTGAAGAAAAGAAAAATACTCCTCAGGTTGTGTAAATATGCTTTGAACCGGTTCAGCCATAAATGCTGCTGTATCCTGATACCCAAATAAGGTAACCGCGGCGTCATTTACATCCAGCCACTGCCCATCAACTGAAGCGATAAAAAAGGGTTTGCTGCCGGTCATGAAAAAAAGCCGGTAGCGTTTCTCTTCGTCCTGTTGGGCTTGCGTATTCCTTTTCAGTGTCATCCGCAGCACCAGTGCAGCAAGGATCAGGAGAAGTCCGATGATCCCTGAAATGATCCAAACCCAGATCATCAATCCGGGCAGGTCGGCTTGCAGGGCCATGGGGACGGATGTCCTCCGATCCAAGGACAGCCAAATGATTTGATACATCTGGTAATAACCCTCGTTTATAACAGGGAATCTTTCAAAGTCCGCCTGATTAATTATATCGAAAAGTTTTCGAAACGGGAAAAACCTCTGGGGTTCCTTATCTTTCCGGGGGGTTGGACGGAAAGGACTGCTTGCCTGAAATCAGACATCCCGCGGAAGGGTAGAAGTTGACAACCTGGAAAACTGTACTATAAATAGGTTAGTCTAACAGCGGGTATTAATAATCACTTCTGGGTACACGGTATGAATCAGTGATGTTTATCCGGGTGGAGGATTGTAATGACGTCATTATCCAATATTGAAAAAATCGGGGAAATTAATGCGCAGAAGCTCAGCTGGGCTGGGGTGGAGACAGCCGAATCACTCCTGTCACGGGGGTCTACTCGACGGGATAGGCTGATCCTGGCCGGGGAAACCGGATTGAGCAGTAAGCGGATATTGGAGTGGGTCCAGCATTTAGACCTTTACCGGATCAATGGGGTGGGGGAGGATTATGCCCTGCTCCTGGAGGCGGTCAATGTGCGGTCTGTCAGCGAACTGGCACAGCAGGATCCGGCTCTCCTGGCAGAAAGAATTGACCTGGTCAACCAGGAGATGGAGATCGTTCAGAGGCAACCCTCATTAAAAGTGGTCAAGAGGTGGGTAAGAGAAGCAAAGAAGCTGCCGTCCGTTGTTGAACTGGACTGATCCCCCGGTTGGTGTATTGGCAAATTCACCACTCTTTTTTTTTGCCTACCTCATTGGTGGGGGCAGCTCCCAACCACCAACTCGAAAATAACAGTTTGACTTAAATCCGAGAACAGACACCGGCAGTACTTGCAGGCATGACCGCAAGATATCTTTCCTGACGCAGCTCCAGCTAGCTGGAGTTCCCACTGGGTATTAGGAGCTGCTAGCAGATCCTTAGGAATATTGGGAGGCAAGCCATGAGGGCGCAAAATTCAAGATTTCTACGGAACCAGTGGGTTACCGCAGCGGCGGGAATGATTGTGGCTGTGTTTGGTTTGATTTTTATCTACCGATCTGCATTCGCTGATGTCGCACCTCCTAAAGCTCCCCCGGGCTCAAACCCGGAAGTTGAGACCGTGGAAACAAAAGTCCGCATGATGGAAGAAAAAGTGGTCATTGATGTTCAGCAGGTTGAGGATATTAAGGTAATGGGAACAGCCCGGGTCTGGGCAGAGTTCCAGATGAAAAACCTGGGCAGTGAATCTGAACAGCTGATGGTGCGCTTTCCCTCCTCCTTTTCGGATGGTTTCCGGGGTTACCCGGAAATTGAGGACATGATCGTTACCGTGAATGATGTCTCTGTCCAACCTTCCCGGGTCGAATTGGAGGGAGAACCTGAAAACTGGGCAGATCCCGTTCAATGGGTGGAGTTTGAGGTCAGTTTCCCTCCCGCAGAAATTGTGGAGATTGAAGTGGAATATACTTTAAAAGGTACAGGGGAATATCCTTTTGTAACTTATGATTATCTTTTGGAGACCGGAGCGGGTTGGAAGGGGACGATCGGAAGTGCAGAGATTATTGTTCGTCTGCCCTACCAGGCAACAAACAAATCAGTTTTTGTCGATAACTCCCCGGGATGGGGGAGGACTACAGCTGGCGCCATCCTGACCGGAAATGAGGTGCAGTGGTATTTTGAAGATTTTGAACCGGCCTATGAACATAATATCGGCATTGCTATCGTCTGGCCATCAGCCATGGCTGCTGTGGAAAGAGAGGAAAAAAATGTCAGGGATTTCCCCGAGGATGGAGAGGCCTGGGGACGCCTGGGAAAACTTTACAAGGAAATCTCAAGGTTGAGAAGAGGAACCCGAACAGATCCCGGGGGGGAAATCCTGTTTAAACTGAGCCAGGATGCTTATCAAAATGCTCTTAAATATTTGCCTGATGATGCTCTCTGGCATCTGGGGTATGCGGATCTTTTGGTTCATAATGCATACTTCTCTCCCGCCAGTGCCGGGTGGGTCCGGGATGATTTCGTTAAAGCCCTCCAGGAAATGCACACAGCATATCATCTGGCTCCCGATCAAGCTGATATTCTGCGATTTCTGAATTCCATGTTTCCCCCGGATGCAGTAGGCCAAGAGGGGGAAGAATATATTTTTTACTGGCTGACCCAAACACCAACATTAGAAATCGTCTCCACAACAGAACAGGTGCTGGAAGCCACACAACCCCTGCCTGGAACTACGACACCGGAGCCAACAGACCTTCCTTCCACTCCCACTCCAACCTCCCCAGCACTTTCCCAGGAGGAAAAGTCCATTGAAGATGAAGAGGATGTTTCAGCCCTTCCTGTCTGCGGTTCCGGGTCCCTGTTTCCCCTTATGATCGGTCTCATTCTTGGCCTTCCTGGCCTGCTTAGTATCAAGAAGCCGAGGATCAGCTCTGCAGGCGGGAAGGATCAACAACCAGACAGATCCCAGTAAAGCAGGGGCTTTTCTATCAGATTTATAGGTTTCGCGCAGGCTCAGAATTGGAAAATGATGTAAAATGAGGTTCAATAACAGTTCTCTCCGCTGAATTTATTGCCAGCATACACAATAAATGCAGGGCGGAATCTTTTAATGATTGATTGGAGAGTCCAACCCGGCTATTGATCGAAGATTTTATCTTCAAAGAGCAAATAAGAAATAATCCTGCCCCGGTTTAAACTACTCATTATTGGAAGCTTCTATCAAACAGCGCTGTAATTTTGTTTTATCCGACTGGCTTCCAAGGGTTTCCGTATTATTGATCTTTCCATCAAGGTCTCAATGGCTGTTTGAAAAGGAAACTCCTGTTTAAAGACAAAGGAGAGACTGAAGATGAAGCGTCATGGATATTTGGTACAGATAGTGATGATTATTTTTGCCACTTGTTTCCTGTTTGCTTGTGATCAGGCATCTGGCGGCGAGCACGGCGCGGGCAGCATAGATGCTGTCAGAGATGCAACGATCAGGATTGTTGCCAAAGGCAGCTTTGTAGACCCTGAGGTTGGTACCATGCTCAATACTGCTGGCTCAGGGTCGGGTTTTATTGTTGATCCTTCTGGTATCGCCGTCACGAACAATCATGTTGTGACAGGGGCGGCATTGCTGACTGTGTACATCGGCGGGGAAGATACGCCGTACAACGCCCGGGTGCTTGGTGTATCAGAATGTTCAGATCTTGCGGTGATTGATATTGAAGGGGACGGGTATCCATACCTGGAGTGGTTTGATGGTGATGTGAATGTGGGGATGGATGTGTTTGCAGCGGGTTTTCCCCTCGGCGATCCGGAATATTCACTTACCAAGGGGATTATCTCCAAAGAAAAAACGGCAGGGGAAACGCCTTGGTCATCTGTCGATCAGGTATTGGAGCATGATGCCGTGATTAATCCCGGCAGTTCTGGAGGGCCGCTGGTCACGGAAGATGGAAAGGTAGTTGGCGTGAATTACCTCAAGTCAGCTGCCTCTCAATTTGTCGCTGCTCAGTATTTTGCGATCTCATCATCAAAAGCGCAGTCTTTAATCCAAACTCTCCGATCTGGTCAAAGTGTTGATTCGATTGGTATCAATGGAGAAGCAATTAATAATGGAGAAGGACTTTCAGGGATTTGGGTTTCATCGGTAGAGTCTGGATCCCCCGCGGATAATGCAGGCGTTAAGGGTGGAGATATCATCCTGTCTCTGGAGGGGTTGGTGCTGGCAACGGACTATACAATGTCCCACTACTGTGACATCCTGCGCACTCATCAAGCTGATGATGTTCTCACCCTGAGTGTTCTTCGGTTTGCATCCCAGGAAGTTCTGGAAGGGCAGCTGAACGGCCGCGCCTTAGAATCTTCCTATTCATTCGGCACGAATCTTGGGCCTCAAGTTGATGCTCCTCTCTCCGGGGCGGAAGCAGCCTATCAGGAATTTATCAAGGTAACAGACTTCACAAAACAGCTGCATGTGGAGATCCCCAAATTGTGGGATGACATTGATCATGGGGAGTGGACAGAGGGGATTGAGACAATCCATGCCCATATTGCAGCATCCCCGGATCTCATCGGGCTGCAGAACACCCGCGAACAACCCGGGGTAAACTTCACGCTCTACAACCATTCCCGGGTCGACAGTATCGATGAGATGCTGAAAAGCGGGGAACAGTATTACCAGGATTGCAGCTTTGTTCAACAAAGCGAATTCCAGACAAGTAAATTCCTTGGAAAATTCAATCTCTATCAGGAGTGTGGAGGTCCTGACGGATCCATGGTGATTTCTGTCTATGCGGAGCCGAGAGAAAAACCTGATGCGTATATGATTTGGCTGCAGGTGCAGGTCCTCAGTGAAGCAGATTTGCACGCCCTGGACAGGATCTTACAAACCATCGAAGTGACTGATTCCCTCAGCTGAAAGTCCAAGCCCGGAAAAGGTCCCTGCAAGCTTTCCACCTGGACCATCATCCATGGGTTTATAGAAATTAACATTCTGGATTCATCTGCAAGATGACAAGGAGAATTCTCATGCATAAAACAAAAAGAAACTTGATAACTGGCGTTGTGCTTATTTTTTGTTTGCTTCTCAGTTCTTGTAGCGCAGGAGACAGTGGTTCCAGCTCTGTGAGCTCGCTGGAAGATGTCCGGGGTGCTGTCATCCAGATTGTTGCTCAAGGGACTTTTGTTGATCCCCAGGTGGGGAAGGTTATCAACTCAGCGGGTTCCGGGACAGGGTTCATCATTGACCCATCCGGGATTGCAGTAACCAACAACCATGTGGTTACCGGGGCAGCGCTTCTCCAGGTCTACGTGGATGGATACGATGAACCTCTTAATGCCAAGATCCTCGGTGTCTCTGAATGTTCCGATCTTGCCGTGATTGACATTGATGGAGAAGGTTTTCCAGCGCTGAGCTGGCATGAAGATGATATTAATACCGGTCTTGAAGTCTATGCCGCAGGGTATCCATTAGGGGACCCTGAATATACCCTAACAAAAGGGATTGTTTCAAAAGAAGATACGACCGGGGAGACCCCATGGTCATCCGTCGACCATGTCATTGAGCACGATGCCACCATTAACCCCGGAAACTCCGGTGGTCCCTTGGTCACAGAATCTGGGAAAGTGGTGGGGGTGAATTATCTGAAATCGGCCCAAAGCCAGTTTGTCGCAGCCCAGTATTTTGCGATTGCTCGCTCGCAGGCTCTGCCCCTGATTGAGGAGATGATGACCGGGGCGGATGTGAACTCGATCGGGGTCAATGGCGAAGCAGTGAACAACGGCGAGGGGCTGTCAGGAATATGGGTTTCCTCGGTGAAATCCGGGTCACCCGCCGATGAGGCGGGAGTTCAGCCCGGGGATATTATTCTGACGCTGGAAGACCTGGTCCTGGCGACCGATTCTACCCTGGCGGATTACTGTGACATCCTGAGAACGCATGAACCGGGTGATGTCCTGGACATTCAGGTCATGCGGTTCAGCACCGGGGAGATTCTCACCGGCCAGCTCAATGGGCGTCCCCTTGAATCGGTGATGTCATTTCTTGATGTCGGGTCCGGGTCCGGGGAGCCAGCCCCCACGGCATCTGGATCCTCTGAACAAGCCCCAACCGAGGAAGCAGCGGTTGAGGAGGAACCGACCCCTGCTCCAACCATTCAAGGATATCCAAGCAACCGAATGGTCAGGGATGACTTTGATGTGCTCGAAGTTGAGCTGCCGACCGCCTGGTCTGACATTGATGGAAGAGCATGGGCCTGGGATACCAGGAACATCGGTGTATCCATCTGGGCAGCACCAGACATGGAAGAGTTTACATCGGGTTGGAATACACCGGGCATGAAGCTGAATGTCACGATGAATCCAGAGCTGGCTGGCAACTGTTCCAAAGCGTTCAGCAGGTACGAAGGGGAGGTTCTGGACGCATGCCAGTTATACGACTCCAATGTATTTGATCAGGCAGGACTCCGTATTGACTCAAGATTATATAAATCTTGTGGCGGCGGTTATGCCATCGTGGCCCTGCAATGCATGGTTCCCAAAGAAAGTCCTCAGGATGCACTATACTGGCTTCAGGTGACCATTCTGGATGATCAGGATGTCGGTGCGTTTGTTAATATTCGGGAGACAATGCAAATCATTGATGATATCCCATTTCAAAATGAGTGATCGGGTAAGGATTATCAACCGGCTGCTTTCGAAGCCGAAGATTGGATGCATACCCATCTGCGCCAACATTTGAAAGCAAAGATGGATAGGGGCTGACCAGCTGCATTTTGGTCAGCCCCCTTTTTTATCAACCTGCGGGTGGAATTTAACCCCATTCGGCTGGAAAGGGGGAGCTCGCCATCTGAAGATGGCTGATACCAACCCATTTTTGGGGGCAGGATATGTTAAATAATATCCGGATCGCTGGATGGAAAGTTATCCACTTTGGTCTCCATTCCCAACCCGCTTTTTGTATTTGTTGGACTCAGGGGATGACCCATCCAGAAAATTGGTTCCGATTGTCAAACCCAGCGGCAATAAGTTCTGGCGTAAAATCGGGACGCTTTGCAGCGTATAATCCGCTGTCGGCATAAAACAGCAGCCCCTGGTCTCCGGGATCCCAGGTGGCCGAGTACACTGGCTCGTCGAAGATCATCCGGGGGGGATGATCCAGGGAACCCAGCAGAGGCCCAATCCACAGGGAAGGCCCCGTCCAGGCCAGATCCCGGGATCCCGGGGCAGCCGCCGGGAAGGCGTCAGCCCCTTGCGGTTTGTCCAGATCCAGGAACTGACCCTTGGAATCGATCGCCAGGGTTCCGAATTCTGAAGAAGCAAAAAAGAGCTCAGCTTCTGCTGCCCAAAGGATTTTATTAGTTTCGTCTTCGACGATTTCCATGGGGGAATTGCCATCTGTGGGGACCAGATAAATACCTGCCTCATTATCGGGACTGCACCTGGCCTGGGCAGGGCTGACGGCCAGAACTGCCGTTTTGCTTACGGGATCAAAAGCGACTGTGTGGAAGTATCCCGTCCATAAATCCCTGCTTTCTTTGGTATTAATACTGAAGGTCCTCAAGTTATGGGACCCACAAACGGGGTCCCAGCTGTGGACCACAAAGGTCCGTTCATCCACCCAGCCGATGAATTCCTCCGCGCTGGAATCGGCAGGATCATACAGGGCAACCACATCGGAGCTGTCCGCTGGTGCAGCCCAGACCCCATCCAATGCGTAGCCTGCCCCGGTCCCAAAGGTGCTTGCGCCGGTGTGCACGATATACTCGCCATCGGGAGACCAGATGGGTTGATACCCCTGGGAAGGGCCATCAGTCAATTGGGTGATCTGGTAAGTATCCAGGGAATAGAGGTAGAGATCTGAAGTGTTCCCCTCAATTGCCGCCATAAAAGCCAGTTTGCTGCCATCCGGAGAGAATGCCATGCTTTCCATTTCTACCATGGCCCGCCAGGCTTCAATCACCGGATCGCCTGGCATCGCCTCCGGACCTGGTTCGGTCTCTTCCGAAGTGAGCGGCGTATTGGTGATCAATGTGCGCCAGGGGAAGAGGTTGATTCGCAGGGTTGTGTTTGAAAATCCTTTCCCGGTGAGATAAGCGAGATAGCCTCCCTTGGGGGCAGTCAGGATTTTGTTTGTATAAGGAGGAGCGATGTTTTCAAAATAAAATTGGGTCAGCCCGGTGCCATCCGGGTTGCACGCGAAAAGACCTTCCGGGGTGGAAAAAACAAACCAGGGACCCTGTTCGGAGAGGGGAACATCCGCACTGGTTGGTAAGAGCGGGGCAGCCGCTTCAATTTCGGCTGTTGGAGGTAGCGTGGTTGGGGTTATTGTCGGGGCTGAGGTGGTTTGGATAGGAATGAGTTCTTCAGTGGGGAGTTCCCTGCAGGAGCTGAGCAGAATTAAGGGCAGGATCCCCATCAGGGTCAGCAGTCTGGTTATCTTCATTCAGACCTCCTCAAAAAATCAGATCAGGGGTCCATTATCATAAATGAGCAAGTGGAAAATCGCTGCAAATGAAAAAAATCCAGACCATGCAACAATAAAAAAAGTAGGGCGGGTGGGACTCGAACCCACACGGTGTGAACCGGGGGATTTTAAGTCC
>CAZUMA010000055.1:0-10826 GCA_964621835.1 uncultured Anaerolineales bacterium | reverse complement strand
GAAGTGCTTGGCGAAGCTTTCACAGAAATGTACCCCGATGTGAAAATCGAGGTCCAGGGCGGCGGCTCCAGCACGGGCGTGACCTCCGCGGGCGAAGGCACTGTCGACATCGGCAATGCCTCCCGCAACGTCAAGGAATCCGAATTCGAGGAATTTCCCAACCTGGTGGTTCACACAATTGCCTTTGACGGGATTGCGATTGCCACCAATCCGGATCTGGAACTGGAATCCCTGAGTTTGGAAGAGGTCAAAGCTATCTTTGCCGGTGAAATCACCAACTTCTCTGAGGTTGGCGGTCCGGATGCCCCCATCACCGTGGTCTCCCGTGAGGAAGGCTCCGGCACGCGGGCGGCGTTCGAAGAGCTGGTCATGGAATCCGGCGATACCGAAGCAGTGATCTTCGAAAATGCCCTGCTCCAGCAGTCCAACGGGCAGGTCCGCACCACCGTGGCCACCACCCCCAACTCCATTGGCTACCTGAGCTTTGGCTTCCTTGACGAAAGCACCAATGCGGTGCCCGTTGATGGCGCTGAACCAAGTGTTGCCAATGTCAAAAACGGCAGCTACTCAGTCTTCCGACCCCTGAACATGCTCACCAACGGCGAGCCCGGCGATCTGGCTGGCGCTTTCCTGGACTGGATCATGAGCGAAGCTGGGCAGGAAATCGTTGCTGAGGACTACATCTCAATTCTCGGTGGCGAAGAAGAAGCGATGACGGATCTTTCCGGGCAAATTCAGCTGGCTGGCTCCACCACGGTGCAGCCGCTGGCCGAAGTGCTTGGCGAAGCTTTCACAGAAATGTACCCCGATGTGAAAATCGAGGTCCAGGGCGGCGGCTCCAGCACGGGCGTGACCTCCGCGGGCGAAGGCACTGTCGACATCGGCAATGCCTCCCGCAACGTCAAGGAATCCGAATTCGAGGAATTTCCCAACCTGGTGGTTCACACAATTGCCTTTGACGGGATTGCGATTGCCACCAATCCGGATCTGGAACTGGAATCCCTGAGTTTGGAAGAGGTCAAAGCTATCTTTGCCGGTGAAATCACCAACTTCTCTGAGGTTGGCGGTCCGGATGCCCCCATCACCGTGGTCTCCCGTGAGGAAGGCTCCGGCACGCGGGCGGCGTTCGAAGAGCTGGTCATGGAATCCGGCGATACCGAAGCAGTGATCTTCGAAAATGCCCTGCTCCAGCAGTCCAACGGGCAGGTCCGCACCACCGTGGCCACCACCCCCAACTCCATTGGCTACCTGAGCTTTGGCTTCCTTGACGAAAGCACCAATGCGGTGCCCGTTGATGGCGCTGAACCAAGTGTTGCCAATGTCAAAAACGGCAGCTACTCGGTCTTCCGACCCCTGAACATGCTCACCAACGGCGAGCCCGGCGAACTGGCTGGCGCTTTCCTGGACTGGATCATGAGCGATGCAGGGCAGGAAATCGTTGCTGAGGACTACATCACCGTGAAGTAATCAGGGTGATCTTCTGATTTGCCTCACATCAAGAGGGGGCACGGGTCACTGTGCCCCCTCCTTTTTGACGAAAAATTGTTGATGATCTCTCTCCTTTTTTTAAGTTTCTGAGCAATTATTCTTTTATAATGATGACTGGAGTGATCACAGCAGTAAAATGTAGTTTTCACCTTCCCCCCCATCCAATTCTGTAATTGAAAGAGGTTTCACAATGGAAACAACGGAGAATCTTCAGACCAGCGGCGTTCGACAAAAAGAACGACCGATCTATCTGATCATGATCACAGTGGTCCTGGGCTTAGCCGCATTGGGCGCATTAGCGGGCAGTATCTATGCTATCCAGAACCCTGATATCATTCCGGCGGAGGACGACGTCCCCCTTTTCTCTAACACCCAGATCCTGCTGGCAGGGTTGATCGCCGGAGGTTTCCTGGGATATCTGACCTTTGGGATCTGGCGGTTTAAAAACTGGGCCAGGTCCGGGGTGTTATTTCTGGTGATTATCGGCGGAATTTACTTCGGGGTCAGTGTGATGTTTGATGTCTCCTCCCAGATTTTTGCTGGGGAAGAAATCGTGCCCATTGGCCAAATCGCCAGCATCCTGGGCAGAGGCCTGGTTGAGATTCTTCTCACAGGTGCAATACCGATTGCAGTCTTAATTGGATTGCGCCGAGCGGCGTATCTATTTGAGGAAACCCCAGGGCAGAGGCGCTTTATCGATCAAAGTGTCCGCTACATCCTGATCGCGTTTGCACTCAGCGCGATCGTGATTGTCGCTCTGATCATCTTCTTCACCTTTAGTGAGTCCATAGAATCTATCACTGAAGTTGGCCTGGATACTATGCTCCTGGGAACCATCTGGCGGCCCGGTTCAATCATTGGCACAGATGATGCCCAGTTAGGATTGGTCCCCATGGTTGTTGGATCCATCTTGAGCACATTCGGCGCGGTAATCTTAGGGGTGCCCTTCTCAATTGGCGCGGCGATTTTGTTGGCTGAAGTCGCCCCACGATCCGTTCGGGAGGTTATCCGACCCGCCATTGAGCTTTTGGCAGGAATCCCTTCAGTTGTCTATGGCTTGTTCGGTATGGTCGTCCTGGCTCCAGCCATTCGAACGTTTGAGGTGGCTTATAACTCCGGGTTCAACCTGCTGAATGCTTCGATCATCTTAGCTGTGATGATCACCCCCACGGTAACTAACATCGCTGAGGATGCTATCCGCGCAGTCCCCCGATATTACAAGGAGGGCTCATTTGCCATGGGCGCGACACATTGGCAAACCATCTGGCTGGTAATCCTTCCCGCAGCCCGTTCAGGGATCATCGCTGCGGTAATCCTGGGGATCGGCCGCGCGCTGGGGGAAACCATGGCATTGATCATGGTGATCGGAAACTCAATAGCGATTCCCACACCATTGAATGATAATCCGCTGACCCTGTTTTTAAGCTCGGCCAGAACGCTCACGGGAAATATTGCGGTTGAGATTAACTACGCCACCGGGGCTCATCGAAGTGCACTGTTTTTCACCGGTTTGTTGCTCTTTTTGATGATCTACCTCGTGAATACCCTCGCCCGCACCTTGCTGCAGGAGCGCTCCTAATCCTGAGGAGGGATACAAATGACTTCAGAAGCATACAGCGTTGTTGAACAAGTTGAAATCAAACAAAACCTCTCTTCCAGAAAACTGAAAGAAAAGATCGCTTTCGCATTTGTCTGGCTGACAGGTGTGATTGCTGTCGGATTGGTTTTTTGGATCATTGGCTACGTCCTGGTGAGGGGCTTTCCCGTCCTCAACCTGGAGTTTCTGACCACCAGACCCCGGGGAGGGGTCTCTGGAGAGGGAGGGATGTCTACAACCATTGTCACCACGCTCTATCTGGTGATGTTCACGACCGCCATTGCCACCCCGCTGGGTGTTGGTGCCGCGATCTACCTGGTTGAATATGCAGCGGAAGCCTCCCGCGGCTCCCCCTTCATCAGGCGACTGGTCAAATTGGCTCATCGGGGGGTGGAAATCCTTGCTGGTGTTCCCTCAATCATCTTCGGCCTGTTTGGTTTCGCGCTTTTTGTATCGACATTGAAATTCAATTTCTCCCTGCTCTCGGCAGGGCTGAGCGGCGCCTGCTTGATCCTACCCGTGATCATCCGCACCTCAGAAGAAGCACTGCTGGCAGTGCCCATGGTATATCGAGAAGCCAGCCTGGGATTGGGTGCAAACAAATGGCAGACAATCTCTCAGGTGGTCCTTCCAACAGCGCTGCCGGGGATCATCACCGGGGTGGTTCTCAGCATTGGGAGGATTGTGGCTGAGACCGCAATTTTCTGGGTCACGCTGGGTGGCAGCTACCATCTCCCGGAAAACCTGAACTCTGCCGGGCGTTCCATGGCACTTCACGTTTATATGCTGGCAACCGAAACCCGTGCCTTTGAAAAAGCCATGGGGACTTCTGCGATCCTAATCGTGGTGATCATTATCATCAACTTGATCATCAATATTACCTCCCGGAGACTATCAACAAAGGCAATGGGGAAAATAAACTGATCTATCCACCAATCATCAGTTCGAAAAGGTGACTGCTATGTTAAACAACAATGGACAGTTAGAGTCAAAACTTCAGGTTAGGAATTTTGGCCTCTATTACGGTAACTTCCAGGCCTTACGGGATATATCAATTGATATTCCAGAAAACTATATCACGGCCATCATCGGCCCCTCGGGATGTGGGAAAAGCACTTTTCTCCGTTCATTTAACCGGATGAATGACCTCATTCCCAGCGTGCATACTGAGGGGGAGATTTTTCTTGATGAGGAAAATCTCTTTGATGTTGATGTGGTTGCCCTCAGGAAACGTATCGGGATGGTCTTTCAACGGCCCAACCCATTCCCAAAAACCATCTTTGATAATGTGGCTTACGGCCCTCGCTCGCACGGTTTACGTGATAAATACCTCCTTGAGGAAATTGTGGAAAACAGCCTCCGCGCGGCAGCGCTCTGGGATGAGGTAAAGGATGATCTGGATAAATCCGGTTTAGCCCTCTCTGGTGGACAGCAGCAGCGCCTATGTATCGCCAGGGCGCTGGCAGTTGAACCCTCAGTAATCCTGATGGATGAACCAGCCTCCGCACTTGATCCAATCGCTACCTTGCGGATTGAGGAACTGATTCAAAAACTCAAAGAACAGTATACGATTGTGATCGTCACCCACAACATGCAGCAGGCCGCCCGAGCCTCGGATTACACTGCCTTTTTCAACATGCATGAGGATCGAGCTGGATACCTGGTTGAACATGGCCTAACTGAGAAGATCTTTACCAATCCTGAGAAGAAAACCACGGAAGACTATATCACCGGTCGATTCGGATAACGTATGAAAGCCAGGTTGAACAATGGCCAGGGAAGCGCTCGATCGCAAGATCAAACAAATCAAGGACGAACTCCTTGTCGAAGGGAGTATGGTTGAACAGATGACCATGCAAGCAGTGCAAGCATTGCTTGATCGTGACCTGGAATCCGCTCAGCGGATTTATGACTACGACCGACGGGTAAACCAAAAGCACATTGCCATTGAAAAAAAATGTCTCACCATGATGGCGACGGAACCCCCCATCCTGGCCACCGATTTGAGGCTGCTGGCTTCCATTCTGGAAGTAAATTCAATCCTGGAAAGCTTTGGGGATTACGCCAAAGGCATCGCCCGGATCTGTATGATGATCGGGATGGAGCCACCCTTGAAAAGAGCGGTCGATATTACAGGGCTGGCAGAGAAAGTTATGGACATGCTCCATCAAGCCCTGGGAGCTTTTGTGGGCGGTGACCTGGAAGCGGCAAATAACATCCCCTGCACCCGTCAGCATGACCTGAAAATTGAGGCTAACCGCACCAACGAAACGCTGCTCTCACTTATGATCGCCGAGCCAAGGAACATCCAGCGCGCAAATAAGCTGCTCTGGGTTGTTCATAACATTGAACGAATGGTCGATCTAGTGGTTAATATCTGCGAGAGGACGATTTACATCGCGACCGGGGACCTTCGTCCCCTCAAAACAGCCGCCGGGATTAAAGGACAAACACCCATCCCAACCTCCTCCACAAGCGATTGACCCCCGGGGTCAAAAGGAATCCATGATGAACAAGACAAAAGTTCTTTTCCTCTGCACGGGGAACTCCGCTCGCAGCCAGATGGCCCAGGCGTATCTGAATCATTTTTATGGAGATACATTTGAGGCCTACAGCGCCGGGTTAGCACCTGCGGAGATCCATCCTTTGACCATCCAGGTCATGGCGGATGATGGAATCTCCCTGGAAGGGCATACTTCCAAACATTTGAATGAATACATGGGAAAGGTCCACTTTGGGTATCTAATAACCGTCTGCAGCCAGGCGGATGAAAATTGTCCCAGCACATTTCCAGGAATGGGAAAAAGGCTCCACTGGAATCTTGAAGACCCTGCAGCAGCCATGGGAACAGACCAGGAAAAGCACAGCAAATTTACTGAGATCCGAGATAAGATCAAGTCCCGGATCAGAAGATGGGTAGAAGAAATCCAGGCAGGATAGGTAGATAAATGAATCAATCAAAGACCTTATCTGTTTTATTCCTCTGCACGGGCAATTCATGCCGATCCCAGATGGCAGAGGCCATGACCAATACGTACCGGAGTGAAGAGTGGCAGGCAGTCAGCGCAGGAACGGATCCAGCAGGATATGTGCATCCAAAAGCCATCCAGGTGCTTGAAGAGCTTGGGATCAGCCACCAGGGGGTATCCAAACACGTAGAAGAATTCTACAAAAAGGATTTGGACCTCGTGATCACCGTCTGCGATCAGGCTTCTGAACAATGCCCGGTCTGGTTGGGAAGCGGGAAAAAAATCCATCTGGGTTTTGAAGACCCGGCAGATGCGGAGGGTACAGAAGAGGAAATTTTGTTGGTATTTCGGGAAGTGCGGGATCAAATTAAAAATCAAATTATTGCAGTTTTGGATGAGCAATATTCTACTCAGGCATTGTCAGAATAGCTAAAAAAGAGAGGATGAGATGGCCTTTGAAGACCGAGAACCCCGAGAGACCCTGGAGCGTAAGCTGAAAAAACACCGGGATGACATCCTGACCTTGAGCAGCATGGTTGAACAGTCCATCCTGAAATCCGTAAATACCCTGAAAACCCAGAATATCTCCCAGGCAAAAGTGATCTATGAGAACGATGAACGGATCAACGAAAAGCGCTATGAAATTGAGCACGATGCCCTGACTACCGTCGCTACCCAGCAACCGATGGCCAGCGATCTCAGAAAGTTATCCTCGATCATCGATATTGCCGGAGAACTGGAGCGTATTGGTGATTACGCGAAAGGGATTGCCCGTATCACCATGCGGATCGGTGAAAAACCTCTTCTGACCGAGATGGAAATCATCCCTCACATGGCAGATCTGACGGCAAATATGCTTCACCGCTCGATCGATGCCTATCTGAACCTGGATGAAGCAGCCGCGATAGCCATTGCAGAGGAAGACGATTCCGTGGATGATCTATATAATGAACATTATCGCAAACTGCTTGATATCATGTTCCACGATAAAGAAACGATCGATCAGGCTACCTTCCACCTCTGGGTATCCCACAATCTTGAACGAGCTGCTGACCGGGTGACAAATATCTGTGAGCGGGTGGTCTTCACAACATCCGGACAGCTGGTCGAATTTGATCGCTCGGATGATGAGATGGAGGGTTTTTAGTTATTTCTGAACTGCCCAGCTCCCCTAAGAGAGCATATACCCCTGGAAAAACCTGCAAATCCAGGGGCTTTTTCCTGCCCGGATACAATAAGATATCAGGCGAGGCAAGCGACAGGAGACTGCTGTGAAACATCCAGATTTACTCGTGGAATTTATCGGGACCTTTTCATTAGTGCTGATCGGGGCAGGGGCTGCGGCTGCTGGCCACGGCGGGGTGTTGGGTGCAGCCCTGGCCCACGGCCTGGTTGTCATGGGGGTGATTTATTGTTTTGGCAATCATTCCGGAGCACATATTAATCCTGCCGTGACGTTTGCGTTCCTGCTCTCCCGACGGATTACCTGGCAGAAAGCTACTCTGTATATGATCAGCCAGTTTCTGGGATCAGCGGCAGCTGCCGGTCTGCTGCTGATGCTCTTTGGAAGTATCGACAATGGGCTTGGCGCGACTGTCCTTTCCCCGGAGATCTCCCTTCTGCAGGGGCTGGTAATTGAAATTGTGCTTACCTTTCTGCTTGTTAATGCTGTCTTTCAAGCTGCTGTACGAGAGAAAGCTGGCACGCTGGCCGGTGTTGTGGTGGGGGGCACCTTGATCGGGTTGATCCTTTTTGGCGGACCGCTCACCGGTGCTTCCCTGAATCCTGCCCGAACGTTGGGGCCGGCCCTGCTGACAAGAACCATGGGGACCTACTGGCTTTATTTCCTCGGCCCACTGAGTGGCGCAGGAGCTGCTGTGGTTTTGGACCGTGTCCTTCACCCTGCTCCAGTTAGCTGATATGGTTCTGCCAGAGAATATGTCGAGGAAACAGTTTTTTTCCTGGAGCATTCCAGGTTCCATGGATCTGCGGTATACTTGAATCAGACCTGTTCCCACAAGGCGGCAGATTTCCATGGTTTTTTGGTAATATCTAGTCAATAAGATCAAAGGATAGGTTTGGGTATGATACAGGATACCAGAGAAACACTTGACAACCGGATCAAAGACCATCAAAACGCGATTCTTGAGCTGTCCAGCATGGTGGAGCAGGCTATCCTTGGTGCAGTAGAGGCATTAAAAAATCGAGATCTCGATCAGGCCTGGTCCATCTATCAGGCCGACCAGCAGGTCAATCAGAAGCGGTTTGCGATCGAAGAAAAAACCCTGGTGACGGTTGCCACCCAGGCCCCGATGGCTTCTGATCTCCGGATCCTCGCCTCGATTATTGATCTTGCAGGGGAGCTGGAGCGGATCGGGGATTATGCGAAAGGGATCGCCAGAATTGCCATTCGCCTGGGGGACTCTCCTCCGCTGAGAGAACTTATCCACATCCCGAAAATGGCTGAGCAAACCGTGGATATGCTGCAGCGGGCAGTGCGCGCCTTTGTGGATCGCGATGAAAAATCCGCCCTGTCGATCCCCAAAGAGGATGACCAGGTTGATGATCTTTACAACCAGATCTACGCAGAGCTGCTGGAGATCATGTTTGCCGATACCACCACCATCGACCGGGCAACGTTTCACCTCTGGGTCGCTCACAACCTCGAGCGCGCTGCGGACCGGGTGACCAACATCTGTGAGAGAACTGTTTTTACCACCTCCGCAGAGCTCGTGGAATTTGATCGGTCCGATGATCAGGAGAAGGATTTCTAATAAAATCTGCTGCAGTTGATCCGGGAAACGTTATCGATCTGCTGATAACGTTTCTTTGTTAATAGGTCAGGTATATGGCAAAAAAAGCTTCCATCCCAATTTTTGACGGACATAATGACATTTTAGAGAAAATCTATTTATCAGAAGACTCCCTTAATGCTTCCGCTTTCCTGAAAGGAATGTCAGGACACCTGGATTTACCCCGCGCCCGCCGGGCGGGGTTCAAAGGGGGGTTATTTGCCGTCTACCCGCCCGATCCCCCGCATATCCCATCCGAAAAAAAGCGCATCATCACAACCGGCAGCGGCTACACAATCCCCCTTCCCCCGCCCCTTGAGTATGAGTACGCCCGGCAGGCTGCTCAGACTATGATCGAGCTGATCTACAAAATTGAATCCCACGCAGCGGGGGAGTTCCTGGTGATCAGGGATTACCCAGCCCTGGAATCTTGCCTCAGGAATGACAACATGGCGGCTGTCCTCCATCTGGAGGGTGCCGAACCCGTTCAGCCGGACCTTGGCAACCTGGAGGAGTTTTATCAAGCAGGCGTCCGCTCGATCGGGATCACCTGGAGCCGTCCCAATGCCTTTGGACATGGGGTGCCTTTTCAGTACCCCGGATCCCCGGATACGGGGCCCGGGCTGACTGACCACGGAAAAGCGCTCGTGGAAGCCTGCAATCAGCACGGGATCTTGATTGACCTTGCCCACCTCAATGAACGAGGTTTCTGGGAGGTTGCTGAGCTCAGCCGCGCTCCCCTGGTCTCCAGCCACACCGCAGCCCATGCCTTGATCCCGCGAACACGGAATTTGACCGATCAACAGCTGAAAGCAGTTGGGAAGTCCGGCGGTTTAGTCGGGGTCATATTCTCTGTCAATGACCTGGCCGGAGGGAAAAAGCCCAATACGGACGCCCCGCTTTCCGCGCTGGTCCGTCACATTTCCTATATTGCGAATCTGATCGGGGAGGACCATGTTGCCTTCGGCTCTGATCTGGACGGCACCATCATCCCCTCAGAGATCGGGGATGTCACGGGCTTTCCTCGCCTGCTTGCTGCACTGAAGAACGCAGGATTCTCTGACAAAGCGCTTGAGAAAATCAGCTATCGGAATTGGCTTCGGGTCTTAGAGGCAACCTGGGGGAGTTCCGGATAAAAGATCAGCTAAAAAGATTCATAGAAAACAAAACCCCTCACAGAACCTGCGCTCTGAGGGGTTTTTTCTTCTGGTTCTATAGTCCA
This sequence comes from uncultured Anaerolineales bacterium, assembly GCA_964621835.1. GTDB lineage: Bacteria > Chloroflexota > Anaerolineae > Anaerolineales > UBA11858 > B10-G9. The sequence goes on along the minus strand of CAZUMA010000055.1, from coordinate 758 downwards.
GTCTATTGAACCTGACCCAGAACCGCCTCCTGGAGGCTGTTTTTCAGCTTCTGCAGGCTCCAGGCGCCTGGTTGAGGGATGATTTCTGGGATCCTGCCAGGGCTTGCTTTACCTGGGTTGGTCCTCTACGCGGACCAGGACCGCCTGGACCACTTCACGCCAGAGGTATCCATCGATTTGTTCAGAATACTCCTGGCAGGTAAACAACGTCAGCCAGTCCCGATCTTTATGCCCCAGGATCGACAGGTCGTTTGCAGTGACATAGAATTTCTCCCGCACCTGGTAGATATAGACCTGCCCATGGGCATGAATTTTTACCTCATCCCCCCAGGAGAGCTCCCCGAGGTTCACAAAAGGTCCCGGGAAGCCATTGGCCAGGTAGGCATGACCGGTAAGGACTGTATTCCCCTGCCAGGTCGGATAGGCGCTTCCCTCCAGCCAGCCAGCTTCCTGCCACAGCCAGGTCAGGTCCCACCCTTGATCGCTCTGCGGGATGCTGAGAATCGGAAGGTCGAGCGACAGAGCGGGGATCTCCAACTGCAGGTTTTCAAGCGTTGTGTAGCTCGTATCTGCCGTCTGGGGAGGAAGTTCTGTAACCCGGTTCGGGGCAAACCCGGTGCCGGGCAGCTCTGGGAATGTGACGCTTGCGGAATCTTCCAGCTGGTAGATATTCACATCACTGCCGGGGTCATAAAATCGCTCCGTAGAGAGGGGATTGTAGGTCGATTGTGGTGCAGAAACATCTCCTGGCAAGCTGG
>CAZUMA010000054.1:0-11915 GCA_964621835.1 uncultured Anaerolineales bacterium | reverse complement strand
GGATCTGATCCATAAATTATTAGAAGCTCAGCTCCCCCGCGAGCCGGGATGGATCGTCTCCTGAAGACAGGGTAGGAGGGGGTTTCAACCAGATCATCGGGGATGACCTTGTGGAATCCTCTGCCTCACTATAAAATGGAGCCATGGCGAAAAAACGGATCACGCCCGTGCGGCGGCAGTACCTGGATATCAAAAAGCAGCATCCTGATTCGATTGTCTTTTTCCGGTTGGGGGATTTTTACGAAACCTTTGATGAGGATGCCCAGATTGTATCCAGGGTGTTGGACATTGTCCTGACCTCTCGGAAGATTGGGAAAGGGATCCGGGTTCCAATGGCTGGGATCCCCTTTCATGCTGCCGAAAATTACCTCTCGAGATTGATTGATCAGGGATATCATGTGGCGATCTGCGAACAGATCGGGGATGAGCCTGTTGACGGGTTAATGCCCCGTGAGGTAGTCAGGACGATCACCCCCGGAACCATCCTGGAACCCTCCCTTCTGCCGAGTGAGAATAATAATTACCTCGCCAGCGTGGTCTGGGAAGCGGATCGGGCCGGGATCGCCTATGTCGATATCACAACGGGTGAGTTCGCCGTGACCGAACTGCAGGGACGGCCGATCCAGGAGCTCGTCCGATCGGAGCTGCTGCGGCTGCATCCTGCCGAAACAATCCTGCCGGACCAGCTGGAATGGCAGCCCAACCAGCTTCCAACCCACCTTTCGACCTGGCCAGCCTGGAGATTTGAGGAAGGACGCTGTCTGGAGATCCTTAAAAGGCATTTCGAAGTCACCACCCTGGATGGGTTTGGAGTTCGCGGGCATCCCTTTGCTGTCCGCGCTGCTGGAGCGGTTATCCAGTACCTTGAGCATACCCGGCCGAAGGCCCTGAAATTGCTGACCGGGATCAGCCTGTATCATCTTGATGAATTCATGACCCTCGATGCCTTTACCCGCAGAAACCTGGAACTTACCGAGACAATTCGAACGGGCAGAACCGAGGGTTCCTTGCTGGACATCCTTGACAGCACAGTCACACCGATGGGCAGGCGGCTTCTGAGGCAGTGGGTCAGCAAACCCTTGCTGGACCTGGCCCAGATTCTGCGGAGACAGGCAGGTGTGACTTTCTTTTTCGAGGATGGGATGATCCGGAAAAAACTCCGCAAGGCATTAAAAACCCTCCAGGACCTGGAGAGGTTAGGCAACCGGGTCATTGGGGAGACCGCGCAGCCGCGGGATCTTGTGGCCATCCGGGAGACCCTCAAGCAGCTGCCTGATATCCAGGATCTGCTGGATGGTCACCTGGAAGACGAGCCGGATCTTCAGGCGCTGATGGGCGACTTTTCCCTTTGTGAGGAGGCATTGGATTTGCTCTGCACGGCAATTCAGGAGGATCCTCCCGCGACGGTGGGAACTATTGGCATCATCCAGCCTGGTTATGCCGGGGAATTGGATGAAATTCTGGATCAGACAAAAGAGGCCCGGGATTGGATCGCGAATCTAGAGGCGGTGGAGCGGAAAGCAACTGGCATCGACACGCTGAAAGTCAGTCACAACAAGGTCTATGGATATTATCTTGAGGTCACGAAATCAAAAACCGACCAGGTCCCAGATCATTACATCCGCAAGCAAACCTTGGTGAATGCGGAGCGCTACGTCACCCCGGAGCTGAAAGAGTATGAGACGAAAGTTTTCAATGCGGAAGAACGCATCCGCGATGCGGAGCGGAGAATTTTTCAGGAAGTCTGTGCGCAGTTGAATCGCCACAGCGCGGAGATCCTGGGCACGGCACGGATCCTGGCGCAGCTGGATGTGCTCTCCTCCCTGGCAGAGACCGCAGCCAATTACGGCTATCACTGTCCTGAGGTTGTTGAGGATGATGTCGTTGAGATTTACCAGGGCCGGCACCCGGTGGTGGAACAAACACTGCAGGGATCGCGATTTGTCCCGAATGATGCTGTCTTTGAGTCCGAGGAACGGATCCGGATTCTGACGGGGCCTAACATGTCCGGCAAATCAACCTTTCTACGGCAGGTTGCCTTAATATCTTTGATGGCCCAGATGGGCAGTTTTGTTCCCGCGGCATCCGCAAGAATTGGCTTGATTGACCGGATCTTCACCCGCATTGGGGCCCAGGATGAAATCCATGCCGGGCAATCCACCTTCATGGTCGAGATGGTTGAGACTGCGAATATCCTCCATCATGCAACCTCGCGAAGTTTGTTAATTCTGGATGAAATCGGTCGAGGAACCAGCACATATGATGGGGTTTCAATCGCCTGGGCAGTGGTGGAATACATCCACAACCACCCGGACAAGCGGGCCAAAACGTTGTTTGCCACCCACTATCATGAACTGACTGAATTAGCGGAGCTGCTTCCCGGGGTGAGGAATTACAAGGTCAGTGTTTCTGAGTCAGAAGGAGAGGTGGTGTTTCTCTACCAGATCACACCCGGGGGAGCGGATAAATCCTACGGGATTCATGTCGCAAAGATTGCTGGCATGCCGGTTTCCGTTGTCCAGCGGGCAGAGCAGATCCTGCAGCTGCTTGAAAACACATCGGGGAGTACCGTGAACATCAACCCGGATGCTCCCAAACAGATGGCTTTATTTCCAAAAACAAATCCATTGTTGGATGAACTCAAGGACCTGGATATGAATGAGCTCTCTCCTCTGGAGGCGCTCAATCTGCTCTATTCCTGGAAGACAAGGTACCTGGAGGATCCTGACCCTTCTGAAGACCCTGCGCAGGATTGATCCTCATCGTCTCCTCCAAACGAAAAACAGCCCCTGGATTTCCAGGGGCTGTTTTGGTTTGCTGCTGCCCGATCAGGACAAGTGCTTCTCAACCACCGCCCGGACCGCGGGAAGGTCTATCCCCAGCGCGGATAGTTTCTCCATGGTTGGAATTCCATTTTCGGTCCATCCTCTCCGCTGGTAAACAGCATCAACCAGGGTTTCATACTGATTTTCCCGGTGACTCCGGAGGAGTTCGATTTTCTCATCCAGGGAGATCTTATCGAGGTCCGCTTTGGCAACCGCTTCCAGCTGCTGATCATACCGCTCCTGGCGCGATTGATACTCCTCCCTGGTAACCGGGCCAATGGCCCGATAAGGAGGATAGTCATGTTCCCTGGTTCCAAAGCCCAGCCTGAGGTTGAAAACTCGCTGAAAATTATAGACCTTTTCTGATTGATGGAGAAGATCCTCCGGGGTAACTTTTTCTCCGGTGACTCCTTCATAAACCCAGGTGTAATTCTCGACATGTTCGGGAATTCGCTCGGGATGTTTTTGATCCGCGTTGTCAATGGGCTTGATGTCATTCCAGGGAAGCTTGCATAGTCCATGGAGGCTGAACCAGGTCCGCCACATCGGGAAGTAATGCAGTGCTTCGGCTTTTGCTTCAAAGCTCGGCAGCTGGTTATCCACTTGATCCATAAAGATCAACCAGGCTTCATCGTGCTGACCGCCTTTAAGAGCCATGCCGTAGCCGCCCTGCTGAGCGAGCGATTCCTTGGTCATGTATTCCGAGATTTCCATTCCTTTTACTTCCATTCCGATATCATTGAGATATGCAGGATCAGCCTCGTACTCCTTGGCGAAGTAGGACTTCATGTATCGAACGCCCTGTCCTACGATCAAGCCGAAACCTTCTCCGCGCGCCATTTGGTGAAGCAGTTCAGCAGCTGCATCAGCATTGCCCCAGGTGAGATCCAATCCACCGGTTTTTGTTTCATCGAGGATCCCCGCTGCATAGCATTCCATGCAGAAAGCCACTGAATTCGCAAATGAAATTGTGTCCACGCCGTAGGTGTCGTTGTAGAAGTTCAGTTCCAACACGGCATGGGGATCAAAGACGCCGATATTCGATCCCAGTCCCGCCGCATTTTCATACTCGGGCCCGTCCACCAGCACCTTCTCACCCGCGTGAGGGCCGGTTTGTAAAGCGAAATCATCCACACCATGGGAGCAGGCCAGGGTGCAGCCCAACCAGCAGCTGTCCATTCGTTTCTCCTGGGTGAAGGCTTCGTGCCAGGTGGTGGAATCGATCCCCCCGTGATCCGGGTGCGATCCGAACCGGAAATTATGCACTGGTAGCAGGTCGAAATGGTCCATGATTTCCACCAGATGGGCCGTGCCGATTTCCCGCATATTGTTCTGTTTTGCATCATACTGGGTGATTTCTTGGTTGATCCTTCTGCCGGCTTTTCTGATTAAATCTGGTTTTGCTGGGTTGTTGCCTGCCCCGCTGATGTTGCTGTAGCGAACGACAATCCCTTTGATTTTTTTATCCCGAAATACCCGACCCGATCCCCCTCGGGCAGCTTGTTTCACCCTGACTTCTTCCCGCTTTGGGTCGTAAAAACTCAGGTTCAACCCGGCATAGCGGATATGCTCGGCTGCTTCTCCGGAGGTGACCACGGAAATATTTTTCTTATCTTTCTCGTCCCTGGCATACATCTCGGTGAGCAGGCCAGCAAGGGGGTAGGTATTGACCATTTCCAGAGGTGCTTTTTCAATCCGGATTTCCTGGTGGTCTCCATCGATGATGATCAGGACATCCTCTTCTGCTTTCCCGGTGATTTCCAGGGCGTCAAATCCGGAAAACTTCAAGAACGGTCCAAAAAACCCTCCGCCGTTGCTGTCAATCACGGAACCCGTCAGCGGGGACACCGTAACGACGGTGCTTTTTCCCATCCCTGGATATGCCGTGGTACCGCAAAGAGGGCCGTTGGCAATCACCAGGGCGTTTTCCGGGTCATTCCATTTGGTATGATCATTCACTGCTTTCCACAACAACCACAATGCAAACCCTCGTCCTCCGGTAAAGAGCTCTTTCATCTGCTGCGTAACCGGCCGCTCCTCAATTTCATGGCTGGATAAATTTAGATGAAGTGTCCGATTGGCATACCCGTGAACGATTGGCTGCACTTGATACTGATATTCAGCCACCAGCTGATGATGTTTTAGGTAATCTTTCACCAATGTCATAACCCTTGTCCTCCATGTATTTCTGAGATCAAAAATCTGGTTGGGGTGTTTGTGCTGGGGACATTATACCCCTAATCATATTGTTAGCCAAAAAATACCGGGCGAACGCTTAGTTCAGGGCGGAGGTTGAAAATTTAAAAAAACAACCCGGATTGTTAAGATTATTAAGGCTGCGGCTGCATTTCTGTCAAAAAATCCCCGGGTTTGCTTGAAATTAATCGATCAGCGGTCAAAGGTTGATGGGAATATTTATGAGAAGTCTGTTGCGTATATCTTAGTTTTCGTATAGAATTATACTGGGTAGATCGGAAAGACTGGCTGCGTGGGTTTACTTCGACCTGAGGATGAAAAGTTGAGGAAGCTTCCCTTTTTAATTATAGTCATCATCATTGCAGGAGGATTGGCTGCTTGCAGCTTGGAGAATAAGCAGCTGTCGTCCTATTATATGGTTGATCCTCGATTTTCTGATTTGTACCAGAACCTGCATGGGGAGAAAGTTTTAGGCCCGCCGATTTCCAACAAGAAGTATGTCGCTGAAACCAATCAGGAAAAACAGTACTTCGAGAGCGGGGTGCTGGTGTATGATCCAGATGCTGCCCCGAGCTATTATTTGCATCCTGTAGGGGCGGATGCAGGGTTTTCTGACATCCCCAATCAGGATCCAGAAAATCCTGCAGTCAGGTACCTGAATGGGTACATTATCCCCCAGGAGTTTGCCAGACTGTATGACGAATTGGGGGGAGAACGCTGGGTTGGCCGTCCTCTCACCCGGGCCCGTTACAATCCAGAGAAAAACACCATTGAACAGTACTTTGAAAACTTAGGGTTTTTCCGGTATGAAGAGGATCCTCCCGGGACGGTCCATTTCATGCCGTATGGGCTCTGGAAATGCGCCGGGGAATGTGCCATGTATCCGGGGGTTGAAAATGCCTCTTTATCCAGCTCAGCGGCCGGAAATCTCTCCTCCCCTTTTTCAGAAGCCATTTCACGTTTGGGAACTTCCTTTACAGGGTCGATGCTGAGCGGGCCTTATCAGGCAGCGGATGGCCACCTTGAACAGGTGTTTGAAAACGTCGTCCTTTACCAGCACTCATCCAGCCCCCTGGGGGTAAAATTACGGCCGATTGTCCCGGCGTTGAAGATCGAAGAGGATAAACTTCAAAAGAAGTCATCCCAATCCGATGCTTATTTCCGGGAGGTTTCTGACGGAAAAGGGTTTTCAATTCCTGATTACTTTCTGGCGTTTATTAACCAATCTGCCGGGTTTGAGTTATCCGGGGAACCGGTCAGCCGGAGCAGAGAGATCCGCAGCGGCGTGTTCCGCCAGTGCTTTGAGAATTATTGTCTGCTGTACGATGAAGCGGCACCTGCGGAATCGCAAGTTCAGCTGATGCCTCTTGGGCAGAAATACCGAGAACAGATCAGCAGATCCCAGGCAGTTGAAAACCAGCCCCGGGTCGATCAGAAGCGGACACAGCTGGATATCTGGGAGCAATCTCCCCAAATATCCTCCCAAGAGCGACAGCAGGTGGGTGCATGTGTCCACCAGGGTGATCAGGCGGTCAGCGGGATCGAGCCACGACTCACAGTCCAGGTTGATGGGAACGAAAAAAAGAACTATACCTTCCATCCTACCGATGAGGGGGGGTGCTCTTTTATTGAATTGGAACCCATTCGCGCCCAAAATGGGATCGCCGTGGAGTACCAGGTCTGTATCACGGATGCACAAAACCAGACCCTGTGTGAGCATGACAGTTTTGTGATCTGGGGAAATCATACAAAACCGCCAGAAGAAATCCAGTCCTCCGATCAGCAGCCAGGAGAACCTTCCTCAGCTGAAAGCCCGGGCGTTGTCCTGGATTTATGGGAGGTTTCCCAGCAGATCTCTTCTTCAGAATCCCAGGAAATTGGAGCCTGCATCCACGCCGGGACTCAGCCGCTTTCCGGGCTGGCAGCGGAGTTAACCGTCTCTTCTCCACAAGGGGAAAGGCTGGTATATCAAGCTGCTCCAACAGATGGTGGAGGGTGTTCTTTTTTCAAGCTGGACCCGGTGGAAGCGAAAAACGGCGAGTCCATTCCCTACCAGGTCTGTTTTTTCAAAGAGGATGGGGGAGAGGTTTGCCAGAAAGGTAATTTTCTGATCTGGGAAAATCCCTGATCGAGCCAGCAGGTGGGAAAAACTCGCCGGCCGGGTTTTTCAATGGAATTCGGCCTGGACATCAATTTGATCGATGCCAGGGCCAAGGCTGTACAGCTGAAGCGTGAAGGGCACCAGACTCCCCGGTGTGAGCGGTGGCTCACTGGCCCATTTCCTGACCCCAACCACCTGGTTATCTTGAAATCCTACAGCAGCAACCCACACATTCTCAAATCCTTCCAGCCTCTCAGGAACCAGGATGCTGCCTGTCACCCTGGCAAATTTCCTGTCCTCTGAGTATTCAATTGAAATATCGCTCAGATCAATTTGGGGTGGGGGCTGCTCAGCAGGAAGCGCCGTGAGCAGAGAGAGTTCAAGCTCGTACTGGTCAGGAATCGGGTCAGAGAAAGCTCCCTGGAAGGGAAGAGATTCTCCCGGATACAGGTAGTTGAGCGGGGGGATGGCTGTCAAGCTCTGCAGGGGGGCGCCATCCTCCCCGTAGAGGGTGGCGCTCAGGGAGAGGTTTTCCAGCGTAATCTGCTGATTATTTTTTACCAGGGGAAAACACCACAGGCGTCCATCGGCTGCAAGAAGACAGGGGGTCTGCTGCACCTCTACAGGGTAGGGTGTTGCTGTGGGATACGCCACAAGCGAACCACTTTCTCCAGCCGGGATATTCACTTCGGTACCGATGCTGAGAATGCTGGTATTGAGCCCGGGATTGGCGGCCACCAGACGATCCAGGGAGACGTTATAACGCAGGGCGATCCCAAACAGGGTATCTCCAGCCTGGATGGTGTACGTGAACGGAGTGGGGCTGGGAAGCTGCGGTTGGGTGGTGGTGGATGGCCCGCCGCCGGGGGTGCTGCTGGGGGTAGCTGTGGAAAGCTGGTAAGGTGTCAGGTCAGGGGCCTGGGTCCCTGTAGGTAGCCCTTCTGCAACCCCTTCAGGGCGGCATCCAAGGAGCAGGGAAGCTGCCAAAAAACCACAGGCTCCAATCCAACGGGTAACTTTCATGAAGCTCATTATACCCTTCCTTGTCCGGAAGAAGGGCATATGCTACACTCTGGGTAAGGTGGTTATCTAACAGGAATCCAAATGGCAGATAGGAACCGTTTTGCTCAAGCCAGATTCATGATGGAGCAGGGCGATCAACGGCAGGCCCGGAAAATACTCTCAGAACTGCTTCGGGAGGAGCCCAATCAGGTTGAATATTGGTTGTGGATGAGTGCCGTTGTGGACTCCAAAAAAGAACAGATCTACTGTTTACGAAAAGTCCTTTCCCTGGATCCGGACAATCTGGATGCTAAAAAAGGGTTGATGCTCTTTGGCGCCCTGGAGCCAGAAAAGGTCGGACCGATCACACTAAAAAAACGAGATTGGTCAAAGGATCTCCCGGATCTTGACCAGAAACTGGAGCACAAGCAGGAGAAAAAACAGTCCAGATTCCAACCCAAGCGGGCGCTTCCTGCAATCGGCATGCTGGGGATCTTGCTGATCCTGCTCCTGACCGGGGTGATTAAACCGGGAGGGAGATGGATTTTTGCCCCCCGATTGACAGTGACCCCCTTTACCCTGACCCCTTCTTTGAATCCCGAGCAAATCGCTGCACTGACCGGCACCCCGAATCCAATCCTGCTCACCCCAATCGGCGAGGTTCTTCAAGCGACTTATACTTCCACGCCCGTTTATGTCAACACACCCCACCCGGGATACAGTTCCTATCGAACTGCCGTGGAGGCCTACGAGCAGGGCGATTTCCAGACCATGCTGACCTATATGCGGTCGACGGCAAACCAGTTGGAGACAGCCGATATCGTCTACCTGGTGGGTGAGGCGCTGCGGAACCTCGGCAGGTATGAGGAGGCAGCCGAGGAGTACCAGCGGGCGCTCTTCCTGGATCCAAGCTTTGGCCCTGCCTACCTTGGCAGAGCGCTAAACAGCCGGGCCCTTAACCCCGGGGCGGAGATCAAGGGGGATCTTGACGCTGCCATTGCCAGTGATGATCAATTTGGTGAGGCCTATCTTGAACGGGCCTATTATTATGTAGATAACCAAGATTACTCCCAGGCTTTGGCTGATGCCAATCAGGCTGTGAGCCTTCTTCCAAATTCCCCTCTTGCACACCTGGTGCGTGCAGAATCCCTGCTGGGATTGGGGGAGGTCGGTTCGGCTTTAGATGCTGGGAAAAGAGCCCTTGAATTGGATCTCAATCACGTGCCTACTTATTATCTGATGGGCCGGATCTACCTGGAGCTAAACCAGCCGGGACGGGCGTTATCCTATTTGATCCGGTACGGCCCCTACATCAGCCCAAAACCGTGGGAGGTCGATTATGCTTTGGGAAAAGCCTACTATCTTTCCGACCGGGACCTGACCGCAGCGCTGCAGTATTTATCAAGCGCGATCGATAAAAATGGCACCCGCCAGGAGCTCTACCTGACCAGAGGAAAGGTGCATCTGGAATTGGGGAATGCCCAGGCAGCCCTGGTAGATGCTTTTGCAGGCCGGAATCTCAATCGGGATAATTTTGATGTCAATGTGTTTTTAGGGGAGATGCTCTACCGGTCTGAACAGTATTCGATGGCTGAAATCATTCTCCGGCAAAGTGAAGATCTTGCCGCCACCCCGGCTGAACTTGCTGCGGTTTTATACTGGCGGGCCCAGGCCAGGACTGCCAGGGACCAGATCCAGGCTGCAAACGAGGACTGGCAGCGATTGATTGATCTTCCCGACACTGCGGTTCCCCAGAGTTGGCGGCTGAGAGCTGAAAAGAATCTCCTGCCGACCAGCACACCGACTGCCACGATTCCCTCTCCTACGTTCACGCTGACCGCCACACCTTCTCCAACAGCGACATCCACGTCCACGCCCACCGCTTCGCTGACCCCAGCGCCAACCATAACAGCAACAGCTGAACCCACCCCCAACCCGGATTCCTGAGGCATCCAGCCCCCCGCAAACCTGCGGGGTGATCAGGGAGTTAATCAAGACACCTTGATATTCCCGATTGAAAGGACTATAATGCTCGGTGGTCTGACCGCAGAAATTTGAACTGGATGGTTTGAAGAATGCCGATTTATACGTACCGCTGTGAACATTGTGGGATTCAATTTGACAGGAAACAGAGTTTTTCTGACGATCCCCTGACGGTATGTCCCGAGTGTGGAACTCATACTTTACGGAAAGTGTATCTTCCTGTCGGGATTGTTTTTAAAGGTTCCGGTTTTTATGCTACCGATAACCGGTCCCCCTCAGGAATGGAATCCCGGTCATCCGAGGAATCATCCAAGCCTAGCGGGGAGACGGAAGCGAAGAAGAAATCTCCTGAAGGAAAAAAGGAAAAAAAACCGGCAGAGGAGTAGACTTCTAAAACAGTTCTTAAAAAAAAACTCCCGAAAGGGAGTTTTTTTCTTACTGCAGGTTGTGGTTCACCCAGCGGGGAAATCAGCGGAAAATCAACGGCACCGGGATGAAAACCAAAATAAATATCACCAGCCCAAATCTGGCCAGCTGGACTCGCCTTGGATCCAGATCCGTGATTTCATCCAGCGGTTCGGCCTGCTTTCTGCCCAGAAATAAAATCAGAAAGGCCCACAGCCACCATCCTGACCACATGAAACCCAGCAGAATCAGGATCCCGAGAATAAAAGGCCACAGCCGTTTTGATTTCTTGCCGAACAAGCTGTAAATCAAATGGCCGCCATCCAGCTGTCCCGCAGGGAGGAGATTTAGTGAGGTTACCAGCAGGCCGGCCCACCCCGCCCAGGCAACCTGATGAAGGGAGACATCGACGCCTCCTCTGGGGAGGGGCATCCCGCTGAAGAAATAACGGATCCAGTAAACAAGCGGGGAAAGCCCCTGGAAACTGGCAGGTTTTGGCAGCCACTCCTGATGGACCAGGTATTTTATCAACAAGTAGAGGATCGAATTCCCTTCAAAAAGGTACTCCTGCAGGTTGAAAGGGAGCTCCTCCACGGTTGAGATGGATAATCCATAGATCAGGATGGGGATGGCAACAATCAGGCCGGCAAGGGGCCCAGCCAGACCAATATCCAGCAGGATCCGTTTGTTTTTTGGAGGTTCCTGAAGACGGATAAATGCGCCCATCGTTCCAAAAGGGCTGATGGGGAACGGGATGAAATACGGTAAGGTTACCTTGGTATCATGGCAGCGGGCGGCAAAATAATGGCCGAATTCATGGGCAGTAAGGATGCCCAGCAGGCTGACTGCAAAGCCAATCGATTCCCCCAGGGTTGGACGAATATAAGCCCAGACCACGCTGAGGTCTGAGGTCAGGGGACCTGTGTATGTTGAAAAAATCCCCGCAAAGATGATCGAGAGAAATGTGATCACAAACAAAAGAATGTTCACCGAGGAGTTTCTCTGATTGGGCTCAAAGAGCCCTTCCCGGAGCACAATCAGCTGATGCCCATTTCTCTCCCTCAGGAGGGGGGTGATTTGATGGGGAATCAGCGCTTCCGCCAAGGGATCATACATTTCCACGGAAGGCTGGAGAAGGTGCCCCTGATAAACTGCAAGATAATTCTCTTTTGAATTTCCCAGCGTAACCTGCTCGATGGTCATAAACCTGCTGATAATACCGGTCAATTCATCTCTTGGGGCAGTGGATTCTTCTGGGAGGGACGGGTTGGACATAACTGATAGGATCCTTTTTGCATACCAATAAGGCGGGAGTGAATGGGAGTCGAACCCACCGCGGCTCGGTAAACGACCCGCCACCGATTTTGAAGACCGGGGAGCCCACCGGGACTCAACCACCCCCA
>CAZUMA010000053.1:0-13146 GCA_964621835.1 uncultured Anaerolineales bacterium | reverse complement strand
CTTGGGAGGCTGAGTGCTGGTCGGGGATGCAGGGATAGGGGTATTGGTAGGGGCACTCGTCGGGACCGGCGTACTTTCAGGAGCTGGGTGGGTGGCTCCTTTTTGGATCAAGAGCGTTTGATTGGTCCAGAGAGCATTTGAGCTGAGGTTGTTGAGCCTTTTGACAAGATCAATTTCAACTCCATATTCTTCAGCGATGCTCCATAAGGTCTGACCGTACTGCACTTCGTGGATTACATCCCCATCGGGGCGGGCGGTAGCCACCACCACGGGCACCATAAACTGGGAGACCTGCAGGGCTTCATCTGCTTGCCCCTCTTCTTGGGAACCAGCAGAATTCCCATTTGGCTGCTCTGTCAGTAGTTTCAGGGCTTCCGGCTGCTGCTTTCCATCATGGGTACGCAGCGCAGTCTCAATCACATAGATGTAAACGGTCTCTCCCCATTCATCTTTGGTTACTGCAATCCCGGCGCCAATATCACTGCGATCCATTGAGAGCATTGTGTTCGTATGGGGAGCATCTCCCAGCCAGGACTGGATCGCTTCATCCACCGTCATTCCCGAGCCACCCACCCAGTTCTCGGAGCGCAGGCCATCCATGGCAATGCTGCCAGCAAGGGGATATCCCAGCGAGATCATCCACTGCCCCAGGGTAAGGCCTTCGGGCCGCCAGTGACCGCTGGCCCCAGCAGCAATCCCCTCTGCCTGGATCTGGGCAACCTGCATCAGAGATGAGTGGCTGCTCAAGGTGTTCAGCCCATTTTCCTGGCGGAGTTCATTGACCGCGTTAATCAGATCAGCGGGGGTGGGCGGATCCTGGGCTGGACGATCTACAGGCGCGGCTTCCACAGAACTGGGAATATAAATAGCAAGCAGAAGGAGAATTAATAAACCTATCTGCCAGAAATTGTGTCCAGGGATAAAAAAGTCTTTACGGTACATGATCTTTAAAAACCCAGTATATCAAGACTATCTATGAAATAGCTTAAAGGAAGATGATCAGCTTCCTGCTGGCATGTTTGACTTTTGTGTTTCTCTGCTGGCAGAATTATCCAAAGAACAGTTTACTTTCATTGGAGCACATTGTCAAAAGTTGTCAATAAATCATCATTGAAACTTCTGATATTTACGACTTGAGCAGATAATACTATTCTTTTCCTACAGCCACCCAGCAAACTGGGTGGCTGTAAGTTTCTGCAGATATCAATGATTTACGAGCCAGGCTCCATGCTTTCAGCTAGTTCGATTAAACCCTCTTTATCAAGAGCCTGGATAGCTTCCACATTGCCGTGTTTCGTGAGTTGAAGATAGAGATCCTTTTCCCTCCAGCGCAGGCGCATCATCGGTATGTCAGAGTTCCAGGTTGCTTCCTCTGTCTCAGGAAGTACCACAAAAGCACCTTGAACAAATTCTCCTTCCTGTTCCCCGATCTTCACCGGGACAATTACCTCTGCTGGAACGCGGTCCCAATCCGATTGATAAAAGCCCTCCTGGGACTGTCTGATCATCAGGCTGCCCCCCATTCCTACCACCTGGTACTCAAGGATGATCGTCTCTTCATTCATCCGCACACCCTGATACTCAAATCCTTCGGGAATCTCGGGGAGCTCGAGAGCATCAAATCCAGCCAGGGACTCCGCCTCCTCGAGCCGGATCAGCGGTGTTGGCGCCTCACTCACTGGAGCCAATTCCAGATTCTCCGCCGGTACTTGAGAAGGATCAAGTGGAAAAACACTGCTTTCAGCTGGAGTGAAAAAATGAACGACACGCTGGGCAAATGCTCTTCCAAGCGGTGTCAGGAAGCTTCCAGCCAGGACAACAACGGCAATAACAACAGCAAAAGCCAACTGAACCCATCGTCGCCGAAAAATAAAATTTACGGTTTTACTTTGTTGGTTCTTATGAAATTCATCTTCCACAACTTCCCTGACAGCAGCCCACATCTGCACTTCAGAGGCAGGAACGCGATCATCTAATTCCTGATCCAACCAATGCTTGATATCTTTGCCATTCATTGTATACCTCCTACCCAATAACTGATTCTTGAAGCAGGATGCGCAGCCTTTTCCGGGCGTCCCGGAGCCACCATTTGATCGTGCTGAGCGGCCGGTTAACTTTCCTGGACATCTCTTTCATGCTCATCTCCAGATAGTAAAACATCACCACAGCTGCGCGCCGATCTGGCGGTAAACTATGGATCGCCTGGACAATATCCTGACGCTGTTCCTGAATTTCGAGGATTTTTTCCGGCCCCGGTTTCGGATCCATCAGCCATTCCGCCAGCTGTGCTGTCTGATCCTCCAGTTGCCTGTCCAGGGAGACAAACCGCTTCTGCCTGCGGACAACTTTCAACGCATCATTAACAACAATCCGGTAAAACCAGGGACCAAAAGGATAGCGTTCATCAAATTGGTCGATCCGTCGAGCAGACTTGATAAAAGCTTTTTGGACAACCTCCTCCGCCAATGCGCGGTCGTTCACAATCAAAAAAGCCGCTCGAACCGCTTTAACCTGGTGTGACTTAACCAACGCCTCCAGACCATTCAGATCCCCCTGCTTCAAAGACCTCACCGCTTCTTTTTCATTCATATACCATCCCTTCCTACACGACTTTTCAGAGGACCCTCTACTATTAATATCCACAGCACCCTGAAAAAGATCGTGGATATTCCAAACTCTTCCAGGTAGCTCCATCCAAATCATAAAAGTGCCTCAATAAAGAAAAGGCCTTTTTTTCATGCTTCAAGCCAGTCATACCTGACCAGACACGAATATCAACCTGAAAAGGTGAAAGGACGCGGCTTCTCAACAACCGGGTCCTTTCAGGGATCTACAGTAGAGATAATCAGCAATTTAGAAATTCAGGCAGAGGGTTTCCACGATTTCCAACAAACGGTTGGCCTGCTCTAGATCGACCTCATTTCCTGCCTGGTTGGTTACAGAGACCAGGAATTGGACAGGGGTTGTCTGAGTGATCACATTCCCTACACTTACCCGTGTAATCCGACCTTCGGAACGCTCCACAACGATCGGGTTGGGATTTTCCTCATTGAAATATTGGACAAATCGGCTCAACTCAACCTCACCCTCGGGAATGATTCCCGGGAGCGGGTAGGCTTCCTCTAACCGGCGGTATTCAATCCGCAAAGTCAAATCTCCCTGGATGAGTTCAAGGACATGGTCCCCTTCCACCACCTCAACATCCTGGGGATGGTGAAGGTAGAAACCGTAATCCTGGTTTTGATATTTCGTCCAATCTGATGGAGGATCTCCGTTGTCCAGCGCGCACATTCCCTCATTCTGAACCTGGGACGGTGTCGTGCTGCCCGTTCTCTGGAAAGACTCTAGAATGGATTTGGCCTCATCAGTCACCTCAATGGGGATATCAACACTTTCATAATCTACCTCCAGACTGTCTAGATAGATCAAAATCTGGAGATCTCCTGAGGTGATTGCCTCCCCCTCGTTATAGAGCACCTGCTTGGTTGTTCCTTCATAGACCAAATAATAAACCGGGATGATTTCACCCAGGAAGGTTTGTTTATCCCTGTATAAAAGATCCCCGGCTGGCATTCCATACCAGCGAACAGGGGGGTTTAGATCATTGGACCACCAGGCCTGGATTGTGAGCCTGACGCTGTCTTTGAGGACTTCGACGCCCTGATCGATCTCTGAAACTCTCCAGGTTTCAGGATAGTCGAATTGATACCCAAACTCCTGATTGGTATACACCTGGCGTGTGGGTATTGGGGTGGGTTCTACGCCCACTTCCAACTTTAATGAATCAACAACCTCCCCAGTGGTTTGATTCTCTTCCAAATCAGATCTTTCCTCGGGGTTCATTTGTGCTGATCCAGCCTCTGCACTCATGCTCATACAACTGGAAAGAGCAAAAGCCAGCAGGATGAACAACAGGAAAAAAACAGCCGCAGTTCTTCGGGATTGGTTTGAATGCATGTCGTACTCCTTATCAGATTGAATCACAGGTGGATACTCTTGCCTCTATCCTACCCAGATCCTGTTACCCTGGTATCCAGCTCCTGTTACTGTTTTCAAGCATCCTGTTACCAGCGGGTAACACTGAAAAGAAAACTGAACCCAATCAGGCTGGCGTAATCAAATCTATTACTTATTCCCCTCTCTGATTTGTTCCCGACAAAAATCTCTTGCCCCCTCAGGAGATCGGCAGGTGAATACTGAAAACACTCCCCTGGTCTGGTTTGCTGCGCAGGGAAACTTCTCCGCTGTGTTTTTCAACAATCGCTTTCACCAGCGGAAGCCCCAGGCCGGATCCCGGGACACCATGAGACTTTTTCCCGCGGTAGAGCTCTTCCCAAACCCGGTCCTGCTCCCCAATCGGGATTCCAGTCCCCGTATCTGCGATCTCGATCGCGACAGCCTGTCCCTCTTCGTGAGCTCTGACCTCGACCGTATCCCCCGGGTCAGTGAATTTCAGGGCGTTTTCAATTAAATTATGCACCGCCAGCAGCAGTAAATCGGGATCACCTTTAATCTCTGGAATCGGCCAGGGGGCATTGGGCGTGATCAGCAGCAGCTTCCGGCCTTCTAAATTATTTCTATTTTTTATAACATCAACAACTTCTTCCAGCAGTTCCACGACATTCACCCCGGTCATATCCAGGGTCATCTCCTCCAGGGAAGCAATTTTGCGGAGATCTGCCACCAGCTGACCGATCCGCATCACCTGGGACTGAACCGCTTCAGCTTCCCTGGATACATAATCACCTAACGGTTCTGAACAGATGTTGGTGATACCGGCCTGAATGGCTGTTAAGGGGTTTTTCAATTCATGGTCCAATCGCTGCAGGAATCGACGGCGTTCAATTTGTTGGTTTTCTTTCAGGCTTTGCCACTGCGCAGCACTTTCTCGATTTCTTCGGGTAATCATGACAAAATGAAAGAAGAATAATCCCAGCAGTCCGAACCCACCCCACAATAGGATCGCTGACAGGCGTCCCCGCAGGTAAATGACCGGGTTTGTTAGAAGATCCAGTTCAGAGAGGCTATAAACAACCCCAAAGAGGATCAAACCGGTACCCAGCGATCCCCCACCGACCCATAATAATCTCCGCTTCATACCGTCTTTTCCACCTGGGCAACAAAGCGATATCCCTGTCCGGGGATGGTTTCAATGTAGATTGGATTCTGCGGGTCATCCCCGAGCGCTTTTCTGAGTTCCGCGATCCTTGTGTCCACGGTTCGCGTTCCAATCGGATAATCCCACCCCCACACAGCATCCAGAAGCCTTTCCCGGGTCAGCAGTTCCTCAGGATGAGTGATCAAATAGCACAAAAGGCGGATGGCTTTGGGCTGCAGATCAAGTTCCTTTCCATCAAGATAGGCTCTCAGCCGGACACGATCCACCACCAGGCTTCCAGAGCGCAGCCGTTCGGCTACGGTCAGCGGCGGCTGGCCTGGGCTCGCCCGCCTCAAGACCGCCTTCACCCTGGCAGCTAATTCATTCGGATCAAAAGGTTTATTGATATAGTCATCAGCCCCTTCAAGCAGTGCCATCGCCCGCTCAGAGGACTCTCCAACCTGGGTGAGCATGATCACTGGCGTCCAGTTTTCCTCTGTCCGCAGCCGCCGCAGCACTTCCCGACCATCCATCTCCGGCATCAAAACATCCAGGATAATCAGATCAGGGACAACTTCTTCAGCAAGCGATAATGCTTCCAGACCGGTTGCCGCTACAATCACCTCATACCCCGCCCTTGAGAGGTAGGGCTGCAGACGGTCTGTGATCACTTTTTCATCATCGGCGAGAATAATTTTTGGCTGGTTCTCCATACAATATCCCTGATCTGATGTTAATTATAGTCTGAACAAAAGTTTTTAGAAAACAAAAAACAAGCGCGGCGAATCGCCCAAACGCTGACCCTCTCGCTGGGAAACCCCCGCACCGGGATTCCCAACCCACTCATGCTGAAAAACCATCTTTTGAACCTATTGCCACCCTGATCCATTCCCATCCCCGCACAGCCAATCTTTTGATCTTATTCAGGAACTTTTATTTACTCTTCGGTTTGAAAAACAGGCACGAGGCTGGATAAGGACAGGCTGTGGATGGTCCTCCAATCTCCCCATCCTCACGTAATACCAGTTCGTAAGGATCTGCGGGGCAATTCCGGACCAGGATGGGCGTATCCATCCCAAGGACTGCCGCTGCACTTTCGTCCAGCTCCAAATCAATGACCTCCATTTTCTGTGAATAAAGATTCCCCGGACACCCTGTTGGCCATCCTCTCAATGGTCGGATGGAATAGGGTATGGGCAGATAATCACCATTCCTGAAAAAAACTGTCAGCGCGCTCTTCTGGCTGTTTACCTGAAGCATCTTGATGGCAGGTCCATTAAACCCCTCATCCCCAGCTGAATTTTTGCTGAGCATGTATTCACCCGGGTCAATCGTGAGGGGGCGGTTGAGGAAGCAGCCTGGGATCAGGATAAGGACGATCATCCCCAGCAATCCAAATTCCTTCTTCATTGTCACCCTGACCATTCTCTTTTCCTCTGCCATTTGAACATGGCTGCTTCATGGGGCGATTGCTGCTGAAAGCCAATCCCTCCTATCGGTATCAATTCCACAGCCGCACCAGAGATCGGACCTTCCAACAAAAGATACTCCACCTGCCTTCCCTCATTTTTTCTCCACTCTCAACAGACAGGAGAGCTGATAATTTCGGATGGGATCCATCCATCATCTGTCAATAATTACTTCCTCAGCAAGCAGCGCCCCTTCCTCTCCGGGAATACCCGCGGCCTGGAGTGTCATCCCTTGCTGGATCTCATTCATCTTGATTTGGGCACCCTCTTGATCTACCAGGAGCACCTCCTCAGTCAGCGCAATCTCGCTGAACCCATCCACCTCCTCTTCCAGCCAAATTACCCTAACACTTGGGGATACGTCCAGGACGACTCCTGTCAGGGTGATGAAAGGTGCGGATTTTGTAGGATGGAAGGTTGAAACCTCTCCCGACTGACAGTTCAGGTCTTCCTCCCCGGAAGGGAGAACAGTGACATTCACCGGAGCAGATTCGATCTTGATCGGTCCGAGCTCGTCTAAACTGGTCGCCAGGTCAGCTTCACGCTGGGCAACATGAGAGATCCTTGGTGACCGAAAAGCAATCTGATACTCCCCCGGAACGCTGAGGTCATACACCCCGGCAAGATCCACAACCGCTGTTTGAGACTGTCCGGGATCCAACCGGAGGTACTGCTCTGGTAGGGGTTCTGCCCGCATGACCAGGGGGCCCAGGTACGCTAATTCCTGCTCCTGGTGGGTTATCTTGAAGATGTCCCCCAGAATCCCTTCGAAGGGTGTGTACCACGTCAACAGGTACATCGGGGCGTCTCCCTGGTTGGTGATCGTGAATTTAACCTGGAGCAGATCACACTGCTTCACCTGATCGGGAGCTGAAAGGGAAGCCACCAGAGATCCTTTATCGAGGGGCCCCTCTGAGATGGTTGATGAGGTTGGGGTTGGTCGGGGAGCGTCAACACCAAGACAGCCCGCAGCTGCAGCTGACCATCCGATCAATAAAAGAATCAGCAAACCGCCAATTTTTGCCTTGGTCCAACCATTTTGTTTCCTCATCTTTCCTCCTCGTTACTTGAGTATGATGATCAAACATTCATCAGAAGAAATTTCAACCCATCCAGGGTGAGCCGCAATCCATTCTGGACCCTATTTTATTTACCTGAGTGGTCATTGCCTTGTCAGACAGTCCGTTATTCGGCTGTCAGGGGAAGCAGCCGGAACAATCGTTGGTACGGCCACCTCAACATCCGGCGTGAGAGCCAAAGAGTTCAAAATGGCCTGGACATCAGGATGCTCCAGCGTGTCGTTAATTGGAGCGAAAATTAGAAAAAGCGATCCCTGGGCCTTAAACAAAACATACTGATGCTCCCCGTCAAAGCTGCTTTCGATGGTCACCAACCGTCCTTCCTGATTGTTAATCACCACTTCTTCAACAGCCAGCAGTTTGCTGCCTGACCCCTCATGAAAAAGAACCGCTAACAAATCTTCCGGTGAGGCGTCGTCAGCAAGGTTCCAGTCAGCCCCTGACAGAAAGTTCATGTCAATCTTGATACCCCCACTCTCCCAGACTGCATCAGTATTCTTTCCAAAGGACATCGAAAATTCCTCCGTGTAGTTCCGGAGATGATACGCGTAGGCATCCGTGGGGGGCGGTGGATCAATAAAACCGACCTCCCAGAAACAGGGCACCGCAAACCGGACCTGATGGTGGGTATCCTCAATGACATCCCAGTACTCTTCTCCCCCGGGACTGTCCGCTGGATCTTCCGGGACCGAATTCCCGGTCTCCTCCCTGGAAGCAGCGGTTGGCGAAAGTTCCGTTGGTTCTGTTACGATCACCTCTGTAGAAAGCAGATCTTCAGGGGTTTCCACTAAGGTTTCTTCCGGTCTAACTGTGTACCTGCAGGCAAGTCCACTCACCAAAAGCATTAACACAGCAAAGATCGCGATCTTACGTAGAATTCCATGGAGACCGATCGTTTTCATTTTTTCCTTCCTTATCAAAGAAAATTTCATTTTGAAATTCCAAAATCAATCCTGGGAGACCAAGATATTGTTCACAATAACTGATCCCCGTCTCATAAATTATACGAAACCATACCAACAATCTGTCAAAAATTGCGCACTCGATACAGGAAACCGGCAGCTCGACTGGCCAACGGATCCTTTCGGTGATCTGCTCCAGAAAAAAGCAGTGGGGATTGATGCCACGATCCCCTTTCCACTAGAAGCCCTCACCCTGGAGAAAGCTGGTGACCATCTGGCGGATCTCCTGCTCTTCATAAAGAAGTACATACGGCCGATAGCCCAGAAAGGAATCATAGACACGATCTTCCCGGAGTGACTCTGCTGGGATTTCATAAAAAAGAATATCCTCCCGGGGATCAATTTTTTCAGCCAGGCAGACCATCTGGCTGATTTCAGCTGGGCTCAAATCGGTCAGGACGCTGGATTTTACCTGCTGTACGATGGAGGGGATCGTCTGGATCCCTCCCGGACTGATCAGCTTAGCTGCCACCGCCTTTATTACAACCGTTTGATTCCGGATGCGGCCAAAATCCCCAATCGTGATCCGGGTTCGGACCACATTTTCCGCTTGCTTACCATTAAGATGGTGCTGCCCTGCCTCAAGATAGAGTTTCGGCTGCTCAAATTTTTTGATGTAAACAGGTTCTGCAAAATAAACATCAATTCCCCCCATAGTATTAACGATGTTGCGAAAGGCAAAGAGATTGACGGCCAGGAAATGGTCAATTTGCATCCCGAAGTTGTCCTGCAGCGTCTTTGCCAGCAACCCTGACCCGTACCCGGAACCATCAAAATAGCCCATCCCCTCCGTTCCATAGAAATAGGCTTGATTCAATTTTCCCTGCGTTACACCGTGATCAGCGATACCAGGAATATCGACCCACATGTCCCGCGGAAAGGTGAGGACAGAAATCGTCTTCGTCTGAAAATCCAACCGGACCACACGGATGGCATCCGCCAGTCCATAAAGATACCCTTCAGAAGCCACCCCTGAAAGTAAAATCGTCATTGAGGGCGGCCCTCCACAAACCGGCTGGATGGTTGGGGTTGGTGTCACACCTGGTGTGGGATTGGGTGGATCCAGCGTCCCCTGCTCGGTCATCTCCTGGGTTGGGATTTCTGGAGGTGCCTGCTGGGAGTTCTCATTCTGGTTTTGTGGCTCCAGGGTGGGCCCAAGGGGAGCATTCCAGGTCAGATAGAGATACCCTCCCCCCATTAGGACCGTCACCAGCAATAAACCAATCATCCCCCCCTTGACTGCTGAGCTTACAACTGTATTCATTTTTTTCTCATCCCTTTCCATTACTCGATGGTCTCCGGGTTCCACCGGTTTTTCAAAAATCCTGACAAATCCACCCATCCTGCCGGAGATCCTGCCATTCAATAACGAGGCAGGCTTCTTTCCAGGAAAAATTTTGTGGGTATCAACCCTTTTTTCCTTTTCATCTGTCCTACCACATTATTGACGGGCAGGATTGCCAAAAAGTTCCCGGAATAAATCATCGGTCTTTTTCCTAAGAGCGTTTCCAGATTGCTTGCTCCTCACCAAATTGACCCTTACACAAACCAAGTCATGGGTCTTGAGCTTGATCGAATGTCAATAAATCCTGGGGCTATCATAATCTGCCGATGTTACCGTCCTATCCAACTCCTGTTACAGTTACCTAACAGCGTGTTACCTGTCTGTAACAATCCTGAGATATCCACGGGTTGAAGAACCACCTTCCCTGGAGCTCGGGCAACCTGAGCGCCCCTTTCCCAACCTACCATTTCCTCTGATCAAGAAATCATCTAAAACTCTTCAGATTTAGCTGATATCCAACTCTGGTTTGTCTCTTTTCACCCTGCAAATCGTATTGTGGGAAAAACTACCCAGATTCTTGAGCCTTTTCGAAACCAAAGGAACAAACCCTGGAACAGGGCTTCAGAGACGAAATAAACTATAATGAATAGGTGGAATTTGTTAAAGAATCGTTTCCCCGGGAAGCATCCATGTTACCAATTGATAACATTTTTTTTGGCAGCCGTAACAGCTTCCACATATTCCCGTGACAGAGGGTGATTAGCCTATAAGAGAGACTGCCGGGATGAGAGGATGAGCACTCACGGACGATCTATATTCAAAGGAATTTCACCCGGCTGTAATGAAGGGTATGAGCTCTAGTTTGGGATGGAGCTCAAAAACAATTCTATTCATATCAAGTCCGTGTAAAAAATTCCTATGAACAAGAAAAATTATGAAAAAACATCACCGTGCCACAACAACTCCGGACAAACATCCGGGGTTCCTTCCTGCTTGTGGATGCTGCTGGGAGGAGGGGTCATTCTGATCCTGACCGCTGTAGGGCTGCTGCTGGCATTTGTCCCTCTGGAAAAGCAGGGAAACGCTCAGATGGTGCCAGTGGAGGAATCCCCGACCGGCGCAGAGATCACGCTCCCCACAGCATCAGCCACCCCTGATGTCACCCAGACGCCTACAGCCCACCTGGCGGGGACCCCTACCTTAACCCTGTTTGAACAGGCGGCAACCCAACCATTAGAAATAGGAGATCTCCTGTCCATTACTGCGACAGCAGAAGAAGGATTGATCTCTTTCTCCCCGTACATTTTCGCGGATGCCGGGAATTTCATCCTCAGAACAGGGGAGCAAGTTACCCTGGTCTGGGAGGATTTTCCCGCGGGTGCCCGGCAGTATCATTTTTTCCTGAAATCTCCGGATTATGATGCCTCTCTCAATCTGGGGATGGATAACAATCCCGCTGATGGGGTCGAAATCGTCTGGCAGGTCCCTGCAAACATCACTGGAGAACTCTATGGAATCGCTATCTACCAGGACGGTTATACCGTAGCGACCTTCGTCAGCAGTACAGTTTATTCAAGAGACCCGGAATGAGAGGGAGAAGTTCCCGTAAAGGAAATGGAGATGAGGAGTTGAATCGGTGATAGAAAAAAACAACCAAATTGAATCCATTGTTGGGGCAGCCTTAATCGGCTGCATTACCGTTGGAGTCCTGGGCATCATCTTTGCCTTCCTCTCTCTATTCAATTATGATTGGATTGGGGCGGGACTGAGTCTCACCGCTTCCGGGTTAGCTTTTGGACTGCTTTCAAATGCTGTCCTGCGGGATTAAGCAAGCTACACCCCCTCTTCCATCCAGCAATCAGGAGCTTGTCTCGATGAACCAACAAAAAAACAACAAAAATCTTCTAATTCATAGCAGGATTAATCCTGCGGCGGCTGTGGTTGTTATGCTCCTTTCCCTCCTGGCAGCTGGATGCAACCTGCCTGCAAGCAGCCCTGAAATCGAAAGCACCCAATCTCCCGCTGCAGAGGAAAACCTGGGCGTCTTTGCCTCCCTGACCGCAGAGGCGGGAATCCGGGAAAGCGAAACTGCATCCGCTCCCACAGTAACCCTCCTCCAGCCTACCTCGATCGTGATGCCCTCTGCCACCCAAAATCCTTCCTCAACTCCTACCCCCGAAGACCTTTCCCTTCCGGATGACACGACTGCCGTGCGTTTCCGGGATGGGGGGACGATTGACTACCGCCAGCGGCAGATCAGCGCTGGGGAAAAGCATCACTACACCGTTCAGGCTGCTGCAGGCCAGACGCTGATTGTTGGTGTTTCTTCAGATAATTTGGATGTTTACCTGGGTGTCTACGGGCTGGATACTGAGGAGACCCTGCTGCCGCTCTCCGATGAAAAAACTTCTGCAGCGATTCTGCTCCCCGAATCGCAGCCCTACCTGGTTACCGTCTATGCCAGCCAAACAGATACAACCTATTTCCTGACCTTCGAAATTCCAGCCGTTCTGTCCATTGCTGCCGGGGAAGATCTCCGGGAGATAAATGGATACGTGGATGTTCTTCAGCAGTACCATCCTAACGCGTTTACCAGGGTCCGCTACCAGATTTTCGCGGAAGAGGGACAGGTCCTGGATGTCGAGCTGGAAACCGAGGCCGAGGAGGATCTCACCCTGGCGTTGATTGGCGGGGAGGATGGACAGCCCTACCTCCGACACGTGGTCAAATCCTCAAGCATTGACCTGGAGGTCCCCGTGACCCAGGACTACTACCTGGATGTTTACTCAGTCACCGGGGTTTCAGCTGCCTACACACTGGAAATAAAAATCCATAAATCCAGTCAGGACTGACAGGACAGCACTCGTTGATCCCCAGCAGTTAAAATATTGTTATTCCTTACCCAACTTGAGGGAATCAAAACCATCTGACTAATCACCAATAAACTGGACCAGAAATTTTTTCAGGACAAATAGAACTTAAATTCCAATTGGATATTACGTGTGGTATGGAATAGTTTCGGTGATAGGATTCCATTGTTGGTTATATAATTTAGCCGCGGTTCCGAAGAGGCACAAAGCGAAGCCACCCGTCAACACAAGCCCTAATGTGTCCACCAAAACGGGAAAACTCCAAATCACCGGCAGGAATATCAACAAACACAAGAATTAGGATACTGTGCATATTCACGCACATATTTACGCTGAGGAGCGCGCAAAACTGCCTCAGACTTGGATCCAAGATTATCAAGGAA
>CAZUMA010000052.1:0-13660 GCA_964621835.1 uncultured Anaerolineales bacterium | reverse complement strand
CTTTCTGTACGCTGAGGATCAGAATCAGCAGGATCGTTCCTCCAGCGATCAGCACTGCCATGATGATCACCACGGGCTGCTTGCTGGTGGATTGGAAGCTTGGGGTCACTGGGAGGTTGCCTGTCGGTTCTGTGGGGGGTATCAGGGTGACTGCGATGCCTCCCGCTTCCTGGCCGACCGGTGACGGGGTGTGGGTATAACGGGGGATGATGGTCGGGCTGGGCTTGCCAATCGGGGTTGCGGTTGGGGTGTAGGATGGCTGGATGAGGATTTCATCCCCGGGAAGGAGAATTGGATCCGCAGGAAGCTGATTGATCTCCAGCAATTTCTCCAGGGTGATTTCATACACCGCTGCGATCGTCCACAGAGTCTGCCCTGGTTGAATGATATGAAAGATCGATCCATCCGAGTACGGGGTCGCTTTGATAACGGGGACCGGGGTGGGTTCACCGGTCGCAAAAGGGGTGACGCTGGACGCAATTGCCTGGCTTTCCCCGGGGGGCGCCGGGTCCCCTGCCCAATATCCCGTATCCACCGTGTAATAGACATAGTTGCCCTGATAGGCAACCCCGGCGCCGATAAAGCGGGCGCTGGGATTGTACATTGTGTGGTGGTGCAGGGGGTCATTCCAGGGCCCATTGATGGTTTCCATGATGGACTTGTTCAGCCCGTAAGCGACGTTTTCTGAGATGTAGATCGCTGCTCCGTTGCCGAACCCAGCAGCTTCTGCGCGGTCTTTTGGCCGGGAGCCATCCGGCCCCTGGTGAGTCCAGGTTCCGATGGAGGCCTGGTAGCTGCTGTGCTGCTGGGCAATGGTCATCAGGGCCGAGTGGGGTTCAAGCGCTGCCAGGCCGCGTTCCGCGCGCAGCTGATTGATCGTTTGAATGACCACCGCGGCAGGGTCTCCCTGGGCCCGGGTCCTTCCTGGGGGAAGGAGGATCAGGAGCAGCATCAAGCTGGTGAGCGCCCCGATGGTGAATTTCTTTCTCATCCTGCGGCTTATAACTCCCGCTTGAGGTTTTCGATGGCCGCCACTGGCGTGGGGTCCTGATCATATAGCATAGCCAGGTAGTAGGCCATAAAATCCCCGAAATGGATCAGGGTCCATATCTGGGCCAACCGGGAATCCCCTTCTGCGGAGACCAGATCCGTGGCTAACCCTTCGAGCATAAAATTCTTTCTGGTGAGGTCAATTCTCCGCTGGTTGCGGGGGTGGTTGTGCCCGGCTTGCAGGAACAGGGCCATGGCTTTGAGCAGTTCTTTTTCCGGGTTGTTGACACCAGCCAGGGTGTTGTGATTTGCTTCCGGGATGGCTCCAAACTGCGCCCAGGTCTTGGCAAGCTCGTTAATCTGGCATTTCCACCGCCGGGCTACCGGGGCCAGGAAATCAGCCCCAAGGACACAGACCCACCGCCCCACCAGCTGCCCCGCTGCCCGTTTCGCCGGGTTCTTTACTGTGGGGACCTCCGGGGCCAGGTTGTGCTGCTGCTGGCGCATGGCCCGAACAGCGTCGGTGATCTCTGCACCAGGATCTGGAATAAGGTTGGCTCGGAAAAGGGCTGCCAGCAGCAGGCCAAAGGAATATCCAATCGCGGCGCGGGGCTGTCCTGAATGGGGGAAGGTCCACAGGTCTGCCCCCTGCTCCCGGGAGAGATCCGCTAATTTCCCGCCAGTCGTGATGGCTAAAACCTGGCAGCCCCGATCCACGGCACTCTGAGCGACCGTTAAGGTTTCCTCGGTGTTGCCCGAGTGGGAGGAGGCGATGATCAGGGTATCCGGTCCCTGGGCCCAGGCGGGCAGCTGATAATCCCGGAGAATGGTGATGGGGACTTTGCAGCTCGGGGCGCTGTAGGCTGCCAGCAAGGCAGCCCCGATCGCCGATCCCCCCATCCCGGCTGCAAGCACCTGCTTCACCTCACCGGGCTCCTGCAGTGGGAGCTGTTGACCGAGCTTCCAAGCTTTCTGCAGCTGATCGGGTAAGGCAAGGATATGTCCCAGCATGTCCTGCTGATCAAGCCGGGCAAATTTTTTCTCGTCATCCAGATTCATGGACTCTTCTCCTGCGGTTTGTTGAGGTCATGGTTGGCCTTCTCAATTAATCCTGGAGCAGCTTGTAGATTTCCCGGCGGGACCAGCCTGAAATTGCCGCCAGTTTTTTTGCCTGCTGGGGAGGGGGCAGGTCTGGATTTTCTGCGGATTCCTGTAGGGCAGCAAGCAGCTGCTCCCGGGTCCATTTCCGCTCCGCCCTATTTGCTCCCTGTACCACCAGGGTGATTTCACCCCGGACCCTGCCGGTTTGAAAATGTTTCCTGGCTTCCGAGATCCGTCCCCGGAATATTTCCTCATGGACCTTGGTCAGCTCCCGTGCGACAGCGATCTGCCTGTCTCCAAGGACCGCCTGGAGGTCCTCCAGGCTCTGCAGGAGCCGGTGAGGCGTTTCCAGGCCGATGATTGTGTGGGGAAAAGTGCGGTAGGTTTTAAACAAGTCTTTCCGCTGTTTGCTTTTCCGGGGAAAATAGCCCAGATACAGGAATGAATCAGACGGCAGGCCGGAGGCGGACAGCGCGGTGATCGGTGCGCTGGGTCCAGGCAAAGGGACGATGAGGTGTCCGGCGTCAATGGCCGCGTTAATCAGCGTGTACCCGGGGTCATTGATGGCCGGGGTGCCCGCATCTGTGACCAGGGCAAGATCCCTTTCAGCCAGGTGTTCCAGGAGCAGGGCTGTTTGCCGTTCCTTATTGTGGTCATGGTAGGGGGCCAGGGGAGTTGCTATCTGATAGTGGTTTAAAAGCACTTTGGTTGTTCGGGTATCCTCCGCGGCGATCAGAGGAACAGAGCCCAAGACGCGCACAACCCGATAGGTCACGTCCTCCAGATTTCCAATCGGAGTGGCAGCCAGGTAGAGCGTGCTCATCAATCCTGTCCCTCGGATTGGGACAAATTTCGCTTGACCCTTTTCGCCAATTCCCTGCGGGTAAGCATTACCTGTCTGCCGCAGCCAAGGCATTTGATCTTGATATCTGCACCCAGACGGAGGACCTGCCAGCGGTTTTCTCCGCAAGGATGGTCCTTTTTCAGCTCTAAAATATCCTCTAATTTTAGATCAGGCAGCATGCTGGCATTATATCACCAGGTGGAGGGCAGGATCAGCAATCCTAAATGGAATGAAAGATCCTCCTACCCCCGGATGGTATAATTCTGCAGCAGAGCATATCGCCCTAAAGATGTCTGTTTCAGATTGCCAGGAATAAAAAAAATCACCGTGCCGTGTGAATACAAATCCAGGATTTTGATATCATCAGAGCCATGATCCAGGCACAGCTATCAATTTGGGATGGACAATGAGAACCCAGTTTCAATACCGGGTGTGGCAGTTCCTTCAAACCCTCAAGCGCGCCCCAACCCCCTCGGACTATCAAAAAACTGCAGCCTATTTATCCCAGGACCAAGAGCTCCTTTTTCGGGGGATGAGCGGTGTGGACCAGAATCACAGCATCCGTGTGTTTGATGCATTGCGCAAAAAAGAGGGAGACAACCGGGATTTGCTTGTTGCCGGATTGCTTCATGATGTTGGGAAACAGCGGTTTCCTTTGCGCCGTTGGGAGCGGGTTTTTTTCGTCCTGCTCAAAGCTGCAGCGCCGAGGCGTGTAGAATCATGGGGAGATGGAGATTCCTCGGGGTGGAGGCGATTTCTGGTAGCTGCCCGTCAGCATGCTGTCTGGGGAGCGGATATGGCCAGGGAGGCTGGCTGCAGCCCACTGACGGTTTGGTTAATTAAAAACCACGAAACCTCAACCCCACAAGATCCGCCATCCCTAGATGCCGTGGGGCTGCTCCGCCAGCTCCAGCACGCAGATAACCGCAACTAGGCAGGAACAGGAATATGAACTATCAAATTTCCATCCTTGGATTGGGTCAGATTGGCGCCTCTTTTGGTTTGGCGCTGGAAACATTTAAAAATAAGATTACCAGAGTCGGGTATGACTCTTCCAGAACGACTGCCAGGGAAGCCAAGCAGCTGGGGGCAGTGGATGTGATCCCGAAAAGCCTGAAAAAAACAGTCCGCAGGGCAGACCTGGTGATCCTGGCCCTGCCATTTCATGAAATCCATCCAACCCTGCAGGAGATCGCTGGTGAAGTCCCCCGGGGTGGTTTGGTGATCGATACCTCACCTCTAAAGCAGCCAGTGATCCGCTGGATGGAAGAAATCCTCCCCGAGGGGAATTTCTACGTAGGGTTGACTCCCACCTTGCAGGCGGCTTACCTGCAGGAGAGTGTCTGCGGCATCCAGGGGGCCAGGGCAGACCTGTTTTCGGGCTGCCAGATGGCGGTAACACTGGGGTCAAATTCATCCTCTGAGGCTGTGGAAGCGGCAACCCAGCTGATTGGGCTGGTGGGTGCTGAGCCGATTTTCGCGGATGCTGTGGAGGTTGACGGCTTGATGAGCAGAACCCATCTCCTTCCTCAGGTTATGGCAGCATCGCTTTTGAGGATCACCCAGGAGGTCTCGGGATGGTCTGATGCCAGGAAGCTGACCGGAAAGGCCTATACCCAGGTCACCTCCCCGGTGCTGAATGAGCAGCTTCCTGCTGCGCTGGCTTCCGCGCTGGTCCACAACCAGGAAAACACCACCCGCTTGATTAACGAGCTGATTGCTGAGCTGATCCGGATCAGGGACCAGGCAGAACAATCCCGGGAAGAAAGCCTTGCCGAGGACTTTGCCGATTTACAGCAGGCCCGGGAGCGCTGGTTGCAGGAGCGGGAGGTAAACCTCTGGACGGACCACCCGGCCCCATCAATTTCGAAAGAAAGTATGCTCAAGAACCTGCTCGGCTTCAGATCAGGAGAAAAAGAGGGAAAGAAAGCGAATTGATAATGGCTGAGGAAAGCGATTTGTGCTATTGTTATATTGTTGAATGTGGGGATGGGACGTACTATACTGGTTGGACCACCGATCCCGAGCGCAGGGTGGAGGAGCATAATGCTGGCAGAGGTGCCCTGTATACCCGCTGGCGCAGGCCGGTAGAACTGGTCTACCTGGAAACCTTTCCAGATCGGTCCGCGGCCATGCGCCGGGAGGTGGAAATCAAGCAGCTCACCCATCAGAAAAAGGGTCAGCTGGCGGCGGAATACCAGGGTGTGGACAGCGACTCCCCCCTGCAATGAGGATCCACCTATCCGTGAGGAAAGACGATGGCAGATAAACTGGACTGGATAAAAACTGAGCTTCAGGCGCTGAAGGACACCGGCCTTTACAATCAGATCCGCACCCTGCAGTCTCCCCAGGGGGCCTGGCTGGTGGTTGATGGGGAAAAGGTGCTGAATTTTTGCTCCAACAACTACCTCGGACTGGCGAACCATCCCCGCCTGGTGGAGGCAGCCAAAGCGGCTGCCGATCAATACGGCGTTGGTCCCGGAGCGGTGCGCTCCATTGCGGGTACGCTGGACCTGCATGAGGAGCTGGAGAAACGCCTGGCGGATTTCAAAAGGGTGAAAAAAGCCATTACCTTCCAGTCCGGGTTCAACGCCAACCTGGGTACCATCCCGGCCTTGGTAGGCAAAGAGGATGTGATTTTTTCTGACCGCTTGAATCATGCCAGCATCATTGACGGCTGTCGGTTGTCAGGCGCCAAAATATTTGCTTATGATCACTGCGACCCGGCCGCACTCGGCAGGGCCCTGGAAGAGTATCGTGAGGATTACCAAAGGGCCCTGGTGGTTACGGATGGGGTCTTCAGCATGGATGGGGATGTCGCTCCCCTGGATGAAATCTATGAAGTCTGTAAAGAGTTCGATGTCATCCTGATGGTCGATGATGCCCATGGAGAGGGGGTGCTCGGAGAAGGGGGACGGGGGATTGTAGACCATTACAACCTGCATGGTAAAGTGGATGTGGAAGTGGGGACGCTGTCGAAAGCGCTTGGAGTGATAGGGGGTGTGGTCGCGGGAGATCCGCTGGTGGTGGAGTGGCTGTACCAGCGGGCAAGGCCTTTCCTATTCTCATCTGCGATGACACTGCCTGCTGTGGCAGCATGCATTGAGGCGGTGAAAATCCTCCAGTCCTCCACGGAGCTGGTGGACCGCCTCTGGGAAAACGCGGATTATTTCAAATCAGAAATGGAAGCCCTGGGGTTTGACACCGGGAAAAGCAAGACCCCGATCACGCCTGTGATGCTGGGAGAAGCGCCCCTGGCCCAGAAGTTCAGCAAGCGTTTATTTACTGAGGGGGTCTTTGCAATGGCGATTGGCTACCCCACGGTCCCGCGCGGGGAAGCCAGGATCCGGGTGATGATCTCTGCAGCCCACCGCAAAGAAGACATGGACCAGGGCCTGGCCGCTTTTGAGAAAATTGGCCGGGAGATGGCCGTGATTGATGGATAAATCCATCATTTTTTCGCGATTTGACCGGAACGAACCCTACGGGAATGAGCCATAATAGTTTAGCTCTCCTTCTTACTGAGCAGAAAAAAACACGCGTCTTTGACCTCTCCCTGTTTATGGGTTTGATTGAAGCGTAAACATGCGAAGAGTGAAAAAAAGCTGCTTTGGTTTGTTGATCATCCCGCTTCTTGCTCTCAGCTGCCGGTTCTCCCGGGAGACGATTTCACCATCAGAGCTGCCGGAGCATTGGCAGCGGGGTGAGATCCTGGTTGACGGCCTTTGGCGGGAGTACCTGCTGTATGTGCCGGACTCGCCATCCGCTCCAGCCCCGCTGGTTCTCCTGCTGCACGGGGGAACCGGGAGCATGGGGTCGGTTTTCCGGCCTTATGCCGGGGGGTCAAAAGCCTGGGTTCCGCTTGCGGCTCAAGAGCAGTTCTTCTTGTTGGTTCCCAATGGGACCAACGCAAAAACCGGGGACCCAGGGGGAACCCGCCAGAACTGGAATGACCTCCGGCCGGATCCCGCTGAAGGGCAGACGGAGGTGGATGATGTGGCCTTTCTGGAAGCCCTGCTGGATGAAGTGCTCGAGGCTTACCCGGTCGATCCAGAGCGAATTTTTGTGAGTGGGGCTTCAAACGGGGGCATGATGACCTACCGGCTGCTGATCGAGATCCCTGAACGGTTTGCAGCCGGGGCTGCGTTCATTGCCAATCTCCCCGAGCTTGAAGAGCCAATACCAAACCCCGGTCAGCCGACGCCCCTGATGATTGCCAATGGGACCG
The DNA here is from genome assembly GCA_964621835.1 of uncultured Anaerolineales bacterium. Taxonomy (GTDB): domain Bacteria; phylum Chloroflexota; class Anaerolineae; order Anaerolineales; family UBA11858; genus B10-G9. Next base: position 6,497 of record CAZUMA010000052.1, on the reverse strand, counting down.
AGGATCCGCTGGTGCAGTGGGCAGGGGGGGAGATCCCTCGCGATCGAGGTTTGCTGCGTTCCACAGGAGACACCGTGGCGTGGTGGGTCACTGCCAACCGGGCGTCTCCAGAGGAGATGAGGGAGACGCTGCTTCCGGATCAGGACCCTGAAGACGGCTGCAGGATCATCCAGCGTGACTATCCCCCGGCTCTGGAGGGGGCTGAGTTAGTTTTTTATGAACTGCAGGGTGGGGGACATGCCATTCCATCTGCCAGCCATCCTCTTCCGGAGAATATTCTCACCCGGCGGCTGATCGGGCCGGTGTGCCGGGATGCGGAAGGGGTGGATCTGGCCTGGGATTTCTTCATCCAGTCTGCAGGAAAAGCACCCTGAACCGAGCATTTTACATCTTTTTTACCTGTTCTTTTTTGGATTCACACACCTGTTTTGTATGATCAGGTCAATGATCAACCACTGCTATCGTATAAAAAAAGGAGTGACCGATGAGAAAGAATATATTGTTTTTGATCCTGGCCGCAGGACTGATCTTTATCCTTCAGGCAGCCTGCTCCTTCACCGATCTACTTGGATCATCCGCGGATTCCGTTGTGGAACAGGACTCCTCTGCTGAACTTCCAGCTGAAGGGGAGGACCCACAGCAGCAGCCCGGGTCGGAGGAATCCCCGGCTGAGAGCGGTCAGGAGCCCTGCAAAGTGACCTTCACCGGGTCCAGTGATCTCAATCCTGGAGAGGTTTTCCAGCCGGGAGAAACCATCCAGGTGGTCTGGACGCTGACAAACACCAGCAGCTGCCCCTGGGAAGGAGCCTATACCCTGGTGAACACCGGGGGGGATCTGCAGCCCGTTTCCAGCGAGGTGCCGGTATCTGTTCCGGTCGCACCTGGTGCGTCAACCGAGGTTGAACTCAGCCTGCAGATCCCTGCCCAGGAAGGGTCTTACGTGTCCGCCTGGAAGCTGAAGCTGCCCCAGGGAAAGCTGCTGGGGCAGGGATCCCCTCCCGATGCCCCGCTGCGGGTCCAGGTCAAGGCGATTTCCTCCGGCAGTCCAGTCCCGAACCCGTCCCCACAGCCCACCCAGGCCCCCCAGCAATCCGGGTCTTCCGGGGAAACCCTGCTGGCTGGAAAATGCTTTGATCTCAACGGTGGTGGAGAGGTCCCCTGCAGCGACAGCAAAGCGGACATCCGCTACGAATTCGGCTTTTTAGGCGCGAAATTCTACAATCAGGGATACACAGCCTTTGGGAGCAATCATGAAAATGAGCCGGATCAATCAGCTTGCGGGGGGGAAACCTACGCGCCGCTGCCGCATTCCCTGATCGAGGAGGAATACTTCTGCGTCAAGCTGGATCCAGTTGCGGCGACGACCTACGGCTGGATCCGGGTGGAGCGATTTGATGATCAGGGAGTGACCTTCGACTACCTCACCTTCCCGCCAGAGGCTCCCCAGGCGGCGCCCAATACTTCGCTGTTTGTGCTGACCCAGGCCGATCAGCTCACCCTGCTCCGGGGGGAGTGCTTCAACGTGCTGACCGGGGCGGGCAATCCTGCCTGCAGCGGGAATTTTTCCGGGTTCTTGTATGAGGAGGTCACCAAGAAAAGCCTCCAGGTGATGCAGCTCACCCCTCAGGATCTGACTTTTGCCGGGTCGCTGAGCAGCGAGCCGGATCGAGGGGATTGTCAGAACGCGGCTTTCAACCAGTCTCCGATCTGGCCGATCTCCGAAAAAAGCTACTACTGCTACCAGTTTTCCTCCGGGAATTCTACCTACTACGGCTGGGTCCGGCCGACATCCTTCAACGGTCAGGGGGTGACCTTCGATATGCTAACCTGGCAGGCGGTGCCCTGAGGGGCTGCCAGCCCAGAGCGTTCACCCCCTGCAGCCGCTGCAGGGGGTGTTTTTATTCGTCAGATTCCAGGGTTCTTCTCCCCGTGGGGTTCCAATGGGTTTGTTGATTCGGAATCAGGCACTCCGGAAAAGCTCCAGGTGGATGGAAAAAAATATCCTGCCCCAGGTCACCGATCCAAATTTCATATTTGATGTGGGTGAAGAAGACCAGGAAACCACGGAACTTGTCACCTCCCTGAACACATGGAAAAAAAACCAGAAGATTTGTTGTCTCGCGGGTGTTGAAAGATGAGTAGGACAGAGCGCAAATGTCTTTCCTGGATGGTGAAGAATATTCTTATTCCTGTTTTGTTACCAACACGGGATTGTCCCCTGAGGAGGCGGTCGATTTCTATCAGAATGGGGCAACAGTGGGAACTACAACAAGGAAGCCAAGGATGGCATGGCAGTTGGCCAGCTGCTGCTCAAATCCTTCTGGTCCATTGAAGATATTACAGCTGATGATGCTGGCCTAGAACCCTTTCTTGTTGTTCGAGATGGTCAGGGTAAAGGTAAAGGAATACCGGCAGTAAATCAAGACTTTTCGCTTGAAGTCCATTTTTCTGGCCGGGAAGATCGTCAGGACAGCAGGGTGGTGATGAAGCTCTCAGAAAGATCTCCTTACCAGGAAATCTATGGACATTCTCTTTCTGGAGAAAACGCGTAAGTCCATGTTCCAGTTAGTTTTACCTTTTAAGTTGAGTAGGATAAATAGTATCAGAATTTCGGATTTGTGAGCTTGAGCGCAAAAAGTTGATCGAAATAGGCGACAACGGTGATGAACTCAGCCATACCCCGCCCGACTTTTCGACTGTTTTGACAAATTGTGTGTACATTGTGTGTATAATGAACGTGACGAGGAATCCCATTAAAAGACAGAGCATCCTCTTATCGTAATCTAATCCTCCCCCTTCAAGGAGGTTTGGATAAAAAAAGGTACTCCCCGCTCCTTCTCTAAATTAGTGATCAATAATCTAGCTGCCGGACTGTTAGCTGTTTTGATTATCCAGGCTGGCTGCGTCCAGCCAGTTGCTGAAAACCAGGAAAAGGAGATTCCGATATGAGCCATAAAAGAATTGGCCTGATAATCACATTTGTTCTAACTATTTTTCTAGCTTCCGGGTGTGGTGTGAAAAATGGCGATCTTGCGGTTGATATCGATTCTGAAATTGCGGCCGGTGTCGCTGCTACTTTAACAGCAGAGGCAGCTCAGACTGCCCAAGCAGCGCCGGACCAATCCGCGGAAGTGGATGCGGAGGAAACTGTTGAGACCGGGGAACTCGAAGAACCCGGAGATATCAGCGTTATCGTTGAGGATCAGCGCTCTGACGGGGAGAATGGCAGCTGGACAACCCGGCATATTGTCGGTGGAGTCTGGGCTGATACCTGGTTTGTGAATCAATATGAACGGCCTTTCTCGGCTTATGAAATGATCTACCAGCCCCATTTGGATATCACTGAAGCTCGGGTCCGCCCTGCCGGGGATTGGAAAGTATTTGAAATCCAGGCGGTTGAACCCGCTGCAGGCAAATGGGTCTATATCTCTCTGGAATTGGATACTGATCTGGACAATCGGCCGGATTTTCTAATCTTAACCCGGGCTGTAGAAGACACAATCTGGAATGATCAGATGATCACGATCTCAATCGATCCAAATCGAGACGTTGGAGGCAACAGGGCCCGCCTGGCAGAACCCTTTGATGAAGAATGGAATGGATTTGATCAGGTCTATCAAACAGATCAAAACCATGCCTATGTAAGGCTTTCTCCAGACTCAAGTTCGATATACCAGGTCGCTGTGTCGGATGCGATACTGGGAGATACTTTTATCTGGCGGGCATGGTTGGAAGGGGAGATCTACCATCCAGGCTGGGTGGAATATCATGACCGGGTTTCATTGGAAGAAGCAGGCTCTCCCTATCAATACAGCCCGAATTACCCTCTGAAGAATCTGGCCTCAATGGATAATACCTGCCTGCACTTTTTTGGTGGAGAAACCGTTCAGCCTCAACCCGGGTTTTGCGGGACGATCATCGAGTTGTCTGGAGAGGATATGCTCCCGCCAGACGATCAATTTGCCAATCCAACTGGTGAAAACCCGGTATCGATCATATTTCCCAGCGGGGATCCAGGAGATGAAGATGATGGGCCAGACCCAACCTTGATGGTATTTGACCCCGGCTATTTTTTTCAGCCCACGCCGACTCCTCTTCCTCATTTGAATGAGTTTCCAACGCTAGAGTTTGTAGTTCCTCCACCACGAGAGGAAGGCGCTGTTATAGCAGTGGTGGATACACCCTACGTGGCAGTGGCTGTTGAAATGACGCCGGTCTACGCAGAATCTGTCCCTGTCCCAACAGTTGTTGGTTATGGTGTTGTAGAAGAGACCGAGATGTTCGACCCTTATGCGGGATCCACCCCGCCACCGACCGAGATGTTCGATCCCTACCAGGGGTCATCTCCCACACCGACGCCAAAACCTGTGATCCAACAGCTGCCCACGGCGACGCCAAAACCGGTGATCCACATCCCAACAAAAACACCAACCAGGATTACCATCCAGCTGCCCTAGGCGACACCAAAACCTTAGTGGAGCTGGTTATAGTTCCCAAAATCGATTCGATCCAGAGAATTTTAATACAGATAGACTGCCCGCAGCTCCAGGTCATACCTATGTCTGTATGAGTTCAAGGGCCTGTAGTCTGGGTGGATCGTCCGACCGTGTTTTTCCCCCTCGTCTATGATCTCGATAAACCTCGCTTTCCTCCTGAGGGGTAGACGTCTGCCGCTTCCCGGGAGAATATGATGAAAAACCATAAAAATAAACTGCTTGATCAGGAAGGGATCATCACCGAGAGCTGGTCCATGATGGAGGTTGAGATCATGGAAAGGACCATCGTGCTGGAGAGAAAGCGGCAGCAGATATAAAACCAGATTGTCCATGACAATCTGTCGGTATTATTCTCGGGGATCCTGGTTATGTATCTGAACATGTCCGAAAAGTAGAAAAAACCGAAAAAAAAGATCTATAGCTAATCCAATCACAATAATCCCATCTTAATCAAACCTCTGGCTGAAAAACTGAAGTGCACCCTTTCGGCAAGACAAAAAAGAGAAAGCCCCTGAGGAGATCAGATAGACAGGTACCTGGTTTGATAAGGTGTCTGTCTTGTTTTTGATTGGATTCTCTCATAATTGTAAAAGTGAATGTATTGATCGATCACCTCCTTGGTTTTCCTGAATGAAAGAATCTTAAATTGTTGCAGAGCTTCCTCTTTGAGATGACCAAAGAAGTTCTCCATGGGGGCATTGTCCCAACAATTTCAACGACGTGACATGGAAGGGGTAATGTCATCCTGATTGGTAAGGACAAAATACCTGTGGGAAGTGTATTGATGTCCTTGGTCACTGTGGAGGATCAGTCCATCAGTGACCTTTTCTTTTGCTATCTTGATCGTATCAGCCACTAAAGTAACAGTTTGGTGTTGCCCCAATCTGTGAGCCACGATAAATCCATGGAATAGATCCTTTGTGTCATATGAACCCGATGCTTGTGTGTTGGCAGAGGCAATGGATAGTGAGGTGGATTGGTTCATCATCCACGACAACCAGCATTTCCTGAAGAATCGGACTCGTCTTGAATTTCCATTACAGGTGGGTACTCCGGGGATTAAATTCAATCATTAGAAAATGATTTCAGGTAAGAGGGATTATTTGATCGTTTTCCCTCAGATTATTAAGACAGGTTTGTCGACAGCTGGAATCCCATTAACGATATGCTGGACTATTTTTTTATTTTGCCCGAAGATGCTGACATTTGCTCTTAAGGTTCTGAGAAAAGCTTGTTGGGCACCTTGTTGTGAGGCCATTTTGTATTCCAATTCTTGTAATTCAGTGCTCATGACGTCTGGGTCATGAACCAGCATTTCTACCATATCAGATATGCCGGAGCGGCTGGGACGCGTAAACATTTCTCCGATAAGTGGTAAGCTGGCGAAACGCAAAATGCTCAGCACCTGCCTTCCATATCCGCCACTGCTGATCAACACCAATTTATCGACGATTTCAGGACTCGCAAGTGTTAACCATGTGACGACTGCACCTCCCAAAGAATGCCCACATAAATGAGCCCGTTCGATATTGAGAGTGTCCATAAAGTCACTGACTACTTCAGCCAGGTTACCAATGTGGTAGGAGATATTCTTGTCTTTGCTTGAAAGGCCATGACCCGGTAGATCCAGGGCGTAAACCTGGTGATTTTCAGTTAATGGCCAAAAGATCGGCAACCAATCTTCAATATATCTGCCAATTCCATGAGCTAGAAGTACAGGGAAGCCATGATCACCCTCTGACCAATATCGAATATCTGTTGGGCCAAGTTTTATAAAACGGTCTTGTGGTTTGTTCATAACCCTGCCTCCTGTTTAAATAAACCAAGGACTTGGATATGAAGCTTTTCATAGATTTTGATCCACGATGCTTGTTGAGGCGTTTTAGAATTGCGGGGTGCTTTGTTGTGAATTGATCTTAGCCTAAGTAAATAGCGATTTCAATTACGGGTTGGATGCAAGATAAAAGTAGACCACTCTTTTAGCCGTTTAACAAATCGGAA
>CAZUMA010000051.1:0-16083 GCA_964621835.1 uncultured Anaerolineales bacterium | reverse complement strand
TCCGCCCGTCCTGAACCCACCTACCAGCCCCTGTCCGCAAAGTCAAACCTGGGTGAAGAAGGGCAGATGTTGATGTAATCCAATAAAAAAAGCAAGAAAAAAGAACCGCTGATCTGATCAGCGGTTCTTTTGGTGTCGGGATGGTGGGATTTGAACCCACGACCTCGCCGACCCGAACGGCGCGCGCTAGCCGGACTGCGCCACATCCCGTTGCCGCGAAATTATAACCCAGCTGAGCAGGTTTTACAAGATGACCTGACTAGTCCCAGTAATAGACTTCCTTTTTTGAGGTGGGTTGTTTCAGCAGCAGCCCGAGCAGCACCCCTGTAACAAAGCCGCCAATATGCGCCCAGAAGGCAACCCCGCCCATATCCGGACCGCCGAGGGTCATCACTCCCTGGAAAAACTGCAGTAAAAACCACACACCCAGGACCAGGCTGGCTGGAAGCATGGTCATGCGCAGGAAAAATCCCAGTGGAATCAATGTCAGCACCCGCTGCCTGGGAAAGAGGACCAGGTAAGCCCCTAAAACAGCAGCGATCGCACCGCTGGCACCCACCGTGGGAATTTCAGAAAGTGGGTTGGTGATGATGTGAGCCAGGGAGGCTATGATACCGCCAGCGATATAGAAAATAATGTACCGGCCCCTGCCCAGGCGGTCCTCAACGTTGTCCCCGAAAATCCATAAGTAAAGCATGTTGCCGCCAATATGGGCCAAACCTGCGTGCATGAACATGCTGGTGAATATATCGGAGATATTTCCCAGTGATAAACTCTGGGTGACCTGGCTGGGAATCAAAGCAAATTGATAAACAAAGGTATCGTTATACTGCCCCAGCAGGGTTTGAAAGATGAACACCACCACATTAACAGCAATCAATAAATAGGTGATGACAGGCGTGGTGCGAGTAGGGTTTTCATCACGAATCGGGATCATAAAGGATAACCTTTTGTAAGGGGAATTTTCACCATCCGCGATCCAGAGACGAACGCAGGATCCCGGTTTGGCCCTATTTTACCACAAGGAAATTTCCGGAAGATCAGTGTGCTCAGTCACCTGTCCCAGGATGAGGGGAACCCGGAGACCAAACCAACCTTGACATCCTTTCCAGCTCTGGTAAACTACCAGCATTATGGTTTTTTGCATGGATCACAATTCCGCAGCACCCGTCCCTAGCAGTCTCGATGCCAGCCGGTAGACTTTCGGTCTGCGGATTCTAACCGCTGTAGGATGGAGAACATACCCTTCAGACTGAACAGTCGAAGGGTTTTGTTTTTTGATAATGATTTTTGTCTGCATTTATTTAAGGAGAAATCGTATATGAGAATGTCTGATCTGCTCAGTCAGACCCTGCGGGAAGCCCCGGCGGATGCGGAAATTCCCAGTCACCAGCTGCTGGTGCGGGCTGGATATATCCGCCAGTTGGCGGCAGGAATCTTTTCCTCAATGCCGTTAGCCCTGCGATCCCTGAGAAAAATTGAAAACATCATGCGGGAGGAGATGGACAGGATTGGAGGTCAGGAGATGTCCATGCCGGTTGTCCAGCCTGCAGAAATCTGGAAAGCGACCGGACGATGGTCAAAAGTCGGTCCCGAAATGGGCCGGTTTAAGGACCGGAACGAGCGGGATATGGTTCTGGCCATGACCCATGAAGAGGCTGTTGTTGATATTATCAAAGATGAAATCCAGTCCTACCGCCAGCTGCCAATGCTGATTTATCACATTCAGACCAAGTGGCGGGACGACCCCCGGCCCCGGGCAGGATTAATCCGGGTTCGAGAGTTTACGATGAAAGACAGCTACAGCCTGGATCGGGATTGGGAAGGGTTGGATGTGCAGTACAGGGCGCATTATCAGGCTTATTTCAGGGTGTTTGGCCGCTGCGCGCTTCCGGTGATTGCGGTTGAATCCGATGTGGGCATGATGGGCGGGAATATGGCCCATGAATATATGTACCTCGCCCCGGTTGGTGAGGACACCTTGCTGCTTTGTGATCAGTGCGGGTATTCTGCAAACCGGCAGATCGCTGATTTCCAGAAACCTGATCCGATCGAAGAAGAACCCAGGAAGCTGGAAAAAGTGGCGACACCCGCTGCCAAGACTATCGCGGATTTAACGGAATTCCTGGATATATCCAGCAAACGAACCGCAAAAGTGGTCTTTATGATGGCAACAGTGCTTGAAGAAGAGCAGGAAATTGAAAGATTGGTCTTTGCGATCGTCCGGGGGGACATGGATCTCAATGAAACCAAGCTCGCCAATGCGATCGGGGCAAAGCTTCTCCGTCCTGCAGAGGAAGAGGAGATCAAGGATGTGGGAGCGGTTCCGGGTTATGCATCACCGATCGGACTGGAGGGGATCCAGGTCGTGGTGGATGACCTGATCCCAGGTTCATCGAACCTGGTTTCTGGGGCCAATGAGGAAGGCTATCACTTCCTCAATGTGAATTACGGCCGTGAATTTACAGCGGACATTGTCACGGATATCGCTGCAGCACGGGATGGTGACGCCTGCCCGAAATGCGGGGAGCCGATGCGAGCAGTCCGCGGGGTGGAAGTGGGAAATATTTTCAAGCTCGGGACCTGGTACAGCGAGGCTGTAGGGGCGACCTATCAGGATGCTGATGGGGAAGAGAAACCTGTTGTAATGGGTTCGTACGGGATTGGCAGCGGGCGTTTATTGGCCTCGATTGTAGAGGAGTATCATGATAAATTTGGCCTGATTATGCCCATCAGCGTGGCTCCCTACCAGGTGCACCTGGTGGAGCTGGCCGGTGGAAAAAATCAAAGCGGGGAGGTGCAGCAGGTCTCCCAGCAGCTCTATGAGGAACTTCAAGACGCGGGGGTGGAGGTTTTATTTGATGACCGAGATGAAAGCCCCGGGGTGAAGTTTAACGATGCGGACCTGATCGGGATTCCCATCCGTCTGACTATTGGACACCGTTCCCTCGAGGAAGGGGGAGTTGAGGTGAAACTGCGGAATGAACAAGATCGAAAACTGGTCCCCTTGGACCAAGTTGTGGAGGGGGTAAAAAGCACTATTCAGGATCTCTATGAAAAGATTCAAGCAGGGATCGAGGTTCAGATTTTAGAGGAATAATCCTCTACCATCCTCTGTCCATTCAACGCCTCCAGGCAAGTACTGGAGGCGCTTTTTTTTGGGGATGAAATCAGTGGCCCTATTGGGGTCTTTTATTCATCCATCTTGAATAAACTGGTCAGTTTCCTGGCCAGGTTGACGTCGCCTGCCAGCTGCAGTTTTCCTTTCATGAAGCCTTTCATTCCGTCCTCTCGACCCAGGAGCACTTCACGCAAATAAGCTCCTTCCGTTGTCAAGGTCAAAGTAGGATCATCTGCAATGCCTTTCCTTACCACGCAATTGTCATCCTTGATGTGGATGATGTAATCCCCACCTTCTTCCCCGCTGAGATGGTACTGGATCACTGCCTCAAGCCCGGCTGCTTTCTCGGGAATAAAAACCTCTTTGTGCTTGAAAACCAGGTCTTCAACTGTGTAGTCTGCCAAGCTACTCTCCTTTTCAATATTTTTTTCAATTCAGATCCTGAATGATCGCTGCTATACCCAACTATATCCAGTGTACATTGATTATATTTTAGCCTGAGTCTTGTTGTTCATCTGGTGCTAGAAATCAGGGTAGGATAACATAAGCATGATCGTAGGGGTAAAACCAGGCCAGGGAGGGAAGTTCCTTCTGAACCCCAAGTTACAAGTTGTCTATTTGGGCTGGAAATCGACCCAAAGATTGGCTGGTTCTGGAATAAACCTTTTGGGGGATATGCAAAAAAAACCGATACTCTTTCCTCAATAACTTGAATAAAAAATAAAGACCCTTCTAGTATAAAAACTTTTAATCGACCTTCCTGAGCTGGATGTTTGTGGGTGCTTTTGCCGAGGAGCTGGGCTGCTGGTCGTAGAGCTGAATGGGTTGCTGACCTTATTGCTGGTCGGGGCTGCCTGGGGGTTCTGGCACATCGTCAATTACCAGCATGGTGCCGTCAACCTCCTCTCTTTTGTGCTTGCAACGGTTGCCAATTCACTGGTGATCACCTGGTTGATCCGAGATTCCGGTTGGAATGTAATCCTACCCTTGCTGTTCCATCTCGCGGTCAGACTCGGTTTTTATATTCATTCCAATGTCCTCACTGAATCCAGGTATAGGGCGCTCAACAGTCTGGTCTGAATTGCGGCAGCCGGGCTGGTTTTCTTTTTAAACCGGAAATCCTTTTTATTATCTTCCTCAACAGGATCAAAATCTGGAGGAAACGTCACCCATGAAAGCGAATAAGCTCAGAGAGCTTGGTTCGCTCAAAGACAATCTGGAACCGCGGGACCTGCGGGATATACCGGTCCTTACGGAAAACAGGAATCGGGGATCAGGGTCGTTTGGGATTGACTGGATTTGGTACCTCTGGTTACCTGGTCTTAAAGGTATCCGCTACCATTTCCCGGGGAGAGCGGTGTATGTCTTTGTTCGCAGACTCGAGCCCCGGGACTTTGCCAGGGAATTCGGCGCTGTCTGGTCGGGGGGCACTCTCGATCCTGCCCCGGAAGAACTGTATGCGAGGATTGATGCTACCCCGGCCTGGAAGCCAGTGGTCGAGGGATTTAGGAATCTGATCCCGGTTGGACGTCTGGTCTATAATGCCATCCGTAAGGAGGCTGGTGACCCGGATTACCTGCTCTGGTTGCAGTACCCTGAGCTTCTGGGGTTGGAAAAAGAGCTCAAAAGTGTTGCAAATATTACCAGCAGGGACGTGGAAGCTTTTCTGCACCTGGCGGCGGAGGCCGATCTGCGTCCGGAAGTGAAAGAATTCCTGTTGGAGAATACCAACCGGGCCATGGTTGAATTGAGGGAAGGGGGATCGAAAGAGGCCAGGGTGCTGATCACGTGATGCCCTCATCCCGGGAAAGATAATTATATTTTTATCACCCTTTTCTCGGACCCGGGAAAGCCCAGCATTTATGAAATCGCCCGATTTATCTTAAGAATTTCAAAACATTCTTGACGTGCTTCAATTAATTGTGTATATTGAAAAGTAATGTGAACGTTCACACCGGGGGTAAATCCTTCATGGTTCGACCCACTATCAAGGACGTGGCGAAAAGAGCTGGGGTGTCCTACCAGACGGTATCACGCGTGATTAACAACAGTCAGCGCGTTCACCCGAAAACCAGAACTCTGGTGGAAAAGGCAATCAAAGAACTGGGTTATCGACCAAGTTCGATCGCTCGATCCATGGTTCATGGAAAAACCTTCACCATCGGGTGCATCTCCCCCAACCTGACAGATTTTGTCTTTGCCAAGATCATCGACTCCGCTCAGGTGGAAGCCCGCCGCCTAGGGTTCATCTTATTGACTGCCAGTATAGAAAATGAGCGGGGGTTAAATTACTTGCTGGAAGAGATGCTGGAGCGGCGTGTGGACGGCTTGATAATTATTAATCCCAGGGAGATTAACAGCATCCGCCATTTGAATCCTGTCCTGAAAAACAACATTCCCATCGTAATTATCAAAGACAAAGCCGGAAATTTACCTATCTCTTCGGTGACCTGTGATGGATTCAGTGGAGCGATTACCGCCACCGAATACTTACTGTCCCTGGGACACACAGCCATTGCTACCATCACCGGTCCGATGAATGATTCTGATGCCAGGGATCGATTGGAAGGCTATCAAAAATCCCAGCAGGAAGCTGGCATTAATAATCAAAGCAGCTTGATTGCTCATGGTGATTGGACGGAAAGGTCTGGCCAGCGGGCAGCAAAGAGCTTGTTGGATTCAGGAAAACCCTTCACGGCGATCTTTGTCCAGAATGACCGTATGGCCCTGGGAGCGATCCATGCCTGCAATAATGCAGGCAGACGCGTCCCCGAGGATATTTCCATCATTGGCTTTGACGATGCCCCTTTTGCAGCCTATCTCATACCACCACTGACCACAATGCACCAACCCATGGGTAAGCTCGGGCAGCATGCAGCCCGGGTGATAGGTGCTGCAATTCAGACGCCTGCCTCCAACCCTCAACAAATAGAGCTCATGCCGAAGCTGATAGAAAGAAAATCCTGTCTATCCCTTAGTTCGAGAAGGAGGTGAGAAAAGGGCAAGTTAATGGATTTTATTTTCCTGATTAAGCCAAGTTAGCATAAAGAGGAGTGAAGAATGGTTAAGAAACTTACGCATATCTTAGGAATGTTGATCCTGGTCAGTTTACTCCTGGCTGCCTGTCAGCCTCAAACGGTGGTTGAGACTGTTGTCGTTGAGAAAGAAGGTGAAACAGTCATTGAAACTGTTGAGGTTGAGAAGGAAGTTATTGTGACGCCCACCCCGGAACCGGAAATGCAGTTGGAAATCTTTTCCTGGTGGGCAGGCGATGAGGGACCTGCACTGGAAGCCTTGATTGACCTCTACAACGAAAAATACCCGGAGGTTGAAGTCATCAATGCCACCGTGGCTGGCGGTTCAGGGGTGAATGCCAAGGCTGTTCTGAAAACACGCATGCTGGGTGGTTCTCCCCCGGATACCTTCCAGGTCCATGCAGGTCAGGAGTTGATCGGCACCTGGGTGGAACAGGATAAGATGGAAGACCTGACCTTCCTTTATGAGGAAGAGGGTTGGTATGACGCCTATCCACAAGGGTTGATCGACCTGCTCAGCACGGAGGAAGGCATCTGGTCCGTGCCCGTCAATATCCACCGTTCGAACGTCCTGTGGTTCATTCCGGAGAATCTGGAAGGTTGGGGTGTAGAGGCACCAGAAACCTGGGATGAATTCCTAGAGATCTGCCCCACGTTACAGAATCAGGGCGTGGTGCCCCTTTCCTTGGGGACCAACTGGACTCACAACCATCTCTGGGAAGCTGTCGCATTGTCTGAATTGGGTGTGGAGGGCTGGAATGCGCTCTGGACAGGTGAGAAATCCTGGACCGATGATGACGTGGTCGCTACCTGGGACAAGTTCGGAGAGATCCTGGAATGCACCAACGAAGATGCCATTACCCTTTCCTGGCAGCAGGCCAGCGACATGGTCATCAATGGCGAAGCAGCCTTCAATGAGATGGGCGACTGGGCCAACGGCTACTTTGAGACGACCAAGGAGCTGACCCCCAAAGAGGATTATGACTGGGTGCCTTCCCCAGGCACCGAGGGTGTTTTTCTAGCACTTTCCGATTCCTTTGGCTTACCCGAGGGTGCTCCCCATCCCCAGAACACCATCCGGTGGCTACGGTTAGTAGGCTCGAAAGAGGGTCAGGATACCTTCAATCCTCTCAAGGGATCGATCGCTGCTCACGTCGAAAGTGACCTCAGCCTGTACTCCGCCTACAGCAAGAGCGCAGCGGAGGATTGGGCTTCGGACACAGTGGCGCCCAGTCTGGCACACGGCTCTGCTGCCAATGAAACCTTCATGAACGGCTTTGCCAGCGCTATGGAAAGCTACCTGAGCACTGGTGACGCGGAAGCAACCAGCCAGGCGCTTCAGGAGCTGTGTGTTGACTCTGGCATCTGCCAGTAAACGTGATCGAAGGTAAGGTGCCCGTTTACGGCACCTTACCTTTTGAATGGAGGAAGGTCCATGTCATCTATCTGGAAAGGACTGCGAAACAGGAAAGACCAGCTGCTGGCCTTTGCCGTCTTGTTTCCCTCTTTAGTTCTGATTGCAATTTTTGTCTATGGTTTTATATTTCAAACCGGTTACCATTCCCTCACCGATTGGCAGGATGTGGGGGATCCTCAAGAGAGCTCCTTCATCGGATTGAAAAACTACCGGAAACTGTTTACCGGATTGTTGGAATCCCGATTTCGGCAAAGTCTGGTCAATACCCTGTTTTTCACGATTTTTTTCATTGTCGGATGCCTCACGCTGGGGTTGCTTTTCGCGATATTCCTCGATCAAGGAATTCGCTTTGAAGGCTTTTTCCGCATGATCTTCCTCTACCCGATGTCCCTCTCTTTTATAGTCACAGGCACTGTCTGGAATTGGATGCTCAACCCAGTGGGAGGGATTAACCGTCTTCCGACGTTGTTTGGCCTGGAATCCTGGAAGTTTAAGTGGATTGCCAGCCGTACCCAGATCATCCAGTTTGACTGGCTCCGGATCCCGATTTTTACTGGGATTCTGCTTTTATTGGTGCTGGTGTATCTTTCCTACCGGTATTTCCGACAAGAAAAAAATCGGGCTGCGCTGATCACGATGATTTTTAGCACTGCGACGCTGGTATGGTTAATCAGTGGGGGAGCGAAAAAAATCCAAATCATCAATACCTCTGAGACTCATGGATTTAACCTGGCCCTGGTGGGCATTATTCTGGCGGCTGTTTGGCAGATGTCCGGATATATGATGGCGATGTACCTGGCTGGGATCCGGGGAATTCCAGAAGAACTCCGGGAGGCAGCCCTGGTTGATGGAGCAAGCTCCTTTCAGGTCTATCTCAAAGTGATTTTTCCCTTACTGGCCCCCATCACCCTCAGTGCCATGATTGTGCTTGGGCACATCTCCTTGAAAATTTTTGACCTGATCTATGTCATGGCGGGCCCGGATAATGCCACCACAGATGTCCCGGGTATTTTGATGTTTATGACATCATTCCGGGGGAATGAGTTCGCCAAAGGAGCAGCCATCGCGATTGTCATGCTAATTATGGTAGCAGTGATCATCATTCCTTACCTGGTCAATACCCTGCGTACGGAGCATGAGCTATGAGAAGAAGAAAATTCTACCAACAGGTGCTTATTTACGGCCTGTTGATTTTGTTTGCCGTGATTTTCCTGACCCCCGCCTACATGGTCATTATTACCAGCCTCAAGGATCCTCTCCAGATTGACCTGCAATCCGCCTGGAACCTGCCTTCCCCCTGGAATGCAAGCGGCTTTATCGAAGCCTGGGAAAAGTTCAGGCCAAATATTACCAACAGCCTTCGCCTGGTCGTGCCCGCGACCCTGATCTCGGCCCTGATGGGATCGCTGAACGGGTATGTGCTCTCAAAATGGAAGTTTCCCGGGTCGAACATCCTCTTTATGATCATGCTTTTTGGGATGTTCATTCCCTACCAGAGCATCCTGATTCCACTCTTCCAGTTCTTACGGGATCTTGGACTTTATGGAAAGATCTCGGGCCTTGTGGTTGCTCATGTGGTCTATGGCCTGCCGATCACTACCCTGATCTTCAGGAACTACTACACCGAGGTTCCCACAGAAATGATCGAAGCGGCCAAGATTGATGGGGCTGGGTTTTTCGGGATTTACACTCGGGTGGTGTTTCCAATCTCCTTACCTGGATTTGTTGTTGTCATCATCTGGCAGTTCACCCAGATCTGGAATGAGTTTTTATTTGCCGTCACGCTGACCAGCGGTACCAAGAACGAACCCATTACGGTCGCCCTCTCCAATCTAGCCGGTGGGCGGGCCGTGCAGTGGAACCTCCCCATGGCGGGAGCGATCATGGCTGCTCTGCCAACACTGCTGGTCTATTTTTTCTTGGGGCGTTATTTTATCCGTGGCCTGCTGGCAGGTTCTGTGAAAGGATAATAACTTTCAGCGATAATCCTCACTTGTTCATTCTTCTCCACAGACCCTGTTCTCCCAGACAAATTGGAACTGTACGAAATCCTGTCCGCGATGAATGAGAAGATACTTGATAGTTTTCATGAGCTATATCATTCGAAACCTGATCATCTTGTCCGGGCCCCCGGAAGGATAAACTTGATTGGAGAGCATACGGATTATAATGACGGTTTCGTTTTTCCCATGGCAATTGATTTGGACATCCGGATCGCCCTTCGTCCTCGCATTGATAAGCGTGTGAAAGTATACTCCTTGAACTACCAGACAATAGCTGAATTCTCCCTCGATAGTTTTGAACATACAGAGGATTGGAGCGAGTATGTCAGGGCGATTGTCTGGGCCTTGAGAGAGGAGGGTTACTCTCCCTCGGGTTGGGAAGGTGTGCTGGTCGGGGATATCCCCTCGGGTGGTGGGTTATCATCCTCTGCCGCTTTAGAGATGGCTTTACTGCGTGCCTTCCAAAGCGTATCCGGATGGGATTGGGACGGCGTCGCGATGGCACAAATTGCCCAACAAGGGGAAAATTCCTGGGTGGGTGTTCAATCGGGGATCATGGACCAGATGGCATCCGCGCTGGGGGAGAAAGGGAAGGCGCTGTTAATTGATATCCGGGATCTGCGTTTCGAGTCTGTTCCCCTGGTGCCAGGAACGAGGATTATGATCCTGGACACAGGAACGCGCAGGGGTTTGGTCGATTCCGTGTACAATCAAAGGGTCAAGGAATGTCAAACAGCGGCTGAGATCATGGGGATCAGCACCTTGCGCGAGGCAGCCAGCCCGGAGTTGGAGGAATATCGGGGGGACATGGAAGAAACGATTTACAAACGGGCTCATCATGTGGTTTCAGAGAATGAACGTACACTGAAAGCTGTAGAAGCCATGCGCCAGAACAATCCGGACCGTTTGGGCCAATTGTTGAACGAGAGCCATGAAAGCCTTAAAAGGGATTATGAGGTTTCCAGTCCGGAGCTTGATCTGATGGTCGAGCTCGCCAGGGATCAACCGGGAACGTTTGGGGCCAGAATGACCGGTGCAGGTTTTGGCGGGGCAGCGATTGCGCTCATTCCAGAGGAGCAGGTTGAGCCTTTCACGGCTGCAGTTGAAAAAGAATATATTAAAGCAGCAGGGCGTTCCCCGGTAATTTTTTCCACCCGGGCCAGCAAAGGCGCTGAACAGGTCTATTAACCAAACAGGCTAGAATGGGACATTGCCAGTAGTATGCTGGCATTTTTCATTTTTAAGAGGGAAATTGCGGATGAGCATTAGCAAGGCATACATTAATACACCGGTTTGATAACCAGCACCGGGTTCGTGTTATCGGCATCCAATCCCCTGACATGCAGAACGCTTCCTATGCTCCCTAACAGCTCGATCTGTTTGATCCCAATCGGGTTAGCCTGTAGGAGCTGTGGAGCGAGAAAACGCCCTGGTTGGACCGGCTGCGGTCACCCAGGGTAGGCTGGAGGAGCGAGCTCTCCTCCTGGGCCTCATGGAAATAGAAGTTCACCAGGATAGTAATCTACCTCAAAACTACGCTTTTTCCCCCATTTTTGTCACCATGTTTTACCCTTAAATCTGCCCTTCCAACCATGATCCTTTCCGGTCTTTTTCATCTTGGCACCGATCATCCCCTCCCCGGGACAGGCTGCTATAGTTCAGTTTTTTGGTTATCTCCGGTTGTTTCTTCTTCAGGAGGGGCTAAGCGATTCTGCCGGCGCTCCCTGAGTTTCTTTTCGGTATTGAGCGGTTCATTGTCTTCGTAGGTCAAACCAGCGGCTTGTCCCAGTTTGTCGACCCGGTCCTGATCTGGTGTTGGTTCGGAGCCGCCAACGGTTTCTGCCCCGCTGCCTGTGACTGCGCCCTGCCAATCAGCGTCAAGATCACCCCCGCTGAGATCAGGGGAACTGAAGTGGTGCTCTTCCAGCTCCTTTTTGAGTTCTTCCCGACCACTTTGGGATTGCTTTTGGCGGTCTTCAAAATCGTTTTGAATGGTTTCTTGTTCAGTAAATTGGGTTTGGCGCTGCGGAATCCTTTCTGCTTGCTCATCTACTGCAAGTTTATCGATTGGCATTTCTTCTTCCAATAGATAATCCTCCCCCTCCTGGTTCTCCTCAAAGGAGGGTAGGATCTCTTGAAAATCATCCGGGTCTGAATTTCTTTTTTTCTTATTCTGGTCGGTTTCCATTTTTTGCTCTGACATGGTAGTTTCCTCTCGATGATCGTATCAGATTGATGCTTAGATTCACACTCAAAAGCTCGGTTCGACGGATCGCAATCTGGCGGCATCCTGCTCAGGAAGTGAAGGATTAACACGCATGCCGGATCCAATCTCAAAGCCGGCTCTGGATGTCAAACGGGGTTTTATTTCAAAAAACCAATGATGTTCCGGGAGATCAATGCTCGGATGGGAGGAATTGTGGATCACAAAATTGTAGTCGAGGTCATCCAGATGGGCGTGCAAACGTCCCAAGGAATCAAGGACCACTTCTGCTAACTCCCCCAGCTCTTCAGAGGATATATTGCCAATGTTGGAGCGGTGATGTTTCGGGAGCATCCAGATTTGATAAGGAGTTTCTGCAGCGTAAGGAACAAAGCTGAGATAGTGTTCCTTCTCGGTGATAATTCGTTTAGGTGCTGCTTTCTCCTGGTCAATAATGTCACAATAGATACAATGCCCCCATTTGTCAAAGTAGCGTCTGGCTTGATCTTCCCTGAACCTTACATGGCGAGGTATCACACCCAGGGCCATGAGTTGGGAATGGGGATGACGCAGGGATGTGCCCGCATTCGGCCCGTGATTGCGGAAGGGAAGAATTATTTTAATTTTCTGGTTTTTACTATGATGGTTAAACCTGTTTTGATAAGATTGCAAGATTTGCTTGATTTCATCTTTTGACATCCGGTGCATTTTTTGATTATGTTGGGAGCTTTCTATGATTACTTCATGCTTGCCGTATCCAGGCATTGACAGATAAAACCCATCGCGGCGGCGGCTGTTGTTCCCTCTTGGGGTGACAGCAGGATATTTGTTGGGAACGACCCGGATTTGCCAGTGTTTTTCAGAGGGATGATCGTGTTCTGTAATTATCTGGGGGAGCTGATCCTCATTTCCAGCACAGAAGGGACATTCATGGTCATATGCAGGCAGAGGCGGGGATTCATTCCCGGATTCCGTGGTCTCCCTGGGGCGAGAGCTCCTCGCCGGTGAGTAAACCACCCATTCTTGTGTTATTTTATTTTGTCGAAGCTCTTGTTTTCCCATCATTAAATTCATCTAAATACTATCGCCCCGGTAGGAATAATTGGTTTCAAAATTATTAAGTAAGTCGAGGTATTGCTCTAAGAGGCGAATAAGCAAAAAATTTTCTTTGACTGATTCCCTGGCTTTCTGACCCATTTCCTCCCGGAGTTGTTGGTCCTCAATCAGGGTGACAATTCTTTCAGCGGCTTGGGGAATTGAGGACACAAGGTACCCATTAACGCCATCTTCAATCTGGTGCTTGATTCCCCCAACATTCCCACCAATCACGGGGGTACTTTTCCACATCGCTTCTGTGACCGTCATCCCGAATCCTTCGCGGATGGATTTCTGGAGCACAACTGCTGAGCGGGATTGCAGAGCGTTTACCAAAGCTGTGTCCTCTTTGGCTAAAATGATAATTCGTTCTTCCTGTGAGTCCAGCAGTGATTGGTAAACCTGTTCTCCTTCTGGATCGTCTGTGGCAATATTTCCTAACAGCACCAGCGTGGCGTCAATTTTTTCCCGGGCAATTTTAAAAGCTTCGATGACACCTTGTGGATCTTTCCAGCGGTCGAAACGGGACACCTGGGTAATAATGGGAAGGTCCGAGGGAATATCATAGTAATCCAGTCGATCGCTGATTTCTTCCTCTTCCAGCCGCCTATTTTTAATGCTGAAGGGGTTGATTGCCGGCATGAAATTTACCTGGGGCAGATTAATATCCTGGCGGTATTCTTTCAAACTGACGATCATGGCATCATACCCTGAAATAAAACTGCGGAGA
This sequence comes from uncultured Anaerolineales bacterium, assembly GCA_964621835.1. Classification (GTDB taxonomy): domain Bacteria; phylum Chloroflexota; class Anaerolineae; order Anaerolineales; family UBA11858; genus B10-G9. Next base: position 2,479 of record CAZUMA010000051.1, on the reverse strand, counting down.
TATTTCCAGACCTCGGGATTCCTATCGGTCAGGTCCAGGTGGCAGCGCCAAATCCAGGGTCCTCTCTTCTCATAATGCGTAATTAATGGCAGGGGTTGGGGATCGTGAATAATCACCCGGTCATGGTCAAGGTGGTTTCGGATTGCATTTTCCTGGACGACATTCTCATATATCGTTTTCTTCAAGGCAGTGAGATTGATTTCCTCCCCTTGGAGGGCATTATGAAGCTTCTTGGTCACGCTAAAAAAGTCCGGGCTGCCCTGGATTACTCGCCAGCCAGTCGTTATCCCGGCAGTGTTCATCAGAAGGGTCAGGGCTCCTAATAACTCTGCGACCCCACCTCCATAATATGTGGAATTTAGGTGGGCTACATGCAAGTCAGATAACATCCTGGCTTTCTCTTTGACCCGCATAACCGTTTCTTTTCCTACAAACCGTTGGTAATCCTCGACCCTTGGAATTGAATTATTTTTTTTTGACATTTCCTTTCCTCTGATTTCCTGAAAAACACCTGACTTCCTACTGCCGCCTATAGGGATGTTATTAGACCAAGCCAGCTTATGTATGTATCCCCTGTTAAAAAGGGATACATTAACAGTTATATTCGACATCCCTGGATCTAAATATATCCAGATATATATCTTGGTTTTCTTGTTTATCTATGGGATTTTTAGCTGGATTTTTTATCATATATGGGAAGAAGTGATGAATACACAGCCGGTTATTTTCTAACTTATGAAAACTGTTGGCAAGTATTGTTTAGGGTATTTAGAGAGGAAGGAAGATGATGAATTACAAAGAAATCTTAGGAAAAGTACATGACCTGGCCCATCTCTCGAATTTGGAAGAGGCGGTGCAGGCCACCCGAACCACCCTGGAGGTATTCGGCAAACGGCTTACAGAAAATGAAAGAAAAGATTTAGGAGCCCAACTTCCCGAAGAGATTGCCGTATTCCTGGAGAGTCTGGGAGAAGCAGAAAGGTTTGGTGTCGAGGAATTATACAAGCGGGTTAATCAAAAGGACAGTGTGGACTTTCCTGAAACTGTCCACCGCGCTCAAGCTGTCATTGCAGTTTTATCGGAGGCGGTGTCCGCCGGGGAGATGGATGATATCAAGGCCCAGCTACCTGACGAATTTGATCGCTTGTTCAATGGCGATACCATTCAGGAATAGAGAAATCGACCTGCTTCTTACAAAATAGAGGGGTGAATTCTTACCAGTCCTTGATTATCGGGGGGTATTGCGGAGGGAAAGGCAGTGGGAGGCATTCAGGAAGTGGGTGAAGAAGGATAGCTGATAGCTGGGCTTGATCACCCGGGAGGACTACCGCCCCTATGAACGACCCCGCCGTCCAAGGGCCTCCTGAGAGGAGAAGCTGACTTAGGGAACGTGAATTTAGAGGATGAAGGCTAATACTGGGGTTTGGATGTTGATCTCCAGAGGGGAAATTCCGCAGTGGAGATTTCCCCAGAGGACCATACTGTTGCTTGACAGTGGTAGGAAGCTGAAATGTCAAAAATTGCTGCTGACCACGGGGGGGCAATCCGCCTTCCGATCTGGGGGAATGAGCTGGAACATGTCTAAAAGCGCCGGGACTTTGAGGATTTGAACAGCATCTGTGAAGCTGCTGGAGCGGGTGAACGAGTTCTGGTCATGAGGGAAGATTTATTGGTTCAGAGACTGCTGCTTCACTGTTCCAAATGGGGATGGAAGTCATTCCGATCTTCCCCGAATCCCGCCTAATAGAGCCCATCGTCCCCCAGGAATTAAGCAATTATCTGAATGATATTTTTTAACCGGAATCACATCCGCATATTTTCCAGAACTATCGCCGGGGTATTGGAGGGAGATGACCAGACGGTAAAAAGTGCGGTCCTTGAACCTGGTGAGAAGCTCGCGTTCCACCTGGCGGTGATAGGAGAAGAAATCAATTGAATACTGAGCTGGCGGATCATGCAAGTTTGAAACTTGAGGAGAACGGTGCCTTGATGGTTAATTTGTCCTTACAAACCAGCTCCCTGGATATTTTCGCTGCAGGGGATATTGTCTCCTGGCCTGACCCAATCAACTAAACAAAGTCTGCAAATTGAAGATTGAAATGTGGCTCGAACCCTGGGAACATACAGTCCTGGAGATTAAGGAGGGTGGTTTTCCATACTATTCCTTTAACCTGGGGCTCTTAGTTAGCGTACTGTCAATTGGAAGACTCAATAAGGAACAAGAGGTAATGAAAGCTCTTCCCCGCCTGGGATACATGTATGACACAGTGTCTACCCAGCTGCTGAACGAAAGCTTCCAGCAGGAATTTCTCCTGGAATAAACATCCCTGCTTGACTTTCAAATCATCAAGCCGCCCGTCAAACGGCGGCCTTTTAGTTTTGAGGCTGAGGGAACTTTTCGATCTACCTGCATAAGGTAAAATACTAATTTGTTACCCCGAATGATAGTGATACTGTCTACCAATACCCTTGGGCTGGG
>CAZUMA010000050.1:0-16591 GCA_964621835.1 uncultured Anaerolineales bacterium | reverse complement strand
GTGACCTGCCGCTTACAAGGCGGCTGCTCTACCGACTGAGCTACGTCGGCCTGTGACACAGCCAATTTCCGGTCCGAAGCGCAGGCATTATATCAGAACCGGATAAGCGAGGCAAGACCACCTGTTCATACCCTCTAGGCAAAGATCGAGTTTATCAGGTTTACCCCGGAACGTCAATATTTCCAGATTACTTCCCACCCTGATACCCCCTGGCCTGCCAGACCAGATAAAGGGCAACCGATCCAGCCACCGCTGCATTTAATGAATCAATGTTTCCCTGCATGGGAAGGCGCATCAGGAAGTCGCAGGATTCCTGGACCAAACGGCGCATTCCTTCCCCCTCACTTCCAACCACAACGACCATCGGGCCGGTGAGATCTATTTTCTCCGGCAGCTGGGCATCCCGGCTGCTGTCCAGCCCCACGACCCAGGCACCCGCTTCCTTTAATCGGCTCAGAGTCTGGGCGATATTTGCCTGGAAAACTCGCATGTGCTCAGTGGCTCCGGAAGAGGCATTCACAACAGCAGGGGTCACCGTAGCCGTCTGCCGGTAAGGCAAAACAATCCCATGAATGCCAACAGCCTCCCCGGTTCGGATCAATGTGGCGAGGTTCTGGGGATCCTTCAGCACATCTAACACCAAAACAAACAGGGGCTCCCGGCGGGATTCTGCAAGGTCCAGCATCTCCATCAGGTCGGCATAAGGATAGGGTCCTGCCAGGAGGGCAATCCCCTGATGCTGCTCTGTCAGATCATCTAACGATCGTCTGTCCACCTGCAGAATGGGGAGGTTTCGTTTTTTTGCGAGCTGAAAAATCTCGTCGAATTGACCCTGCTGGTTTGATCCATGGGCAAACCGCAGCTCATGAATTGATCGCCGGTTGGCGCGAAGCACTTCATAAACCGGATTTCTCCCCCAAATCCACTCCTTGTTCCCTTTCCCCATCTGTGCCGATCACCCTCCATCCTCCGTGGGGTCCCGCTACTCAACCTCCCAATGCCAGATGGTCCCCTGGGGGGTATCCTCCAGGATGACATTCAGCTCCTGCAACTGATCCCGAATTTGGTCAGATAGCTCCCAGAGCTTCTGGTCTCGAAGCTGTTTCCTGATATCAATCAACAATTCAACGAATGCCTCAGCCTCCCCCCCCTCGTGTTGAGGCGGTTCCAGGTCTACCCCCAGGACAGCGGTCAGTCTACGCAGTTGATTCTGGGCCTCGGAAAGCGATCGCTCATCGGCCCCCTGGTCCCGGGCCTGATTGATCTCACGAACCAAATCAAAAAGATGTCCCAGCGCCCCTGCCGTGTTGAAATCATCATCCATGGCGCTGATGAATTGTTCTTCTGCTTTTTGTGCTGCCGCCTCCAGGTCCTCCCCGTCCCAGTTCTCCTGCGGGATTGCAGGCCGGAGCGCCGAGCGAAGCCGTCTGAGAGCTTTTTGAGCATGATCGATGGTTTCTTCATTAAATGTCAGCGGACTGCGGTAGCTGGTATTAAGAACCATCATGCGCAGCACATTGGCCTCATACTCCTCCAGAAATTTCTCCACAGTGACGAGGTTCCCGAGTGACTTTGACATCTTCGCCCCAGAAAGCTGCATCATGCCATTATGGATCCAGTATTTGGCAAACTGCTGATGTGTCAGAGCCTCACTCTGGGCAATTTCATTCTCATGATGGGGAAAGATCAAGTCATTTCCACCGCCATGGATATCAATTTGCTCTCCTAAGAAGGTATGGCTCATCACCGAGCATTCAATATGCCAACCCGGCCGACCTTCTCCCCAGGGACTTTCCCAGCTCGGCTCATTCGGCTTGGCAGCTTTCCAGAGAGCAAAATCCATTGGGTGTTCTTTCCGGGAATCCACATCGATCCGGGATCCTGCTTCCATATCTTCCAGTTTTCTTCCAGACAATTTTCCATATTCAGCAAACTTTTCCACCCGGTAGTACACATCCCCCTCAACCTCATAAGCATAACCTTCATCCACCAGGGCCTGGATGGAGTCAATAATCTCATCAATGACCTCAGTTGCCCGGGGATACCTGGTTGCTGGTAAGACATCTAAATCTTTGAGGTGCTCTTCAAACTCTTTGATATACCGCTCGGCAACCTCTTTTGATTCCACCCCCTCAACAGCAGCCCGCTGGATAATCTTGTCATCCACATCCGTATAATTGGTGATGTGAATAACGTCATATCCGCAGAACTCCAAATAACGGCGGATGATGTCAAACACCAATACAGACATGGCATGGCCGACATGGGCTTTGTCATACACGGTTGGACCGCAGACATACATGCGGACCTTTTTGGGTTCCAGTGGGATAAATTCTTCTTTTTTTCGTGTCAGCGTATTGTAGACTCTTATTGTCATTCCTGAGCTCCCATGTGGCGTTTTAAAAAGCTTACCCTTCGGGTTTCGCAAAGATCATCCGTCCAGCAGCAGTTTGAAGCACCTTGGTCACCAAGGTTTGAATGTCTTCATTCATATACTCTTTGCCATCCTCCACCACCACCATGGTGCCATCAGAAAGGTACCCCACTCCCTGTCCTCGCTCCTTTCCTTCCTGGATGATCTTCACTTCCACGGACTCCCCTGGCAGTAAGACCGCTTTCACCGAATTAGCCAGCTCGTTGATATTCAAAACAGGCACGCCTTGTATTTCAGCAACCCGGTTGAGATTGTAGTCATTTGTCAAGATCGGGCAATTCAGCTGACGGGCCAGGATAACCAGCTTGCTGTCCACCTCTCGGGTCCCCTCCACATCGATATCACTGATCCGCACTGGAATGGTCTTATCTTCCTGCAGGTCCGCCAGGATTTCCATCCCCCGCCGTCCCCGCTGCCTGCGCAGCCCATCTGCAGAATCAGCGATATATTGGAGTTCATCCAGAACAAACCGGGGGATGAGAAGCTCACCAACCAAAAAGCCAGTCTGAGCAATATCGGCAATCCTGCCGTCAATGATCACACTGGTATCCACCAAGATTGTCCGTTTCCTCTCCTCGGTTGTTTCTGCTCCCTTGTCAGAAAGGGTAAAGACCCTTCCTCCAAAAATTGAAAAAAGATCATTTCTACGCATGATGAAAACTGCCACCCCGATATACCCAAACAGCAATACCCCAATGAAGGGAAGCACCTGCCCCAGGGGGGAAGGCAGCAGAGAGAGGGGAAACGCCAGTAAAGCTGCGATCACCAAGCCAACCGATAAACCAATCAGGCCAGCACCCAACGTTCTTGTATCAAGCTGCCCCAATAAAGCCCTCAGGGATCGCATGGGGCGGGTAGTTAAGAATGGGGTCAGCACCAGTCCAAAAAGGGCTCCTACCAATCCCAGGATTACCGCTCCCTCCTCGGCTGTAATAGTTGTCAGCACATCGCTGATATCGACCCCAAGATATCCTCCCAGGAGGCCAAAAACAATCATTCCAATGATCCGAAAAACAAATTCTAGACTCATCTTACCCCTCCTGAAAACAAAAAATAGCGACCACCAGCTGCCCGTGCTCGCCACAGTTGTTGTAAGAAAAGAGGAGGTTAGATTGCCAGGAAATTAAGTTAGACTGCCCAATGGATGATGACGTTCAATCAAATTCGTCTAGATCATGAATAACGGCAGATAACAGAGATAATGGCAATATAATGTCCCCTGAGATAAGTGCGCGAGTCGGTACAATAATCAAATAAATCCACTATAAATGCTGTTCTTATCTTAGCACGAGGGAGATTAAGCGTCAACACCCGCTGCGGATCACTTAGATCACATTAACAGGCCCGGAAATGATCATCCAGGCAAAAAGCCTCCATTTTCCTGGCTGTTAAGATAGCAATGCGGGGCATGCTGGAAATAGAACTATCGTATAATCAGAAGCTGGGATAGATAACCATCGTGGGGAGGGCAGCATGGAATCCAAGAAATACCAAAAGATTATTAACTCCTGGAGCATGTATGATTGGGGAAAATCGGCTTTTGAAACCACCATCATGGCAGCAGTGCTGCCGGTGTATTACTCAACTGTCGCTGCCGCCAGGCTGCCTGCCAACCAGGCCACGGTGTATTGGGGGTATACCGCGTCGATTGCGCTGCTGATCATCGCCATCCTCAGCCCGATCCTTGGCGCTATCGCAGATTATCAGGGGTCAAAAAAACGCTATCTCACTTACTTCGCTTTGATTGGAATTGCTGCCACGGCGATGATGTTTTTTATTGGCACAGGAGATTGGCTCCTGGCATCTGCGCTGTTTATTATTGGGAACGTTGGCCTGGCGGGAGGCAATGTGTTTTATGATTCCCTGCTTCCCCACATTGCCCAGCAGGATGATATTGATCAAATTTCCACCCGCGGATATGCCCTCGGATACCTGGGAGGAGGTCTGCTGCTGGCAATCAACCTGGGCATGATCCTGCTTGCACCGGAGGAATTATCCGGCTTGATGACCCGGATTTCCCTGGCAAGCGTGGCTCTTTGGTGGGGGGTATTCTCAATCCCCCTCTGGCGGAATGTGCCGGAGCCGCCCCGGCGGATCCTGCCTGAGGAAGCGGGAGGGATCAACCCCCTCAAGGCCGGGTTTCAACGGCTCAGGGAGACCTTCCAGGAAATCACCAAATACAGTGAGCTTTTCAAATTTCTGATCGCCTTCTGGTTGTACAACGATGGGATCGGCACCATCATTAAGATGGCCACGATCTACGGCTCAGAAATCGGGATTGGACAGACTTCCCTGATCGGGACGCTGCTGATGGTCCAATTTGTCGGCATCCCCTTTTCCTTCTTATTTGGCTGGCTGGCAAAGCGGATCGGAACAAAAACCTCCATATACCTGAGCCTGGGGGTGTACACCCTGATCTCCATCGGGGGATATTTTATGACCTCCCCGATACACTTCTGGATTCTGGGATTCTCTGTCGCGCTGGTCCAGGGTGGAAGCCAGGCCCTCAGCCGATCATTATTCGGCCGCCTGGTCCCCAAAACCCAATCAGCGGAGTACTTTGGATTTTTCAGTGTCAGTGCCAAGATTGCCGGGATCGTCGGTCCCCTGGTCTTTGCCCTGGTGAGTCAGGCGATGGGCAACAGCAGACTGGGGATTGTTTCTTTGATTTTCTTTTTTATTTCCGGAGGCCTGTTATTGACCCGGGTGGATGAACAGGAGGGCATCCGGGTGGCGAAAGCTGCAGATCAGCAAGCAATTGTAAAACCAGGCAAGGCATGACAGAGAACCAGCCCAGGGAAAACATTCACCAGCAGCAGGAGCTGTTTTCCGAAATTGCGCCTCACTATGACTTCATGAACCACCTGATGACCGGGTGGCAGGATGACCGCTGGCGCAGGTTTGTGGTTGCCCGGGCCCGGCTTCCATCGACCGGGCACCTGCTGGATCTTGGAACCGGGACCGGAAAACTGGCCCTGGAAGCGCGGCGTCAGCATCCTGGGATCCGGATCACGGCAGCAGATATCACCCTGCCAATGATGGTGCAGGGACAAAAAAAGCGTCCATCTTCCAGCTGGTATTGGATCGGTGCAGCCGCAGGGAGCCTGCCTTTTGAAGATGATTCATTTGAGGCAGTAGTATCCGGCTTTCTGGTACGCAACCTCAGCAATCTCCCCCGCGGTCTCACCGAGCAGTACCGGGTCCTGAAACCCGGAGGGAGGGCAGTCATCCTGGATACAACCCGTCCACCCCAAAATTCACTCACTCCGCTGATCCGGGTCTACCTCCACCGGGTCATTCCCTTCCTGGGCCAGATCCTCACCGGCAACCGCAGCGCATATACCTACTTACCTGACTCCACAGAGGCTTTTTTGGAGAGCCAGGAATTGGCAGACATCCTGGTGTCAGCCGGGTTTAAAGCAGTTGATTTTCGAAAATTCATGCTGGGAATGATTGCAGTCCACTGGGGGGAAAAATGATCCCCCATGCACCCTCCCAGCAGGCTGCAGAACGCGGAGAACCTTCTTATATCTGGCGCGCAGGCCAGCAGCGCCGGTTCGAGATGATCACCAGCGCAGCGGGAGACCGCATTGATGGAACCATCCTTGAGGTCGGATGCGGGATCGGTCTCTACCTGGAAAAGCTCGGTCAGCTGTCGTCCAACCTCCACGGACTGGAATATGAGCTTTCCCGGGGGGTCGAGGCCAAAAAGCGCATTGACAGGATTGTCAATGGAGCCGGGGAGGCCCTGCCCTTTTCAAATGGGACCTATGACCTGGTGCTCAGCAACGAGGTAATTGAGCATGTTCAGGACGATCGCCAGACGGTCAGAGAGATGGTCCGGGTGCTGAAGCCCGGGGGGCGTTTAGTCCTCTTCTGCCCCAACCGCTGGTATCCGTTCGAAACCCACGGGATATACTGGCGAGGGAAATACCATTTTGGAAATATTCCATTGGTTAATTATTTCCCGCAGTCCTGGCGGGACCGCTTAGCCCCGCATGTCCGCACCTATACCAGGAAAAAACTTCAGCATTTATTCCGGGATCTGCCGGTCCGTCCTATCACCCGGACGGTCATTTTCGGGGGGTATGATAACATTATCCACAAATTCCCCCGGCTCGGAAAAGCCCTGCGAGGGATTCTTTACGCCCTGGAAAAAACCCCGCTGCGGGGCCTTGGGCTGTCCCATTTCTGGGTTGTGGAAAAAAGGTAGATCCAACCCATGTCCACGATAGAATACAAAATCGGATCCATATTGCGCGAGCGAAGCTGGCAGCTGGCGGTTGCAGAATCCTGCACGGGCGGTTTGATCAGCCATTGGGTTACAAATGTACCGGGCGCATCTGATTATTTCCTGGGAGGAATCACTGCCTATAACAACTCCGTAAAGGTAGCGCTCCTGGATGTATCATTAGATTCCCTGAAAACGCACGGCGCGGTCAGTCAAGCAGTGGTGGAAGAGATGGCTGATGGAGTCCGCTATCGGTTATCTGCAGCGATCGGCCTTTCCATCAGCGGGATTGCAGGGCCGGATGGCGGGTCAGCGGAAAAACCCGTCGGCCTGGCCTGGATCGGTCTCAGCACCCCAACCCGGACCCAGGCCTGGAATCACCTCGCCAGCGGCGGACGCCTGGAAAACAAGCAGGAGTTTGCCCGGACCGCCTTAAAGAAGCTTCTGGACTACCTGGAGGCATATGGAAAAGATTGATCTAACAGTTCGCTACACCCCGGAGGGAGCGATTATTCCCCAGCAATTTACGGGGAACAAAGGCACCGTTCCAATCCGGGATATCGGCCGCCGCTGGAAAACAGCGGAGGGCAATCATATCCTGGTAATGGATTATCAAAACCAAACCTATCATCTGTTTTACGAGTGGGAATCCTCCTGCTGGTATCTGGTCCGGGATCGGAAACCCCCGCGTAACGCAGCCTGAGCAGCCGGGAGATCACATGTCACAAAATGTCAGGGATGATCAAGTCATCACCCTTCACTACACACTGCTGGTCGACGGGGAAGAGCTGGAAAACACCCGGGAGGGGAAGCCAATCCGGTTCATTCAGGGAGCGGGGCAAATCCTTCCCGGACTGGAAAATGCGCTCTATGGACTTCAGAAAGGCGAACAGAAAACCATCCCGCTTCCTCCAGAAGATGCCTATGGAGATTATGATCCGGGTTCAATCGAGGTGGTAAAAAAACAGGAATTCAGCGAGGAAATCCCCCTGGATGTGGGGACCTTTTTAGATTTAAGGGATGATGAGGGGGACGTACTCAGTGCCCAGATCATTGAAGCTGAGGAAGATACTGTGACCCTGGATTTTAACCACCCCCTGGCTGGGAAAACCCTGACCTTTACCGTGGATGTGGTGGACATCCGCCCAGCTACAGCCTCTGAGCTGGAGCATGGACACGTGCATTGAGAAAAATAGACAAAACGCTCCCGCTTCGATCTTCGATCGGGAGCGTTTTTTTATCAGCTGTCTTGAAAAATTTTTCAGACGATTTCCCCTTCCAGAACTTCTGAGAACTTCAATCCATCCTGGTCCACATCGACACGGATTGTGTCACCCACCTGGAATTCCCCGGAGAGGATCGCCATTGCCAGGGGATCCTGGAGCTCTCTTTGGATCGTCCGCTTCAGCGGCCGGGCGCCGTAATCCGGATCATATCCCTGGTCAGCCAGGTAGCGCTGCGCCTCATCAGTGACCTCAAGGGAATAGCCCTGATTGAGGACCAGCGACTCCACCCGATCAAGCTGGATTCCAACGATCTCCAGGATCTGTTCCCGGTCCAGGGGATGAAAGGTGACGATTTCATCCACTCGGTTCAGGAATTCAGGTCGGAATGTCTTTCTGAGTGCCTGCTGGGTATACTCTCGGGCTTCCTCCATCTCCCACGGCTCCTGGAGATTGGACCAAACCTCACTGCCAACATTGCTGGTCATGATCACCACGGTATTGCGAAAGTCCACAGTCCTTCCCTGGCCATCCGTCAGTCGGCCGTCATCCAGCAGCTGCAGCAGGGTATTGAAGACCTCCCGATGGGCTTTTTCAATCTCATCAAAGAGCACCACACTGTAGGGACGCCGTCGAACCGCTTCCGTCAGCTGGCCTCCCTCCCCATAGCCGACGTAGCCTGGCGGGGAGCCGATCAAGCGGGAAACTGTATGTTTTTCCTGGTACTCACCCATATCAATTCGCACCATGGCTTCCTCATTGTCAAACAAGAATTCTGCCAGCGCGCGGGCAAGCTCAGTCTTTCCCACCCCTGTCGGACCAAGGAAGATGAAGGAACCGATCGGCCGCTTGGGATCCTGCAATCCAGCCCGGGAACGACGCACCGCGTTTGAAACCGCCTTGATCGCCTGGTCCTGGCCAACAACACGCCGGTGCAAACGCTCTTCCATGTGAATCAATTTCTGCGTTTCACTTTCCATCAGCCGGGAGACAGGAATGCCCGTCCAGCGGGAAACCACCCCGGCAATCTCCTCTGCGTCAACCTCCTCTTTCAGCAGGGCGCCCTGTTCCTGCACCTCTTTCAATTGCTGCTCTTTTTCCTTGAGCTCCTCATCAAGCTCACGCAGGGTGCCGTACTGCAAACGGGCAACCCGCTCCAGGTCAGCTTCCCTCTCCGCTTTTTCAATCTCTACCCGGGTCTGGTCAATCTTTTTCTTCACCGAGCGAACCTCGGAGATGATTTCCTTTTCGGTAATCCAGCGGGCGTGGAGTTCTTTCTGCTTCTCTTTTAATTCCGCCAACTCCTGTTTAAGATCCTCCAGGCGCTCCTTTGATGCCTGGTCTTGCTCCTTTTTCAAGGCCTCCCGCTCAATTTCCAGCTGCATGATTGCCCGGTCTACTTCATCCAGAGCCCTGGGTTTTGAGTCAATCTCAGTCCGCAGCCGTGCAGCAGCCTCATCAATCAGGTCGATCGCCTTATCCGGCAGCTGCCGATCGGCAATGTAGCGGTTAGAAAGGGTTGCCGCAGCAATGGTGGCGGGGTCAGTAATCCGGACCCCATGGTGGATTTCATACCGCTCCTTTAATCCCCGCAGAATGCTGATGGTGGCTTCCACGCTTGGTTCCTCCACCAGCAGTGGTTGGAACCGCCTTTCTAAGGCAGCATCCTTTTCGATATATTTCCGGTATTCATCCAGGGTGGTGGCGCCGATCATGTGAAGTTCACCGCGGGCCAGGAGCGGTTTGAGCATGTTTCCGGCGTCCATTGCTCCTTCGGCTGCACCCGCACCAACCACGGTGTGCATCTCATCCACAAACAGGAGAATCTCGCCTTGCGCTGCAGTGATCTCCTTCAACACCGCTTTCAACCGTTCCTCAAACTCTCCCCTGTATTTAGCGCCCGCGACTAAAGCTCCCATATCCAATTGGATCAGCCTTTTCCGCTTCAGTCCTTCCGGCACATCCCCGTTGACAATCCGCTGTGCTAATCCCTCCACGATTGCCGTCTTCCCGGTGCCTGGTTCCCCAATCAGGGCAGGGTTGTTCTTCGTCCGGCGGGAGAGGATCTGGATCAAACGCCGGGTCTCCTGATCACGCCCGATCACCGGATCTAATTTTCCGCGGCGAGCCAGGTCTGTGAGGTCACGTCCATATTTTTTCAGCGCCTCATAGGTACCTTCGGGCGTCTGCGAGGTCACCCGCTGAGATCCGCGAACCTCACGCATTGCCCCCAGAATGGAATCCCTGGTCAGACCAAACTCTTCCAGACGCTTCTTTTCCGGACTCTCCGTCAGCCCAAGCAGCAGGTGTTCGGTGGAGACATATTCATCCTGCATGCCTTTTGCAAAGCGCTCTCCTGCCGCAAGGACATCACTGGTTTTGCGGTTCAATCCCACCTGTAAATTTCCGCCATAGACCTTGGGGATTTCATCCAATGCCTGGCGCGCGTTTTCCCTTAAACCCTGAACGCTCCCGGCGATCCTGGAAATGACCGAAGGGACCACCCCCTCATTTTGCTCCACCAGGGCATACAGCAAGTGAAGCGGGGTGATTTCCTGATGATTGTATTCCTCAGCAAGCCTCTGCGCCCGAAGCACGGCTTGCTGTGACTTGCTGGTATATTGTTCTAAATTCATTATTCTCCTCCATGAAAAAATCCGGAAACAGCATCCTTCCGGAACTTATTTCCGCATCTAAATTATAGAATTCCTGTCTATGAGAAGAATATGAGAAATGTTAAAGAAAAGTATGAAGCATGCCGGAAATATCCCCTACTGATCCACGGTGACCTGGAAGGTGCCATCTGTAACCCGCACCCGCAGCGCATCCCCCCCTGCAACCTGGCCCACCCGATAAACTGCCGCCCCATCCTTGTCGGTAACCACCGCATACCCCCGTTTCAGAATCGCTTCCGGGTTTAAGCTTTCCAATCGGGCTTTCAAAGAAAGAGTTTGCTGTCGCGAGAGGTTGATCCAACCTTGCAGCGTTCGAGTTAATCGAGAACTCAGCTCATCCACACGCTGACGCCCGTTCTGAATCAGGATCATTGGAGAGAAAAGGGCCATCCGGGAGCCGAGATCCTCCACCCTTCTGTGCTGCTCCGCCAGGACCCCCTGTGCCCTCCGGATCAGCCTGCCCTCCAGCTCAGCCAGGGAAGTCCGCAGGTCCGACTGGTCAGGGACAGCGACCTCCGCTGCCGCAGTAGGGGTTGGGGCCCGGTGGTCCGCTACAAAATCAGCAATCGTGAAATCAGTTTCATGCCCCACCCCGCTGATTACCGGGATCGGGCAGGAAAAAACAGCCCGGGCTACAGTCTCGTCATTAAAGGCCCATAAATCCTCGATGGATCCCCCTCCCCTGCCAATCAGGATCACATCCGGCTGATGAGCGATCAGCCGATCCAGAGCCTTGACAATCTGTGGGGGAGCAGCCTCCCCCTGCACAGCGGTGGGGGAGAGGAGCACTTTGACCAGGGGGTAGCGGCGCCTCAGGGTATCCAGTATATCCTGCAGCGCGGCACCGGAGCCAGAGGTAACAATGCCCACGGTGCGCGGCCAGGCAGGGATCGGCTGTTTTTTTTCCGCATCAAACAATCCTTCGGCCTCCAGGCGCGCTTTCAGCTGGAGGAACTCCTGGTAGAGCCTTCCTTCCCCCCGGGGACGGAGGACATCGACATACAGCTGGTACTCTCCCCGCTGTTCATAGATGCTGATGCTGCCGCGGGCCTCGACGGCGTCCCCCTCCTGGAGATCGAAATCCAAGGCCTCTGCTCGGCTCCGCCACATCACACAACGCAGGGAACCGCCCTGATCTTTCAAAGTGAAATAAATGTGGCCGGACCGGGGCCGGGCCAGATTCGAGACTTCCCCTTGCACCAGCAAACCCTGCAGGTTGGCATCGGATTCCATCAGGGCGCGCAAATAGGCATTCACTTCCGAGACTGTCCAGGCCCGGGAGAAGGCGGGGGAATTCTGATCTGACCTCGGGGAATCAAACATAAGCCAAGTATAGCCAATGCGGGGGAATTGAACAAGTTTTGAATGACATCACCAGTCAGGACATCCCTCCTATCTCGATGGTTCCTGGCAATAGAGTCCCATCTTTCTGCTGTGATACAATTTTCCTGCCATGGAAATCAAGGAACACCTCCAGGATATCCTGGATTCTGTGCCCAATAAAACTGGATGCTATCTGATGAAAGATGCCTCCGGGTCCGTGATCTATATTGGGAAAGCAGTCAACCTCCGCAGCCGGGTGCGGTCCTATTTTCATGCCAGTACCCAGAAAAATCCCCGAACCTACCAGATGGTCTCCCGGATTGAGGACATCGAATGGATCATTGTCGCCTCAGAACTTGAGGCTCTGATCCTGGAGATGAACCTGATCAAGGAATACCAGCCCCATTTCAATGTGCGGCTGAAAGATGATAAGCGGTATCCCTACATCAAAATCCACTGGGCAGATCCATACCCCAAAGTCAGCGTGACCCGCAAGGTGGAAAAGGACGGCTCGCGCTATTACGGGCCGTACACCAGCGCCTGGGCGGTGAATCAGACCATGAACCTCCTCCGGAGGGTGTTTCCCTACCTGTCCTGCAACCGCACGATTACCGGAGAGGACCAGCGAGCCTGCCTGTACTACGACATCGAGCTCTGCACTGCCCCCTGCATCGGGGCAATCAATCAACAAGACTACCGGGCGATGATCCGGCAGCTGGGTGACTTCCTCAACGGACGCACGGAATCGATTGTTGATCGACTGGAGAAGGAAATGAAGCAGGCATCTGATGAGATGCGTTATGAGCAAGCTGCCCAGATCCGCAACCAGCTGGACGCAGTTCAAAAGATTGTTGAAGATCAGCGAATCATCTCCATCGATTACTGCGACTCGGATGTAATCGCCATGGCCAGCTCCGAGCAGGAAGCCTGCGTTCAAATCTTTTTTATCCGGGGTGGAAAGCTGACCGGGCGGGAATACTTCATGGTTGAAAACGCCGATCACACCCCCGATCAGGATCTGCTGGCGGAAGCCATCAAGCAGTTTTACGATCAGGCCCCGGTCATCCCCGAACAAATCCTTCTCCCCCGGGAAGTGGAGGAAATCAAGATCATTCAGCAGTGGTTGGGCAGCCTCGATAACAAACAGAAAGTAAGGATCTCTCCCCCTCAATCCCCTGAACACGAGCAGCTGGTTGCCATGGCCGCAGAGAACGCGGCAGCCATGCTTACTGCCAGGGAAGCACAGGAGAAATCAGAGCAGCAGCGCTGTGAGCAGGCGCTGGATGACCTGCAGTCCCAGCTTAATCTCAATGTCCCTCCGCAGCGAATTGAATGCTATGATATTTCCACCATCCAGGGAGCAGCCCAGGTGGGCAGCATGGTGGTGTTTGTTGACGGACGCCCGGAAAAAACCCATTACCGTCAGTTTAATATTCGAACCGTTCAGGGTCCGGATGATTATGCGAGCCTGGAGGAAGTGCTCCGGCGGAGAGTCCGAAGGCTCCTGGCGGCAGCCGAAAACCCAGAAACGCCAGGAAAAAAGCCGGATCCCTCCTTCTCAGCCCTCCCGGATCTGATTTTAATCGATGGGGGAAAGGGCCAGCTGAACCGGGCTGTTTCTGTGCTCGATGATCTTGAGCTGCTGGACACGATCCCTCTCGCGGGACTGGCCAAGAGATATGAGGAAGTTTTTCTTCCCGGGGATCCCCGTCCAGTGCGGTTTCCTGAAAATTCCCCCGGTCTTCAGCTCCTCCAGCGGGCGCGGGACGAAGCCCATCGTTTTGCAATCACTGCTCACCGGAAACGCCGCTCCCGCCAGGGATTGACATCCAGCCTGGAAAAAATCCCCGGCGTGGGACCAGCCCGCAGGCGGGCCTTGCTGGACAGGTTCCACACAATCCAGAATATCCGCCAGGCCTCCGTGGAGGAGATCTCTCAAACACCAAAAATCTCTCTCAAAATCGCTCAATCCATCAAAAATCATCTGAATTAAGCGCCGGTCATGCTACAATGGAGCCGAAATTCGGAACTTTTCAGTGGATAAAGGAGCCCTATGTCCCCCAATAAAAGACGGATACGAACCCAACAAATTGTGATGGCCGTGATCGGCATCATGATTGTTCTTTCAATGGTGATCTCCCTGGTGGCAACCGTCTTCTGACCTGCTCCCAGAACAAATTCCAACCATAAATCTGACAACCTGATACAAAAAAGGAGTTGGTGATGTTAAAAAACAGAACCAAGCTATGGTGGGCTGCCGTAATTATCGGCTGGAGTTTCGACCTCCTCTACTGGGGAAAACCGATGGGGATCTCGTTTGCCATCCAAATCCTGCTTTTCCTGGCTGGATTATGGTTTCTTTCCCGCCAGGAAAATAAACATCTCGCCAGGACAAACCTCTCGTTAATCGGGCTGATCCTCACATTCGGTGTGCTGACTTTTCTCCGGGAAGAGCCATTTACGCGGACGCTGAACCATCTGATGAGCCTGTTATTTTTAGGTCTTCTGCTGCTGTCTTTCCAGGGGGGGCGTTGGGCCGCATACAATCTGGCAGACTATGTCATGGGCAGCTTCCGGCTGCTGATCCACATGATTGCCCTGCCGGTTGACTTGATTTCTGATCAACGATCGAACTCAGCAGAAGACCAGGAAAATGACCCCGGGGGCAGAACTGATCCAGGATGGAAAAAAACAATCCCCTTCCTGCGGGGAATCCTGCTGGCCCTGCCGATCGTGGCGATCCTGGCCTCGCTCTTATCGGCTGCAGATCCGATTTTCTCCGAATGGTTTTCCAACCTGATCGAGCTTTTGAATCTGGAGAATCTTCCAGAATACATCCTGCGTTTGTTTCTGATTGGCATGTGGACGTTTATTTCCGCTGGCCTGCTGCTGTATGCCCTCCTAAAAAGCGATGAGGAGAGCCTGATCGGACTTGAGAAACCCTGGCCGCCTCGCTTCCTGGGGTTCACAGAGACCTCGATTATCCTGGGCAGCATCAACCTGCTTTTCCTGGCCTTTGTCACCATTCAATTCCGGTACTTTTTTGGCGGGGAGAAGAACATCTCCCTGGAGGGATTCACATATGCGGAATATGCCCGGCGCGGGTTTGGGGAGCTTTTGGCTGTGGCCTTCTTCACCCTGCTGTTTTTAATGATCCTCAACACCATCGCCCTGCGTTCTTCCCGGCGGCATCAAATCGTTTTCTCGGTCCTCAGCAGTGCCTTGACCGTGTTTATCTGGGTCATCCTGCTCTCCTCCCATCAGCGGTTGGCGCTGTATGAATCTGCATACGGGTTCACCAGGCTGCGGACCTATTCCCACCTCTGCATTCTCTGGGTGGGGATTTTGTTTGCAGCAGTTTTGGCCCTGGAAATCCTCGGCAAGCCCCGCTACTTCAGTATTGCCGCAGTTGGAGCTGTGGCTGGCTTTGTGTTGACCATGAACGCAATCAACGTGGATCAACTGATCGTCCGCCGCAATCTTGAGCGAGCAGCCACGATGGAAAACGCCCTGGATGTTCATTACCTGAAGACCCTGTCCAATGACGCCATTCCCGCGATGGTCACCCGGGCGGAAGCCCCGGGCTTGACCGATCGGGAACGAGAAGAGATCGCTGCCGTGCTGGCCTGCCGGGCTTTTGAATTGGAAGATCAATCCTGGCCTTGGCAGAGTTTCTTATGGCCGCGCTACCGGGCGAACAAGGCCCTGAAAGAAAACCCGTCGCTGTGGGAGGACGTCCAGCTTGAGAAGCAGTACTCTTCCTGGTATGTAGAAATTGGGAGCGAGAAGTTCTTCTGCGGCTATTACCGGGATTGGGATTGAGCCCCAGTTCGGCCGTGCCGCCGAAGATCAACGGGAGAAGCTCCCCCACCAGCCTTCAGGCCAAAAAAAAGGGATCCCCCCGCTGGGATCTGGAAAAAAAAATTGAGAGCAGGCTCTTCAGACACCCGAAAGGGCGACCCGAAGGGGCTGCTCTCCGCAGTAAAGGAGCAGGATCATTTGTTTTTCAATGAGATTGCTGGCTGACGGAAACGGCCTCCTGGCGCTGCTTGCGGTATTCCTCAATCCAGGGATCCTGGCGGTGTTTCAGGAAGATCTCGTGATCCTCATTGATACATTGCCATTCCTGGTTGTTCCAGACGTGGTAGGTGTGGATCATACACACTGGGCACCAACAGAATTTACTTTCTCGAAGATTGTCCATGGTCTCCTCTGCCGCCGGTCGATGGTGAGTGATTGACGATCGCTGGAGCCCCCCACCGGATCTCGCAGCTGTAAACCGCGGCCGGTTCGCTCCGCTATCGTATGTGCAAGGGTCGTGCCAAAGCGGCTAAAACACCCCCATATCTGGTGGTTTTCCTTATCTAAACCCCCGCCAGTGTATGTATAGTGAATGTTAAACGAAAATGAGAAAAAAGAAAATAGCCCCAGGGAAGAAATTGTTTCCCAGGACCTTACAATATTGTAAGATCAGCGTAGAAGGCCTAAGGGAGGGTGGGGAGTGCCAAGGGAGGCGGGTTCTGATCCATCCCGGGGAGATCCAGCCCGGGTCGTGGGAGAGGCGGGCGGTATTTTTTCGGAAATTTCCTGGCTGAGGGGGAGACTGTTGACGCTCCTAGGCGGGCGTGATAGAATTCACCACGCAAGTGGGCGTGTAGCTCAATGGTAGAGCAGTGGCCTTTTAAGCCATTGGTTGGGGGTTCGA
>CAZUMA010000049.1:0-16667 GCA_964621835.1 uncultured Anaerolineales bacterium | reverse complement strand
TTTAGGTCTTCTTTCACCATAAAACACTCTCCAACTTACACATCCATTACAACAAGCGTCAATTATACCTTTCCCCCACACAATTGTCAAAGAAAGTCACTGGAACGCACCCGATCAATCCTGTCCGGAGACCAACTCCCTCAAAAGGGGGGCCAGCCGGTCCAGCCAACCCTCAGCCTCGAGATCCAGCTGGAGCCAGATGGAGCTCTCTCCAAAACGGGCAGGCCCCCTCACCATCCAGGGCTGAGGCAGGGGGGCCTCTTCAGGATACTGGAGGATAATTTGCCCCCGGTAAAGATTAATGCTCTCAAGGCCCGCCTGTTCAGCCAGGATCTTAATCCGCAGCAGTTCGAATAACCTCACCACCCCCTTTGGCAAGGGTCCAAACCGGTCTACAAATTCTTCGCCCAGGGCTTTGAGGTCTCCCTCGTTGGATATGCCTGCCATTCGCCTGTAGAGGCTCAAACGTACAGATTGATCGGGAATATACTCTTCGGGGATTCCACTTTGCCCCGGCAGGTCAATCCGCACTGGCCTGCGATCTCCGGGGAATTGGACTTCCAAATTCTCTGGTTTTGCATCCGGATCACGGATTTTTCTGACAGCTTGCCCCAGCAGCTGGGTATAGAGATGGAATCCCACTGCGGCGATATTTCCAGATTGTCGGGTCCCCAGGATATCCCCTGCCCCCCGGATTTCCAAATCCCGCATGGCAATTGAATAGCCAGCACCAAGCCGGGTGTGTTCCGCAATTGTTTCTAAACGAAGTCGACCTTCCGCTGTGGGAGAGCCTTGACGCTGTTTAAAAAAGTAAGCGTATGCCCGCTGTGCACCCCTTCCCACCCTGCCGCGTAATTGGTACAGCTGGGCTAACCCAAACATGTCTGCCCGATCCACAATAAGCGTATTCGCATTGGGAATATCCAGGCCGGATTCAATGATTGAGGTAGAAAGCAGGACATCAATTTTTCCAGCGGTGAATGCACGCATGCGCTCTTCCAGCTCTCTTTCTGCCATCTGGCCATGGGCAATCCCGATCCTGGCCTCAGGGACAAGCCTGTTGAGGTGAGATTTCATCGCCCCGATCGTCCGGACCCGGTTATGGACAAAGAAAACCTGTCCGCCGCGCTCCAGCTCCCTCCAAATTGCCTTCTGGATCAGCGCTGGATCATATGCCCCAACCTGGGTGACAACGGGAAGACGCTCTTCTGGGGGTGTCTCGATCCGCGAGATATCCCTGATCCCGGTCAAGGCCAGGTACATCGTCCGGGGGATCGGCGTTGCAGTCATGGTCAAAACATCGATATTTGTCCGGAGTTTTTTTATCCTTTCTTTGTGGCTCACCCCAAAACGCTGTTCCTCATCCACGATCAGCAGACCAAGATCATGGAAATGAACATCCCGGGACAGCATTCGATGGGTGCCGATCACAATATCTGTGCTCCCCTGGAGGAGCTCAGCGAGAATCTGCTGCTGCTCAGAGGGCGTTTGAAAACGGGACAGCATGCGAATCTCTACAGGAAAAGCACTCATCCGTTCGCTGAAGGTGTCATAATGCTGCTGGGCAAGTACGGTTGTTGGTACCAGGACAGCTACCTGCTTTCCATCCATGACGGCTTTAAAAGCAGCCCTGACGGCAATTTCTGTCTTTCCATAGCCGACATCCCCGCAAATCAAACGGTCCATCGGTCTCGGTTTTTCCATATCCTGCTTGACATCCGCCAGCACCTGGAGCTGATCCTCCGTTTCAAGATAGGGAAAACTGGCTTCCAGCTCCTGCTGCCAGGCGGTGTCCTCTCCAAAGGCATACCCACGGACTGTCTCGCGCTGCGCATACAGCTTCAGCAAATCATCCGCGACCTGCTGTACTTCTTTCCGAACATGTTCCTTTATTTTTCCCCAGCGCCTTCCCCCTAACCGGGTAATTCTCGGATGATGATGATCCGGGCCCACATAGCGGGCAATCCGGTCCGCCTGGGGAACCGGGACATAAAGGGTGTCCCCTTCCGCATATTCAACAGCGAGATACTCTCCTGACGATTCACCCAGCTGGCGGTGGACTAATCCTGCGAAGCGGCCGATGCCGTGATCGACATGGACTACCCAATCCCCCACCGCAAAATCACTGTAATTATTTTCCGGGGCCTGCGCTTGCTGGATGGGTTTTTGCCGGGGCTGGATCCTTCCCCATCCAAAGATCTCCCCATCACTGAAGAGGTGAACCCTCTCATCCTCGTTGCCCTCCAGCACCCATCCACCTTCCAGAGCTCCTTTGATAAAAGCCGGGGTTGCAGCAGCGGATATTTTCTCATCCCAAATTTCAGCCAGCCTCGAGGCCTGTCTGGAGACCACGTAGGCGGCTGCCCCTTTGTGAACCAATTCAATCAGATGAGCAGTAAAAGCCGTTAACTCCCCACCAAACCGCTGGGGCGCAGAAAACATCCCGGGGAAGCCTGCGCCGCCACCGGTCAGCGGCCCCAGGGAAATGGCCTTGCCGGCATTCAGTCGGGGTTCAACTTCTTCCCAGCCCAGGTAAGGAACAGGGGCGTTCTGATCCAGGGAGCGATCCGCCACATGGCCAGTTCGTAAGGAGCCAGACTGCACCTCAATCTCCTGGATGGTATCGCGGACCATGTCATGATCATCCACGAAGATCAAGGTCCCGGGGGGAAGATAGCTCAAAAGCGTTTGGTTTTCCGGGTACAGTCTCGGGATATCAGCTTCCAGCCACTCCTCCCCGGTCCCCTGTCCCGCTGCGGATGGATCCGGATGGAGAAATTCTCGCGCCGGGGTAACAAACAGACGGTCTACCTGAGCGGCAGTCCGCTGTGTCCGGGGATCAAATTCCCGCAGCTCCTCCACTTCATTCCCCACAAATTCCATCCTTACAGGAAGCCGATTTGCCGGGGGCCAGATATCAAGGATCCCGCCCCGTCGGGCAAACTGGCCCGGGGAAATTACCACGGGGGAAGGCTCATAACCGGATTTCAACCAATCCCTCGCCAGCTCGGGAATGGAATGTCTGCCCTTCTCCTGGATTAGATGGGCAGCCTGTAAGAAGGAGCGGCGGGGGAGGGTTTTGGTCATCACAGCCCTGGCTGGAGCGATTATTGCTGGAGCGGACTCTTCTTGAATATGGACAGGAATTTGCTGGGCTGCCAATACCGCCAGAACATGGGCTCGATCCCGACGTGTCTTTTTGCTCCAGGGAATCCTTTCATAAAACAACGGATCCGGCTCTGGAAAGAAATATCGGCCAACCTCGGGCTCCCAGAACCCCCATTCATCCGCTAAGGAAAGCGCCCGGTCTGTTCTCCCGGTGATCAAAAGAACCGGGCGATTCAACTGCTGTCGGACTGCGATCAGCACAGGCAGTCGAGCAGCCCTGGGCAGCCCTAAGAAAGGGGGCGGCTGGCCATCTTCAATCTCTTCTAGAAGTTCCTGAAAAGCTGGCCGGATGCGGAGGTGCTCCAAAAGGTCCTGTTGTCTCATGGTTCCATTGTCAATCGGGAGATTGATTGTACTCCGTCATGGCTTGGTGGATCCCCTCTTTGATATACAACAAAACAGCATCCACGGCGGTCTCGAGGATAAAATCCAGCAGCTGGGATTCCTGATTTGTAAAATCCTGGAGAACATACTCAGACACTGACATGCGCCCTGGCGGTCGACCAATCCCAATTCTTAACCGGGGAAATTTATTGGTGCCCAGAGCGCGAATAATCGAGCGGACACCTTTCTGTCCTCCAGCCCCCCCCTCCGTGCGCAGGCGGAGGTGGTCAAAGGGCAGATCCACATCATCGTAGATCACCAGCAGATTTTCCAGGGGGACCTGGTAAAAACGCTGGAGGGAGGACACCGCTGAACCAGAGTCATTCATAAAGGTCTGGGGTTTTGCCAGGATCAATTGGCTGCCGTCTAACTTTCCCGTCGTGATCAAGGCGTTCATCTTTTCTCTGGTAAATGCTTCACCCAGCCTCACAGCTAACCGTTCCAGCGTGAGAAAACCAACATTATGTCGGTTGTTTTCATACTCCCGTCCGGGATTTCCAAGTCCAACAATTAGATAGGGATGCTTTTTTTCCATCAATAATGATCCGCCACGTGTTTAGGCTCCCCGGCGAAAGTAGTTTTTGATCCCTGCATAGATTCCACCCAGCAGGAAAAGCCCGACAGCAACACCCAGCCCCTTTCCGACTGCCTGCACCATTTCCCCTTGATCCAGCGAGGCGGGATTTTCCAGGTTCGACAGGATCGGAGTGGATTCAGGGTCTGCCAGGGGCGACGCAGTGAGGACCGGGAAGCCATCACCGTTCTCCTGGGGGGCCGGGGTGCTGGTTTCAATCAGGGAATAATTACGGATTCTAAGGTGGCGGATTTCTTCTGTGATCGCCACCCGATTTTCAAAATCAGCTTTCAGACGTAAATGATAGTCCCCATCCGTGATCTGGGTGGTATCCCATTCCACACGAAATGAAGCGACACCCCCTGTATCGGGGTCTGACGCTACATCCGCGATGTAAAACCAGGTTTTTTCCTGCAGGCCTGCATAGGTGAAGGAAAGCTTTCCAGAGATGAATCCTTCTCCCCGGATTTTGCCTTCGATGATTTCCACGCCCTGCAGCGGCTGTCCCTCGCGCGGACTCTGGATGAAAATACTCCGGGCAGGCGTAGGCTGAGCTGCCAATCCGGATTGAACACTGCTCGAAGCCGCACCGAGAAGCATCACCAGACAAAAAAACCCCAGAATCATCAACCTGTTCACGATTTCCTAGTGTAGCATGGGGAGGAATGCTGGTCAACATTCCCCCCAAAAGAACGGCTAAACTGACCCAGGCTCACAAAAAGAGGGAGAAAAAGTCCGCCCACTCCTTGCTGACAGTTTATCCCTTCCCCGGTATCGGGATCCTGCATCCCCTGCGCCGCGGAGGAGCGGAGGTCGCCCGATTTTGACCTTGTTTTCCGGAGAACGCGCCTGAACAGCCCATGCCAACAAATGACTTTTGAAAGTTATGGTAAACTCATGGAAGATGATTCAATTCAGCGACCCAGGAGAATGGTATGGCTGCCTCACGAGCTGAAGATATGGTGAAACGCCTGCGAGAAATGCAGGCGGCAACCCCGGAAATTGAAGCCTCGGCGGTTGTCTCGGTGGACGGCTTAACCATTGCCTCTGCTTTACCAGATGGGGTGGAAGAAGACCGGGTATCCGCAATGTCGGCAGCGATGCTCAGCCTTGGGGAGCGTATTGCAGCAGAGCTCAATCGCGGGAGCTTAGACCAGGTGTATATTCACGGGGACGACGGCTACGTCATCTTATCTGCAATCGGAGAAGAAGCGGTGCTGACAGCCTTAGCCAGAGAGCAAGCCAAATTAGGGCTTATATTCTTGGAAATGCGCCGGGCCGCAGAAGACCTTAGCGAGTTTATCGGATAATGAAAACCACAGAAAAACCACAATCTGGCGGGGAGGACTGGAATACCAGGTCCTCCCCTCTTCTTTTATCCCTGGTGGATCAGCACCACGCGGTCCTACCATGGCCAGAGGAATCTGAGCGAGGTTGCCTATGAAAACCAAGTATATTTTTCTCACAGGTGGCGTCCTGAGTTCAGTTGGGAAAGGCGTGACTGCCGCCGCGCTGGGGAGACTGCTCAAGGAGCGCGGATTCCGGGTCGCGATTCAAAAATTAGATCCATACATCAACGTGGATCCAGGCACCATGAGCCCCTACCAGCATGGTGAAGTCTATGTGCTGGATGATGGGGCAGAAACTGACCTCGATCTGGGTCACTATGAGCGGTTTATCGACACCAGCCTAAACCGGGTCTGCAATGTGACCACCGGGCAGGTTTATGAACAGGTCATCAGCAAAGAACGAAGAGGGGATTACCTGGGAGGAACCATCCAGGTGATTCCACATATCACCAATGAAATTAAACGCTGTATCGGGTTAGTCCCCAAAACAACCGGTGCGGATATCGTCCTGGTCGAGGTTGGCGGCACAGTTGGTGATATTGAATCCCTCCCGTTTCTGGAATCCCTTCGTCAGATGAGGGGAGATGTGGGAAAAAAGCACTCTTTTTATGTCCATGTTACCTGGCTACCCTATATCGGCGCTACAGGCGAGTTGAAAACCAAGCCAACCCAGCATTCGGTCAGAGAGCTGCGATCCATCGGGATTGCCCCGGATATGATTATCGCCAGATCGGACCACCTGGTGGAAAAAGAGCTGCTGGATAAAATTGCCTTGTTTTGTGATGTTGAGAAACAAGCCGTCGTTCCAATGGTAACGACAGATACTCTCTACAATATTCCTTTGATGCTCGAGGATAATGACGTCGGTGAGTTTATTACCCGGAAAATGAAAATCAAATCATCCCAGAAGCCAAACTGGAATCCCTGGCGCAAGATGGTTGCGAAAATGAGAGCTGAAAAACCATCCCTGAGGATCGCACTGGTTGGGAAGTATATTGAACTCCATGATGCCTATATGAGCGTTCGGGAAGCCCTCCACCATGCCGGCCTGGCAAATAATGTTGATGTTGAAATCAGCTGGATTCACTCCTCGGAACTGGAAAAAAAGAAGCATCTGTCAAGGTTGAAAGAGGTGGACGGGATTCTTGTGCCCGGAGGGTTTGGGGAACGGGGGATAGAAGGAAAGATTGCTGCCATCCGCTTGGCCAGGGAAGAGCGAATCCCCTACCTCGGCCTCTGTCTGGGCATGCAGCTGATGGTCGTGGAAATCGCCCGCCACTATTTCGTCGATGACTCCCCCAATTCCACTGAATTTGATCCTTCTACGAAGTACCCGGTGATTGATTTAATGCCCGACCAGCGGGATATCACGGATATGGGTGGAACCATGCGCCTCGGCCTCTATCCCTGCAAGCTGCAGGCGGGGACCGCTGCAGCCCGGGCGTACAAGAAAAAAATGGTCCAAGAACGCCACCGCCACCGATTTGAACTGAATAATGATTACCGGGAAGACCTTTCTAGAGCCGGGATGGTTTTTTCAGGGATTTCTCCCGATGGAAAGCTGGTCGAGATCGCCGAACTGAAAGATCACCCTTTTATGCTCGGCACCCAGTTTCATCCGGAATTCTTATCCCGACCCTACCGGCCCCACCCGCTTTTCGTCGCCTTTATTAAAGCCGCCCTGGAGCATGCCCGGTGAGGTCCAGCCAACCCCAAAAAGAAGATTTATTAATCACTGCTGATGGACTACAATTAGCGGTGGAAAACAGTTGAGTAAATGGAGCAAAATAATGAAAACCACAATTAAAACAATTATTGGCCGGCAGATCCTCGACTCCCGCGGAAACCCGACCGTAGAGGTAGATGTTCTCCTGGAAGATGGCAGTCTGGGCCGCGCCGCAGTCCCATCTGGCGCTTCGACCGGTGTCCATGAGGCGCTGGAACTCCGGGATGGTGACCAGACCCGGTTTGGAGGAAAAAGTGTCCGGAAAGCCGTCAAAAACATCAACACAAAGATCTTTGATGCCCTTGTGGGGATGAATGCCACGGAACAAAAGAAGCTGGACCAGGTGCTGATAGAGTTAGATGGTACGAAGAATAAATCAAAATTAGGTGCCAATGCAATTCTTGGCACCAGCCTGGCGGCAGCCAAAGCTGCCTCCCAAGCGCTCGGACTTCCAATTTACCAGTATATTGGCGGTATTTATGCCCATATCCTGCCAGCACCGATGATGAATATTCTCAACGGAGGGGAGCATACCGACTGGCAGTCCACTGACGCCCAGGAATTCATGATTATGCCCCTGGGTGCACCCACATTCTCGGAAGCGCTGCGCTGGGGCACAGAGATTTACCATACACTAAAAGGTGTGCTCAAAGAGCACAACTACACCGCGTTGGTGGGGGATGAAGGGGGATACGCTCCTGCACTGGGTTCGAATGCTGAAGCAGTGGAGATCATCCTGGAGGCAATTGAAAAATCTGGGTATCAGGCCGGGGAGGACATCGCCATTGCACTTGACCCGGCAGCATCGGAGTTTTATGAAGAGGAAAGCGGTCTCTACAATCTCCGCACGGAAGGGAAAAAACTTTCCAGCGAGGAAATGGTCGCTTTCTGGAAAGAGTGGGTGGAGAAATATCCGATCGTTTCTATCGAAGATGGTCTGGCTCAAGACGATTGGGAAGGTTGGAAACTCATGACCGCAGAGCTGGGAGGGGAAATCCAAATTGTCGGGGATGACCTGCTGGTGACCAACCCGGACCGGGTCCGGAAAGGCATCCAGGAAAAAGCCTGCAACTCTCTGCTGGTAAAGGTCAACCAGATTGGCAGTTTAACTGAGACAATTGAGTCGGTCCAGACCTGTTTGCGGGCTGGATGGACTGCAGTGACCTCTCACCGCTCAGGAGAAACCGAAGACAGCACCATCTCCGATTTGGCTGTGGCCCTCAACACCGGCCAGATTAAAACTGGCGCACCGGCCCGGTCAGACCGGGTGGCTAAATACAATCAGCTGCTGAGAATTGAGGAGGAGCTCGGGGAGATGGCAGAATACGCTGGCTGGACCCCGTTTAAATAAAGGCCCCTTTTTTTGGGGGATAAACCATCCAGGCCCTCCTCAATATTGGGGAGGGCCTGGTTTTTTTAAGATAGGGGATCAGCCTAGAGGTCATCAAGGTCCAGGTCCAGATCCAGCGGATCATCTTCCTCGATTTCCTCCACAGATAAGCCCTGAACAGCCTCCGCAACAGAAAGATCCTCGCGGCGCTTTCCTGGCTCGGGTGTGCCGCAGAACGGGCATAATCCCCAGGAGAGCATCATCAGCTGCCCGCATTTGTGGCAGGACTTTTTCAGCCGGGTATGGCAGTTGGGACAGACTTTCCAGTTCTCCTCAACATAGCGGCTGCAGCCGGGGCAGACCGGACGTTCTTCGATGGACTGCAGCAGCGCTTCCTCCTCCAGCATGGACTGATATTCCTCCTCCAGGGTTTGAGACGGCCGCAGGATCAGATAAATCACCACCCCAGGCAAAAACAGCACAGCAACTACCAGCACCGACAGAATGCGGGCCAGGGGATCCTTCGCCCGGGAGCGGATGTCACGGTAAGTCCAGATCAAGAGGCTGAGCCATAAAGCAGCGACAAACGCCCCGCCCCAGGCTGCAGCGATCAATAAAAAATTGCTTAATGATGAGGGATCAAAATTCATCTGCGGGGACCTCCAGAAAAATTATACCGTATTTAGGACTAAGCTTTTGCTGCCAGTTATATGGAGATGTCTTTTTCTGAACCTGGAGACAAGTCCCGGTCTCCGGGTTCATGAGGTCATTCGTACTTTGAACCCAAAAAACTTCCCGGTGTAATTTTCCCACTCCTGGTCGACGCGGGTAACATTTGCCGAACCCGGTCCCCGGTGCAGGGCCCGAAGCAGCTTTTCAAGCTGCTGATGTTCACCTTCCGCGATCACTTCTACAGAGCCATCCCGGCGATTGCGAACCCACCCGGTAATCTCTAAAGTAGATGCCTCCATCATCACAAAATGTCGGAATCCAACCCCCTGCACACGTCCATGGACAAATGCATGCAATCGCTGCTGGTCTGATTCAGCCATCAGATAACCCTCCGAATTACCGTTTCGACCTCCGAGACTTCCTGATTACCATCCCGATTATTACACTCAGGAGAATCACCAGGGTGAAAGTTAACCCTGCCATGATAATCAGGTTCCTGGAGCGAAATAGTGCGGCCTGTTTCCACTCCCATTCCAATCTGGTCAACGATCTGCCCAGGGCAATTTCCACCCCCCGGTCGCAGCTTACCCCCTGATCATAAGCGGCGATCAGGGCCTGGATCCCAGCAGTTCCATATTCCTGCCGGATATATCTCATGACGGAATCAGCTTCAGCATACGCCAGGGGAATCAGGGCCGGATCTGCGGGAAAGACCTGGCAGAGCTGGCTCAAGGGGATCAACCGCCGTTCCTCTGCAGCTTTTTCCAGGATGATTGCATACTCCGGGCGGGAATAAAACTCCATCTGGGAAGCGATCCCTTCACTGACCCAGACAGGCAAGTACTGGAACTCTGCTCCCATAAACCGGTACATCAGAATATGACTGATCTCATGGGGGATCTGCCGCTGGATTTCCAGGGACTGTTCCACGCCAGGGGGCAGGGAGACAACCACAGCACTCAATTCTGGTGCTGCATGACCCCCGACCCAGGATTGATTTGTACTCTGGATGGTTTGCTGTAATTCATCCTCTGAATTGTAGATGAAGATATTGATCGGCTGCGTGATCTCGGGCTGCTGGAGCAGCTCCAGCAGGTCAGTTTTTCCAGTCTGGGCAGCATCCAGAACCTGCTGGGCAAAAGGAATGTCTCCCTCGTACCAGTAGATCACAAAAGGGTCATCCTGAAGCTGCTGCCAATTGAACCGATTGTCAAAATAGGTGAAGGTTCTTTTTTCAGTGGTGATCTCTTCCCCGGACTCACGTACCATCCGAAAACTGTATGAAATCGGCGCAAAAGCGGGGAATGGACGGGCTTTCAGATCATACCCAAAATACCAATTCCCATCGCCTGTCCGGCTCATCGCCCCGGCAAAAGAAGGGGTGCGGGGGCTTTGCAGGATCACGTCCACCTCGCTTACCCCCGTCCCCTCCTGCAGTGAAAGCTGAACCTCCAGCTGTTCACCAAAGGTATAGTTGATTTCCTCTGAAAGGACCGGAGCCTGGGGCGCAGACTGGGCTGCTGTTGTGATTGGGAAAAGCAGAAAAATCAAAAAAAGGGATGCAATACCAAAAACCTTATTCATGGAAGCTAATTGAGGGGCATCAAGGTTCTCTCAGGAGATGAAACCAGCTGATCCACCAAGCCATTAATCCACCCAGAAGGCATCATCAGGGAGATCCAGTTCATCCTCCTCAAAATATTCGGAGTCAACTCCATTATACGGTAAGTCCAATAAAGAAATATCCACCCCATCCTCAAAGAACGACAGCCTTTCCAGCGCCTGGTAGACCAGCTCGACCTCATCCTCGGGCAGATTTTCAGACAGCAGGCGATTGATGGCTGGGCCGGCATCTTCACCGCCAATTTGAGACAGGGACCAGATCGCTGCTTTGCGGACTTCCTTAATATCATCCAGCATTTCCAGAATGATTGGAACCGCATCGTCCAGGTAGAGCTCCCCGCAGGCGCGGATCGCCTCTCTCCGAATAATCGGAGAGGTATGCTGCAGCCTGGAGAGCACCATTTCATCATATTGGTGGTCAAAGGAGCGACCCATCGCAAACAGCGCGCTGGCGATCCATTTCTCATCACCGCTCTGGAAAGCCCTCTTGATCTCCTGATGTGCTTCAGCGCGGGGCGAATAACCAATTGCCTCCAGGGCGCTGCGGCGGATTCGGACAGGCTGATCACTCTGGATGATATTCAGCAGGGCATCCTCGATCCGGCGCTGTTTTTGATTGCTGATCTTATCCAACTCCCCCCGGTAGATGTACTTTCCCAAAACAGAAGCAGTCACAGCTCGGACATCATCACTGCTGTCTTGCTCCAGAATATCCAGAAAATCTGGAATCAAATCATCCGTATTGAAGATCTCAATTGCCCGGATCGCAAAAAAACGGACCTGCTCATCTCCATCGGTAATGGCATGACGGAAGATATTCTCAAAGGACAGCAGCGTATTCGTCTCAGTCAACTGTTCCAGGTCTTCCACAATTCCCCGGCGGCGCGCAACCTCGATATCATCCCAAATCGCGGTCAGACGGCGGTAGTCCTCCCCCGCAAGATCGGAAAGCGGATAGAGATAGCGGGGATCGAGCATTCTCTCATCATCGAGCAATGCTTCCAGAACCTCTTCAAATGGGATTTCCTCAGGGAGGTGATAGGAGGGGCGTTCCATCATGGCAGTTCAACCGGAGACGTAAAGTCCAGAACATTGAAATAGATCAGCAGGAGCAGGACGCTGATAAAACCGATCGCGTTGACGATGTTTTGCACACGCTGGGAAACTCTCTTCCCGGCGATCAACTCTGGCAGGACGAAAAGTATCCGTCCGCCATCAAGCGCAGGGATCGGAAACAGGTTCAGGACACCCAATGAGACAGTGACCGAGGCTACAAATAATAAAACATTGATTTGTGAGGATGTCCCAGGAAGCAGCTGCTGGTCCCGGGCGCCCTCGTAAACATCGTACATCCCTTTATAACCCACCGGTCTGCCAACCTCTTCAGCCTCCCCACGGATCATCCTGGCTGGCAAACTGAGGACAGCCAGGCTGTGCCGGCCTGTCGCCTGGGCGCCCATCGGCAGCGCTTCTATCCAGCTGACATCCTGCATCGGACTGATCATCACGATCCCAATCGCTCCTTCGCTCTCAGGCGGGTCTTCCCGGGGAACAAGTTTGACCCCATTTAGCTGGCCATTCCGCTGATAGGTAAGGCTGATCTCCTCTCCCAGGTTTGTATATACCAGATTGCGGAGACGATCTGCCCCATCAATCTCAACACCGTTAACCTCCCGGATCCGGTCCCCTGCCTGCAGCCCCGCCTGGGCTGCCGGAGAATGGGCGGCGACTTCCTGGATTTTCACTACGGAGAGGTCAGGCACACCCAGCTGTCCAAAAATCACCGCATAGATAATCACAGCCGCCAAGAGATTCATCATCGGCCCAGCGATCAGCACTCCAATGCGCACCCAGGGATCTGCAGCGGCCAATCCCCCTTTCACTGTGGGATCGTTTTCTCCTTTGGGGCGGACGAATCCACCCAGGGGAATCCAGTTCAGGGTGTAAGCGGTCCCCCCGAGCTCAAACAGCTTGACGATCCGGGGGGGGAACCCAATCCCAAATTCTTCAACCTCAACACCAAACAGCCTCGCGGCCAAAAAATGTCCCAGCTCATGAAGGACAATCAGCGAAGCAAGCACACCGATAAATTGCAGGAGGGTAACCAACATGGTATTTTGCATTATCTAACCTTTGCACGTTTCTATTTATCTTCAGCAATTGTTTTCACTCCCCAATGCAGGGGAAGTGCGGAAAAGTATTATACCGCAGGGCGGTTTTCATCGAGAAGTGATGCCCCCCCTCCAGGGAAGCATTCTAATACCTCTCTAATACCGGAGAGCGTGTTTAACCGCTTCTTGACTTGATCCATTTCATCCTCGGGGCAAATGATATGCACATTCGGACCGGCATCGATCGTGTAGCAAACACGAGTGCCATCTTTTCGCCAGGCCTGCACCGCTTTAATGAGGGCGATTGTCGCAGGTTCCCAGTACACCAGGGGGGGGTGTGAGGTCAGCATCACCGCATGCATGAGATGGCAATCCTGCTCAACCACCCCGGTAAAGGCATCAAAATCCCGGTTCAGGATTGCACGCCGGCAAAGATCAAGACGCCGCTCAGCATCCCTGACCCGGGCTTCCTGGAGCGGACTTGTCTCAGCAAGTGCATGGCCGGATGTGGATCCAATCGACTTGTGGTGCCTGGAAAGGACCACAACCAGATCTACCAGATTCCAGAAATCAGGATCAGCGACGGATTCAGCATAAGAGGATAGATCAGATGAACCTGCATACCACTCTACAAACCCGGCCGGCACCGATCTGCTCGCAGATCCAGATCCAAATCTTGCTAACCGGGAAAGAGCTTTTTCCTCAAGATCCAATCCCGCAGCCCGGGAAGCAGCCAGGCTCAAAGCAGAAAAAGCAGAAGCAGAGGAAGCTATCCCGGCCCCTGTTGGAAAATTATTTTCACTTTCCACGAGGGCGTAACTGTCCATCTTCGCAAAGGAACGCACACGATCCAGAAAGGAACTGACCCTTTCCAGCCCTCTCCCCCTTATTTGCTGCTGATTAAGGAAGAATTGATCCGCTGTCAAACCCGCACTGAAGGTCACTTGCGTCCGGGTTTCGAGGCCGCCAAGATTCATCGAAATGGAGCCATTGCGGGGAATGCGGAGTTCGCGATCCGCATTGCCCCAGTACTTGATAAAAGCAATGTTTGGATGGGCAATCGCTGCAGCGGTACCGAGAATATCCATCCTTCTTTTTAACCTCCAAATTGCTGGAGCAGGTTACGGCACACCCTGATCCAGTGTGGGAAAAGCACACTCATTCACCCGCTGCCAAAGCGAGGTGAACTGCTCTACCGAGACCCCATGCAGGGCGAGATGTCCGGAAAAACCCTCCCGAAAACGGATGAACAGATCACCCTGGTCTGCCTGCCTGAAAGTGCTGCAGAGGCT
Organism: uncultured Anaerolineales bacterium; assembly: GCA_964621835.1. Lineage (GTDB taxonomy): Bacteria > Chloroflexota > Anaerolineae > Anaerolineales > UBA11858 > B10-G9. Next base: position 2,438 of record CAZUMA010000049.1, on the reverse strand, counting down.
GAAAATCAACTGGGCCTGGTTTTCCTGCACCTGCTGACGGTTTTCAGGGAGGTATGCGGTGCCGGGCAGCAAACCCGGCACGTCCAGGATGGGTTCTCCCGTCTGACCATTGACCTGGTTCCCAAGCTCTATAAGCACCGCGCGGTCAACAATCAGCAACCGCTGCCAGGAAAGGTTGCGGAGGGCGATTTCGCTCAAGAACGGTTCAACGGGATAATGATCAGGAGTCAGCCAGAACACAGCCTGAAGGGTTTTATCCCGAATCAAGCCGTCTTCTGCCTGGGATGGAAAAATCGGAAAAAGATATTTTGTACCCGGGGCCTCCCCGGACCGGCTCAACCATACACCCTGCAAAGATGGCTCCGGGATTGTCAGATCATCAACATAAATGATCAGGGTGAATGTCTGGGAAGCAGGGTCCTGCGGTAAGATCTCCAGCTCATCCGGGGTGGTTTTCCAGCCCTGATCCAATGGGGGGGATTCCCTTTTCCCGAATAATGTTTGCCCGGTTTTAATGCCCAAGAGCAGAAAGAGGACAAAAAAAACACTGAACAACACTGCAACCACTTTCGATTTCATAATCAGGATAATTGTGCCTTGTGGTGGGAATCAGCGAAGGGCCGGACCCCCGGGTGAAGTGGTATCACTTCCAGTTAACTTATGATACCATCACCTGCCCGGGGATTTTCCAACTCTTCGGCCCCGGTGCAAGAAGCGGTGCTGATTTAAAAAAACCATTCTGACAGGAAAGCCGAAAGCGTGACAAGGATTAACAGCCAAGCCCCCCGAACCATTCAGTCCGGAAGGGCTCAAACTTGCAGATTAATTTTTTTTTGGGATCTACTCCACCGGATCGGGAGGATACAAAATGGGAATGCCGGCAGTCTATTTCAGCGGAGCAGGGACTGCAGAAAAACAAGCAGAATCCCCAGCGGAAATCCAAGCAGCGCCCAGGCGATAGTGTTTCTGATATCCTGACGGACACTCCAGATTTCGCGAAAGTGAGGGAGGATCTGCCGGATCAGCTTCGACTCATCCATCAGCTTGATATGAAAGTGCCACCAGGAAAATTCAAGTTGCTCTAAAACAGCCTTCATCGATCACCTCGCCTCCCTTATTTTGAGGTAGAGAGCTTATTAAGTTTTCCCTCTTCAGTCACAACCGCCCGGACAATGCGATTGATCTTTTTTCCTCCAGGGCCGGAGACCTTTTTCTGATATACCAGCAGGTAGCCTTCAGGGGAACTTCCCTGCTGGGGTTTGACTTTGGGTTTGACCCCTTTAACGTCCGGGTGTTTCTGGTAGACTTCCTGAGAAATCCGATCGATAGTTTTTGATTCCAGCATAAATGATCCATCCCTTTTAGCGGTAGAAAGAGGAATATGCCCGCCGGCGCATGAAGGCCGGAACATCCAGGGGATCCCGCCCCATCTCCATTGGCTGGGAAACCTCCTCACTCCTATCCCCCGCGTCAACCTGGCGCTTCCGGCGCACTGAGGTCAGCGGCATCTCTCGGTCTTTCCTGGAAATCGCTGAAAAAGCATCTTCAAACGTGGTAGCCCCCAGCCCGGTCACAATCAGATTGACCTGCACCTGTCCCTTTAATTGATTGTTTTGGGTGGTCCCAAAAATCAATTCAGCATCCGGGGGAACCTGCTCATGCAGATACTGCAGCGCCTGGCTGATATCCGAGAGCGTCAGATCCAGCCCGGCAGCAAAGTTAACAATCAGACCTGAGGTGTTCACCAGGGAGATATCCTCCAGTAAGGGGTGATAGAGCGCTTGCTTGACGGCTTTGAGCGCTTTCTCCTCTCCAGATCCCTGGCCAATGCTCATCAGCGCTCCACCACCCATTTCCATCAAGCGCTGGATGTGGGCGAAATCAACATTAATGACTCCGGGTTCGGTAATCAGCTCAGTAATGCTCTGCACAGCCTGCCTGAGCACATCGTCCGCCAGGTGAAAAGCCTCCGAGAGGGTAGTTTTCTCGGACACTGTATGAAGGAGACGTTCGTTGGGAATGGTGATCAAGGTATTAACAAAAGGCTGCAGTTTCAGCAGGCCTTCCGCTGCATTTTGCTGACGGCCGCCGGCTTCGAATGCAAATGGTTTTGTCACCACAGCGATGGTAGCGATCGAGAGCTCTTTGGCGATCTCAGCAGCGACCGGGATGGAACCCGTCCCGGTCCCTCCTCCCATCCCTGCGGTGAGAAACACCATGTCTGCCCCTTCCAGTGCCAGGGCGATCTCGCTCCGGCTTTCCTGCGCGGCGGACTCCCCCACTCTGGGGTCGCCACCTGCGCCCAGCCCACGGGTCAGATCCGGTCCCAGCTGGAGCCTGACGGGTGCCTGGCTCCGGTCAAGCGCCTGCTGATCCGTATTCGCAACGATAAACTCGACACCGGAAAGGCCGAACTCAATCATCCTATCGACCGCGTT
>CAZUMA010000048.1:0-17219 GCA_964621835.1 uncultured Anaerolineales bacterium | reverse complement strand
AGGGTATGAATCTTCCACTCTTACCATGCTGGCATGCGGCAATATTTCCTAATTATTATATCCACAAATCCCCCCGGGAGGGACCCGTCTCAACAGACCCTCCTAGATAGCCTGTGTTATCATCAACCAGGAGATTGTCCTGCAGGGATTTTAACCGGGAAAAGTGTCATGCCAACCAACAACATCACCCGATATTTAGACAGCCGGGAGGTGGCCTACACCGCCTTCTCTCTTCCAGGAAAAAAGCTCAGCGCTGAGGAGACTGCCGAATTTCTGGAGGTCCCCGGGGAAGTGATTTTCAAAAGCATCGTGCTGGAACGCCGGGGCACCGGGAAGCCGATCCTGGCAATTGTTCCCGGGACCCGGGAAGTGGACCTGAAAGCAGTCGCCAGGGCAGTTGGGGAGAAAAAGGTTTCCGCGGCCACCCAGAGGAAAGCAGAGCAGCTGTCCGGGCTGCAGGCGGGGGGGATCTCCCCCCTGGCGCTGATCAACCAGGGGTTTGAAATCCTCTTTGATGAAGGGATCCTTGCCCACGATCTAGTGCACATCTCCGGGGGAGAGCGCGGGGTCAATATCCGGCTCAAGGGAGAGGACCTGGTAGCGCTGACCGGCGGGACGGTGGGGCCCATCGCCCGCTGATCGCCGGGTTCAGATTTCTGCTTGAGGGGGATTGGGAGACCTTTCCTAGCCCTTGACCACCGCCAGGGGCTTCAGCAGGGCTACCTTGTCAGCGATCCCGGTGCCTACCACCGTTTCCACCACCGCATCGACATCCTTGTAGGCCAGCGGTGCTTCCTCAGCCAGGCCTGCCATCGAACCCGCCCGGATGGCGATCCCCTCCTCTTCCAGCTGGTCCCGCAGATCCTCCCCCCAGACTTTGCGTTTGGCTTCTGAGCGGCTCATCGTCCGTCCGGCGCCGTGGCAGCTTGAGCCCAGGGAGCGCTCCATGGCTTTCTCCGTGCCTTTCAAGACCCAGGAGGCAGTCCCCATGCTGCCGGGGACCAGCACAGGCTGACCGATGCGCCGGTATTCAGCGGGCAGGTCTTCAGCGCCGGGCCCGAACGCCCGGGTAGCTCCCTTCCTGTGCACACAGACCTTGACGTCTTCTCCGTTGATGCGGTGGGTCTCAATCTTTCCCATGTTGTGAGCGACATCGTAGACCTGGTGCAGCTGCCAGCGCTCCACCTTCCCGGCCAGGACGCTTTCAAACGCCTGGCGGGCGTAGTAGGCCAGCACCTGGCGGTTGGCAAAAGCGTAGTTCGCTGCGCAGCGCATGGCAGAGAGATAGGCCTTGCCCTCCGGGGAATCCATCGGGGCACAGACCAGGGACCTGTCAGGAAGCTCGATCCCATAGCGGTTGACCGCTTTCTGCATCGTGCGGACATAATCCGAGCATACCTGATGGCCAAACCCCCGGGAGCCGCAGTGGATCTGCAGGGCCAGGTTTCCCCGGGTCAGGCCCATCACCCGGGCCGCATCCGGATCAAAAACCTGCTCAATCAAATCAATTTCAATGAAGTGGTTCCCGGAGCCCAGGGTGCCGACCTGGTCCCGGCCGCGCTCCTTGGCACGGGCGCTGACATCCCGGGGATCTGCACCCGGGATCCTTCCCCCTTCTTCCGTGCGCCGCAGATCCTGCTGGGTGGCATAGCCTTCTTTTTTGGCCCACTCCGACCCTTCCCTGCAGACCTGTTCAACTTCCTTGACAGACAGCTGCAGGTGCCCCCCCTGCCCTACCCCGCTCGGGCAGGACTGGTTCAAAGCCGTTGCCAGCTCATCAAGATAGGGGCGGGCTTCTTCGAGGGTGAGGCTGCTGGCCAAAAGCCGCACCCCGCAGTTGATATCATAGCCAATCGCCCCCGGGGAAATCACCCCGTCCGGGTAGCGGGTTGCCGCGATCCCGCCGATCGGGAACCCATAACCCTGATGCATATCCGGCATCACCAGCACCGGCCCCACCAGGCCCGGTAGGGTGCTGGTGTTGACGGCCTGGGGCAGGGATTTATCCCTGGTAATGTCTTTCAGAAGCTCCGGGGAGACAAAAATCCGCACCGGCACCCGCATATCCTCACGGAAGGTAACCGGGATTTCCCATTCGTATTCATTGATCCGCACCAAATCTGATCTTGCAACCATTATTTACACCCTTTTCAACTGACGAAAAATTGCTAAATATCAAAGACAATGTTAACTTCCATCCCGCCTTCATAACGGCGGATATCCAGGTAATGATAGGTGACCGCTTTAATGTCCCGGCGGTACCCGGCAATCTTTCTTCCCACCAAGCTGGCGTTCAGCTTATTATCCGGACTGATCGAGAGCTGATCAATCGAGTAGGCAATATTCTCTTCTGCAATATGATAAAGCAGTTCCTCGAGGAACAGGATCAGCAGCCCCTCATTGTCCATTGCCTCCAGGGACAGGTCCCGGTGGATGCTCTCTTCCTGGGAGTCCTCTTCAATTCCAAGCAACTGAAACATCCCCTGGGCAGCCTGGCGAAAAAGTGTGGCAAGGTCCTCCCCCCAGACATGAAGCTCCACGTCCGCGGTATGGGGAACTTCCTCAAACCCGGCGGTCTTAATCTTACTCATCTACTACCAGTATAGCAAATCCAGAGGCTTTTGTCAGAATTGAGAATGATTTACAGATTTGAACATCAAGACCAGCTGACTGTACGGGCTAAAAACCTGACAAATGAAATCTTGTGAAAAGTGTGTCACTCTTCTATAATGCAAATGGCTCAGGGGCCCAGGTGGCCGCCGCCTCCGAGCTGACATCCACTATCAGCAGCAGTAAGGAAAATTCATGACCCACCCCACCCCTCTTTTTGCAGTGATTGGCGGCTCCGGCCTGTATGAAATCCCGGGGCTTTCTGATACCCGGGAGCACTTTCCGGATACCCCATTCGGCCAACCCAGCGCCCCTATTCTTGTTGGCACCCTTCACAATCAAAAAATAGCCTTTCTGGCCCGTCATGGGATCGGGCACGGCCGGAATCCCAGCCAGGTGAACTACCGCGCCAACATTTACGCGCTGAAATCCCTGGGTGCAGAGAGGGTGATCGGGGTCAATGCCTGCGGGTCCCTGCGGGAAGATTTCCGCCCGGGGGATCTTGTGGTCCCCAATCAGCTCTATGACAACACGAAAAAACGGGATTCCAGCTTCTTTGAGGAAGGCATTGCTGTTCACATCAGCACCGCAGATCCCTTCTGCGGGGATTTTTCAGCCCAGGTGGTGGAGGCTGTGCGGTCCACAGGCGCCCGGGTGCACACCCGGGGCTCCTTTCTGATCATTGAGGGACCGCGCTTCTCGACCCGCCTGGAATCCAATACCTTCCGATCCTGGGGGATGTCGATCATCGGGATGACTGCCGCGCCGGAAGCCTTCCTGGCCCGGGAAGCAGAGCTCTGCTATACAACCATCGCCCATATCACAGATTACGATGTCTGGCATACCAGCGAAGACCCGGTAACCGTGGAAATGATCCTGCGAATCCTCAACCAAAATATGGAGCGCATCAAGGAAGCGATTACCTATCTCTGCCAGCACCCCCCTCCTTCAAAGCGCACCTGCGAATGCCCCGCTGCCCTTGCGGGGGCTTTGATCACATCCCCTGGGGTGATCTCCGAGGAGACCAGGACCAGGCTGGAATTATTGATCGGAAAATATATCGAGGAGGATTAATCATGCGGGAGCTCACCATTCCAATCAGCCCGGAAACTATCCGGGACCTCCACACGGGGGACTCTGTTACCCTCACCGGGGTGCTGGCCACCGGCCGGGATACGGTGCACAAATGGATGATCGACACCTTCATCCGGAAAACCCGCCAGCCTGAAGGGGACGACCTTGCAGTCTATGAAGCCATCCAGCCCGTGCTCAAAGAAAGCCTGATTTATCACTGCGGCCCGGTGGTTGCCGGGTTGGACTCAGGCGACTACGAGTTTGTGGCTGCCGGACCAACCACCAGCATCCGGGAAGAACCCTACCAGAGCGAGGTCATGCACCACTTTAACCTCCGGGGTGTGATTGGGAAAGGGGGCATGGGGGCGGATACCCTCCAGGCCTGCCAGGATCTCCCTGCCTGCTACTTCCACGCTGTGGGCGGCGCCGCCACGCTGATCGCTCAATCAGTGGAGGAAGTCCTGGATGTGCATAAGCTGGATTTTGGGGTCCCGGAAGCGATCTGGGTTTTGAAGGTCAAGGAATTTCCGGTGGTCGTGACCATGGACTCTCACGGGAAATCCATCCATGACGAGGTGGAAAAAGCTTCTCAAAAGAAGCTCCAGGAGCTGCTCCAGGCCACCCAGTAAATAAAAGCTGAAGGGATCTCAAGCCCGGGAGAGGACTTAGCCCTTCTGCCCCCTGATTATTGTATTCATGGATCATACTGTCCAACATTTGCTGGTGCAGGCGCTGGGTTTTTGGCGTCTGGATTTCGCTCCAGGGCAAAAATTACCCGTAACAATTTGCCCTGACCTGCGTCATAATAAGGTGACCATGACAAAGGACAAGCAGCTTTTACGCAGAGCCCGTCGTCTTGAAGAAGAAGCCCTCTCTACAATCTATGACCGGTACAGCGACCCTCTTTATGCCTATGCCTTTCGCCACCTGGGGGATCAACAAACAGCAGAGGATCTGGTCGCTGAGACATTTGAACGATTTCTAGCCGCTGTCAAGGGAGGGGGCGGCCCGGAAGACCATCTTCAGGCCTACCTCTACCGCATCACCCACAACCTGATCACAGACTACTACCGGCGGGAACCGCCGCCCACCCTGGAGCTCAAAGAGGAGCAGCTCTCCCGTGAAGGGGACCAGCCCGGCGATATATTTGCTGCCTGGCAGGAGTCGGATCGCCTGCGGCAGGCCCTGCGGCTGCTCACCCCTGAGCAGCGCCAGGTGATCATGCTGCGGTTCGTGGAAGGCTGGAGCACAAAAGCGGTCGCCCGCACCCTGGAAAAAAGCCCGGGGGCTGTCCGGGCTCAGCAGCACCGGGCCCTGGCTTCCCTGGAGAGGATTCTTTCCCCGGATCAAGAATAGCAAGATTGATCGCCCGAACGCCTTCTGCAGCAAACTCCTTTCAATAAATATTCTGGGTACCCGTAACATTTCCGGTCCTCCTGCGTCATAAAGGGTGAAAGGGAGCAGATCTCAAGAAGCCCTGGTAGAGAAAGATGAACAGAAAGAGCCGGATAACCTCCATGAAAGAATTGATCGAAGTCCTCAAGGACGTTCCAGAACGGGACTCCACCGAGGTTGCTGATCGGAAAGCAGCCTTCCTCGCGAAAGCGGAGCAAATCCGGGAGCAGCAGACCAGGAAACCTGCTCCTGCCGGACAGCGCCAAACAACCAGGAAACAGAGACGCTGGTTTCCCGCTGCAGTGGGGATTCTCACTGCCGTTCTGCTGGCCCTGGGGAGCGTGGGGGGCACGGTATACGCTGCCCAGGACAGCCTGCCGGATGATTTCCTCTATCCGGTGAAAATTGCTGTCGAGGACGCCCGGCTGCGTCTGGGGCAGAATTCCCGGGCACTGCTGGACCTGGAAACCCGCTATGCCAACCGCCGTGTTGAAGAGATCAATGCATTGCTTGAGGAAGGAAAAGACATCCCGGAGAAAACGTCCCAACGATTGGAATCCCATGTAGAGAATATGCTCCGGCAGGCGTCCAGGCTGGAGGATCAAGGTCAGGGAACGGGCCAGGTGCAGCGCTCCCTTACGGCCATGAACCGGGTGATGATGCAGCTGCAAAGCAAAAATCCTGGAAAAAATCAGGAAGCCCTGTCCCGGATTCAGAAGAGAATCCAGGAGGGAATTGATCATCCTGATCCGGGTTCAAAAAAACCGGATTCATCTCCCGGAAAGAACACCGAACCTTTAGAAGAAGACCAGGGCCAGGATCAGAACAAAGGGAAATCCAACCAGGCGCCAGGTCAGCAGCAGGACGGCCAGCCTGAGAGCGGGAAACCCGAGAATCCCGGCCAGGGAAAGGGCAAGCAGGAAGATAACCCGGGGAATGCGCCGGAGATCCCGCCGGGGCAGGATCCTGATTTCGATCCCGGAAATGGGTCCGGGAAGGATTGATAAGAATTAGGGAAATAGATTGAGGAACGTACGTTCAAGCAACCCGCAATAAGGGAGAAACCATGAAAAAATCACACCTGAAAAAATATTCGCTGCCGATGGTATTCGTCCTCCTGGCAGCCTTGCTGGTCAGCAGCAGTGCGCTGGCCGCCCCGGCGCCCCTTGAGGGGGAGATCGAACTGGAGGGGGAGGTCACGGCCATCGACGAGGAAGCGGGTACATTTATCCTTACGGTAGAAAATGAACTTGGAGAGCTGGAAGAGTATTCTGTCCTGGTCGCCGGGAACTTCGATTTCGAGACCCTCAACATCGGGGATCTTGTCGAGGTCAAGGGCACCACGAATGAAGATGGGACCCTGGTGCTCTCGGAATACAAGATCCAGGAGCGCGCCCGAGATCGGGAGCAGGAAAGGGAGGGGGAGGAGGATGGGGAATGCATTTTCTGCACTGACCCGGAGAAAACCCATCCGGTGATGGAAAAGATCGCTGAAACCTACGGGGTTGAATATGCGGTTGTGCTGGATTGGTTCTGCGGGGAGAACCATGTTGGCCTGGGGCAGATCATGCTCGCCCTGCAAACTGCAGCCGCCACCGGAGACTCCGCGGATACCTACCTCCAGCAGCGGAATGAAGGCATGGGCTGGGGTCAGATCTGGCAGGAGACCGGAGAAAAAGGAAAACCGGACAAACAGGATCCCCCGGGACAGCTAAAAAAGCAGGACCAAGATGGCGACCCAGAAGGCAAAGTCCCGCCCGGACAGGCAAAAAAGCAGGGGCAGTGCGAAGGGGAAGAGGCCGAGTGCGACGCAGAATGGCTGCCCCCGGGATTGCAGAACAAAGGGGAAAAGGTTCCTCCCGGACAGCTGAAAAAATAACTTGGGCTGCCGGACAGATTTCCAAAAACGGATTACTAAGACATCTGGAGAGAAGTCTCCAGATGTCTGTTTAAAAAAAAAAAGGATACCCGCAATGAGAAATAAGCCTTTGATCCTGATTGGGTTGGTTTTGCTGCTGCTTTGTACTGCCTGCCAGCCGGAAACTGGAAAAACCCCCTTCACCCCGACAGCAGATCCAACAGAATCAACCGTGGTACCCACAGCTGTCCCCACGGCAGCCCCCGTGACCAACTGCACTGAGCAAAATCCTCATCCGATGGGGTTGAGCATCTCAGAGCAGTTTCAGGTCAGCTACGAGCAGGTGATGACCTGGTATTGTCAGGGGGATGCATTTTCAGATATCCTGCTGGCCCTGGAGACCCAGGAAATCGCCGATGAGGTAGAAGCAGAAGAGCTGCTTTCCCGATTGGAGACCCAGACCTGGGAGGAAATTTGGGGCGATCTTGGTGTCAGCCCCGGGGAATAATCCTCCTCTCCCCATCACCCAACACCAGCCTTGGACGGGCATTTTCGGGGTGATGCTCAGCATCCGGACCCCAAAAAATTCTTCCCGGTCTATCTGCAGGGGGTCAAACCAACCGGCAGCAAGATTTGCTTGAGTATAATCAAGTAAGAAGTACCTGATTATAGATGATGCTCAGTGATCCGGGAGGGCAGCCCCCATGAAAGAAAAGAATGTTTTTAACATCCTCTGGAAAATTGATATTGTTTTGATCTTCCTGTTCGGACTTATCCTCGTAGCTGTGCTGTTATTTTCAGCCTACAATATTTACCAGGAAGTATTTCGAACCAGGAATGTACCCGGCATGGTTAACATCGAAACCAGAAATCAGATCAGCCCGGAGTGGAGGCTCGGGGATTTTGACAGCTTGTATGAGACAGATATCCTGATCGCCCCGGTGTATTCAACCCAAACATACCAGGCTTCCTATTACGAAAAAGGGACTTCCGCAGTCCGTAACTATTTATTTGTCAACGCGGTTGATAAATCCAGCCACTGGCTGGTGCCGCACAATGATTATCTGTTCCTCCCCTATTCCACAGAACACGATGACTCTAATTGGGACAGCAAGGTGATCTGGATCCGCTACGAAGTGGTGAAATCAGATACAAACCAGGACGAACGTCTGACCAGTGAAGATCAAAGAACCATCAGCCTATCGGATCCATCCGGGGAAAATTATTCAGAAGTGATCAGTGATGTCGACCAGGTCCTGGGATATGAGACCCTGGATTCCAACACGCTGCTGGTTTTTTACAGCAACGATTCGGTCAATTACCTCGCTGAGGTGGATGTCCCCAGTCGGACGATCACGACGCTGGAGGAACTGCCGGAGATCCAGTCCTGAGGTCACCTCGGATGCCTCCCATTCTTTTTTTATCGGTTCAATAATAAGCATGTGCTGATCCGTCTTCCAACGCTCCTTTGTCATGATTGATGGAGTTCCCGGAAAAAAAGGAATCCAAAATCGCTGAAGATAACCAGCTGCTAACGGTCCCCGGTGGGATGATTCAATGAACAAGTTCTCCATTCTAAAAACGCTCCTGGGTGCAGCAGCAGGACTCGTGCTCCCCGGATGCGTTTTCTCCCCTCAGCGGACTCAGACTCTCTTGATGTCAGGCTGGTCAGCCAGATTGGGAAGGGAAGACTCATTTCTGCCTCTTAGGGCCCGGATGGGGAGGGGATTGCCGTCCACGCCAGCTAGAGGCCCCGTCTTTTCACGGAAGATTTTCCAGAGATTGATCACCTCCCCCACGAGAAATCTTCTGAAACCCAAGCTGCCTGGAGTCCGGAAGGTTCCCATCTGGCTGCTGCGGGGAAGGCTGACATCGTGCAGGTGTACCGGTTGGAATTGGAGACGGGGAAGGGATTTGATCCCCCTGCCGCTTGATGCTCCCGCTGGGAGTAGGAAATACCCTATGTGCTGCAGTTCTATCCATACACCAGGAACTTGTTTCAAATCCATTCCAGAGAGTGGAAAACCAGGCAAGAGTTCCCAATGAAAATGAAAAAAGTCCTCCTCGGATCACTCGCGTGCTGCAGCTTGCTGGCATTCTCGTTTGATCTTTTCTCAAAACAAAAGGTTGAAAAAAAGACCCAACCAAACCGTAATATATTCCATCCGATTGATACCTACCTTCAACAGCAATTCAAGAAGCTCAACATCCCCGGAGCCGCCCTGGTGATTGTGGAGGGCGATCAGATCGTCCACACCCGCGGATTCGGTCAGGCCCGACCCGGGGGAGAAGCCCCCACTCCCCAAACCCCGTTCCCGATTGGCTCCCTGACCAAATCATTCACAGCCCTTTCAGTGATGCAGCTGGTTGAAGCGGGAAAAGTGGACCTGGATGCCCCGATTAAACGTTATCTGCCCTGGTTTGAGGTGGCCGATAAGCAGGCTTCAGGGAAGATCACCGTGCGCCACCTGCTCCACCAGACCAGCGGAATCCCCACCGCCGCTGGATGGACCCCCCTGGCAGATTTTGACAGCAGCCCGGATGCCCTCCTCCGCCAGGCCCGTGCCTTATCAGGGGTTGAACTCAGCCATCCTGTGGGAGCAAAATTCGAATACAGCAACGCAAACTACAACCTCCTCGGCCTGATCATCGAGGCAGTCAGCGGGGAATCCTATCAAAAAACCATTCAAAAGCAGATCTTCGCGCCGCTGGAGATGGACCGCAGCTTCACCTCTCAAGCAGCCGCGAAAGAGGCCGGACTGGCCGTGGGACATCAATTCTGGTTCTGGCACCCCGTGGCGGTGCCTTACCTGCCGATGCCGCGCGGATCCCTGCCTTCAGGCCAGCTGATCTCCTCTCCAGCGGACATGGGGCGTTATTTAATGGCTTACTTGAACAGCGGCAGGGTTGGGAATCCGCAAATTATCTCTGCGGCCGGTCTCAGCCAGCTCCTGCAGGGGGCTGCAGAAGATACCATGATGGGCTTTTCTATGGGGAAATACGCCATGGGATGGGTTGAAGGCCAGATCGGCCAGACAAGGATCCTCTATCATACCGGGATGGTGCCTGATTTCGCCTCCTATATGGCGCTTCTGCCTGAGCAGGGACAGGGAATCATCCTGATGATCAATGCCAACCACTTCATGATGCAGCCGGTTCTCTCAGAAATAGGCCAAAGGGCTGCTTCCCTGCTCGCCGGGGAGCCCCCCACCCCCAGCCGGTTTGGATTTCTCCCCTGGATGATGCGGGGGCTGCTGCTTGTCCCGGTTCTCCAGCTGCTTGGAGCAGCTTCCACCCTGCGGAAGGTGCGTTTCTGGCAGCAACACCCGCAGCAAAAACCCACCGGCATGCGCAAGTGGGCAGTGCATGTCCTGCTGCCTTTTTTCGCAAACCTTTTTCTGGCCCTGGGGTTGGTACCCGCGCTGGGCCCGATGCGCGGCTTCTGGCGGCTGTTCCTGCCCGATTTCTCCCTGGTCGCCCTGCTCAGCGGGAGCTTAGCGGGAATCTGGTCAGTGCTGCGCACCGTCTGGGTCCTACACGTTTTGGGAGAGGATTCCTCGTAGAAATTCTGCAGATCACCGACCGTCAGGGATAAGGCCTGGCTCCGTCATCGCCTTTTCGATTTTGCCTCAACTGGCGAAACGGGCATTAACAAAGTCAATACCACCAGATAGATCTTCTCCATGGCTGTAGATCCCAACAGCTGCGCCGCCAGATCGATCAACATCTAGCCCTGAGCCTGAAAAATATTGTTGCATTAATGCAGCCAACTCCGCTTGACTCATTTTCCTAAATGGGTTGCTTCAGGTATCCCACGCCGTCGGGGACGGGGTCTACTTTTTATCCGCTTCAAGCTTTTCTAATTGATCCTGAACGGGGAATTGATCTGATCTATAGAATCGGGCAACTTCTCATAGGTAATATTGTTCGCGACCTGAAGAAAAATCAGGGTGCATTTGCGGTTTATCGATCCAATAACAGGTTCTAGCAACACAGGCTGGCTCCTAATGACAACCTAAAAAGTCATCCGACCTACAAATCAGATCGGATGACTTTTTTTACCTATCAATATGGATCACTTGCCTCCCAGCCAAAGGCTGGTGAGATCAAAGCGCCGTTCGGGACAGCATTTAATCTCTCTTCACGCGTCCTCTCCATCGCGCTTCATCTTCCTTGGGCCCCAAATGATCAGAACGACTGCTATAGTAATGAAAAGCAAAAGAAACAGAATTTGGCTTGCCTTATCTGAACCAAGCGTTGGGAACAGATAGTGCGATAAATTGAACATCGTGTGAAACAGCAGTGCCGCAAAGATGCTTCCGTGTGTGTTGTTGTATAACCAGGTAAAGAGAACCGACACGAGCGTGGTTGAAAGCATAAGGCCCCATATTGGTCTTTGATAGTAGAGCTCCTGCCGCGGCATAAAGAATAATGGTAAATGCCAAGCACCCCAGGCAAGACCTACGATTATGCTTGCAGCTAAAGCATTCCCCCTTTCCTGTAAACGATCAAGGGCATATCCCCGCCAGCCGAATTCTTCTTGAAGGGGTCCACCCAGAAAGAAGATATAGACAAAGGCGATTGGAATGGATAGCGGATTTGCCAGCGCAGGCAGCTCTGGAACAGGCTCTCCTGTAAGTATGGCCAGTAAAAGAGCGCCACCAATCAAGACAGGAAACAGCAAAAAGATCACAAGATACCATATTGTTCCAATCCGAAAGTCCAGGCCCCTTTTCAGTAAGGTTTTTACCCCAGTTTTTCCTCTCTCTAAAAAGGTAACCAGGAGCGTAGCAAGAAAGGGCCCCCAAGCAGCCAGGTTAAAGGGACTGTTGAGAAAGTTCTCAAGCCATACAGGTGCTGACCAGCCTGCAGCAAGCAAAGCCGTTGGAATCCAAAACAGCCACGTCCAGCCAAAAGCAACCAAAAAGAACAGCCATACCTTTTGCTTCTCTCTCATTTATCTCCTTTGATCGATCCTTTATATCCTTTATCTTGTTATTGCGGCGAACGGAAGAGCGCAGCGGGGCGCATCTCAGCGTTGCCCCAGTAGAGAGCAGGCTTCAGGAACCAGCTATCCTGATATTTTGATCAGGATAATATCCCATCATCACCTTGGTGAAGCCCACCATCAAAACTCACGGGAGCGCCTGCGTTGCCTGTTGGCCGCGCTGTTATGCCTGCAGAACCCATACTCTCCTACAAGACTAACCGGCTTTGCTCCCCCTCTTTGACCACATACATCTCTCCTGGCCATACATATTGCGTTTTGTCCGGCCCATGAATTTGAATGCCGCTCAGGATTGCATAATCATTCACCGCAGGGTTGGCAGTGATATTCACCATGTGCTCTAAATCCTCTATGATGATTTTGTATGCGAACTTGGTCAATTTCGCCAGTCCAGGGACTTCCCCATAGCGGATTTTTGGTAACAACCGCTGCTTCAACAAGCTTTGTTCGATATCTTCCAGATCGAGTTTCATTTTAAGTTTTCCCGACCTTGATAAAGCGGTGCGTGCCGGTGAGCTGCATTGAATCCGGTCTTTCCCAAGAACAACATCCCTCCCAGGCTGGAGAAATTGAAGGCTTCACCCCAGATTTTTTGTATACCATCTACCAGTGAACGGGTGATTTCATCCCGACATACACTGACACAGGCGATCGAATTTTTATCACTGAATCCGTGACCTTGCAGGGCATCATACGATCGCTGGAGAAAATCTCCCTCCGGGAGTGCTCGAGGAAAATGAACATTGAGCGCCTGATCGAAATCCATATAATTCCTATGTCCTTTATTTTCCACTTGAGATCCAACGGAAGACCCTAAATTGCCGGTTTGATTTTTGATGGTTGCAGGCCAGGATCCTGGCTGGCCCCAGGCCCCCGCGCACCTCCACCGCAGGTGGTCAGGCGCAGCAGGCGGTGGTTTGCCAGGTAATTTATTTAGTCACTTCAATTTCTATTTGCAGAGAACCCGAATTGTTTCCCAGATCTGTATCATTGATGCCGAGAAACAATGTCCCGGTTTCTCCAACAGTGTGACTGAAGTGATCACCCACAAAAAAGGGATCATGATCACCAATTCGACCAATCAATGCAGCGTGAGATACTCCCATGATTACATTATTGATGCTTCGAGGATTCCCTCCATAACCGATCGCATCGACTTCTTCATAAAGACCAGGTGACCATCTTCCTGAAAGATAACTAATCACAAGATGATCTCCGGCTTCAATTTCAATACCTGTTCTAGTCCACACTTGATCTGCCTGGACATCGATGATTTCAGAATGAGAGGATGGACCGAGGTCCACAGAAAATGAACAAGCCAGGGAAAGCAAAATCAACAAGATTAAAGGTCCTAAGATCGATAAGTTACGTTTCATAGTGACCTCATTTGGTGAGAAAAGGGCACAAAACGGAATAACTCACCCGCCGTAGGGTTTGCCTTTTTGATACAACTACCCCTTGGTTACAATCCAATTGGCTGCCCGTTTACCCCCGCAGGCGGCCAGCTGGATCAGGGGGCAGATTGTTTCTAATTGATCATTATTAATGACAGGCTACTTCGTCTCGATTGGAGAATCCATGGGCCGCAGCCAGGAAAAAGCCAAATATGTCACCAGGTAGAGGGATGTATACATCGCGATAAAAACCACCCGATCTTTATATTGCAGTGGGTTTGTTAACGGAGGCAGCGAATCCGAAAGTATTTTAAGCGGTTCCTTCAGTATGTCCCAACTGTTCCATCGCAAAAATCTCCCGATATATACTCCATAACCGCTAACTCCTATGATCATGAAAGCAAATATCCAGCCTGCGATCTTTCCAACATACGAATGAACTATCTTCTGCATGATATTCAATGACCCAACTGCCAGAAATAGTCCTGTCCAGGCTGCGATGGATAAAAATCCAGCATCATACCAGACGGGTAGTGTTGCCTTACTCCTCAGGTGATTCAGGTCAGTCACAATATATAAAGAATTTGGTAAAAATATCACCCATAAAACAGCCGGGATGATGATTGCCCACCACCAGGACGGACGTCTCTTGTGAACCAAGGCAACGCCAAGAGAAAACAAATACGGCAGCCAGGCTAAAAATAAGTTCCAGACCAGGTTTTGATAAATCACCTCTTGGCTCCAATAGATCCTTCCAACAAAGAATAGAAAAAACAATCCTGTTGACAGTGCGATTGGGTAGAAGTGATGATGAAATAAAAATCTGTGGAAACCCTTAATTCCAGCAATTAGTTTCTGCATAATCTAAACACCTCACTTCATACAAGAATACCCTAGTTTATATGTTTGAACTTAAGCTGCCGGTTAAATCCCGCGTAATTTCAACTTGCTACTATACCATATAAAGTACAGCGGGGGCTCTCGGTCGCCTGGAATATGAGTAAGAGTGCAGTCATTAGAGATCATGCATCAGCTGAATTTGCTTGCCATATCTAGCGAGCCTATTGGTGGGGTAAACAGAAAAAATACCGGGGTTACCCGGCAGTCAGGTGGAGGGGGTTTGGTATCACGGGCACAGAGATTGCGGCGAAGGGGGTTGTTCCATTCTCCATTCTCTCCATTCATTGATAACGGGCATAACATCTTTGATGTTGTTAGACAAATACCAATTATCCGATGTATTTGTCAGCCTTGGATCGTGACCAGAATAATCCACCATCAAGTCATTTATTGGACCGCCGTTGATATCTTCTGTTTGATATTGAAGTAATATGTTTTCTTCCCATCTTGCTCCATCATGGTCTTCCCAGGTTTCCAATCCCCTGATAATTTCTTGCTCATGAACCCAAACGTACTCATCATCGATAAGCCGAAACAGAATACTATGTGATGAAAAATCTGTATAGGAGTAAAACCAAATATCATCTTCTCCGAGATTTCCATTAATCTCAATTCGATCTTCCGATGTAATTGGAGAAAACCCAATCCTGTCGCGTGGCGATTCATTTAGAGCAATCACTAAGGGAAGTAGTACAGGATCATAGATGCGCAGCTTGGGGTAGCACTTTTGAAAAGTTACCCAATTTACTTCTTTAGGGTTACTGACTGGAACAAACCCGATCACATCTAATACAGCTATAAAATTTATACTTAATTTTTCCCCATCACTATTATGAATATAAACAATTGGATCTATGTCATCCTTATTTGAAACTGTTTTCTCTTGCACACTCCAGGATGCAATACCTGAGTAATACTCAGTGGTGATTGATCCATTGGAGAATAACCATTCAGATGGAATATTTGTTACGATGACCTCACCATCAGAGAAGAATTTGATACTGTGCTCTGAGAACTCATAACCTTCAAGATCCATAAATTCCAATGTGTACTCTGTTGGTACCCAAAAACCCTCGATATATGAATCTGAGTTAATCGGCACAGGTTGATATGAGAATAGACCACATGAAAGAATTATTGGTAGAAATACTATCCAGGGAAACAATTTCTTGATCTTCATATTGTATGAATATGATATCTAACGGATGAGCTAACCAGCAGCCGGGTAGGATCAAATAAGACTTTGAACAAGACCAATAAAGGGAGGAAACGTTCAAAGACTTACTCAAGACAGGCTTTCGGGTGGATTAAGGATTAAGATGCAATAAGTAAATGATAAGTACAGCTTGAATACAAATTTCTAATCAAGGAATAGCCCCCGCTTGTTCAAGTTTAAATAATTGTACATTAGCAAACTCAATTATCAGATCCAACTCAATCGTGTGCTCATCTGGCGCGGGCGGATTATAGCTGATCAATAAAAGAGCATATGGCCCCCTGGCGGTAGCGAGTATGATGTGGTATCCGGGTAGCCCATATAAAGAACCATAATTGGTGAATCGAAACCCTGTAATTTCAAGTGGGGCGATCAACCTATCCTTATGGTCCTGAAACCCGTAATGATTAAAAGAAACAAAATTAAATTCTTCCAACATGCTTTCTGCCATATTGGCAGCTTGATCATTATTCTCGGTAAGCATGGTAATGATGGTTATCTTACGGAAATATGTAAATTCTTTTCCGTCCTCTCTGATGTGCTGCTCTGGTTCGGTGTACCAGATCTGTTTGATGCATTGGTTTAGGCAAAGGTGATCCAGCTCTACAGAACGATCAATGATGTAATGAACCTGGTCTTCAAAAAAGCGCCGGATATTGGAATCATACCCCGAGGCATCTTCCCAGGCATATACATCCTCCCAGGTCATCATGAGGTCCGAAAGAGAAGCATCTACATCCTGCGATGGCTGCGTGGCCTTACTCGTGGGCCTGGGTATGTTAGTGGACACCAGGGATGGTTGAGTGGATTTGACTGTAGGATCGGGAGGTATCTTCTGTGTTGCCGTGGGTTGGATATCCTTTACCTGTGTTGCCGTGGGTTGGATATCCTTTACCTGTGTTGTTGTAAGTTGAAGTTCTAATACGGAAGTTGTCATTGTTTTTGTTGGAACAGATGCAGCCTGTTCTTGCGAGGTTGATTGCTGAGATTGACAACCTTCTGCCATGAAAAAGAAAAGAAGAATAATTGCGAATAACGTTGCCTTGTATTCTCCAAAAATTTTCATCAGCTAGTGTTTCTGTCGTAGATAGATATAAACAGTCGCCCGTAAGATCTCCTGTGCTGAACGTTCCTGTCTTTATTATACAAAACCCAGAACCACCAATGCCATTTTTCAGCCACCATAACTGGCAGAGGCAATATAGGCATTCGAATCCCCAATGGCGATGATTTCGCCGGTGAGGAAATATATTTTGACCTTTTTACTGTTTCCTTGATGAGTTTTTCAATTGGTCATAAAACTGCAATTCATCGGTTGGAAAAGCGAATAGTGAAGTTCATACCAAAACTACCCGAGTGTCTTTACTTCTTTTTCAATTTGGTCCCCCGAATTCATCTCCAGTAGTTCAAGATCATAATGTGATTGAAGATTGAGCCAGAATTGAGGGGATATGCCAAAGTACCGACCCAAACGAAAAGCTGTGTCAGCGGTAATGGATCGATCTCCATGAACAATTTCATTAATTCGTCGGGGATCGACATTGATGTCTTTCGCTAACCGATACTGGGAAATGTCCATTGGATTCAGGAATTCTTCCAATAGGATTTCACCAGGATGAATTGGTGCTAGTTCTCTTTTGCCCATAATGTTCACCTCTTCAACTCAGGAATGATAATCTGTAATCTCAACATGATAAGCATGACCATCACGCCAGATAAAACAAATTCGCCACTGGTCATTGATACGGATGCTGTATTCTCCTT
>CAZUMA010000047.1:0-19506 GCA_964621835.1 uncultured Anaerolineales bacterium | reverse complement strand
TTACAGTCACAGAGGGATTTTTCTATCGCCAATTACTACAATTCTATACTATTTGGTATTTTCAAGAGAGTAAATGCAATATTCACCCAGGAAGTTGAAGTTAATTTTTCAGTTGTTAATATTGTCTCAAGAAAGAGGAAGGTGCCTGGACCACTGCATCCATCAATTGCTTTCTTACGCAGGGTATAGGTTTTGTGATTGAAGACGATCCTCGATCAAATAAAAGATAAACGAGTATTGTTTGAAACCCCGGGCCCAAATTAAACCCATGCGGCATAATATCCCCACATATGCGCTCCTAGCGCAATGTATAAGACAATATGAGACCTATATCCATGCCCGGAAGGGTGTGGGATCAAAACAGTGGAGTTGCCCTGGGCCAGGCCGCGCAGCGGGTCTTCGTCGTTGTTCGAGGCTTTGATCATGAGCCTGGTTAGCGAGATGCCTGTGGCCGCAATCGCAGCCCTGATCTGTGATCACGATACTCGGATCTGGCGGGTGCTCCATCATTATCTGGAAGAGGCCAGCAAAGAAATGGATTGCTTCGAGATAGAGCGGATCAGTATGGACGAGACAACTAGAAGCAGAGGACATAACTACATCACTTTTTTCTATGATCCGGATAAAAATTGCCTCTTATAAAATATTCTAAACTGGTCCAACAATCAGATTACCATCGGTATTCTTGTAGGCTTCAACAGCCTTATTCAATCTTCTAAGGCTAGAGCTCGATGCTATCGAACAAATCGCAATCTCATTACCATGTCCAATCTAATTGCAGATAAACTTGATTTTGGTTTACTCAAGTAAAACAACGAGGAGCCCCCATAATTAAGCGTCTTGGAGAATCTTTAGGATCAGGGTAATCTTGGATATCCTGTTTTCAGATCAGAAAAGAGCATGATCTTCTATTTGGAGATCCGGCAGCAGGATCGGATTTCCGACGACCAGATACGATTTTGATAGTCTTTCTCCAAATGAGATACACTGCATCATCACATAATTTGGTGATGGTCTACTCAGGCGAACCAGCAATGCGTTTTGCCCTTTTTCTTGCTTCAATGAAATCCGAATCCCACCATTGATTCAGATCCAGAATTTTTTCAATTGAATATCTCGAAGACAGCAAATTTCCTCCAGATGGATTTTGAATACAGGGGGTCTGATGTATAATCGACATATGCAAAACACCTACTGCTTCTTGTGGGACTATAAGCTGTCCAATCAAGAATATCAAGATATTCTTAAAGGAAAGCTGGAAAAAGGCCGCCTGGATCAGGATTGGGCGATCACGAGACTGCTTGAACACGGCAAGTATGAGGATATTATTCGGTTTCTTGGGTATAAAAATATCATCGATCACTGGCCCAGATTGCGAGAACGGGTACGCTCCCAGGAAAGGAAAAGGGGGTTTGATTTTCTGGTTGAGTGGCTTCCCGAGAACCACCCGGAGTTGTTGGCAATTTAATGATGGATAAGGATCCATACTTTCGTCAACTCTATCCAATTCAGGACCAAATATTAACAATTATCAATGGGGTTGAGGCACCCTTTTACCTCACAAGGGGAACGGCCTTATCCCGCGGATATCTAAATCACCGTTACTCTGATGATTTAGATTTTTTCGTAAATGATGATTCTTCCTTTAATCTTCACGTGGACCGCGCTATAAACCGCCTTCTCTCAGAGCACGCGCTAAAACTTGATGTGGTCTCTCGAGCTGAGCGTTACGCCCGTCTCACTGTGGAAAAAGATGGGGGGATTATTCTCAAATTGGAATTTGTGAACGATGTACCTTCGCATATTGGAGTCATTGTCAACCATCCTGTTTTGGGAAAATTAGATTCGGCGGAAAATATCCTGACCAATAAGATTACAGCTGTTCTTTCAAGAGAGGAGCCGAAAGATCTGGCAGATATTTGGGGGATTTGTACGAAGCTGAACCTGCCGCTCCAACAGGCAATTACCTATGCGGAAAGCAAGGCAGCTGGAATTTTCCCAGCTGATTTAGCCAGGGTATTGTGTTCTGCGGCAAAATCAGACTGGGAAGTAATTAATTGGATTGACCCGCCAGCAGCCGATAGTTTTATTACTGATCTTCATCAGTTAGGGGAAGACCTGCTCCTAGGAAAATAAGCTGTTTATTTATTTTTAGCGGCAAGTGGAAATTTTCTCAGGATGATAACTGACATTCAGTCAGTTGATAGTCTGTTCTTGCTTCTCTATTTTCCAGCAGCCTGATCGGATGTCAGACGACAGCGTTGTGCTCGGTGTGCTCACGACCGGTGCAGGCTTCGCCAGAGACCGAGGACGGAGGACCAGGTCGACCACCAGGTTGCATCTTCAGCCCAGTGATTCCGGTAATCGTAAGTAGTAAATAGGCTGAACACCATACTGATCACAGTTTTTGTTGGAATCCCAATCAGCTTACTTCCAGAATTCCGGAGAATCGCTGCCCTGGTCTAGAAAAATCACCTTTCCACGCACAGACGGTTTAATACCCCCGCACGCACCCGTAGCTCAATGAATAGAGCGTCTGAGGTCGAATTTATCACTTATCCCACAAACATGGAGGGCTTTCGATTACTGCTCCAGCCGCCGCCTGGCAAAGTGGTAGGCTGCGATCAGCAGGGGTTCAAAAAGCACCAGGTTGAAGATCGCGATCGCGCTGTAGGGGGCAAACTTCCCGATCAGCGCGGTTCCCAGGCTGAAATCGTTCAACCAGATGTCCCCCAGGGAGGACAGCAGCGTGCTGATCAGGATCCCCAGGGCCCCCCAGAGATTGATCTCAAACATCTCCAGGTCCCGCTGCTCAATCAGGTAGCTGTTTGCGAGCATGATCACCCCGATCAGAAGCATTGCGTAGCCCCAGAAGGTGTAATCCCGGATCACCCCGGTCCAGGGTTCCGGGACGATCGGGTAGATGAAGACGACCGCGGCGCTGACAGCAATCAGCCCGACCACAGCCGTGGATAGATACCGCTGGGGGATATTCTCCTCTTTCAGGAGAGTGACAAATCCAGGCACCAGGCCGGTGATCCCGGCGGCAATGTTCCAGACCGGAAAGATATCCCAGCCGATGGCAAAATCCGCCAGCAGGCTGCCTACCGCACCGGTGAAAAACCCCACCCCGGGCCCGAAGATAAATCCAAACAGCACGGGAATACCCACCGCGGGCTGTAGGGAAACCTGACCAAACGAGATCCGCAGCACACCGGAAAACAGGTAGCGGAGTCCCAGGGTCAATGCAGTGCCAATCCCCATGTAAAGGACCTGCTGGGGGCCGAAAGCCCAGATCTTATACCGGGAGGTGAGCAGGTAGAGCCCAAAAAGCAGCATCAAAAACAGGGTGGAGAGGATCAGCGGCGCCTGGGTATAATGGGGAACCTGCCCAACCACCCCTTTGGTTATCAGCAGGAGCAGGAAAAAGATCACCAGGATGGCCAACCAGGTGTATGTCCGTTTTCTCATAAATCCTCTTGTTCCCCGGGGAACTCAACCTCCAGGATGCTGCTCCCCTGCACCGGATCGGATGCCAGCCCTGAAAATTCCTGGATCTCTTCCCCGGACCAGATTTTAAGGGTGTAGAACCCCGGCTCAAACACCTTCGGCGAATAGCTTGTCCCGTGGGTGCGCAGGGTGTACAGCACCTCCCCGGTGGATTCCTGGATCACCTGGATCACCGGGTCTTCCACGTTGGACTGAATGGTCGGCAGGAAGGCCGCCGCCTCCCGGCTGTAGTTATCCTCCTGGGAGATGGTCACCGGCCAGCCAGGATACTGCCTGCAGGCCGGCCTCTCAATCCGGCATCCTCTCGGCCACAGCTCCATGGTAATCGTTCGCTCCGGCTTATTGAAGCGGATCACCCCGAAGCCTGCCCCCTGGGCCAGCCAGCGGTTGTAGGAAACCCGGTCCGGGTTCGGGTTGGCATATGCCAGCATGGTGATCTTGTTGCCAAACCCGTCCAGGAAGTCCCCGGTATAGGCCAGGTCCCCGGTGTTGAAGGTATTGACTTTTTCCTCCGGGCTCCACCAGCGGCTGTAGATGCTGACAATCGCCGGCATGGAGAAGGAATACCCGGCATCTCCGTGCTCCTCCACCCCCTGCTGAATGAGCGTGGCTAAATGGCGGTCCCCATTGATCATCAAGGCAAACCCCTTGCGGATTTCGCGCAGGGCCCGGTCCCGGGCGCTCTGGGGCCAGCCGTTGGCGTCCAGATCAGCTGCCAGCGGGACCCGGCTCGGCCCATGGAGATGGGCGGTCCCCGAAAAGGGGGCCTGGGATAAAACCGCCTTAAAGTCCTGGTCCGTCCAATCCTGGTTCCAAGCCCTGAGAAACTCCAGCTGCCGCTCCCCGAGCAGCGTTCCGCCCGGGACATCCAGCAGCTCCGGGTTTGGAAGCTCCGTGACGTGGTCCCGCCGGGAAAACTCCACCCCCTGGCTCTCGAGCTCCTCCTGATCGAGGATATCCACCTGGGATTTGAACTTGCGGTCCTCCAGGATAGCAAACCCGACCCTCCCCCAGGTCAGGGAGGTGTAGTACGTCCCGATCCCCCGCTTGATGGGAGCAGGATCATAGGGATCCGGGAGGTGGCTGGTCTGGGCATTTTCCACCTGATTTACATAAGCGGGGTCGCGGTAGCCGCCAAAGCCCACTTCCCCCCCAGCGCCCCACAAATTGGCATTGCCGACATCGTGATCATCCGGGATGACAATGGTGGGCCTGCTGCGGGTGATCTCCCCGAACTGGCGCCCGAAAAGGTGAAAGGATTCAAAATGGGTTTGGTGATCATAAACCTGGTCGCCTGAAAAAAACAGCAGATCAGGATCGAGGGCTTCGATATTTCTGACAAGATCCCTCCGGGGACCCCGGTCTGAATTCCCATTGCAGGCAAAGGCAGCCACCACGAGCTCTTCCTTCTCAACAGGATTCGCGCGGATGACCCCGGTGTAGGTCGCGGTTTCCCCGTGGCGGATCCGGTAGGAATAATCCTGGCTGTCATCCCAGTCTCTCACCTGGAACGGGGCGATGAATTCCGGCTCCCAGACTTCGGTCCGGGCGATCTCCTGCCATTCCCCCTCTTTCTCGATCTCCAGGCGAACCGTGCGGTCCGCGCCCGGGTCCAGTTCATAAAGAAGCGCGGTGAGGTTGAGAACCCGCTCATCCACCGTGTAGAGGACAAAGTTGATCACCTCATCAGGGGGCACGGTGCGGATTCGCCAGTTTGGCTCCAGGAAAAATTGGCGAATAAATCCCAGGCCGTAGACAAAACCCACTGCAATCAGGGCGATGAAAATAAGGAGAAGCAGTACGTGCTGGGTTCGATTCATTGAAACCTAGATCAATCTCATTTGGATGGATTGCTGCTGGAAGCACAGCTATTATATCATCCACGAAAAATCCCCCTTCCAGGACGGATGACGAGGACGGATGGTAAAAATCTCGCCAAAATTTTCAGGAAACAGCATTACTCGAGAGGGACAATCTCCAGGATTACCAGCTCCGGTCGGCAGAAAAACCGCATCCGGGGTGCGCTGCCTCGCTCCATCCCGATCCCCCGGGAGACTTTCAAATATCGGTCCGGGGCAATTTCTGTCAGGCCTGAAGCCCAGGACCTGGGCACCTGTGAAAGCGTAAAAATGGGCCCGAACCCGGGAACCTGGACCTGGCCGCCGTGGGTGTGGCCGGCCAGCAGCAGATCTGCCTCCACCGTCCCCAGGCTGAAATTTGGTGAGTGCCCCAGCACGATATGGTATTTTTCCTCCGCGGAAACCTGGAGTCCGGTCTTCAGCGATTCCTGCCAGCCGAGCCCGGTGAGGACAACCGGGCCCAGGTCCAGCCGGGTGCTCTCCTCAAGGGTGGTCACCGGCAGGCCCTGAAAAATCTTGGACCATCCGTTCCAGTCAACATTGCCGCGCACAGCATAAGCGCCCAGGGGTGGGTCCAGCTCCGCTTCCCCGATCATCCGGTTGAGGTTTTCCGCTGCCGACCAGTACTCCTCGGCTGTTTTCAGCTGCAGATAATCCCCGGCAAACAGCACCAGGTCCGGCTCCTCGGCTTCTGCCAGCGCCAGGGCCCGGGCTTCATAGGCGCCAGGGTTGTTCGTTTGAATGTCCGCCAGCAGGGCAATGGTCAGCGGCCGGTCCACCTTTGCTGAGCGCAGGGTGGTCCGGGTGACCTCCAGCCAGCGGGGTTCAAGGACAAATGCATCCAGGGCAACCACGGCCTCAAGCACAAGCAGCCCGACCAGGACATAGGCCGCGGCAGGATGGTCAGGCAAGAGGAGGAAAAGCAGGCCTGCCAGGTAGAGCGGAAAAACCAGGAAAACCCCCCAGGCCAAAAGCCGCAGGATGGCAAACCCGCGTACGGGAAACAGCAGGGCAGCTGCGGCAAGGATGATCAGCAGTAAAATGCCAACCAGTCCTCCAGCAAACACCCGCCTCTGGTCGCTCAGGCTGGAAACCAGGGTTAGTCCCCCGGCGGCCAGGGACAGGGTCAAAAGGAGATAGGTCAGCGATATTCTATCCATGTTGGTTGATTTTCGGCTGGATACGCTTTCGTTATCTATTAAGCAAAAAGATTTTAACATAGAATTCATCCGGACCCGGGTCATCAACAAAAAGGATCATCCCTACAGATAGTTTCCTATTAAGAGAAGGGTATTTTATAATCTAAATGTATAAATAAATATCGGAGAAGCAATATTGTCGGAGCAGAAAGAAGCAAAAGGACCTACCTATCAAGCCGGCCAGGGAAAG
This sequence comes from uncultured Anaerolineales bacterium, assembly GCA_964621835.1. Classification (GTDB taxonomy): domain Bacteria; phylum Chloroflexota; class Anaerolineae; order Anaerolineales; family UBA11858; genus B10-G9. The sequence goes on along the minus strand of CAZUMA010000047.1, from coordinate 12,748 downwards.
CTGCAGACCCGCCTGACGGTCTGGGTTTTGATCCCAATCATGGTGCTGCTGGTCGCGGTGGCCGCCCTGAGTTTGACCGCTTTTCAGCGCTTGACCGCCGAGCTGGTCTATGACCGCAACCTTGATAAAACCCGGCTTCTAGCCAACCAGCTGCAGACCACCCTGGAAGACTTTCAACGTGAGCTGCTGCTTAACGCCAGCCAGGAAGCTGTCCTATCCGGAATCCCAGCTCTGCAGCAGGAATATCTGACCGCTGCCTGGGATGCTGGCCGCCTGTCGCGGTTCGACCAGGGAGTGATCCTCGTCAATTCACAGGGAAAAGTACAGGCAGCGGTCCCCTCATCCCTCCGCTGGATCAGCGAGGATTTTTCAGAATTCTCTTTCCTTTCCCAGGCCCTGGAGCTAGGCCAGCCGGTTTTTTCCGGGATGCTCCAAGACCAGATCATACCAGGAGATGTCCTGGCCCTAGCCTATCCCCTGGAGGATCCGGACGGCCGCCGGACAGGAGCAATTACTGCCTTATTTCGTGCGGAACGGATGAGTGCCAGGACCAGTGATTTCTACCAGAGCATCTGGGGACTTTACATCGGCCGGGAAACCACCGCATATCTGGTGGATGGCAGCGGCCGGGTGATCTTCCATACTGATACTTTCTACATCGGAGAAAATTTCTCCGGGCAGCCGCATATCCAAACCCTGCTCTCCGGACAATCGGGGGTAGAGAGAATTCGGGGGGTCGACAATCAACTGGTGGTAGCCTCATATTCTCCAGTGACAGGCACCAGCTGGGGGCTGGTCAGCGAAGAAAGCTGGGCTGACCTCACTCGCCCCAGCCAGCCATATGCAGCCTTTCTGCTGGGGCTGTTAGGCCTGAGTGTACTCATCCCCGCGGTGATTCTTCTTATCGGCTCCCGGCAAATCACCAGGCCTCTCGACCAGCTATCCCGGGCAGCCAGGGAGATCGCCGCCGGTGATTTCTCACAGGAAATCCAGGTGAATACAGGGGATGAACTGGAGGAACTTGCGGTTCAATTCAACCGCATGTCCCGGGATCTTAAAACCTCCTATGCGGCCCTGGAACGCCAGGTCGAAGAACGGACCCGGGAGCTGGCAGCTTTGAATAAAATCGCTGCAGAGGTCAGCGGATCATGGGACCTGGATGAAATCCTGGAAGCCGCCCTTGAGGAAGCGCTGCAGCTGATGGACCTGGACCGGGGGGCTGCTTTCCTGCTTGAAGGGAATCAGCAATTGATCCTGCGGGCCCAGAAGGGATTTTCGATGGTTTTCCAGTCCTCTGTCTCCAGGCTCCAGCTGACCGATAGCCTGGCTTCCCTGGCTTTTCAGGAAGGACAGCCTGCAGCCCGGAAGACGGAAGACTATCCTGCAGGGGCCTTGAAAAAGAGCCTGGGGGATGAAGGAGTATTAATGGTGATCAGCGTTCCACTGGAAGTGAGAGGAACTACCCTTGGGGCCCTGAATTTAACCTCCCGAACTCCCAGGGAGCTTACTGCGTCAGATCGGACTTTGCTGGCAGCCATCGGGCAGCAGGCCGGTGTGGCAGTTGAGAATACCCGCCTCTATCATAAGATGGAAGAAGCGACAGCCGCGGCTGAAAGAACAAGGCTGGCCCGAGAGCTCCATGACGCGGTCAGCCAGACCCTCTTTTCCGCCAGCATGCTCGCCAGGGCGCTGCCGCGCTTATGGGAGCAGGATCCAGAAGCCGCGCGGGAAAAATCAAGCTTGCTGCAGAAGCTCACCCAGGCAGCACAGGCCGAGATGCGCAGCCTGCTTTTGGAGCTCAAACCCAGCGTATTGGAAAAAACCGCCCTTGGTGATCTGATCACCCAGCTCTGCCTGGCGGCAGCCGGTCGATCCAACCTTGAACCGCAGGTAAGGATCGGGCCCATTCCATCCATACCTGTGCCGACCAAATTAGCCCTGTACCGAATTACCCAGGAAGCAATCAATAACGCTATCAAGCATGCGGATGCCTCCAGGCTGGAAATCCTGCTGGCTGAAATCGAAAAAGGCAAACTGCAGCTGATCATTGAGGATAATGGGCGGGGGTTTGACACCGCCCGCCCTCCAGTGGGCGACCATTTTGGGCTTGAGAATATGCGTGAGCGGGCAAATGAGGTTGGCGCTGTATTATCGATTGAGAGTCAACCTGGTAAGGGCACCCTGATCAGGATTTCCTGGCAAGATGAGGAGGATGAACATGACTGAAAACAAAGGGCCAATCCGGGTGATGCTGGTTGATGACCACCAGCTGGTCCGCAGCGGATTGGGAACCTACCTGGAGGTGGAAGCAGACCTTCAATTGGTGGGGGAAGCAGAAAACGGCCGCCAGGCAGCAGCAGTTTTTGACCAGTGCCGCCCGGATGTGGTGCTGATGGACCTGAAAATGCCCGGGATGGATGGGGTGGAAACGACACAGATGCTGCTGGAACGCAGCCCGGATGCAAAAATCCTCATCCTGACCAGCTTTGAAGAGGAGAAGCTGGTGCACGCCGCACTGGAGGCAGGCGCGATTGGCTACCTGCTGAAAGACATCAGCCCCGAGGGGCTGAGTGAGGCGATCCGTACCGCTTACCGGGGGGATCCTGCACTCTCACCAGCTGCCGCAAGGGCGCTGGTCAAAGCCACCCGGAAGGAGAAAGACCCCGCAGCTGAGCTGACTCCCCGGGAGCTGGATGTGCTTCAACTGCTGGTGGAGGGGGTCTCCAATCCGGAGATCGCGGCCAGGCTGTTTATCAGTCCTTCGACGGTAAAAACCCATGTCAGCAGCGTCCTGAGTAAGTTGGGGGTCACCAGCCGCACCGAGGCAGCTGCTTATGCCATCCGTCATCAGCTGGTGGAATAAGGAGTTAGCATGAAAAAAGAAATCCCAGGAACCATTCTCCTTTTTTTCACGATTGTCCTGTCCGGATGCTCCATTCTCAATCCCTCCCCAAAATTGGGCCCTGCAGAAGTTACCGAAAAGTTTTACCGCTGGTACCTGGGCTATCCAGGGAACTCACTGGCTGACCGCAGGTACCAGGAAAGCGAGTATTTAAGCAGCGAGCTAATTGACAAGGTCGACCTCATGCTCCAGGCAGACATCCCCGGCAGAGGTGATCCTTTTTTGCTCGCCCAGGATATTCCAGAATTCTACCAGGTTGAAGGGGAGACCATCCTGGATGACCGGGCAGAGGTAGGGGTCTTTTTCTTCTGGAGCGGCAATCCAGACCCCAGCCAGCGCACGGTTGAGCTCCAGCTGATCCAGGGGGACTGGAAAATCACCTCAATCAACTTCTCTGATTAATCCCCGGCAGATTACTAAATATCCAGGTATGGTTTCCTTCCATTGACCTATTCCCCTGCCCCAAAACACCGGGAATATCACCCATTTGGGGGAGTTCAAGATCCCTCGCCTGCCTGATGGCAGCAAGGGCTTTGATTTATATACTGTTGGCAGATAATCGATCAACCAATGACAAAAAGGAGAAAACCATGTCTACAAAACGATTATTCGGAATCCTCACCTTTATCCTGGTTGCTGCTGCTCTGCTGACGGTTTCACAACTCGCCCCGGCGGCCGCAAAAAACAAGGCCCCTGATCAGGTAGTTCACGAGTTCTACCGCTGGTACCTGGAAAGCATCGGGGAGGGTGAAAACCGGCAGAACCCCCTCGCCGAAGGGGCTCACCAGGACCGTCCGGATCTGACCGAGTCCTTCAAGTTAGAAATCGATCAGACCCTGGCGCAGTCGGAGCGGGGTGGAGCAGATCCGCTGCTTTTAGCCCAGGATGTTCCTGTCAGAATTGAGGTAATCAGCACCGGGCAAACCGGAAAGAACGCCCTTGTTACTGTCGAGATGTACTGGGGCGGCAATCCGGTGCCATCTGAGCGAAACGTTTTCCTGATGGAAGTCCAGGGAGAATGGAAAATCGCCGGGGTGGGTTTCTAACCCACCACACAGGGGCGGGGAGTTTCTTCTCCGCCCCTTTTTTCTTTTATTAATAATCATTCCCTTTGGGATCAAAGGAGCTTCCCCAATGAAAACCATCAAAGCCAGTCTCTTCTTCGCCATTTGCTTCTTGATCACTGCCTGCAGATCCCCCCAACCCGGCCAGTCGGCGCTGCTTTTCCAGCCTAAAGCCTACCTGGGACCAGCCCGGGGGGTTAAAATTGAGTGCGCGGTGCTCAACCCGGGCCCAGGAATTTTCCGCAGCGACCAGGCTTTTCATGGCAAAATGCACCTGCAGAATGCAGATGGAGATCCCCAGGCATCCCTGGAGGTTATCAGGCTGGATGCCCTATCCCCGGGGGAAATGGCCCACCCCCTGCGCTGGGAAGGGGCCCTCGCCCCCGGTACGTACTATCTCATCTGGGGTGCTGCGGGGTATGGATCTGAGACCCTCACTTTTTCAATCCCCGAAGCTAATCCTATCGCCTCGGATCAAAGCAGCCCCCGGCAGCCGGAGCTGTCCCAGGTCTACCAGGCAGCAGGGGGCGTTTTTTTCAACCTGCCAGCAGATTGGGTGCATCAGCCCCTTGAGACACGGGGGTATCCAGAGGATTGGCCGGTGCAGGAATCGGTAATTTTTTTCCCCCGTGCCTGGGCGGATCGCTTTCAGCACACCGGCCCGCCGGACCCCAGCGCCCCCCCTGCAGTACCCCCGCTGACGTTAGAGATTTTCAAGGGAGATGCTGAGCAGTTTCGCCGCGTCTACGTGGAACCGGTGAAACAGAGTATCCTGACCTCCTCCACCCTGGAGATCAAGCGGGAGGCAGCCGGTGAGGAAAGATTCCAGCAGATCCGCTACATTCTGGCAGACCCGAATGACCCGGAACGGCGCCTGGTGCTTACAGACAACCTGAACGGCTTCCCGGAACGGGCAGTCGAAAACCCTGAAATCAGCCAGATCATCCCGGTAATCATCAGCTCACTCCACTGCGAGTGATCCTGGCAGAAATCTGCTGACCCTGGAGAATGCTAACCCCAGGGTCTTTTTTTTTTCATCATTCAGGGGAGATCAGCGGTGGCGCTTCGGGTATTCGAAGACCGCCTGAACCGGGTCCGCATCCGGGATGTCCTGCCACAATTCCACAGCATACTGGAGGATCACCGCTCCGCTGGTGGGCAGGTTATCCAGATCCAGGTTGGAGAGCCGGTTGACCAGATTTGTCATTCCCGGGTTGTGGCCAAAGAGCATCAAGCCATCCAGGTAGTCCTCCTGCTCGGTAATGATCTCGATCATCTCCCCGGATGAGGCATGGTAGAGGCCCTCTTCAATGATGATCTCATCAAGGGGCAGCCCCATCTCCTCGACCACCAGCTCCGCAGTTGCCAGGGCCCGCGCCGCTGAGCTGGAGAGCACCCGGTCCACCGGCGGGCCTAGTTCAGCCAGCACGGACCCCATCAGGGGCGCATCCCGCAGGCCCCGCTTATTGAGCGGCCGGTCATGATCCGGGAGGCCGGGATCACTCCAGCTGGATTTAGCGTGGCGAACAATCACAAGCGTTTTCATGGGAATTTGATCCTCAACCTAGGTTTTTTCTTTCTCCAGTATAAAAGAAATTATTGTCCAGGGAAGGGGGTTTATATAAATTTTTTTTAGGATTCCCGGGGAAGGGAGGTCTGAACTCACGAGCCCTCGGTTTTCACTCCCAGCAAACGGAAATTAAGCTGGACCGCGGGCCCGACCAGGATCGCAAACAGCAGGGTCCCTACCCCGGCCGGTCCCCCCAGCAGCCAGCCGATAATCACCACCACAACTTCGATCAGGCTTCGGGCCAGGCGCAGGCTCCATCCCGAAACCCGGGTGACTGCCAGCATCAGGCTGTCTCGCGGCCCTGCTCCGGCATCCACGCCGATGTACACAGCAGAAGCCAGCCCGACAAACCCGATCCCGATAAGCAGCATCCCCAGCTGCAAAAGCAGCTGATCTTTCACATCGGGGAGAAACAGTAAAAATAAATCCAGCCAGGGGCCGACAAAAAGGATATTGCCCACCGTTCCCCAGCCCACAGGCTCCTTGAGGGCCATCGCCCCAGCCAGCACCACCAACCCGCTGAGGATCACCATCGTCCCCGGCGAGGTGCCCGCAAGATCCGCCAGGGCGACCGCCAGAACCGCCCAGGGCCCTGTGCCCAGGTTGGCCTGGATCATCAGCGCAATCGCCAATCCATACAGCGCAAATCCAAGCTGAATGCGGAGGATATCCCGCGGGAGGGTTTTCCAGTTTACCGGTTTAAACATCTCCAGCATGGTACCACAGCCTGCGGAGATTTAACTTTAATTACGGGGTGAATATCCACGGGAAAGCGGTCCAGTTACTTCCCGACCGGATATTGGAAGCACTGCTGGAAGGACCTGGCAGTGACATCAGAGATCAACCAGCGGGCCTGCTGCAGGGAGTCCTCTTTCCGGTTCTGGGCTTTCTGCTTGATCTGGTCCACCAGCTGACCCACCGCATCCAGCTGCCCGGAGCCCGCGTCCCCTTCCTGCAGCGTCCCTACACAGCGTGAGATGAAATCAAGCTGGATCATCCGGTCATGGAACAGCCCGAAGGCATCCTGGGAGGTTTTCAGCGAGCGCATCAGCTGCAGGAAGCACTGATCCTCCAGCTCGGGCTGAAAAAATTCCATCGCGTACCGGAGCTTTTTTACGCCGATGCGGTAGCTGTGGTAGTGCTCCTGGGGCGACTGGTCGGACAACCGCTGGCCGCGCTTCCGGGACTGCCGGTAGCGCTTGATGATCCGCCGGCAGCCGTATTCCCGGGCTGAATCGTGACCCAGCTGCGTTCCCTCAAACATATTCTCATTCAGGACTTCCTGCCAGCGGTCGAGAAGCGCCAGAAACCGGTCAGATTCCAGGATCTCAGCCAGCCTGGTCTGCTCGTCAGACTGCCAGGTGCGAACCTGATCCAGGAATCCCGTCAGCTGCGGGTGATACCCAGGAGGAATATCTTCTATCAAGGGCGGGAGCTGCTCCAGGAAAACGTCCAGATCCCGCTTCCGGTTGGTCTCATTCTGGACCCACCGGAATTCATCCTGGAAGAAATCCAGGTCCCTGGGACGAAAAAGGCCTTTGAATTCGGTTAACCCGGAGCGGATGCGTCGATTGGCAACCCGCAGGTCGTGCAGGTAGATAGGATCCGTCCCCACCAGGGTGCCTGGCAGGTTGATCCGGTAGGCCTGCAGCTGGGCAATGAACGCCGCCCGGGCAACTTCAGCGACCGTACGAGGAGCCATAATCACCATTCCGCGGGAATATTCCTGAGCAGGGCAGCCAGGTAATCATTATACTCTGCCCCCGTGGATAATCCTGCTCTTTCTGGTAGGCCAGATGAACGCTGGATGCCGAATTCATGTTCACACGGAAAACGCCCATTCGCCGCTGCGGAGCACCGGCTCAGAGGTGCCGTCTCCATATATCCCATCCACATCCAGTTCCGCAGAGCCCATCATGAAGTCCTGGTGGATCAGGCTGAGATTTCCTCCCCGGGCGGCAAACTCCTCATCGGAGAGCTGCTCTCCCCCTTGAAGATTGTGAGCATATGCGCTCCCCAGGGCCAGGTGGCAGGATGCATTTTCATCCAGCAGGGTGTTATAAAACAGCAGGCCGGTTTGGGAGATCGGGGAACTGTGCGGGACCAGGGCGACCTCACCGAGCCTGCTGGACCCCTCATCAAGGGAAAGCAGATCCGCCAGGACCTGCTCCCCTGCCGCAGCGGAATAATCCACGACCTTCCCCTCCTTGAAGGTGAGGGTAAAATCGTCAATTACATTCCCCCCGTACACCAGGGGCCGGGTGGAGGAAACCTTTCCCTCGGTTCGGCGGTTGTCCGGCAGGGTGAAGACCTCTTCTGTGGGAATGTTGGCCGTGAAGGGTATGCCGGACTGGCTGGTGCTCTCGGCGGACTCCCAGCGGTGTCCTTCCGGCAGCCCGACGCTAAGATCAGTTCCCGGCCCGCGGTAGACCAGGGCGTGATAGGCTTTCTGGTTCAGGGTATCACTGCGCAGTTTGAGTTCCTGGATGTGCTTCCTCCAGGCCGCGACCGGATCCTCCTGATCCAGCCGGCAGATCTCTGCCAGGGTGTCCCAGAGCGCAGGGACCTGCTCTTCTGCCGGCAGGTCTGGAAAGACTTTACCTGCCCATCCCGGCAGGGGAACAGAGATCACCAACCAGTTCAGCGACCCCCTGCCGATGTGCTTGATGACAGGGTGCCAGTGCTGGCGGATGATTTTCTGCTGGGCGGCGATCCGCTCCGAGGGCTGGTCAGACAGCAGGCCGGGGGTCTCAGTGTAGACGGTCACCAGCGCGCCTCCCCGCTCAATCACCTCGAGAACAGCCTTGACCTGCCAGTCGGGATAGTAGTCAAATGACTCTTCGGGCGCCTGCTGATAGCGAATCCGCTTGCTTTGCTCATCCCCCCAGAAAACATCCACATACCGGGCCCCGGCCCGGTAGGCCGCGGAGATGATCTCCCGGATCAAGGGTGCTGACTGAATGGGCACCCCCCCGATGCGGTAGGATTGGAGGATCAGATCCTGGCCGGGCTGCAGGTTCAGCCCGATTTTGACCGTGACCTCGGCATATTTTTTCAACAAATCTGTGCTGGGATAGTCCATTTCAACCTCTTTTTGGCAGCTTCATGCAGGAAATTTCTTTCATCCCATTATACAGGATTCAAGGCTGCAGAATTTTTTTGTTGGATAAGAATTGGGAAATGAGTTTTATTTGGCCCGGTCGATGATCTCTAAAAAGCTTTCTGCTTCCAGGCTGGCTCCCCCCACCAGGGCCCCGTCCACATCTTCCTGGTGGAAAAAGGACCCTGCATTCCCGGGGTTGACCGACCCTCCGTAGAGAATTTTGATCACCTTCGCGTTCTCTTCCCCTAAAAGATTTGCCAGCACCGGCCGGATCACGCCCCCATTGACCTGCTGGGCATCCCCCGGAGTGGCAGATTTCCCGCTCCCAATAGCCCAGATCGGCTCATAGGCAACCACGAGCTGGCGGCCTTCCTCGATATATACCCCCTTCAGCCCATCCCGCAGCTGTCTCGAGACAACCTCTGCTGCCAGCCCCTGCTCCCGCTGCTCCCGGGATTCCCCCACACAGAGGATGGGGATCAACCCTTCCCGCAGCGCTGCGCGGAGCTTCCGGCTGACAATCTGATCGGTTTCCCCAAAAAGCGACCTGCGCTCGCTGTGCCCGACAATCACGTGGCTGCAGAATTCTGCAACCATTTCCGCAGTTATTTCTCCCGTAAAAGCCCCCCCGGGATGCTCAGAAATATTCTGGCCCCCCAGCAGGATCGGGGAGCTGACCAGCAGCTTGTGAAGCTGGGAAAGCGAGGTAAATGGGGGACAGACCAGCACCTCCACCCCGCGTAGATCCGGCAGGCGCCGCATCAAGGCCCGGACCAGGCGGATTGCCTCTGCTTCAGTCTTGTGCTGCTTCCAGTTCCCGGCAATCAGCGGTGTGCGCATGTCCCCCTCAATCCAGCTCTGCCAGCTGGACCGAATCCACGATTCCCACGATGACAGAGATCACGCACCCATCCGGGTTATCAAGCACCTGGCGGGCGCCGTTTCCTTCCCGGTTCACCAGCACGGTATCGCCCACACCTGCCTGGGAATTATCCAGGGCGATAAAATCCCCTTCGGGAGGATCTCCCGGGAGGGTCAGCGGCTGGACAACTAAAAGCCGCCGGTTCTTGTAATGCGGGTGGCTGATCGTGGTCACGATCGTTCCAGTAACTTTGCCAATAATCATCTCAGGTGTACCTGGTGGTTCCTTTTTTCAGCGTCAGCTCGAACTCATCATCGGGATGGACGACCAGCTCGTCAACAATCCCCACCAGTGCCAGGTCCACGGGCACAAAGGTGTGCAGCTGCATCGCCAGGGCGGCCTCCCGGGAGCGGACCATGACGCATAAATCTCCCGGCCCGGCCTGGACGACATCCACCGCGACCTGCAGGGGCCCGATGGGCTCGAGGTGTTTGTTCAGCGGCTCCACCACCAGCAGCTTCATCCCCGTGAGATCAGGGTACTTCATCGTCGCGACCGCGGTGCCGCGCACCCGACCAAACAGCATCTCAGCTCCCCCTGGTGTTTTTCAAGACCCGCTGAATGATCATCCGCAGCAAATCCGCATCCACGCTGTCCCCCACCTTCGCCTGGACGGCCCGAAATACCCGATCCTCCAGGGCTGCCCGGGGTGCTGTGGGGGCTGATTTTGGCGGGGACTGGGCCGCGCTGGGGGAAGTCTTCTCGGTGATGTACGGGCGGATGGGCGCGCTGGATGGCTGGTCATGTTCGCGAACCAGCTCAACCCCCAGCCGCTCGGCTGCCTCCCTTCCCAGGTCGGTCACCACCACATCATCATTGACCACCAGCGTGGTCACCCCGCTGTGAAACAGGTCCTCAATATCCCGCTGGGTGTAAAAAATCTTTGGCATACTGCTGCTCCTCTTTCCCGGTGAGCTACTTGCCCTCAATCCCTTCCAGCGTATCCAGGGCCTGGATGGCTGCATCCCGGGCGGTGACCATTTCGGACTCCGTTCCCGACATCCACATCCGGCCAAAGCGCCCCACCGAAGCAATATGGATGATCTTTACGGTGGCTTTTTTCTCAGCCTCGTTAGCGGCATACATGATATAGGCAGCCGGGGCAACCTCCAGCACAAACAGGGTCTCCCCTGCCACCAGCATGGAGCCCCGCCGCCAGCGGTTGAGCAGCTGGGCCTGGTAGGGATCCACCCGGGTGATCAGGTTGGAGGAGTAAACCTGCGGTTTGATGCGGTCCTCCTTGACCAGCCCCAGGCGGTCCAGGACAATCCTGCCGGATTCCAGGACCGCGGCCTGGTTGAGGGAGTGGACCTCAAACATCCCGAACTCCCGCTCCACAACCTGCGCGCCGGGTTTGGCCTCGGTCGCCTTGACGGCAATATCCACCGTCCGGAAGACCTCGTTGCCCGGGGCCATCTCCACGTACAATGAAGCCATGCCCTCCACGGGCAGGTCTCCCTGGGTGATGGTCCCCACAAAAGCTGCCACCTCCGACTGCATGCGGTTAAGGTAGCAGTAAACCCGTAATTGAAAATCAGATGTAGCCATAATATCTCCTTATCGTCCTTCCTGATCCCCCTGGAGGCAGTGCCTCCCGGTCAGGAGGGGGTGCTGAGCATGGCCATCCCGATCGGGGTGACCAGGGCCGGGTGGTCTGGAGCCCAGGTGGGAATCCCGGTGTAGTCCTCGATGACCTCCAGCGCCCGGTGGAAGGCGCTTGTTCCGCCCACCAGGGTGATCGCCGGGACCTGGTAGCCCTCGATGTGCCTGGCGATAATGCTGGCCACTTTTTCCAGGACCGGCCGCACAACCGGAAACAGGGCCGGCTGCTGCCCTGGATCCACCTTGCGCTTTTCGGCTGCGTCAAACGGGATATCATAAGCCCCGGCAATCACCAGGGACATGTGGGTCCCTCCCGTGGCCTCATCGGCGGTGTAGACCACCTCGCCCTCCTGGATGACGGCGATCCCGGTGGTCCCCCCGCCCACATCGACGATCACCCCGTCCTGCAGACCGACCAGGGCATTGGCAGCAGAAGGTTCGTCGACCAGCCCGGTGCAGATAAACCCGGCGGCTTCGACCACGTGTGCCGTAGCCTGCACCTCCACCCGGGGAACCCCGGGGGGGTAGCCGCTGGCTGCATGGGTGAGCGATCTTCCCAGGCGCCCTTCCAGCTGTTGCCTCATGGCCTGGACCCGATCGACCGCGCCGACAAAATCCACCACCAGCCCGTCGCGGGCGACCTCCGCAAACTGGTATTCACCCGCCAGCGGCTGGAGGTCCTCGTCCAGGACAGCGACCGTCAGGTACGCGGTCCCCAGATCCACCCCCACCCACAGGGGACCCTCAGGGGCCTCCCGAAAGGCGGGGGGTGCTGGATCTTCAGCCCAGTGAAAAACCTCTGCAGCCCTGGTCAGGGTTGACCGAAGCTCCGGCGATTGCAACGCAGCCCCGTTACTTGGACTCTGCGGAACGGCCGGCGAAACTGCCCTTGGAGCTCTGCGGCAGGATCATCTCCACGTTCTCGTGCGGGCGCGGGATGACATGGATCGAAACCAGCTCCCCGACGCGCTTGGCGGCAGCGCCGCCAGCGTCTGTAGCCGCTTTCACAGCGCCTACATCGCCCCGCACCATCACGGTAACAAAGCCTCCGCCCACATATTCAGAGCCGATCAGGACAACATTGGCGGCTTTGACCATGGCATCAGCGGCTTCCACCGCGCCAACCAGGCCGCGGGTTTCCACCATACCGAGGGCGATGAATGCAGGATCTTGTTTTGCCATTTTTGTACTCCTTCATCTAAAAAGTGAGAACAGGGTTCATTCTCTGGGTAAGAAATTGTTTGCTGTCATGCTGATGATTGCTGTTTGAGGATCTCCTGGACGGCTTCCCGGACAATGCTCTCCAGCTGCTGGTAATCCGGGGCCTGCGGCTGGCCGGGCGGGATCCTGCCGGGAAGGAAGGCCTCCTCGGGGGGTGCCTTGGTTTCAAAGGCCATCCGCTTGACGTTGTAGAGATGGTGGACATCAATATTGTCCCCGGTGATCGAGCCGCCCACACCCCCGGACCCCAGGGTCAGGGAAGGGGACACCCCGGTGGTGTAGCCGATCATCCCCAGCGTGCCCATGGTGTTGACCCCGATCCGGAAAACCGGCTTCTCAAGGCCAAAGGCCATGATCACATCCT
>CAZUMA010000046.1:0-19709 GCA_964621835.1 uncultured Anaerolineales bacterium | reverse complement strand
ACTATGGACCATCAATAAAGAACGTGATTTTTTCAAACCAATTATTGGTAGATTGATAATTTGACAATATATCAGAACTGACATATAATGCGAGCATATGAGGAGACAAGGCAAACCCATCGCATGGCTTCATGGAGAGATCAAGACTCCCCCGTTCTCAAAGGAAGCTAGGTTAGAAGCAGGATTATTGCTGCGTCGATTGCAAATGGGCGAGAACTTATCAATGCCGCAATCTCGCCCAATGCCAAATATTGGGAAAGCCTGCCATGAATTAAGGATAAGAGACAGGGATAAGATCTGGAGAGTAATTTATCATATCGCGGATGATGCTATTGTTATCCTGGAAGTATTTTCGAAGAAATCAAAAGAGACACCAAAGTACGTTATTGAAAACAGTAAGAAGCGCTTGAAGGAATATTTAATATAATTACACACATTACAAGCGGAGAGAACATGAACAGCAAGCGGAGAAAAGAACTTGAGGCCAGAGGTTGGAAGTTTGGTGGAGTTGAGGATTTCCTTGGCCTGACAGATGAGGAACTGGAATACATTGAATTGAAAATCACCCTGAGCGAGATGGTGAAAGAGCATCGTGAAAAGAGAGGATTGTCCCAAGTTACTGCTGCTAAAATCCTAAAATCAAGTCAATCACGACTATCTAAGATTGAAACAGCTGACCCAACGGTTTCAATAGATTTGCAGATCAAGGCACTCCTGGCTTTAGGGGCAACTAAGGAAGAAATAGGGCAGAAGATTGCTTGTTAAACTCTTGCCTTCTCAGAAGTTCCATTATTAAGTTAGAACCACCTCGGTTGAGGTGGTTTTTCATTACAAAACATTTGGTGCAATCCGGTGCAATTCTAGTCTTTACCCTGGTGAAGCCTGATTTCAAGTTGAGATTTATTCAATTTTATAGCCATGGCTATATTGCAATTAAATACAAAAAAATGCTGGGGTCTGATTCTCACTGTTTTTGCTACTTATTATTCATTTTTCTCAGTCTAAGATTATATTTGAAAATCAGAAGAAAAAGCCCCTTGACGAACGCTTTCTTAGATGCAGATTTGGTGCAAATAGGGCGGAAACGATAGATATTATAGACTCAATGGACATTCCTGAGTTGACCCCATCGAGAAAAAAGACGGAAATACCCCCTTATACACTGTGTAATCACAAACCATCGGATTCGAAGTCAGACACGGATTCTTAGGATTGGCCCCCTGGGCAGATTTCCTTCATTAGATCCCCTGAAAAAGGTTTTCCATCCCGGCAACCGCAGCCTGGACGCCCTGGACTGGAGAAAGATTTTCATGATTCTCTCTCCTCAATGAGGGAGACGTACAGCTCAGCTATTTGCCTGGTGACCACTTTCCAGCTGAAGTTTTCCTCGACATAGGGTCGAGCGTTTCTTCTAAAGGCAGCATTTTCCTGAGGTTGGTCCTGAAGGATTTTGATTTTTTCAGCCAGCTGCGAGGCGTTTCGGGGTTCAAACAGAGCCCCAATCTTTCCCTCTTTGATTGTGGATTTCAGCCCTCCCACCCGGGACGCGATCACACTGCTGCCGCATGCCAGCGCCTCCACAGCTGTCAGGCCGAAGGGCTCATAATAGGAGGGAATGACCGTTACATCCCCGGCGCTGTAGTATCTGGATAAGGCAGTCTGGGGTTTTCCCCCTGTGAAGGTGACCTGATTTTCCAGCCCGAGGTTTTCAATCATCCTTTGATAGGTGGCAAAGGGCTCCTGGGCCAGGTCAGCCCAGCTTAGAAAAGGTTTTTCCTTGCTTGGACCGCCCACGATGACAATCTGGATCTGGGGATCGTTGATCAAGGAAACGGCTTCCAGCAGCGTATCGATCCCTTTGCGTTTCTCCAGACGGCCAACAAAGGTGATCAAAAAATCATCCGGTGCGTAGCCAATCGATTTTTTAGATTCTTGCTGGTCCAGGGGTTGAAAGAGGGAGAGGTTCACACCGCAGGGGATGACGGAAATCTTCTCAGGGACGGCCTGATAATGTTCGATCAGGTCAAGTCTTTCCTGCGGCGTGGTCGCAACAATCCGGTCTGCAGCCTGGCAGATTTTTCGCTCAATATCAACGCGGGCGGATGGGCTGGGATCATGGTTGCCTAAGGCCAGTTCTTTGACCGATCCCAGGGAGTGAAACGTGTGCACCAGGGGCACCTTCCAGGTATTTCTGAGGTAAATGCCCACGGCTCCGCTGAAATAATAATGACTGTGAATCAACTGGTAGCTTTGCCCAAGGCGGCTGCAGAAATCCGGAATCCAGGAAGCGATCTCCGGAAGCAAGGAAACTGTCTGCTCTTTTTGGATGATCCGGGGTCGACCGACCGGGATCCGGATTACCCGGGTTCCCCGGGAGTATTTTTCTATCTCTTGCTGCTGGTCTGATTCCCAGCGGGAATAGACATCCACAGCCAACCCCAATGCGCCCAGGTAACGGGATAGCTCCTTTACATATACATTCTGTCCCCCGTGGTGTGTCCCCCCTAACGGCGCGAGAGGATCCCCATGGAGGGACAGAAAAGCAATCTCCCATGACATGATCTCCCTCTCCTTAGCTGATCCGCTTCAGGTGCACTGTCTCAGGTTGTTTTCCACTTTTTGGTAGATCCTCTCCCGATCGATGAGAGTTTCTACATGACCAACATTTTGCAGTTTTAACGCAGCGATTTCATGGGCAAAGCAAACCGCTTCGTTCCATGGTTTTCCATCCAGGTGGGCGACCAGCAGTCCTCCCCAGAAAGCATCACTGCCGCCAATCACACTGTTGACCTCTACCAGCGCCAGCGGGCCAATCCGTTCAACTCCGCTCCCGTTGGAGACAGTCACCAGCCCGCCGCTGCGAGTCACAATGACAACTTCAGCACCCAGGTCATGGAAGCGCTCCAGGCAGGCTTCCTCCAGTTCCCGTTCGCTCATATTGGGATCAAACAGCAGGCGGGCATCCTCCAGGGAAGGCTTGATAACTGTGACATAAGGCAAGATTTGGGCCAATACTTCCCAGGCCTCCATTTTATCCGGCCAGATTCTGGGGCTGTAATTCGGATCCAGGGAGACTATTTTCTGGTGCCGTTTTGCCAAACGCAGCGCCCTGCGAATCGCAGATCGGGCTGGTTCCCGAGATAAAGCAAAGCAGGAGGTATGCACACAGCGGGAGTTTTTAATCAGTTCTTCAGGGGTATCCCGGATTGTGAGCAGTGTGTCCGCTCCTCGGTTGACTTGGAAATCGGGCACGCCTTTGGTTTTTGTCAGAAAGACCGAAGTGGTTGGCAGCTGATCTGTTTTTATCAGGTGGGTTGTGCTCACTCCATGATGCTGGAGGGACTCCTCTAAGAATTCCCCAAAGCGATCCTGACTGATTTTTGAGAGCACCGCTGATTTGCCCCCCAATTTTGCAACATAGACTGCGACGTTTGTTGGCTGTCCTCCAAGAAACCTGCGGAATTCTTCTGCTGTCCGGAGGGAATTTGAGCGGCGGCTGGAGATAAAATCAACCAGTGTTTCCCCGACAGAGAGCAGGTCGTATTCCAGGTACATGGATTTCAGGTCATCAACTGTCATTTCATTCTCCGATGATGGTGTCTTGAAGTATGGATGGATGGGCAGTGTAGGTACGACGTGAGACCTTTGAGATCGTTTTTTTTCTCCAGCCTGAAGTTGTTCCAGGTACCCTTGGGCGGTTCGCTTCCAGATATAGCGGGAGTGGACTCGTTGATAGCCTGCTTCAGCATACTTCTCCCATTTCTGAGGTTTCGCGATCAGGGAAAACAGTGCGGTGCTGATCTCATCCCTGTCTGTTGGGTCTACCAGCAATCCAAATTCACGGTCGCCCTCAAGTAAGCTTTCGCTGGGCCCTCCAAACTTGGTCACAACAGCCGGCATCCCGGCTGCCATGGCTTCCAACGGCGCCAGTCCAAAGGGTTCATAAAGCGCTGTAAGAGCAAAGACAGATGATTTACGGGCAAAAAACCGGTATGCTGCCCCTAACTGCTGCTGCCCTTGAATGGCAAACATGGAAATCTGCCCCTGCAGTCCGTGTTTAGCGACAACCGCAAGGACCTGATCAAGCACCTTTTTTTCAATGTCCCCGGCTTGATCGTAGCTCTGGAGTGGATCCGAAAGGCTGCCGCTGATGATCACCAAATTTGCATGTTGACGCAGTTCACTGCTGGCGGCGTAGGCCTCCACCAATCCAAGATGGTTTTTTTTCGGATCCAGGCGGCTGGAGGCGACAATTCCGGGGAGATCCAGGCGATCCTCGGCAAGATCCCTGGACAGCATTCGTTTCAGGTACTCATAGACCTGCTTTTCTGCCTGGTGCACAGCCTCTTTGTCAAAGATCTCCAGGTTCACACCGGGGGGGATGATGGCGAAATGTCGATCATCCGTCCAGTCAACAGCACCGCGATAAGCAGGGTGGCTGTACTGGACATAGCGCTCCTGTCGGGTGCTGGTGATGTTCACGAGAGAACGGTTCATGGCCAGCCTTTCTGCAGTGAGCCGTGTTGAAAAATGGTAATACTTCTCCAGCTCTTCCAGGTTCTCCTCGCTGGCATGGAGTTTGTCCATTTTTTGGGCACCGAGGGAATGTGCGGTGAAAGAGAAGGGGATGCCTACTTGATCTTCCAGCAGCACGCCAGCAAGTCCCCCGTCCCCATAATGGGCAGTGAAAGCCTCTGGAAACTGATCTTCCCCCTGATAGAATTTGATAATATTTGGGATCCAATCCTCCACCAGGTGGGGCCAGAGCAGTTCTTTCCGCAGAAAATCTTTTGACCCTGCGGGGAAGCGGATGATCCGGAGGTTGGGTGCTTGCGGGTAATGATCGCGGGGACTGTCAAATTCAGGCCATTCTGGATCGATGATCTGCCGGGTGAGGATGTCAACCTGGTGGCCCAGGTTTTCCATGGCTAAGGCGACCTGCTTGACATATACCAGCTGTCCCCCAAAGTCGGGATGTTCGGTCCAGTAGCTATCCTGAGCATCAAAATTTCCCTGCGGATTCAGGAAGGCGATATGCATAAGAACATCCTGCCAAGTCTAAGGTCTCGCAAAATCAACGGTGTAGTATTTCCGGACGACATTCCCCTTTTTATAATAAATTGCGCCCACGCCCATGTGGGTGCTGTACTTCGAGAGGATGGTTCGTTTATGGATGTTATCTTTGTAATTGGGATCCTGGGATGGATGCGTCATCCACCAGTTAAACGCGGTTTGAGGGGATCCACCTCCATAAAAAATCTCCGAACAACAGCAGTGATTATAGCACCAATTTGGCCCATGCCCGAGGGCGACCGAGATCCGCTGCCAGGCCTTGGTTCCGTCTGTGGAAGTATGGCTGTATGTGCCGTGACAGGTCATATCCCGACCATGATTCCGGGCAATCGTCACCAGGCTGTTGAGGTTTTTCAGCTTCGGCAGGCCGCGTTTTTCCCGGGCTTGATTGATCAACTTTCTAATTTGTTCTTCCTCTCCAGGAAGCACGGAGGTGTAAGAGCAGTACCCGGGGTCGGGGATCGGAGTGGCTGAAGGGGGGATCGGCGTTGAGGTGGGAGGGGGGGATGTATGAGTTGACGTATTCGGGGTCAGATTTGGGGTCGGTGTGGGTCCTGAAGGTGTGCTGGTTTTTGTTGGTTTGGGGGTTTTTGAGGGTGGTTTTGTTGCGGAGGGGGGGACTGAAGTCGGGGTGTTTTTGGGCTTTGTAGTTGGATATCCACCTGGAGGAGCCGGGGGCTGATACACTTTTAGATTTTTTGTATTACCGGTTGTAGAAGCATAGTAGCCCCATAACCAGCACTGCTTGCCGGTTTTTCCAGGGTCATTGATAATCCAGTAGGTCCAGTCCGTGTTCCGACCCACCAGCGCCGCCTTTTTTCCTGCCTGGAGCGCGGTCAGCTTTGGATAATTGATCCCAGGACCGGTACGGCAGTTTGTCGTCACAGAGACTTTGACCATCGCAGAATCATCCTTATCGCGACCTCCTTCATCTTCCTGATCAGCAGCTTTTTTCACTTCGGGGGTTGTAGTGGGTGTCGGAGGGTCGGGAGTCCAGGTAGAAGTGGGTGGCGCTGCTGTCTCCGTTTGGGTTGCCTGCGGGCTTGGGCTGGCTGTTCCTGTGGGTGCACTTACCGCAGTAGTAGGTTCTGCAGTCCGGGAGGCTGTCCGGGATGGTGCAGGACTGGGGGTTGCAGTGAAGGTGGAAATGGAAAGGAAGGGGGTTTTTGTAGAGGTGCCCTTGTGATTGGCTTTTACCAGCGGGGATGTGCTGGGGGGTGGGGTGCAGGCTGAAAGAAAGAGCAGCAAAACCATCAACCCCAGATAGGTTTTCTTTGCCATTTTATTCATTCGTACGGTACCCTCTCCGCAAATCTTCAGGCTGCAATAAGACACCTGATGCTGCGACTTACAAGCAGTGAGATCATCATCTGCCCATTCCAACCGGGGTGGATCTTCCTCTTGGATGAATTATAAACGGAATAGACCCATCCGGAGACTGGAAACAGCCTCCCTGATAAATTTGTATAGACCCCAGGAGAAGGAAAAATACCCGCCAGCGCCGTCTCCTTTGCCTGGGGGATGGGGTCAGGCTTGCTGGAGAGGCTAGGGCGTTTTCAGGTCAAATTCTCCGGTAAGCAGCAGGTCTGCGCGCGTGCGGAGCGACTGAATCACAGTATGCTCACGTTCCAGGACCTGCCAGCGGAATTCATTCGTGGGTTCTTTTCCACGCTTGGATTGGGCTTCTTTGGTTTCATGATAGGTGAGTCCAAGCATGATTTTCAGGTCCGCTTCTGCCTTGAGAGCGTATAACCCTTCGATAATCAGATACCGCAAACCATGAAAGGAGGTATGCAGCAGATCAACCTGGTCAGTCAGCAGATCCACACAGGGCATGACCACGTTGTCTTGATCAGCGAGGAACTCCTGGATTGTTTGATGGATGGCCTGCCAGCGATATTCTGTATAACCAACGGATTCCAAGCCATGCTCTTTCCTCCAGGCGGTTCTCTCCCCTGGAGAGGTGGCGTAGTAGTTATCGATATGCATGATCTTTGCCGGGGTGCCCTGTTTTTTCAGGCCGCGGGCTACCAGATGAGCGACTTCGGATTTTCCACTGCCAGATTCTCCCCCAATCGCCAGCACCAGCTTCTCGCTAGGTCTGGTGGTCAGATAATCCAGAATCTGTTGGGCGCCTTTCTTGTGATTTTCATTGATAAGCAAAACATCTCCGAGCATATTTACTCCAAACAATAGATAAATCTAATAAATCAAGATCCCGGAAGGGCATTTCTGCCTGGGTCCCCGGAAAGCTTCTGGAAGATCAGAACTGGTACTCTGTCCATTTACCCGGTGTCAGGATGACCTTCTTCCGATCCATCCGGATTTGTCGGTCCTGTTCTCCTGCAAGCAGGATGCGGATGATTCCTGGCTCCAGTTCGAGATCATAGTCATCGCCACGAAAGCTAATTTGAAAGGCTAATTGGCTCCACCAGGAAGGCATCTTGGGAGCAAAGGAGAGGGTTTCCCTGTCATAGTGGATCCCGGCATAGGAGCGGAGGGTAAAGATTGCGGTCCCGGTCATCACACCCAGGTGAATTCCTTCCTGGGTCGTTCCCCCCTGGATATCCAGGTAATCACTCCGCAGCGCTTCAAGATAGAGTTTCCAGCTTAGCTGCTCGTTACCCAGCAGGTGAGCCAGGTAGGCATGTACGAGCCTGCTCAGGGTGGATCCATGGGAAGTGCGCTGAAGATAATAGTGGAAGTTTCTCTCCAGCAGATTGGTTGGCGGTTGGTACCCCATATTCTCCAGGATCTGGTAGATATCTTCTTCGGGAAGGTTATAAAACAGCATTAACACATCGGCCTGTTTTGCGACTTTGTATTGGTCAGGGGAATGTCCTTCTGCCTTGAGGATGCGGTCCAACCTGTGGATATCCTGATACTTTTTTTCGTATTGGTCCCAGTCCAGTTCCGTTAAGCTGAAGTACCCTTCGAACTGCTCGATAATCCCTTCCTCTGAGATCGATATCGCGAGGCCCTCTGCGATGGATGCCCAGCGTTGAAGGTCCTTCTGGGAAATTTCCAGGTCAGCTAATAATTTCTCTTTCTGCTCTGGTTCAAGGATCTGCAGCAGATCAAAAGCGCGATTCAAAGCCCAGGCTGCCATGATGTTGGTATAGGCGTTATTTTTCAACCCACCATTCGCTGCTCCGGGATATTTTTCATGAAATTCATCGGGTCCCATGACATGATCTATGTTGTAGCGCTGGGTATCGGGATCAAATTCTGCGATGCTGGACCAGAAGCGGCAGATTTCCAGGAATAACTCCGCTCCGTATTCCAGGAGGAATTCATGGTCATAGGAAACCAGGTAATACTGCCAGAGATTGTACGCAATCGCCAGGGAGACGTGCCGCTGTAGGTGGGAGTGATCCGGGCCCCATTTTCCTGAGAGCGGATTCAGATGAAGCCGTTGGGTTTCCTCTCTGCCATCCCTTCCGCTCTGCCAGGGGAACATTGCCCCTTGATAACCTGCTTTTTCGGCCAGTTTTTTTGCGGCTGGAAGACGGTGATAGCGATAGAGGAGGGAAGCCCGGGCTGTCTCCGGGAAATGGAAGTTTAAAAATGGCATCACAAACAGTTCATCCCAGAAAATATGACCCCGGTAGGATTCACCGTGCAGGCCCCGAGCCGGGATGCCGGTCGCATATTTTGCAGAATGAGCAGAAACGCTGGTGATGGTATGGTAAAGGTTGAGGCGGATCATTTTCTGAACCATCCAGTCACCCGTGATAACGATATCAACCTTCTCCCAGATTTTTTTCCAGGCCTGACTGCTTTCTTTTTTAATCTCAGTAAACGTGGCGGCTTGTTGAATTTGTTTTTTGGCTGACTGGATGGGGTCAGCCTGCTCAGATAGATGGGAGGCGTGAATCGAGACAATCTTATCCAGGACCATCGGCCGGTCGGAGCGCACTTCAACCTCAAAGGTCGTGGTGATCTTTCCAGGATTTGCAGCGATAAAATATTTGGGGTGGACTATGTCCTCTCCAGACCTCACCGTCAATCTCGCTGCTTCGGCGATGACAATCCCGGATTGATTGGTTTGAACTGCCAGCAGGCTGACCTCATCCTGCCCTTCTTCCAGCAGGGGATCAAGATGGCGGGAGCTCAGTTCCTGATACCGTTTTACCCCCTGGTTGATCACCGTGCCGTCCAGTTCAGATTTTACGGTCAGCGTTCGAGCGTAGTTCAAGGGGGTGACCTGGTATCGGATCCCTGCCAGGTGTGGATTGGCCATACTCGCCAGTCGCCACGACTGGATCAATGTTTGATGCCCTTCCTGGTCGCGGACGATCATCCTCCGGCGCAGCACGCCAGTTTGAAAGTCCAGCTGTCTGTGAAAGTCCAGGACTTCTACTTCCTGGGGATTGAACCACTCCCCCCGGTTGATCTGAAAGGTAATGGGAAGCCAATTCGGGCAGTTGACCAGGTCTTCATTGTGGATCGTTCGACCTGCAATGTTGGATTCCAACCGGTTGTATAAGCCGGCAATATAGGTGCCGGGATAGTGATAATCCGGGATCGCTGGCATCTCTTCAAAAGCACCCCGAGTCCCAAAAAACCCGTTGCCGACTGTACAGAGTACTTCCCGGGTGCTCTCCTTCTGGAGATTGAATTCCGTGTACTCTATGGACCATTGTTTCCGCTTGATGCCCTTGGTGAACCAGTTTTTGATGCGCTGCAGGTCAATTTCCTGCAGATCCTCTACCACGATGTCCGCTCCGTTCAGGTCCAGTTCAAGGTGGTTATTTTCCCTGGCAACCCCGATCACCAGTCCAAAATTCCCTCGAAACCCAGCCTGGACCCCGGAGTTGGCATCCTCGATGATGACTGCGTTCCCGGGGGCTGCCTTCAGGTTGCTGCAGGCGGTGATAAAAATGTCTGGGGAGGGTTTGCCTTGCAGCCCCAGCTTCTCGGATACCACCCCATCTACTACTGTGTCAAACAGATCAATCAGCCCGGTTAACTCAAGAACTCTTTTGGCATTCTTACTGGAGGAAGCCACCCCCAGAGGGATCCCCTTCTCCCGCAGTTCATGGACTAACTCCACGGTGGAAGCGTACATTTCCACCCCATGTTCTGTAAGAAACTGGTTGTAAAGCTTGTTTTTAAGGTTTCCCAGCCCGCAGATGGTCTCCTGATTGGGGGCTTCGCTGGGGTCCCCAAAGGGGAGTTCAATCCCCCTGGACTCCAGGAAAGACTGCACCCCTTTATAACGCGGTTTTCCGTCCACATATGCCAGGTAGTCTTCCTCGTGCGAAAACTCTCGAAAGGGTATCTGGTTTTCTTCAGCGTGCTGTTGAAGAAAACTGTCAAACATAGTCTTCCAGGCCAGGCTGTGAAGCGGAGTGGAATCCGTGATCACACCATCTAAATCAAGAATGACGCATTCGGGAATGGTTTTTTGCATAGAGGGGTCTCTCATTTTTCCTGGAGGATCATGCCCTCGTGGGGACGCAGCACCAGGGAACCTTTTTCCTCCCCCGCGCGGTCAAGATAGGTGGAGAGAAGGATTTCTCCGCTGTTGCTGAGCTTGATTTCCACGTCGCTGAAATTCAGGTAGATGGTCAGCTTCTCCTGGTCAGTCTCCCGAAGGTATCCCAGACAGTTCTCAGGAGATTCGATTCTCTGATACGAGCCTACTTGAAGAGCAGGATGAGCTTTTCGGGTGGCAAGCAGCTGGCGGTAGAGGTGAAGCATGGAATGGGGATCCTCCCGCTGTTTAGCGACATTGACAGTCTGGTACTCATCACTGAGGGGGAGCCAGAGCTGCTCTGTGCTCTGAGGAGAAAATCCGGCCCAGCGGCTGCTGTCCCACTGCATCGGCGTCCGGCATAAATCCCGTCCCTGGCCCTCCCCTGGCTGGTTCAATCCCGCTGGATCCACCTGGCGGTCAGGAGGAATATCAACATTGGTCATCCCGATTTCTTCTCCATAGTAGATCGTTGGGGTTCCCCGCAGGGAGAGAAGCAGCATTGCCGCGGTGCGAGCCTGTTGTCTTCCAATCCGACTGGCCAGCCTCTGCTCGTCATGGTTGCCAAGAACATAACTCGGCCAGGCGCCCTCAGGGAGGACCTCCTCCAGCTCGGCTACTTTCCTGGCAACTTGATCCGCTTTCCATTCCACCCCGAGAAGTGAGAAATTATAGGGCAGGTGAATTTCATCCAGGGCCTGCCCATAGTATGTGGCCCATTCTTCCCAGTCAACGATGTGGATTTCCCCGATGGATACCCGGGGGCGGCTGGTATTGTACTCATCCAGGACCTTTCGAAATTCTTGATAGATCTGGTGATTATCGGGATGTCCTTTGTCGTAGAGATGAATCTGGGAGTCATACTCCCCCAGGCGGCGGTGGATGGAGGGAGCGGGGGTGGGGTTCCAGGGATTATCCCGCATTTCTGGGTCTTTCATGAGGTAGTG
Source organism: uncultured Anaerolineales bacterium (assembly GCA_964621835.1). Taxonomy (GTDB): domain Bacteria; phylum Chloroflexota; class Anaerolineae; order Anaerolineales; family UBA11858; genus B10-G9. The sequence continues at coordinate 8,210 of CAZUMA010000046.1, read as the reverse complement.
GGCGACATCAATACGAAATCCATCGACTCCTTTGTCCAGCCAGAATCGGACGACATCAAAAAACGCGGAACGGACCTCCGGGTTTCTCCAGTTCAGGTCGGGCTGCTCTTTCAGGAAGGAATGCAGGTAGTATTGTTCCGTTTTTGGATCCCATTCCCAGGCAGGACCCCCAAATACACTCAGCCAGTTGTTGGGGGGTGAGCCATCTGGTTTCGGATCAGCCCAGTAGTACCAATCCCGCCTGGGGTTATCCCGGGAGGATCGGGATTCCTGGAACCAGACATGCTGATCTGAGGAATGATTGGGGACCAAATCGATAATGATCTTGATCTGGCGGGAGTGAGATTCGGAAAGGAGTTGATCGAAATCTTCCATGGTCCCAAACAGCGGAGAAACAGCGGTGTAATCGGAGACATCATAGCCAAAGTCTTTCATGGGGGAGGGATAAAAAGGGGAAAGCCAGATTGCGTCAATCCCCAGCGTCTCGGATAGATAGGGCAGTTTTTCAATGATTCCCGGTAAATCTCCGACCCCGTTCCCGGTGGTATCGCGATAGCTCCGGGGGTAGATCTGGTAAATCACCCCGGTTTGCCACCAGGCAGCTGGATTTTTGCTCATTCCATATCCTTTTTCTATTTTTCTGGTTTCGTTAGCCTGCATGATGGGCCCAGCGGCAGCGCTTGAATTGCAGTGTTTGCAGAAACTGGCTCACTGGGATTCCTTTTTCCAGAGGATGATTGTTGAGTCCGCGGCCCCGGAGGCTAATTGATCTGCTTGCGGAGAAAATTCCAGACTGAGCACCCCTCGCTGGTGTCCTTCTAGGGAGTTCAGGAGTTGGTAGGATCCAGTTTTCCAAATCATGATCCGGTTATCCGCACAACCCGCAGCCAGGAATTCTCCATCCGGCGAATAGGTGACCGTTTGGACCGCGCTCCGGCAATCATCCAGCTGGACTTTTTCCCGGCCATTGATTAAATCCCACACCTTGACAGATTGGTCCAGGGAGCAGGAAGCCATTTCCGCTCCATCCGGAGAGATGGCCAAGTCGTACACCCAGCCGGTATGGTCGCCCAGATAGGCTGTATCCTCTCCCTGAAGATCATAGACCCGGATCGTCCCATCGATTCCCCCCGAGGTCAATAAGCCGGCCTTCTCTGATAATTCCAGGCTTAATATCCCGCCATCATGATTGTTGACAATTTCTCTTACCAGGTTGCCGGTGTTCACATCCCACATCAGGATTCTGTTGTCCAGAGACGTTGTGTAAAGCACATCGCCTGAAGGGGAAAAGAGGACTTTATTAATAGAGGCTTGATGGGCTTCGATTTCTGTTTGAAATTCTCCTGAGGAGAGATCCCTGATCTTTAATATCTGGTCAAAGGATACCGAGGCGAGCAGGTCCCCATCTGGTGAAAAAGCGATGCTGCGGATGGCGTCATCATGGGCATTGAAGGACTCTTTCAAGGAACCGGAGGGAACATCCCAGATGCGAATGGTCCCATCAAACGAACCGCTTGCCAGGAATTTTCCATCTGAGGAATATGCCAGGCTGCGAACTGCTTCCTGGTGACCCTCCAAGACGTGATCCTGACTGAAGAGGGTCTCTTCCGGGACGATAAATATCCCGCTGACTGTAAGCAGCAAGACCCCGAGAACAGAAAATAGCAGATTTCTAGATTGTTTTCTTTCAGGCCAATTATGCTGCTGGCTTTTTGCCCAATGCAATAATGCCACAGGGAGTAAGCCGACCAATCCATGGAGCAGCACCGGGATTCCTGCGTCTCTTCTGATGATCTGCCAGGTGATGATCACCCCTCCAAGCGCAGTTTGAATTTCGAGGCTTCTTAAAAATATCAGCAGCAGGGTCTGAGCAACTCCGGGTTTTTTATTTGCGCTCAACAGCTGAAGAAATATCCAGCTGGATGCAATCGCGCCGGAACCCAGGACTGCCCATTGAAACCAGTCATGTAGATTTAATAATATTTGCATAGACCTCCTGTAATGAGATGGCCTGTAAGAAAAGGGTTTTCCGCATCATCAGTATTTTACCCGAGGTCCCTTCGAAAAAGTGAGCAAATCATTATGGCAGCTCGAAAACTAAACCTTCCCACAAAACTGGCACGAAAACACCCGTGGACCATCCTGCTGCTGATCATTCTGCTGAGCGGCCTGGGGATATTTCTCAGGGATTCCCTGCAGCAGAATCTAACCGCTTCCACGCAGACTGACCCCGCGGAAGAAGAATTTACCAGAAGTGAAGATGTCCCGGAGCTGCCCTTTGCGGATAATCCCGACCCGGATCAATGCGGGATTCCTGTTGCATGGGGACAGGCGAACCAGGCCTGGTTGAATGGCTATTACCAGGGAGAGTTGATTGAGCCCGTGGTCCATTTATATGACAGTCACCTGCGCCTGGAAGTACAGGCCCAGGCTCCTCACGGGACAGAGGTGGAGGTGATCCTCTACCAATCCAATCCTGTTCTGGACTATTATCTTGTCAAGATCAAGGGACAGCAGGGTCAGGGAAGTGAAGGTTGGGTCCCAGCTCCCCTGCTATCCTTTGATCCTCTCTCCTCCCAGCAAGGGTCGTAGTACGGCCTGAAGGTTATCGATCAGCGTAATTTTTAATAAAACGGTAGGGATAGACCCAATCGGGGGAGCTGATTTCCGTCAGACGATTGGTTTCCTCTTTGGGAAGAACAACCTCTGCAGCTTTGAGGTTATCCTCCAGCTGCTCCATGGTTCGCACCCCCAAGATCACTGAGCATACAGCTGGTTGATCCAGCAGCCAGGCCAGGGCAATCTGGGCGTGGGTAAAATCGTAGTTGGTGGCAATGTCATCCATGATACCCATGATTTTCCAATTTCTGGTCGTTGCACGAAGCTGCCAGGATTCCTCGGCATCCTCATCCATGACCGCGATCCTGCCCTCTGAGGCCGCTTGCGGTCTTTTTTCCCGGTTGTATTTTCCGGTCAAGAAACCTCCCCCCAACGGGCCCCAGGGGACAATTCCCAGGCCCTCCTGCAGGCATAAATCCGTATATTCCCATTCCAGTTCGCGGACCACGAGGCTGTATTGATACTGCGCTGCGGTAAATCGCAGCCAGCCGTGCTGATCACTGACACTGAGCCCTTTCATTACCTGCCAGGCTTTAAAATTCGAGACGCCGATATAGCGCACTTTTCCTGATCTAACCAGATCCTCAAAGGCCCTTAAGGACTCTTCTATGGGCGTCAGGGGATCCCAGGCATGCATATAAAGGAGATCGATCGTCTCGACATTCAATCGCCGTAAGCTGTCTTCAACACTATTGTTGATATGGTAGGAGGACAAACCTTCCTCATTTGGACCTTTTCCCATTGGGAAGCGGACTTTTGTCGCTAAAACGACCTTGTCTCTTCGATCCTGGATTGCTTCTCCGACAATTTCCTCCGAGCGCCCATCAGCATAGACGTTTGCAGTATCCAGATGATTCCCACCGGCATCGATAAAGCGGTGGATGATCCTCTTGGCGTCTTTTGCAGAGGTGCTTCTTTGACTGTCCTCTCCAAAAATCATCGTTCCTAAGGCTAGATTTGATACCAGCAGCCCACTGCGGCCAAGCTTGTTGTATTTCATTGTCTTACCTCCATAACCAAAGCTCGATCACTTTTTCTCAAATTGCAATTCTTCCCCAGGTTTCAGGACCCGGTTCTCTTCAAATATAGCACAGTTTAGCGACGCAGTATTTGAACGGAGAGATTTTATCCTTCCGGAGCTGGTTCCAGCCTGGATGGTGAACCGCTGTCCGCGAATAATGAGATCAAATTCTACCTCATCCCAGGAGTCTGGCAGCTTCGGATGCAGTGTGAGGGTTTCCTCGGTAAACTGAAATCCTACAAATCCATGGATGACCATGTCCCATGCCGCACCACAAGCAGCAGTATGGATTCCCCCTAAAAAGGATCCGCCGCTGATGACTTTCTTGCTCTTTTTGTAAAGGTCAATTGTTGTGGATTCTTTAAAATAAGCATACGCATCATCCAAAAAGCCGGCTTTGCAGGCCACCTGGGCATGCACAGAAGGACTAAGAGATGAACCGTGTTCTGTGCGGGGTTCATAGTACCTGTAGTTATTTTGAAGAACTTCCTTGGGAAAAAGATCGTGAAGCGATAGCAGCTGCAGCACATCGGCTTGTTTGAGAACCTGGGCGTGCACCGCAATACCATTTGGCCATCCCCAGTATTCATCCGGATGTATCAGGCGCTCTTTCAGCTCTTCTGGGGTGATATCTTCCAGCTCAAAGAATCCGTCAAATTGTTCGATCAGCCCTGTGGTTGGATCAGGAAGAGGCAGATAGAGCCTCTCGACCATATCCCGCCATCCACGAACCTCTGCTTTTGTCAGGGAGATTTTATCTTCCAGGGCGGCTAATCTGGAGGGATCCTGTTCGGCCAGCTCTTGATGGAGATCGACCGCGATCTGGAGGGCAAAATGCGCCTGATAATTTGTGAAGGCATTGTTATCAACATTTTCATGATATTCATCCGGACCCAGCAAGCGAATAAACTGATATTGGTCCTTCTCCGCTTTATAAAATGCATGAGAATATAAAAAGCGAGCAACCTCGAAGATGATTTCCGCTCCAAAGTCTCCCAGAAAATTTTGGTCACCAGTTGCTCTAACATATTTCCAGATTGCATACACAACGTCCGGGGAGATGTGAATTTGCCAATCGTTAAAATGATTTCTAATCTTTCTCCCCGATAAAACATCTGTGAAGAAAAAATCTGGAAATAATTCCTCTCCTGTCTTTCCGCTTGTCCAGGCGAAAAATGCCCCCCGATACCCTAACCGCCGGGCTTTCTTTTTGGCCCCATCCAGGGTGTAGTAGCGGTACTTGAGGATGTTTTTAGCGACTTCAGGCTGCGTGTAGATAAACATGGGAAGATTGAAGATTTCCTGATCCCAAAAAGCTGCCCCCTGGTATACCTGGGTTGAAAGACCCCGGGCACCGATCGGCAGGCAGCGATGGGTGGGAGTCGCGATGATGTTATGGTAGAGGTTGAAGCGGACTAAAGTTTGATCCTCCAGGTTGCCGCTAATTTTTATATCACTGACGGACCAGATCTTCTCCCAGCTGCTAAGATGCTTTTCTTTCAATTCTTGATACCCTGCAGATAAAGCGTCTTTCAGGGTCTGGATGGCTGTTGATTTTGGATCTGAAACATCATTGCTCGTATAGATGGCAACCACTTTTTCCAGCTGGAGGGTTTCTCCTGGATCAGGTTGGAAGGACAATTTTCTGGTAATGGCCTGGTCTCCGGTTAGATACTCGGTTTCAATCGGTTGGCAGCCATGGAGGCGGATGCCTTCTGCGATGACAATCTGAATGTTCTCTTCCACAGTTCTCGCTTCGCAAACCAGCAGGTTATTCATTCTGCTCATCTGCAGGGAGCGAAAATGATCTCCCTGCAGGGACCAGACCTGACCATCGATCCCAGTTTGAAGGTGGAGAGATGATTTTGATTGGAAATCTGGAAATGAAAGCTGGTACTGGAGTGCGATGAGATGAATTTGATCAAAGCTGGCAAACCGTTCTGTATCCAGGTTGATCGTGGTATTTTGTGGGTGGGTCCAGCTTTGTGTCCTGGAGAGGGTGCCGCTGCGCAGATTAAACACCCTCTGGTAAGGTTGATCACCCTGGGGGAAGATCGGCAGGGGGGTGTGATCCAGAAAGAGCCTGGTGTGAAGCCCATTGGGGACATTGCAGAGCTCTTTCCATTTTCCATTGGCATGATCGTAGGTATCAGTAACAATACAGGCAGTATACTGATCGGCCTGCCATTCCAGGAATGTGCCCCGATATCCGAGATATCCGTTGCCAATCAGGAAATTACTGCCCGTGGTGATGATTTCATCCTGGTCGAAACCCGTTTCGATGATCTCCCAGCCGGTACGTGTGGAGTAATTGCCCTTGAGTATCACGGTGCATCCTTCTTTCAGCCTAACACGCCAAAACCTCCCCACTTATTTCATGGAATAGGAAGGGTATTGGCAGGCTTATTATTGAATGGTTGGTCTGCTTGTCGCTGCTGCTGAGTTCCGACGGGTATTTACCCTTTGACCGCCCCGGCGGTAAGTCCTGCGATAATTCTTCTTTGAAAGATCAGGACCAGCACGATCAGTGGAATCGTGACCAAAACAGCTGCGGCCATGATTTCACCAAATGGCTCCTGAAACGAAATCTCGCCAGTAAAAAGCGCAATGGCCACAGGCACTGTGCGGGCATCCACTTCAACTGTGGTAAAAGTCAAGGCAAAGAGATACTCATTCCAGGCATTGATGAAAGCCAGCAGCCCGGTGGTCACCAGGGCGGGTGCCGTGAGCGGCAGCAGAATCATCCGGAAGGTTTGAAATGGTGTTGCTCCATCAACCTGGGCGGACTGCATAATTTCATCCGGCAACCCCTTGAAGAAAGCGGTCAGCACCCATACTGTGAACGGAAGGGTGAAGAGCATGTAGGAGATGATCATGCTGGGGATTGCAGATACTTGCAGAGTCCGGATTACCGCATAAAGCCCGGTCAGTACTGCTACCTGGGGAAACATGGTCATTGACAGGATCACATAGAGCGAAGGGGTTTTCCCTGCGAATCTCAGTTTGCCCAACGCAAAGGCAGCAAAAGAGCCGATAACCAGCGACAAAACGGTTGTGGTAACGGCAACGATGACACTATTCTTCAAGCCGGTCAGGAATTTTTCATTGCGAAATACTGCCAGGTAGTTTTGCAGCGCAGGAGAAAATTCCCCGGTTTCCCGGTCCCGCGGGATGAAGGTTGCGGGCGTCATCTGCAGCTGGTTTTCCGTTTTCAGGGACGAGTTGATTGCCCAGTAGAAGGGGAACAGCATGTAGACAGCGATTACGACAACCAAGAACCAAAACAAGATCTGATTGATTGTGTTTGTTGTTTTTCTACCCATTGTCTTCATCCACTCCTAGGAGGTTGATGTAAATCACAGCAAAGACCGAAATCATCGCAAAAATCACCACACTGCTGGCGGATGAATACCCCATTGTCTGGCTGTCTATCAGGTTATAGTAGGCAAAACTAGCCATGGAGAATCGTTTCTTTGCAAGAACGATTTGGAATAGGTCGAAGACACGAATTGCATCCAGCGTTCTAAATACCAGTGCTACTGCAAGGGTTGGCCGCAGCATCGGCAGGGTGATGGAGAAAAACTGCCTCAATTTTCCAGCCCCGTCAACATCCGCTGCTTCATATAAGTCGCCCGGGATCATTTGCAAACCTGCTAAAAGCAGCAGCGCCATGAATGGGGTTGTTTTCCAGACATCGATGGCGATCATCGCTGGCAGCTGCCAGGATGAATCCACCAGGAAGGGAATCTGTCCATTCCCCAGACCCAGCAATTGGAAGACAACGTTAAACAATCCGGATCGGGTGGGGTTGAGCATCCATTCCCACATCCGGGATGAAACCGCGGTGGGAATTGCCCAGGGAACCAGCATTACCGCCCGCATGGCCCCTTTCCCCGGGAAGTTGGTGTTCACGACCATGGCCACACCAAGGCCCAGAACAGTCTCCAGTACCACGGTGATGAGGGTAAAGCCGAGTGTATCCCGCACCGCTCTGATAAAGTCTTCATCCGTCGCTCCGACGACATACTTGTTTCCAAATAAACTGTATTGATTGAGTTCTTTATACCGAATGGGTTCCCGAGGCAGAATGTTAATCGCTCGTTCGTACACAGGGTCGCCCGTTTCAGGATCAAATTGCAGCTCTCCTGTCTCGGGGTCCGTAGCTTGAGGGAGTTTTTTGATGGTGATGCTGAGCAATTCGCGGTAGTTCTGGAGGCCGATGAACTGGGTCTCCTCCGCGCTGGCAAATTTTCGGTTTGTCAGGCTGTTGTAAAAAACCTGCCCCAACGGATAGACAGCGATTGCAAACAAAATCACGAAAGTTGGGATGAGCAGCAAATAGGCCAGCCGTTGTTCCTGCTGTTTTAAGCTGCTGGGTTTTTTTGCCATAAGATACTCCTTATCAGCTGGAGATAAAACGATCAGGCCGAGGGGTTTCCCTCGACCTGATCGATGTTAAGCGTACAGCGGCTACTGGGCAGGTTCTCCTACTTCAAAGCCAAGCAGGTCAACCATATCCAGCTCCATCTCCTCAAACGCAGAGGCCGCATCATTTTCGCCGGTGAGCACA
>CAZUMA010000045.1:0-19736 GCA_964621835.1 uncultured Anaerolineales bacterium | reverse complement strand
ACCCCAACCCCATCACCGACTTAAGGGGAGGGGCTAATCCTCCTCAATTCGACCGCGACTTTTGCAGCAATCCGCGCGTTGTTCAGCAGCAGGCCAATATTCGCCTGCAAGCTGGCCTTTCCTGTCAGATCACTGATCCGGGACAGTAAAAATGGGGTCAGGTCCTGTCCGCTGATTCCCTGTGCGTCCGCCTCCCGGACAGCCTGGACAACCGCATCTTCCATCTGCGCAGCGGGGAGTGCATCAGCGATCGGAGGGGGAACTACCAGCAGCACCGCGCTGGCTAATCCCACCGACCAATGGGTGACCGCAAAGACCGCTGCCTCTGCGGGATCTTCCACCATCACACTGACCGGGAGTCCGCTTTCGCGGCTGAAAAACGCGGGGAACTCCTCCGTCCGGAAACCAACCACCGGGATGGAGAGGGTCTCGAGCACCTCCAGCGTGGCTGGTAAGTTGAGGATGGCTTTTGCCCCCGCGCACACCACCACCACGGGGGACTCAGCCAGGGTTGGTAGATCCGCTGAGATATCAAACGGGGGCTCGCGATGCACACCCCCGATCCCTCCCGTCGCAAACACCTTAATTCCTGCAGCCGAAAGAGCAGTCAGCGTCCCTGCTACAGTGGTTCCCCCATTGGCCTTCTTGAGAACTGCCTTTGCCAGGTCCCGCCGACTGATTTTCAGCACCTGGCCGTCCTGCGCCAGCAGCTGAAGGTCCTCCGGCTTCATCCCTACCTGCAGCCGTCCACCCAGCATCCCGACCGTCGCAGCCACCGCCCCTTCCTCTTGGATGACATCTTCCATGGCCTGGGCAATGTTTAAATTGGTCGGAAAGGGCAGGCCGTGGGTCACCACCGCGGTCTCCAGGCCTACCAGCGGTAGACCCTGTGCTTTCGCTTGCTGGACTTCTTCTGTGTAGGATAGATCAAGCATGGTTACCTGTTTCTGATCAGCTGTGAGGCATTCTTTGCTGATTTTATCATCAAAATGGGGAAGATCCTTTCAGTATCAGCGGGGAAGATGTTTTTGCCCAGAACGGTCAATTTCCTGTTAAAATAAGGCTGAATTCAGTTTCCGGAACCAACAAGGATCATCAAAGGAATTCCTAATGAAAGATTTTCCTGGCAAAGGTAAAGTGGCTGTCCTTAAAACCTCTCCTGAGAGCGTGCTGGAGGATTATCACCGTCTGCTGGACCTGGCAGAGATCGAACAGGTCCTTCCCAGGGGCGTCCAGACAGGCCTGAAAATAAACATTTCCTGGCAGACCTGGTATCCCGCCTGCTCCACTGCCCCCTGGCAGCTGGAAGGTGTCATTCAATCACTTCAAACCCGCGGCTACCAGGACCTGGTGGGTGTCCATAATGACACCGTGGTGGTTGACACCAGTGACGGAGAGGCAAACAACAAGCATAAATTTGTTACTGATCAATACAATGTCCCCTGCCTTTATCTCTACAATCAGGATTTTGATTGGGTGGAGTTTTATCCGAAGAATCATCAGTATTTAGTGCTGGATAAGGTCTATCCAGACGGGGTTTTCATTCCCAAAGCCCTGCTGGGAATGAACATCATCCAGCTTCCCACCGTGAAAACCCATGTTTTCACCACCATCACGGGTGCCATGAAGAACGCGTTCGGGGGATTGCTGCACCGGGACCGGCATTGGACCCACGCAGTGATCCACGACACCCTTGTGGATCTATTGGCCATCCAGCAGGAGATCCATCCGGGGCTGTTTGCGGTCATGGACGGCACCTTTGCCGGGGATGGACCGGGCCCCCGGGCCATGCGCTGGCATGAAAAGGATATCCTGCTGGCTTCCGCTGACCAGGTAGCCATTGACGCTGTTTCTGCCAAACTGCAGGGATTTGACCCGATGGACATTCGTTTTATCCGCCGGGCCCATGAGCACGGCTTTGGGATCGGGGATCCCAGCCAGATTGAAATTGTGGGGTATGATATCGAGCAGGAAAAGCCCTGGGAGTTCAAGCGGGAAGATACTTTTGCCAGCAAAGGTCAATACATGATCTACCACGGCTGGCTGAAGCCGTTCGAAAAGCTGCTCCTGCAGAGTCCACTGGTTCCCTGGTCCTATTTTGCCAGCAACTTCTACCATAATGTCTACTGGTACCCCTTTGTGGGACGGAAGCGGGTCTCTGAAGCCCTGCGGACTAAATGGGGAAAGCTGTTCAAAGACTATGGTGATGGGGAAGTGGTCATGCCCGGCATGGAGCAAAAAACCATCCTGCATGCCGTTATTGGGTTGATCCTCCTGGCAGCGCTCGCCATTCTGGTGATTTCCCTGCTGCTCCGTTGAGGTCAGCTAAGCGTACAATCAGCCAGCCTTCCGACGATGGGGACCGGGGCTGCTGACCTGCTTTCCCAGCCGGTGGGCTGCCTTGGGCATCCGCCCGTTTGTAAAGTGGGTTTCCAGGGATCTGCTGTTTTTCCCAACAAATACGCCTGACCCAAATCCTGCACTGCTTTAAATCTGGAATAAGGCCTTGTTCTTACTCGGACAGGTCTATTTTCCTGTACAATGAAAGAAAGGCTAAGATCAAGATTGCACATCGAGTGCCTGGAGGAAGATTGTGAAAAAGATCAGCATGCTCTCCTTGGTAGTGATCATATTGCTGCTGGCAGCCTGCCGCCAGCCGAATCCAGAACCTGAACTCCCCCCGACAGACACTGAGCAGGCCTCAACAGCTCTACCCACAGATACCTCGATTCCTCAACCAACCCAAACTGCACTACCCACGGTAATAACTCAGCCCACCCTCGACCCCACCAGCACGTCTGCCCCCCTTCCTCCGGGAACCCCAACCGTTGATCTGAAACCACTTCTATCCGGGTCCCCGATTCCCCTGCTTCCAGAAAGCCATGAACTCACCATCCACCAGGTCGAGATGCTAACAGACCGATATGGTTGGGCGATCACCCGGGTGGATGCGGGTATCGACCATATCCTGACTACCAAGGACGGCGGGGTCAGCTGGCAGGATGTTTCCCCTCCGCAGCCTGAATTGGCTGAGCGCGAGACGCTGTTTGTCTCTGCCGGCTTTGCAGATCAAAACACAGCCTTTGTGCATTACCACGGTTCAGAACTGATCTGGACCACCCGGGACGGAGGCATTACCTGGACCCCGGCAGCAGTTACCTTTGCAAGCAGGCTGGGAGCGCTTTTCACGGTTCTGGACAGTCAACATGCCTGGCTTTTCCAATTCCTGGAAGGTGGAATGCAAAAAGTGTATACTGCGGTAGCGCGTACAGCAGACGGGGGGCAAACCTGGGAGACCATCCTTGATCCATATACGGATGCTTCGATACAGAGTTTTGATAAAACCGGGGTTTTGTTTGTATCTCCCCAGGAGGGTCTGCTGACCCGGGATTTCCGGGGGGTTGCCGCATATGTAGACCTCAGCCTCACTTCCGATGGGGGTGCAACCTGGGAGGACCTGAGCATCCCAGGCCCGGATCAGGCTCCAAAAATCATTGAAAACACATCCTGTGCCTGTGGTCTGTATAATCCTGCAGCGGAAACCCTGGAAAAGATCACCGCCCGATTATCCTGCAGCTGCTTCGAAGAAGACGGCAAAGTGACCCGGAATTTTCTCTACCAGACCACAGACGGGGGAACCAGCTGGTCGACCAGTCCCATGCCGAATGGTGAGCTCTACCAGGCAGCGGGGGGGGTCTTTTATGCAGTGACCCGGGAGATCAACCGGTCCGATAACGCGGGAAAGACCTGGGATCTGGTCAAGAGCGTTAACTGGGATGGGGAATTCAGCTTTATCAATCAAAACCTGGCCTGGGCGGTAGCCCATGACCCGACAGACGAGGAATACGCCCTGGTGAAAACCACCGATGGGTGCAGTTCGTTTGAAATCATCAGGCCGACAATGCTCTCAAGTCCAAGCCAGCGGTAAGTTGAGGGATTATCAAGGGATAAAACAATCGCCGTAGCCGGCGATTGTTTTATTTTTCTCCCGAAGGAGAAGATTACTTCCTTCACTACCTGCAGGAATGGAGAATAGTACAATCTCAGAAAGAAGCTTTCACGCAAGAACCTTGAAAGGAACCAGTATGCCTGCATTCATGGATGGAAATCAAGCCATTGCCACGGCGGCCGTCGATGCTGGCTGCGATTTCTTTGCCGGGTATCCGATCACCCCGGCAACTTCAATCCTGCTTCACCTTACCCGCGCCCTCCCCCAGGTAGGGGGCATCGTCATTCAGGGGGAGGATGAGATCGCTTCGCTGGGTTTCTGTATTGGGGCAGCGATGAGCGGGCGCCGGGTTATGACCGCCACCAGCGGCCCGGGGATGAGCTTATACAGCGAGAACATCGGTCTGGCTGTCATGGCAGAAGTCCCCCTGGTGATCGTGGATGTGCAGCGCATGGGGCCAGCGACGGGAGCCGCCACCACCGGTGCACAAGGGGATACACAGTTCCTTCGCTGGGGAACCTCTGGGGGATATCCGCTGATCGTCCTGGCGCCTTCGACGGTTGAAGAATGCTACCAGCTGACCATCAAAGCGTTTGAACTGGCGGAGCGCTTCCGGGTGCCGGTGATCGTGGCTTCAGACAAAGAAACTGCCCTGACCCGGTCCACCGTGACAATTCACAGGCAAAATCCGCAGATGGTTGTGGGGCGGAAAGCAGCCCCGGCAGATCAGGATTTTCTTCCCTTAGGAATCAAGGCGCTGGATGATGTCCCCCCCTTTTCCCCTTACGGCGGGGATCATCTACTCCGCGTTACCACCTCCTCCCATGATCAAGAGGGGTTCCTAACCAAAGATCCGGCAGCGCTGGATTTCCTCAACCGGCACCTGGCCGCAAAAATTGATCACCACCAGGAGGAAATTACCCTCATAAAACAGGACCTGCAGGAGGGCGCAGAGACGTTGGTCCTCAGCTACGGGATCAGCGCGCGCTCGGCCCGGGCAGCGGTTTCTCAGGCCAGGGCCAATGGAAATCAGCTCTCCCTGCTGACACTCCTCTCCCTCTGGCCAGTCCCGGAGGAAAAAATCCATCAAGCCCTCAAGGGGGTGAAAACCATTCTTGTACCAGAGCTGAATCTTGGTCAGTACGCCCGCGAGATTGAACGGCTTGCCCGGGACCATCAGCGGGTGATCCCGATCACCCGGGTGGACGGCAGGCTGATTACACCGGAAACGATCCTCCAGGAAGGAGGGCTGCTGTGATGACTGAGATTTCCACCTACTTCAACGAGGACAGCCTCCCCCTCCCTTTCTGCCCGGGGTGTGGACATCACACGATCCTGGAAAGCCTCAATCAGGCGCTGCTCCAGCTGCAGGTGGATCCTCAGAAAGTGGTCCTCGTCACCGATATCGGCTGTGCAGGACTATCTGATAAACATTTCCAGACTCATGCCTTTCACGGACTTCACGGGCGCAGTGTAACCTATGCAACCGGGATCAAGCTGGCCAGACCCGACCTCACAGTGATTGTGCTGATTGGTGATGGGGGGGCTGGGATCGGGGGACACCACCTGATCAACGCTGCCCGGCGCAATATTGGGATCAAGGTGGTTGTTTTTAACAACTTCAACTACGGAATGACAGGCGGAGAACATTCCGCCACCACCCCGCCCGGCGCACGAACCGCAACCACCCCCAGCGGCAACCAGGAGCGTCCCCTGGATATTGTTCGAACTGTTGGAATCAACGGGGCCAATTTCGCGGCCCGGGCAACGACCTTTGATGCCAACCTGGTCAGCCTGGTCACGAGGACCCTCACCTATCCAGGGTTTTCACTGGTCGATATCTGGGAATTATGCACAGCCTATTTTGTGCCAAACAACCGGTTCAACAAAACCAAGCTCGAGAAGACCTTGAAGGAACTGGGATTTGAGAAAGGAGTGCTTTTTGAAAGCCAGCGCCCAGAGTATAATCCAACTCCAACCGAACAGGAAGCAGATCGGCTGAGCCCGGATCAGGTGATGGTCCCAGAGAAGCTGGATGTTCAATTCCAGAACCAGCTTTCTCAGCAAACCTCGGTAATCCTGGCAGGAGCGGCAGGGGCCAAGATTATCACGGCGGGCACCCTGTTCTCCCAGGGAGCAATTCTCTCCGGCCTGCAGGCTGCCCAACGAGCGGATTACCCGGTCACGGTAAAAACCGGATATTCGATTGCTGAGGTGATCCTCAGTTCATCAGAAATCCTCTTTCCGGGATCCCGAACCCCCCTGGTAATCTTTGCCCTGTTCCCGGAGGGACTCAAAAAAATTTCCCCCCTCCTTCCTACCCTTAAACAAGATGACCTTCTGATTGTCCCCCGGGATCTATCCCGACCCGATACGGCAGCCACGACCTGGGAGCTGGATTTCTCCAAGGGACAGCGCTGGGGAAGGAAGCTGGAATACCGGGCGCTGATGTCCCTGGCAGTTTATCTCCGGGAACGGGCGCTTTTCCCGGTAGAGGCCCTGAAAACTGCCGTGAGGCTGGACCCCCGCTTCTCCGAAGACAACCTGGCAGCGATCAAGGCAAGCCAGGATATTCCGCTGGTGACGCTCCAATAATCCGATCAGCAGCATGCTTCATCACCCAATAAAAACCTTCAACAGCTTGACATCGAACTTATGTTCGTGTATAATCACGGGTAGCACAAATTTTCTACTCTGGTTCAGAGCCCGCTGCGGAGGACCTCCATGCCCCCTAAAACCGGCCCGAAATTGAAGGACCGCCATAAACAAATCCTGGCAGTGATCGAAGCCTACCGCGAAGAACATGGGTATGCCCCTTCCTACCGTGAAATTTGCGCCCAGACAGATATCACCTCCACCTCCATGGTTAATTATTACCTTGAACAGCTGGAGGAGATGGGATATATCGAGCGCAAAGAAAACATCTCCAGGAGCTTAAAGATCACCCGTGCGGTGGGTGAGAAGGCAAATCAGATCGGAGACCACTTCAAAACTGCAGTTCAGGAGATCGCTGACTCCCTTTCCATTCCAGTTGTGGGGCGGATTGCTGCCAGCGAGCCGATCCCGATTCCTGAGACGGATTTCAGCCTTTTTGACGCCGAATCGATGATCGATGTCCCTGAAAGCCTCATCCCCCGAAACGTGGATAAAACCACCCTCTTTGCCCTTGAAGTGGATGGAGAATCCATGATCGATGCGATGGTGAATGATGGCGATGTGATTATCATGAGACCGGCCCGGGAGGCTGCCAATGGGGAGATGGTAGCTGTCCGGATTAAAGACCAGAATGAAACCACTCTGAAGCATTTCTATCATGAGGGAAACCGGGTTCGTCTCCAGCCAGCAAATCCCACCATGGATCCTATTTATGTCGACCCCACATCCGAAATTGAAATCCAGGGGAAAGTGGTCCTGGTGATCCGGCAGATCTAATCCAACCCAGTAGTTGATAAGAGGGAACGCTTCACCCTCCTCATCAAAAAGAGCCGCTTCAGTGACTGAAGCGGCTCTTGAATTCTTCCCACCTGCACCAGCTGGAATGACTATACTTCTGCCTCTTTCTGGGATTGGTTTTCTATCCCGGTGCGGTAGGCTTTTCCAAATAAGGCCATCCCCACGATCCCCAGATACGCGCCAAGCAGGCCAACCACCACTGGATAGAGGCAGCAGAGGATGATCGTGATCACCAGGAAATAGGCCGCATAGGAAAGCACCATCCCCCCGCCAAATAAAATCAAAAATGAAACCAAAAATCCAGACCAGTTCGCAGTAAATATCTTCCACCATTCCTTGAATTGGAATCCGGCCGAAAACTTGCCTTCTGCCACAACGTGGCAAGCCGCTGCCGGGTAGACCACACCCGCCGCAATAGAATATAAAGCCCCCAACCCAAACAGCATATATCCCCCCAGATATCCAATCAGAATCAAGCCGATTCCCTCAGACTCTGACATGCCTGTAAATCCCTGCGCAAAAACCGGGGCAAACATCGACAGATACCCAATCCCCAACAGCACAAAAGCTGGGAGAGAAAAGACCAATCCAACCCCAAAAAGGGAAAACCCATCCTCGAAAAATCTGGAAAGGTTCTTCCAATCTGGAAGACGGGGTTCTTTCCCATCTACAACGATCATCCGGATGATTTCCGCGAGGTATCCCAGGAAAATTGCCGTGCTGAAAATCCCTACCAGGGGGATAAATCCAACAAAAACGACCCCGGTCGCCACCGCAAGCTTTCCCACCCAATTCTCATCCTGAAATGGAAAGGCAAGAATGGCTGAGATCTCATCCGTTTTTGAGTGTTTGTTCACGATTTCCTCCCCGATGCGTTCATTTTGTTTGATTATACTCAACTTTTCCATCCATCCGGGCAGGAACTTCAGGCTTGCCGGGAGGCTGTACACCCCAACCCGCCAAAAGAACCTTTTATCGAGAGATCCAAACGAAAAATAAACCAAAAATCAACGGGAGTCTCGGCTCGCGATGCTCTAAACTCCCCCTTATCATTCCTGAGTACAGGATTTCACAAAACTGGTATAATCTTTCTGGTTAGAAATAAAGGAGTCAATGGTGGCATTTTCTCCCTTCGATTGGCTGTTGGGATATTTTTCTTTAGACATTGGCATTGATCTTGGCACAGCAAATACCCTTGTTCATGTTCGTGGGAAAGGGATCGTCATTCAGGAGCCATCCTGGGTCGCCATCAATAAAAGAAGCAAAGAGCCAATTGCCATTGGTATGGCAGCCAAAGAGATGATTGGCAGGACGCCTGCCAATATTATCACCCTCCGGCCGCTTCGGGATGGGGTGATATCCGAGTTTGAGATCACCCAGGCCATGCTGGAATATTTCATCGCCAGGGCACATCAGCAGTCGATCGTCCCTGTTCCAAGGCCGCGTGTAGTCATTGGTATCCCGGCGGGTGTAACCGAAGTAGAGAAGCGTGCTGTATATGATGCCGCCATGGCCGCGGGCGCACGGCAGACTTTTATGATTGAGGAGCCTGTTGCTGCGGCAATCGGAGCAGGACTGCCTCTTTATGACGTCAGCGGCAGCATGATTGTGGACATTGGCGGCGGCACTTCGGAAGTAGCCATCATGTCCATGGGTGGGGTGGTTTCCTCCCGCTCCCTCCGGGTGGCCGGGGATGAGCTGGATGAGGATATCATCCAATACATCCGGAATAAGTACAATATGCTGATCGGACAGAGGATAGCAGAAGAAGCAAAAATTAACCTTGGATCAGCCTACCCGCTTGCGGAAGAAAAAACCATGACTTTACGGGGAAGGAACCTGGTCACCGGCCTGCCAGATTCCGTTGAAATCTCTTCAATTGAATTACGGGACGCAATCTCTGATTCTGTCCAGACCATCATCGATACCGTTCGGGATGCGCTGGATGAAACCCCTCCTGAGATCCTCTCCGATCTGATGGACAACGGGGTTTGCATGGCTGGTGGGGGCAGTCTGCTCCAGGGTTTGGACCAGCGCCTTACCGAGGAATTACAGATCAGGGCCTGGTTGGCGGAAGACCCAATCAGCTGCGTTGCCAGAGGAGCCGGCGCCGCCTTGGAGAACATGGAGAAATGGAAAGGATTTTTTGTGGGCCTGGAACGAAAGAGCAATCAGAACGAATGAGGAACGATCCTGTGCCCCTGTTCCATCCCGCTGGTGCCATTCCCAAATTCCATCACCTCAACCTCTAGCAGGATCCATCGGGAGAAACAAGGGGATGCATCATCCAGCTGTTTTCTCCGTTGACTGCTTTTAAAGTTATGAAGACTAGATTTCCAAGAACAATCAGAATAATTGTGATCAGCCTGGCTTCCATCGGCTTTTTAGCCCTGGCATTAAGCGGGATCTTCAGCTCGATCAACCGGTTGGTAACCAGTCCAATCAACGCGGTCCAGAGCTGGATCTCTCTGCAGTTTCAGGGCATGGAGGAGATCGTCACCGCCTCCCAGGATATCCAGGAACTGCGGCAGCAAACCACCCAGCTCGAGGCGGAAAACGCCCAACTGCAAGCCCAGATCATTGAACTGCAGCAGCAGCTGGTGGAATTTGAGATTCTCTCTGCGCTGCTGGAATTTGCCCGTGCCAATCCAGACCACCAGTACCTGGGTGCTGCAGTGATCGGCCGGGATCCCAGTCCCTTTCTCAACTATATCATCATCAATCGCGGATCAGATGATGGATTGAGACGGGGCATGCCGGTGGTCACCCAGAGCGGGTTGGCAGGAAGAATCCAGCAGGTCACCGCAAAAAGCGCCCGGGTGGCATTGATCACGGACCCGGCAACTCGGATCAATGTCCGCATTGAACCATCCCGGAGCAGCGCTGTGCTGACCGGATCCATCACCGGGGATGTAAACCTGGAACAAATTCCCCAGGATGCTGAAGTCAACCCAGGAAATCTGATCCTCACCTCAGGCCTCGGCGGAAATTATCCTTCCAATATCATTGTCGGCCAGGTCACAAGTGTGCGCAGTCAAGAAAATGCACTCTTTCAGAATGCGTCCGTCCAAACGGTCACTGATTTCGCAGACCTTGGCATCGTGCTGGTAATCACCAATTTTGATCCCATTGATGTCTCTCCCTTAATCCCGACCCCAGCTGCACCTTAACAGCTTGAAACCAACCTGAAGGCAGCCATGTCAGTTCTCCTCAGCATTCCAATCCTCAGCATCATCGCTATTCTGCAGTCAGCTGTTGTCAGCCGCATGTCGATCAACCAGGGAACAGCAGATTTAATGATGGTCGTCTTGATTGCCTATACGCTGCAGCGATCCGTGACAACCGCCTGGCAGTGGGGTGCTGTCGCAGGCATCCTGGCCGACTTTTTCTCAGGATTGCCGTTCGGAATCTACACCCTCAGTTATCTGAGTCTTGTCGGCATGGGGATCCTGATCCGGGAAAGGGTTTGGCGGTTTTCTTTCCTGATGCAGCTGCTGCTGGTCCTGATCGGCACAGGAATCACGCACGGGGCCGCCCTGCTGATCCTCTTTCTCCAGGGTGTGACCCCGCCGCTTTCCCAGGTGATCAGCGTGGTTACCTTACCCAGCCTGGTCCTCAATTTCATGATCTCCTTACCCGTATACCTGCTGACCCAGGACATTCTCTTACAGTTATCACCGGAAGAAGCCCTATGACAACCTCCTCAACCTCCTCTCAGAATAAAATCCAGCATTTCAGATTACTCAGTTTTGCCATTGTGGTGGGCCTCGTATTTTTGATCTTTATCATCCGGCTTTTCACCATTCAAATTCTAAATGGGGAGTCCTGGATTGCCCAGGCTGCGGAAAATCGGCTCCGGGAAATCAGCCTTGCTCCGACCCGAGGGGTGATTTTTGATCGGCGGGGCATTGTCCTGGCGCGGAACGTGCCATCTTACAATGTCGTGGTCACGGCAGCAAACCTGCCTGATGATCCGGGAGCAATTCAGGAGATCATTCGCGATCTGTCTGTTTATATCGATGTGCCCATCTCCCGCAGCGAAATCTCCCCGGAGAACCCATTTGTACCTTGCGTCTCAGATCACGGCATCAGCCAGATTATTGAATATGGGGAACTGAGCGCCCCCTTCCAAGAGGTAAAAATTGCCTGCAACATTGATCAAACCGCAGCCCAGGTCATTCAGGAAAACTCCATGGATTGGCCCGGCATTACCATTGAAATCGAACCCATTCGCGATTACCCCACGGGTTCCTTGACAGCAAATATCATTGGATTTTTGGGGCCGATCTCCAGTGTGGAAGAAGAGTATTACCAGGAACGCGGATTTGTCACCAATCGAGATAAGATCGGCTACGCAGGATTGGAGCGTTACTTTGAGTCCATTCTCTCAGGAAAACCAGGAAAACGGGTGGTTGAGGTGGATGTCGGTGGACAGATCATCCGGGATGCAGTGCCGGTGATTCCGTCAATACCCGGCCAGAATATCTACACCACCCTGGATACCCGCCTGCAGCAGGCTGCTCAATCCATCCTGCTCGGTGAGATCAATGGCTGGAACGCTTTCCTCGGAGAGCTGCGCATTACCAGCGGAATCATCATCGCCATGAATCCCCAGACGGGAGAAATCCTCGCCATGGTCTCTTATCCCACGTATGAGAACAACCGTATGGCCCGGGTGATCCCTGCCTACTACTACGAGCAGCTCAACGCGGATGTCCGGAATCCCCTTCTCAACCAGGCAGTCGGGGCAGAACTCCCGGCAGGGTCTGTATTCAAGATCTCTACCGCGGTAGGCGCTTTGAATGAAGAAGTTGTCTCTCCGCAGCAGGTCATCACCACCCCTCCAGAAATCCAGCTGGCGAATAAGTACACCCCAAACGACCCCGGCAAGAGTAAAACCTACGTGGATTGGAAGGATGACGGTTTTGGAGAACTGGACTTTATTGGGGGGATCTCCAATTCCAGCAATGTCTATTTCTACCAGTTGGGGGGTGGAGACGCCGAGGAATTGGGGACGGGGGTTCCCGGGGAAGTGCCGCAAGGATTGGGCATCTGCCGCTTGGGCACCTATGCCAGGGCACTCGGTTATGGAGATTTCTCTGGGATCGAGCTGCCCGATGAAGCCGACGGCATTATCCCGGATCCGAAGTGGAAGCGGATTGCTCATGGTGAGAACTGGTCCACAGGCGATACCTATATTGCCAGTGTTGGCCAGGGATTTGTGACCGCTTCTCCCCTTCAGGTCCTGATGTCTGCTGCAGTGATTGCCAACGACGGGATGCTTATGCAGCCGACGGTTGTCCGTCAGATCACCAATGCAGAGGGCGATATCCTCCTGCCCTTTGAACCGGAGATGAAATGGGATATCACCCAGGATGAAATCATCGATATATACAGCGATCCAACCAGCGCTGGGGGATGTGAGGCAAAACTTACCGGAGAAAAAACAATCGTTCAGCCCTGGGTGGTGGAGAAGGTCCAGGAAGGGATGCGGGCTGCTGTAACTGGCGGAACGCTGGAAGACACATTTGACAACATTGGCATTGCGGTTGCCGGGAAAACCGGCACGGCTGAATACTGTGATACATTCGCCAATGAAAAAGGGCTCTGCATCCCCGGCAGCTGGCCATCCCATGCCTGGACCGTCGCCTATGCCCCTTATGACAATCCAGAAATTGCCGTGGTTGCCTTTGCCTACAACGGAGGGGAGGGCGCCAGCGTGGCTGGACCGATGGTAAGAAAAACCATCGAGGCTTATTTCGAACTCAAGAATATTGACAGCATCGCCGGTCTTCCCTGAGCGATCATGCTATAATTTTTTAAGAAAACGATGCAAGCAAAAGAACTGGAACTCAAAGGACTAAAAAACGGCATCCTGGTGGCGCTAAAAGAGGGACCCTGGGATGAGCAGGAAGAGATCCTGCTCCAGCAGATTGACGATAATCAGTCCTTTTTCGAGGGCGGCAAACTGGTGGTCGATGTCGGCAGCAGGACGATAAAATCTCCTGCGCTCGCGTCCCTTCGGAACGCTTTATCTGATCGCAGCGTAAAGCTCTGGGCAGTGTTGAGCTCTTCTGAAGTCACCGAACGGGCGGCTCAGGACCTGGGACTGGCTGTGACGGTGGAACCGACCCCTCCCGAACCGGAAATCCTGCCTATCAACTCTCTTCTTGACGGAGAAGAGGCAGCCTTCTTCCACAGGACGTTGCGCTCGGGACATAAAATTAAATTTCCCGGGCACGTGGTTATTCTGGGAGATGTGAACCCGGGAGCAGAAATCGTCGCAGGCGGAAATATCATTGTTTGGGGAAAACTGCGGGGGCTGGTTCACGCCGGAGCTGCTGGGAACCAAGCATCAGTAGTCTGCGCCTTAGACCTGGCTCCCACGCAGCTCAGGATTGCCGAAAAGATCAGCATCTCCCCCACGAAAAAAGGGAAAACGGGACCGGAGATCGCCCAATTGGTAGATGGTCAGGTCACCGCCCGGGTTTGGAAAGCCGGTTCTAAGCACTGAACTCAAACAGGAAATACCTTATGAGCGCAAAAATCATCACCATCACATCAGGAAAAGGCGGGGTGGGAAAGACAACCGCAACAGCCAACATTGGCACAGCGCTGGCCCAGCTGGGCCGGAAAGTCGTCTGCATCGATGCGGATATCGGGTTGAGGAATCTCGACGTTGTCCTGGGATTGGAAAACCGGATCGTGTATGATTTAGTCGATGTCGTGGAGGGTCGCTGCCGCCTGAACCAGGCGATGATCAAAGATAAACATCTGCCCGGTTTATTTCTCATCCCCTCCGCCCAGACCC
Source organism: uncultured Anaerolineales bacterium (assembly GCA_964621835.1). Lineage (GTDB taxonomy): Bacteria > Chloroflexota > Anaerolineae > Anaerolineales > UBA11858 > B10-G9. The sequence continues at coordinate 5,523 of CAZUMA010000045.1, read as the reverse complement.
GTGATAAAACTGCGGTTTCCCCCACCGATATGATCCGCCTCTGTGATGAGCTTCGAACCAGCCTGGATTTTGTCCTGATTGACTCCCCCGCCGGGATTGAACGAGGATTTAAAAACGCCATCGCCCCGGCGGATGAAGTGATTGTCATCACAAACCCGGAAGTTTCCGCGGTGAGGGATGCAGATCGGATTATCGGGATCGTTGAAGCTGAAGAGAAAAACACCCCGAAGCTTCTGATCAATCGGCTCAACCAGGAGATGGTGCGGCAGAATAATATGCTCTCCTCGGAGGATGTGATTGATTTATTAGCGATTGAACTGATCGGGATTGTCCCGGAGGACAAGAACGTGATCATCAGTACAAATAAGGGAATTCCGATCGCGCTGGATGGAAAAAGTTTGGCCGGTCAGGCTTACCAGAATATCGCCCACCGCCTGCTCGGAGAAGATGTCCCGTTTTTAGATTTCGATCGGTCCAGCAGTTTTTTCAACCGGATTTCCGGCGTGTTCGGATCAGGAGAAAAATAGCATGGAGAATTTCATCAACCGATTGTTTTCAGGAGAACAAAGCAGTGCGGAACAGGCCAAGGAACGCTTGCGGTTGGTCCTGATCAATGACCGGACAGATCTATCCTCCAAGGCTATGGCTTCCCTGAAAGATGATCTGCTGGAAGTCCTTTCCCGCTATATTGAAATTGATTCAAAATCCGTCCGAATTGATATCACCCGGGAAGGCCGGCAGCAGCGGCTGATCGCCGATATTCCGATCACCGGGCCGGTCAGCCGAAAGTACTGATTCCGTATGGGAAAATTTTCTTGGCGCCATTTTGATTTCTGGCTGCTTGGCGCGGTAGCATTCCTGACGATTTTTGGTGTGACCATGATCAATTCCGCGATCGCGGGGAATATTGAGCTGGTGGAAGCCGATACCGTGCTTAAGCAGGTCATTTTCGCGCTCGGCGGAGTTGTGATCATGATCATCACCACCCTGATTGACTACCGATACTGGGGTGCTGCCAGCTCAATTTTATACCTCCTGACAGCAGGGGCACTTGGCGTGCTGTTCCTCTTTGGAGGAGCCCTGTTTGGTTCTGCCCGCTGGTTTTCTGTGGGTCCGATCCTCATCCAGCCCTCAGAGCTGGCAAAAATCACCATCATTCTCATCCTGGCGAATTATTTCTCCCAGAATATTGACAAAATCAAGAAACTCTCCACTGTACTCCGGAGCTTGCTGTTAACCCTGGGAATCGTGATCTGGATTATCCACCAACCCGACCTCAGCACTTCCATCGTTATTCTGGTGCTCTGGTTCTCACTCATCTGGGCTGCCGGCCTGGATTTGAAAATCCTGCTGATTGCTGCCGGAGCCGGAGTAATGATGACTGCTGTCGGCCTGCCCCTCCTGCTCTTGAATTATGATCCAGCCAATACAGGGGGATTGATCAAACCCTACCAGTTAGAACGCGTTATTAATTTCCTCTTCCCCGATGAAGAGGCCAGCTTCGGTGCGATATACAACGTCCAGCAAGCGCTGATCACCATCGGAGATGGCGGCTGGTTCGGCCAGGGGTATGCAAGCGGATCGCAGGTCCAGCTGCGGTTCCTCAAAGTCAGGCATTCTGACTTTATCTTTTCTGCGCTCGCCGAGGAATTTGGCTTCGTGGGTGCTATTACCGTCATCCTCGTCCTGGCCTTTATCATCGCCCGGATCTTGCGTGCCGCGCGCCTTTCCACAGACACATTCGGCGCCCTGATTGCGTATGGGGTGGCAACGCTGATCACGTTCCAAACCATCGTGAATATCGGTATGAATCTCAACCTGCTTCCGGTCACCGGCCTGACTCTGCCGTTCGTCAGCTACGGCGGCAGTTCTCTGATTACATTGTTTATCGGGATCGGGCTGGTGGAAAGTGTCCTGCTGCGGCATAAAGACCTGGAGTTTTAGCCATCACCCTACCTGGATGGGGAACTCTGGTACAATTGTGTGTCTCTGCTGATAACCCACTGCAACAGGAGCGTTCATGAACTCAGCGCAACAACCAGCCCGGGTCCGATTTGCGCCTTCCCCCACCGGATATCTTCATCTGGGAGGGGCCAGAACAGCGCTGTATGACTACCTGCTGGCCCGTCAAACCGGGGGATCTTTTATCCTGCGGATCGAAGATACCGATCAAAAACGATATCAAAAAGACGCGGAACAGGATTTCCAGGAGGGATTGAAATGGCTGCAAATCCCCTGGGATGAGGGCCCGGGGATTGGCGGGCCGCATCAACCTTACCGCCAGTCGCTCCGCAGAGAGCACTATCAAACCCACGCTCTCCAGCTGATCCAGGATGGCTGCGCATACTACTGTTTCTGCGATTCTGAGCGGCTGGACCGGATCCGCAGGGAACAGCTGAAGAACAACCAGAATCCCCGCTACGACGGCACCTGCCGCCGGATCCGTCCAGGAGAGGCAGCCGATCGGGTCGCTGCGGGGGAATCCCACGTGATCCGCTTCAAATCCCCCCGGGAAGGCCGCACCACTGCGGTGGACCAGCTTCGGGGAGAGATCACTGTAGATAACAGCACACTGGATGACATCATCCTGGTCAAATCGAACGGGCTGCCTGTTTATCACCTGGCCGCAACGGTGGATGACCACTTGATGGGCATTACCCACGTGATCCGCGGTTCCGAATGGCTGCCCACCTTCCCGATCCACACACTGCTCTATGATGCTTTCGGGTGGGAAGAACCACACTGGGTTCATCTCTCCGTATTACTGAAGCCGGATGGCAAGGGGAAAATGAGCAAACGCGATATCAAGCAGGCTGAAGAGAGCGGACTGCCGATCTTCATCAAGGATATGGAAAAGTACGGATACCTCCCCGAGGCAGTCGCCAATTGGATCGCCTTAATGGGCTGGAGTTATGATGATAAGACCGAGTTCTTTACCCTCGGTGATCTGGTCGAGAAGTTCAGCCTGGATAAGCTTAATCCCTCTCCAGCGGCGATCAACTTCAGCAAACTGGATCACTTTAATGGTCTGCATATCCGCCATCTTGCTGTGGAGGATTTTGCCCGGCGGATCAAGCCTTACTTTGTGAAAGCAGGATACCAGGTGGAGGAGGAGCTGCTGCTGCGGGTAGCAGAAATCATTCAAACCCGGACAAAGAAATTGATCGATGTCGTTGAGATGGCGGGATTTTTCTTTGAAGATGATATCGAACTGGCCCTGGACCGGATCATATCTGAGAAAATGTCCGCTGCCCAGGCTGCCCGGGCAGCAGAAGAAGTAGCAAACCTTTTCCAGCAAACTTCAAAAATCTCCCCGGAGACAGCCGAACAGCCCCTGAGAGACCTGGCATCTGATCTGGATCTGAAGGCTGGTCAGCTGTTTGGCCTATTGAGAGAAATTCTTACCGGTCAGAAAGTTAGCCCACCGCTTTTCGATATGATCGCTGTCCTCGGCAGGGAAACCACCATCCAGCGCATAAAAAACGCCCAAAAGACGCTCGCCAACCAGGTTCCCTGATCTAGGGGGCTGCACCTGCCAGAAATCAGGAGGAAGCGGGCTTCCCTTTCTGCTTCCGCTGCTGTTCCTGCTGCTTTTCAATCTTCGCCCAACTATCCCGCAGGGCGATCGTCTGATTAAATACCAGGTGATCGGGCAGGCTGTCCGGATCCACAGAGAAATACCCCACACGCTCAAATTGATACCGATCCCCGACCGCTGCCCCTTTCACGCTGGGTTCGACCCTTGCGTGCTCAATCACCTCAAGCGAATCCGGGTTCAGGTAGTCCAGGAAGCTTTTCCCCTCCTCAGCATCCATCGGATAAGGATCGTTGAATAAGCGATCATAAACCCGGACTTCGCAGTCCAGGGCATGAGGGGCAGACACCCAGTGAAGGGTTCCTTTGACCTTCCGACCGTCTGGGGCAGCTCCACCGCGGGTCTCCGGATCGATGGTACAGCGCAGTTCAACGACATTGCCATCAGTGTCCTTTACCGCTTCCTGGCAGGTCATAAAATACCCATAGCGCAGCCGGACCTCCCGTCCAGGTGCCAGCCGCCAAAACTTGGGGGGGGGATCTTCCCGGAAATCTTCCCGGTCAATAAATAATTCGCCTGAGAATGGGACCTCCCTGGTGCCCATCCCGGGATCGCCGGGATGATTTGGAAACTCCATCATCTCCACCTTGTCCTCAGGATAGTTGGTCAGCACCACCTTCAGGGGTCGAAGCACGCCATTTACCCGGGGTGCAGTCTCGTTCAATTCATCCCGGACAAAATAATCAAACTTGGAGCGCTGGATGGTGCTGTATGTCAAGCCTACCCCGATATGTTCCATGAAAGCCCGAATTGCCTTCGGGGGAATGCCCAACCGCCTCATGCCTGAGAGGGTGGGCATCCGGGGGTCATCCCACCCGGAGACAACCTCCTCTTCCACCATTTGGCGGAGATAGCGCTTGCTCATCACGGTGTAGGTGAGGTTAAACCGGGCAAATTCAATCTGTTTGGGGTGATGGATTCCCAGTTGGTCCAAAAACCAATTATATAAGGGGCGGTTATTCTTAAACTCAATCGAACACAGGGAATGCGTGATCCCCTCAATGGAATCTGACTGCCCATGGGCCCAATCGTACATTGGATAGATGCACCACTCATCGCCTGTTCGGTGGTGGTGTTCATAAAGGATCCGGTACATCACCGGATCCCGGAGGTTGATGTTTGGGGAGGACATATCAATTTTCGCTCGCAGGACCCGGCTGCCTTCCGCGAATTCGCCCTTCCGCATACGCTCAAAGAGGTCCAGGTTTTCTTCCACGGAGCGGTTTCGATACGGACTCTCTTTTCCGGGCTCAGTCAGGGTGCCCCGGTACTCCCGGATTTGATCGGCAGAAAGATCATCCACGTAAGCTTTCCCATCCGTAATCAGCATCAAGGCATATTCATACAGCTGCTGAAAGTAGTCAGAGGCGAAAAACAACCGATCCTCCCAGCTGTATCCCAGCCAGCGCACATCCTCCTGGATGGCATCCACAAACTCCTCTTCTTCTTTGATCGGATTGGTATCATCAAACCGCAGGTTGCACAGCCCCTGATACTGTTCAGCCACCCCGAAATTTAAGACGATCGCTTTCGCATGACCGATATGCAGATACCCGTTTGGCTCCGGTGGAAACCGGGTATGTACCCTGCCGCCGTATGTGCCCTTCTCGATATCTTCCTCAATGATGTCACGGATAAAATCTGATAAATTGTTTTCCTCAGTCATCATGTCCTCTTCTCTTCTAATTTAAATCCTTCTTTTTTCTCCAGGAAACCGGCGCTGCAAAATCTAACCCAAATTTTAACATACTCTCACCGGGAGGATAAGCTGCTCCCCCAGCAAAGGGAAAAAAGGCACTTCGGTGCAGCATTGATTGACGAACTATTTTATAAGTGATAAAATACCCACCGGTAGTGGGGGCTCGTCTAATGGTAGGACAGCGGTCTCTGGAACCGTAAGTCGGGGTTCGAATCCCTGGCCCCCAGCT
>CAZUMA010000044.1:0-19840 GCA_964621835.1 uncultured Anaerolineales bacterium | reverse complement strand
TAGGACAGCGGTCTCTGGAACCGTAAGTCGGGGTTCGAATCCCTGGCCCCCAGCTTGATCACCCCGGTGGGATCCATCGGGGTTTTTCATTTCTGTAAGCTGACAATTGAAGCTGCTGCCCCCCAGCTCCTCCATGTTATAGTAAAATCACAGCAGCAATCGTACCATCACCAGCGCTCCATCTCGAACTTCCTGGAGAGGGTCAAAGGAGTTTACATGGCAGATAAAATAGATTATACGATATTTGGTGATGACCTGCAGATGGTAGAAATTAAACTGGATCCCCAGGAAGGGATCCGTGCTGAAGCAGGGACCATGATCTATATGGAAGAGGGGATCACCATGCAAACCGGCACTGGAGGGGGAATTTTTAAGGGACTGCAGCGGATGGTGACGGGAGAGAGCTTTTTCATCACCACATTTCTAAACAATGCCAGCGCAAAAAAGCACATTGCTTTTGCAGCCCCCTATCCGGGGAAAATCATTAAACTGGACCTGGCAATGGTAGGCGGCAGCTTTCTCTGCCAGAAAGACTCCTTTCTCTGTGCAGCCAGCGGGATCGAGATCGAGATCGCCTTCAGCAAGAAATTTGGCGCTGGCCTGTTTGGGGGGGAAGGCTTTATCCTCCAGCGCCTGGTTGGAAACGGCCTTGCCTTTGCACACGCAGGCGGCACCATCGTCGAAAAAGACCTCCGGGAGGGTGAGATCCTGAAAGTGGATACCGGCTGCCTGGTAGCCTTTGCACCCTCTGTGGATTATGACATCGAATTCATCAAAGGATTTTCCAATGCGCTCTTTGGCAAAGAGGGGTTGTTCCTGGCAAAGCTGACCGGCCCTGGCAAGGTCTTTCTGCAAAGCCTCCCGCTTTCCAGGCTGGCCGACCGGATAGCCATGGCTGTCAGAACAGGAAATCAGGGTGAGAGCAAGGGAGCTGCCGGAATGGGGGGAGAAATCCTTGGTGATATTATCAGCGGCTTATAATAGGCGGGGTCGGTTATGACACAATCCCATCTGGAGGATTTGATGAGTTTGGATGGAGAAATATCACATCAAGAAAAACTGCTCAACTGGATTGCCCGGATCGGGGGCGGGCTGATCAGTGCAGTATGGCTGTTTTCCCTGGTCTCCTCTACCATCCAGGACTCCCTTCGCGACAGGTTTCAGTGGTCCCTGGAAGGAAGCCTGCTGGTGCTGCTCGTTGGAGCCTCAGCAGTCGGGGTAGGAATTGGATGGAAGGATCGGATCAATGGGGGAAAAATAACCATCATCTGCAGCTTATTTTTGAGCATCTTTTCATATTTTTCAGCCGGACAAAACCAATTGTTTGCTGTCGCCTGCAGCGGGCTGCCTTTTTTCCTTGTGGGATTGCTTTTTCTGCAATCCGGAGCATCCCAGCCGGAACAACCCTCAGGGTAACCTGTCCTTCTTGACCTCTTCCCAGAGGACATCCAGCTCTTCCATCGGGAAATCGGAAAGCTCACGACCACGCTCGTGGGCTTTTTGTTCCAAAAACAGGAACCGGGCCTTAAATCTTTCATTGGCCGTCCGGAGCGCGCTTTCTGCGTCAATACCCAACCAGCGGGCCAGGTTCACAACTGCAAACAGCACATCCCCCAACTCCGATTCCTGGGCCCGGGGCTGATCCGCAGCATCCAGCTCTTTGAGTTCCTCTTGGATCTTCTCCACCACGCCTTCCACCTCGGACCAATCAAAACCAACCCGGGCAGCCCGTTTTTGAAAGGTCTGGGCCTGGGTGAGCGCTGGCAGGGAGAGCGGCACGCCAGCCAATAACCCTTTTTTCTCCTTGCCCTTCTCCGCGCGTTCATCTGCTTTGATTTTTTCCCAGTTGACAATGACATCCTGGGATTCCTCCAGTTTGAGATCCTCAAATACATGTGGATGGCGGTGAACGATCTTTGTATAAATCCCCCGGAGGATCTCACTCATCGTGAACTCTCCGTATTCACTAGCAATTTGAGCATGCAGGACGATCTGCAGAAGCAGATCTCCAAACTCCTCACACATCCCGGCTGGGTCGTTGGCATCAATCGCTGCCAGTGCCTCATATGTCTCCTCCAGCAAATTGGGTCGCAGAGATTGATGATCCTGCTCCCGATCCCAGGGGCATCCCCCGGGGGCTCGCAGCCTGGAAATGATCTGCTGGAAGCTTTCTAATGAACTGCCTTCTCCTAACGGGGGCAGGTACAGGACGGACCGCAGGCCGATCTGCTTGCTGTGATCGAGCTTATACAGGGGAATCTTTTCGACCCGCTGCCCTGGCAGCCCTGCATCATGAACCAGCTGGACAGGATGGTCATCAGGGTACACCGCCATCAGGGTCAGCTTGATATGGGAAGCCACCATGGTGGAATACACCTGCCCTATCAGGACCGGGATATCGGGAGGGAACGATGGAAAATAACTTTCTGCAAGCTGCTCCCCATCCAGGATCGTCAGCTGGGGAAGCGGGTCGAAATTCAGGGCAGCAAAAGAGGGCTCAAGAAAGCTAACACCGGGGATCACATCCGTCGTGATGCCCGATTCGACGGCTCTAGCCAGGATCATTCCAGTCGTGGCCTCTGCAACATAAGGGTCCCCGGGAACGCCGTAGAGGACTCCCTGCGGCCTGATTCCCAGGGCAATGATCTTTTCAGTAATCTGGTGATAGACTTCAGAATACCCGGCAGCCTCTTGATAGTACTCATCAAACGAATGAACATCGATCTCCTGGGGAAGCCCCTGGACCACAGGATGCTCCCGGGTTCGAAGGTAGATCTCTCCGCGCTCGACAATACACTGCCAGGCTTTTCTGGTCATCAGCTCCGGGTCCCCTGGACCCAATCCCAAAATGGTGATCTGCGGGTGTGCTGGTCGTTTCATAGCGTAGTCCTGGTTAACCAAACGCGGGAAACACAGCAGTTGCCATGTGTTCCCCGCGAAAAGTTCTATGTCTCACGTGATAAATTTTCCCCCCTGTTATGCGCCATGGGCTCAGCAGCCTACCGCTTGGTATATGTAGGCGCTTTCCGAGCTCCTTTCAATCCAGGTTTCTTTCTCTCTTTGACGCGTGGGTCCCGGGTCAAAAATCCCCCCTGGCTGAGGATCGTCCGCATCTCAGGATCCCTGTTCAGCAGCGCCCGGGCAAGTCCCAATCGCACGGCATCTGCCTGGCCTTTTAACCCTCCGCCCTTCACCAGCACACTGACATCGAGATCTCCCAGGCTGGTTGCAACGGCTTCCAGCGGTTCTGTGGCGGTTTTTTTATCGAATGATGTGGGAAAATACTCATCCAGTGTTTTTTCATTTACCACGAAAGAACCGGAACCGCTCATAATTCTTACCCGAGCCGTTGCGGCTTTTCGTCGACCAATACCCTCAAAATACTCTGCCATGCTCACTCCTCTCACTCCCTATCTTTCTGCTTCCAGAAAAAGGTCCATAACTTTTCGCTACTCAGATGCTCAGCTCTTCAATTGGGATTGGTTTCTGAGCCTGGTGGGGATGATCCGGTCCCGCATAGACCTTGAGTTTTTTCCTCAATTTCCGACCCAATCGAGTTCCGGGGAGCATCCCACGTACTGCATGTTCGACCACATACTCGGGTCGTTTTACCAGCTGATTTCTCAAGGTAATTTTTTTCAAACCGCCCTGGTACTTGGTATCGCGGTAGTAGAATTTTTCATCCAGTTTTTTTCCCGTGACCTCAATCTTCTCCGCGTTGATGACGACCACAAAATCTCCCACGTCCACTCCCGGGGTATATTCGGGTTTATGCTTCCCCAAGATAATCCGGGAAATTGAGGATGCCAGGCGACCCAGATTTTTCCCGGCAGCATCCACCAGCACCCAATTATTATTGATATCTTCCGATTTAGGATAAAATGTTTTCTTCACAGTATCGTCTCCAACTTATCTTTTCCCGTTCAAACAGCTAACGGGTGCTTCAATCGTCTGCTTCCTGGCTTACAGGTTCTCCGTAAATCACATCCTGAAGGATCAGTCCATGGGCCGGGGCCAGGCCGGGTGCAGGGGGGCCGTCAGGGTTTGAAAGGTACTCCCGGATTTTTGTGGCCTGCTCCTGTCCCTGGCCGATTTCCACCAGCGTGATCACAAGATGCCGCACCATGTGATATAAAAATGCATTGCCAATAATTTCATAATTTAACTGCTCCCCGGTTTTTTTCCAGTCCGCCTTCAGAATTTCTCTGACTGTGCTTCCCGCTTCTTCCGGGGGGCTTCCAAAAGCCCGAAAATCATGCACTCCTTTCAGCTCCGCAGCGGCCTGGTTGAGCTTTTTAATGTCCAGATCCGGCCACACCCGCCAGAGATAACGATCCGTGAGCGGATTCCGGATCGGGCTGCAGCGGATTTGATAGCGGTATTGCCTGGCCCGCGCATCAAACCTGGGATGAAAATCCATTGCAACCTGGTCCACATCACGGGCTGCAATATCTCTCGGCAGCACTGCGTTTAACGCCCGCAGCAAATCCTCCGTGCTGTACCGCCAGTCCAGGTCGAAGGCAATCCGCTGTCCTTCTGCATGAACGCCGGCATCTGTCCTGCCCGCGAAAAGAACGGTATTCCCCTGCCAGGAAATTTGCCTGAGGCTTTTTTCGACCTCGCCCTGCACCGTTCTCCGGTCCGGTTGGTACTGGGAGCCGTGAAACTCCGTTCCATCATATGCAAGCCGGACCCGATATCTTCTCCTCATCAGTCCACTGCTGACCGATGTTATTCTTCGACCAATTCTAAGACTACCATCTCTGCTGCATCACTGGTCCTGGGCGGTAATTTAAACATCCGGGTATATCCACCCGGTCTTTTGAGATACCGCGGGGCTAATTCTTCGAATAATTTTCGGACAATTTCCTTATCACTCCCCAAACGAGCAGCGGCAAGCCTGCGGGCGTGAACCTGCTGGGCTTCCTCAGCGTCCTGAGCTCGTTTCGCCAGGGTGATCAATTTCTCTGCTGGACGGCGGATGAACTCTGCTTTCGCACGTGTAGTTTGAATGCGCTCATTCTCAAAAAGCTGTTTGATCATGGTCCGGCGCAAAGCAGCCCGCTGTCCCGAGGTTCTACCTAGTTTCTGTCCTGCTACTTTATGTCTCATACTCGCTACTCCGCTTCCGTCTCATTCTCTAAGAGGTAACCATGTTCTTCCAGTTTATCTTTTAACTCAGTCAGGGACTTGACCCCAAAATTCCGGATGGACAGCAGGGCATCGTCTCCTTTCGCATTCAAATCAAGAACTTCTTGAACTGTAGTAATCCCGGTTCGTTTTAATGAATTGAACACCCGGACCGAAAGGTCCAGCTCCTCGATGGGAATGTCGACAACTTCTTCCTCCGGCTCCATGGGTTCCTCTTCTTCCACCATGGCGGCGAGGGATTCAGCAGTCACCCCGGCCAGATGCTGCAGGTGACCCATCAAGATTTTTGCACTTTTGCTCAAAGCCTCTTCTGGCTCCAGCGTTCCGTCCGTCCAAACCTCAATGAGCAGACTGTCATAATTTGTACTCTGGCCCACCCGGGCACTTCCAACCTCGTAATTAACGCGGCGAACAGGATTATATATGGCGTCCACGGGCAGCTCACCAATTGGAAGGCGATCTTTCCGATCTTCTGTTGGCAGGTAGCCCCGCCCTTTTCCAACGGTCATCTCAATCGTCAACGGCTTTGTCCGGCCATCGACGGTCATCAGATAAAGATCCGGGTTAACAATTTCAACCTCAGCAGGAGCAATGATATCTGCCGCGGTGACCACACCTTCTCCCTTAACGTCCAGCTGCAGGTTTGAAATATCCCCTTCATGCATGATCAGGCACAATTTTTTAATGTTGAGCATCAACCGCAGGACATCCTCCTGCACCCCGGGGATTGTGTCATACTCATGATCAATCTCTGCAATGCGGATGGATGTTACTGCTGCCCCATCCATAGAGGACAGCATCACCCGCCGGAGGGCATTCCCAAGAGTAATCCCATACCCCCGCTCCAAGGGACTGATCTCATATTTCCCATATGCTCGCGCTTCAGCTACCCGTTCGATCTTAGGGGTTACCATATTGTTCATTCCTAACACGGTTCACCTCTCCCACTTTGTTTCGGTTTATTTGACAAACAGCAAATCCTACCTGGAGTAATACTCAACGATCAGCTGTTCATCAAGATTCCCATCAATTTCTGATCGCTCGGGTAAACGAACCACGCTCCCGGACAGCATTTTCAGGTCCCGATTAACCCATTCAGCGGGATTTCTGCCCTCGGCCACTTTCGTTAGGTTCTTGAAGAAAGTCCGATTTTTGGATCCCTCCCGGACGCTGATCTTGTCCGTGGTAGAAACGATCATGGAAGGAACATCCGTACGGCGGCCGTTGACATTAAAATGACCGTGGGTCACCAGCATCCGAGCCTGAGCCCGGCTGGCAGCATATCCCAATCGGTAGACCACGTTATCCAGGCGTGATTCCAGGATTTGCAGCAAGTTCAAACCGGTCAACCCCCGCTGCTGTTGGGCATCCGCAAAATAGCGCCGGAACTGACGCTCTGATATATCATAAATCCGGCGGGCTTTCTGCTTGGCTCTCAGCTGCCGGGAAAAATCAGATTCCCGACTGCGCCGGTATTGGGCTCCCCGGCCATGTTGTCCCGGAGGGTAGCTCCGTCGTTCATAGGCACATTTATCGGTGAAACATCGTTCCCCTTTCAGGAACAGTTTTTCACCTTCCCTGCGGCAAATTTTGCATTTTGCCTCTCGATATCTAGACATAAAATTTCCTCTTCTCTGCGGCTCCTGAGACAGGCACCGGCAGCTCTCATTTTGTCTCTAAGAATGCATTGGGTTCAAACACGGCGCTTCTTGGGAGGGCGGCAGCCGTTGTGCGGGACGCCTGTCACATCGGTAATCGAGGTCAATTTCAATCCCATGGCCTCAATCGCCCGCAAGGCAGCTTCACGACCCGGACCGGGTCCGTTTATGAATGCTTCTGCCTCCCTCATTCCCATCCCCATCGCCTTCTTGACGGCGTCCTCTGTGGCTAAGCGGGCTGCAAAGGCAGTGCTGCGGCGGGATCCTTTCAAACCGACCGCGCCAGGACTGCTCCAGCAGACGGCATTCCCCTGGGGATCCGTGACGGTGACGATTGTGTTGTTGAACGTGGCCCGGACATGAATTTGTCCTGCATTCAGGGTTATTTTCCGCCGGCGACCTTTCTTTCCTGTTGATTTTGATTTTGCCATTTTCTCTTATCCCAATCTGTTTGATAAAACTCAATCCTTCCTTCTTCCTGACCGCCCCGATCAGCCGCAGGGAGGAAAGGCTCCCAGATCGGAGATTGGCCAGGGGGAATTCTTGGCTCCAGACTACGTTTTCTGCATGCCGCGCCGTCGGCCCCGTCCTGCGACAGTCTTTTTAGGACCTTTCCGGGTTCGCGCGTTCGTCCGGGTGCGCTGGCCGTGAACGGGCAGCCCCTTCTTATGCCGCAGCCCCCGGTAGCAGCCAATCTCCACCAGCCGTTTGATATTCATCTGCACTTCACGGCGCAGATCCCCCTCGACCTTGAAGTTTTTGTTTATATGATCCCTCAACCCGGTGATCTGGGAATCCGTGAGCTCATGCACACGGGTATCTGGATCCACTCCCACAGCTTCCAACGTCTGCTGAGAGCGGGTACGCCCGATCCCATAAATGTAAGTTAAGGCTACTTCTACTCGTTTGTCACGCGGTAAGTCAACACCTTGAATACGAGCCATACTCTCTACCCTTGCCTCTGTTTATGCTTAGGATTCTCACAAATCACGTAGACCCTGCCCTTTCTGCGGACAATTTTACATTTGTCACAACGTTTTTTCACTGACGATGATACCTTCATGACTGCCCTTCCTATTTCTTAGCGTATCCTGTCCATACCCAGCGTATCGCAAAAATATAATTTTACCGTATTCATCTCACCTAGTCTAGGGGAGGGAACTTATCCCTGCTCCTCCAGCGGGGTGAGGATCAGCGGGCCATTGGCGGTGACTGCCACGGTATGTTCGAAATGGGCGGTCAGGGACCGGTCCGCTGAAATTACCGTCCACTGATCCGGAAGCACCTTGGTTTCTGAAGTTCCAACCAGCACCATGGGCTCGATGGCAATCGTCATCCCGACAACCAGCTCCATCCCGGTTCCTGGAACGCCGTAGTTCGGTACCTGGGGGGGCTCATGCATGCTTTTGCCAACCCCATGCCCGGTGTATTTCCGGGGAACATGAAACCCTGCCGATTCCACATGGTCCTGGATCGCCCCGGAGACATCCCCGACATGGTTGCCCGGACGCATCTGTCCGATCCCCTGGTACAGGGAGGCTTCCGTCACCTCAATGAGGCGGATTTGATCGCTGGAGATCTCACCCACACCGATGGTGAACGCAGAATCTCCCACAAATCCGTTCAGGGTTGTCCCACAATCCACAGAAACCAGGTCTCCTTCTTTAAGCACCCGCCCACTGGGGATCCCATGCACCATCTCCTCATTGATGCTGATGGTCAGGGTTGCCGGATACGGATACGGTCCCGGGTAGCCCTTGAAAGTAGGAACGCCGCCGTGATCCCGGATCATCTGCTCTGCCACCAGGTCCAGTGCTTTCGTGGTCACCCCGGGTTTGATCCGGTTTTTGATCTCCATCAGCACACGGGCATTGAGCCGGCCGGCTTCCAGCATCTGTTCAATCTCCGCACTGCTTTTCAGAAATTTCCTGCTAATGGTTCCCATGATGCGGCTGATCCAGTCCGGTCGTTCCGGTATTGGTACCTACCTGTTAATGTTCCTGATCTATCTCACCAGCAGGGTCTCATCATACCCGTGCAGTTTCAACTCAGCATCGATATTCTGGAAGGTATCTCGAACAACACCCACCACAATCAGCAATCCCGAAGAGGTGATCAGCATCGTCCCGGTTCCTCCGCCCCCAATGCTGCCAGGGATGATGGCTGAAAGGACAGCGCCAATCAGGAAAGGCAGCACGGCAACAAGCCCCAGGAAAAAGGCTCCCGGGAAAGTAATCCTGCGCAGCACTTTTGTCAGGTACCGCTGCGTAGGCGCTCCCCGACTCACCCCCGGGATCTGAGCCCCTGCTCTTTTTAGATTCCGGCCGTAATCCTGCTGGGCAAAGAGAACATCTGTGTAGAAAAATGTAAATCCTACAACCATGACAAAATAAAGCACCCAATACCAGGGAGAGGTACCGCCGAACAGCGCCTGCACCCGCACAGATAGATCTGCCAGCCAGGTCACATCAGAATTGGCGAAGAAGCTGGCAACGATCGCCGGGAAAGTGAGCAAAGATTGCCCAAAAATAATCGGGATCATTCCCACCATGTTCACCTTCAGGGGCAGCGTGCCTTTCACCGGCATGGATTGCCGGTTGCCGACCCGGCGTCCAGGATACATCACGGGGATATTCCGCTGTCCCTGCTGGACGTAGACAATCGCGAAGATGATCAGGATTGTGATCAGCAGGATGATCCCCAGGAGCAGGAATCGATACTGTTGTGTGCCCATCAGGCTGAGCAGGTTCTGCGGAATCCTGGAGACAATTCCAGCAAAAATTAACAGGGAAAGCCCCTGGTTGCGGATCCCATACTCAGAGATCAGCTCACCCAACCAGATCGCAAACATTGTCCCGGCGGTCATGCTGAGAATGATTGCCAGGCTGGGGATCAGGGAGGGCCCACTGAATCCAAAATTCTCAATAATTTGAGCCTGGCCGGACAGGCTGGAAAAAATCCGGATCTGTCCAATCGCCTGCAGGGCTGCCATCGGCACAGCAAGAATGTAGGTCCAGCGCTCCATCCACTTGCGCCCTTCCTGCGGATCCTCCTCCATCCGGCGCTGCAGGGAAGGAATCACCGGAACCAGCAGCTGGAGAATAATCTGGGCAGTAATGTACGGATAAACTCCCATGGCCAGGACCGAGAAATTTGAAACCGTCCCCCCGGACAGCATGTCCAGGATTCCGACGAATGTACTTCCAGCGCCTTCACCAGAGATGATCCTTGCAATCGCAACCCGATCCGCGCCGGGAACCGGCACGTGGGCGGCCAACCGGTAAATCACCAGAATCAGCAAGGTGATTAACAATTTTCGCCGAATATCTTCTGCTTTCCACAAATACCGCCAAGCAGATTTTTTCATCGCACTCCTCTCCTCTCCATCGAGCAGCTGCCTCTAGTGTGCCGTTCAGTCCTGAATGATTTCAACACTACCGCCGGCTTTTTCTATCTTTTCCCTCGCCTTTCTCGTCACCCGGTGGGCTTTGATTTTCAGGGGTTTTTCTAATTTCCCTCTTCCCAGGATAACGACCGGGCGGGATAAGGTATGAATGAGCTCTACCTTCTTGAGCACTTCCGGGGTAACTTCAGAGTTCTTCCGGAAGGCTGACAGATATTCCAGGTTGACTTCCTGATATTCCACCCGGTTGGGGTTCCTGAAGCCTGGCTTCTGCGGCATCCGGCGGAAAAATGGCGTGTCCCCACCCTGATGCCAGAGGGGAACACCCCCGCCAGCACGGGCGTTTTGCCCCTTGGTTCCCTTGCCCGCGGTCTTTCCGTATCCAGAGCCATACCCGCGGCCCACGCGTTTGCGGCTCTTTTTCGATCCTGGATTTGGTTTTAATTCATGCAGTTTCATGATTGCTTTCCTTCCTTGAGCGGTTAGTCGACCTTAACAAGGTGCTGCACCCGCTCGATCATACCTCGTATACTGGGTTGATCAGGACGTTCCACGGTCTGGTTGATCTTCCTTAAGCCCAACGCCTCAAGGGTTTTTCTCTGTTTCTCCGTTCTGCCGTAGGGGCTTTTCAGCAAGGTGATATTCAACATGGGGGTCTTTTTCTTTTTTGCCATGATTTCATCCTCGATCCCAGAATGGGATTAATTGTTCAGGATCCACCCCGCGGAAGGCAGCCTCTTCGTACGGATCCTTAAGCTGTTCCAATCCATTGATCGTGGCAGCAGCTATATTCATGGCATTGTTGCTCCCCAGCGATTTCGTCAGGATATTTGATATCCCGGTCACTTCCACGACCGCTCTCACGCTGCCGGCTGCGATCACACCTGTCCCTTCAGAGGCTGGTTTCAGCAGCACTTGGGCGCCGCTGACCCGCCCGGTTACTTGATGGGGGATGGTGGTGTTGTACAGGGCTACCGGGTGCAAATCATCTTTTGCCCGGGACGCTGCTTTCCTGATCGCGTCGGGGACAGAATTCGCTTTTCCAATCCCCATCCCAATCCGACCTTTATGATCCCCGGCCACCATCGTGACCCGGAACGAAAACCGCCGGCCGCCTTTGACAACGGTGGCCACACGTTCGATGTTTATGATCCTCTCATCAATTTCTTGCTCTGGATTGTCCTTATACCCGTTCGTCATAATCCTCTCCCAGCAGGGTGATTAAAATTTTAAACCGCCTTCTCGAGCCCCTTCTGCGAGGGCAGCTATGCGTCCAATATATTTATAACCCCCCCGATCAAAGACCACTTCAGTGATTCCTTTCTCAAGGGCTCTTTCTGCAACTGCCTCCCCCACCAGCTTGGCCTGTTCTGTCTTGGTCTTATTTTTGACTTTCTTTGTGAGATCAGCATCAATTGTCGAGGCAGATACCAGGGTATGACCCTGCAGATCATCGATCACCTGGACATAGATCTCATTCAAACTGCGGAAGACATTCATCCGCGGTTTTTGCGGCGTGCCGATCATATTCCGGCGGATTCTCTGGTGTCTCCGCTTCCGAGCGTCTGCTCGCGTTCGTTTCTTTGCCATATTAGGCTACCTTCCCCGCCTTCCCTGCTTTGCGGCGGATATATTCATCTTTGTAGCGAATGCCTTTTCCTTTGTAGGGTTCTGGGGGCCGGATTTTGCGGATATCTGCCGCTACCTGGCCGACAACCTGCTTGTCAATCCCATTGATTAAGATCTGTTGGGATTTTTCTCCAACCTCAAAGGTGATCCCTTCAGGGGGCTCAAAAACCACGGGATGTGAATATCCGACATTGATCTCCAGGTTTTTCCCCTGCAGGTTTGCCCGATATCCCACCCCGACCAGCTGGAGTTCTTTTTGAAATCCCTCTGTCACGCCCTCGATCATATTGCTGATGATCGCACGGGTTGTCCCATGCAGCGCCCGCATGTTCCGGGAATCTGAAGGTCGTTTAACCAGGATTTCTCCTTCCTCCTGGGTGATTTTCATATCCGGGGAGAACGCATAGACCAGTTCTCCCTTCGGACCTTTGATCCTGACCCGGGTTCCAGTAATTTTTATCTCGACCCCCGATGGAACTTCCACCGGCAGACGTCCTATTCTTGACACAATTCCTTCTCCTTCCCATTCCCTGACCTTGCAAGATCAGGCAGAGAATTAGCTGCTACCACACTTTGCAAACCACTTCGCCACCCACGCCCAGCTTCTTGGCCTCCCGGCCGGTCATGACCCCTTTAGAAGTGGTGAGGATAGCAATCCCCATACCAGACAGGACAAAGGGGATCTCATCTTTCTTTGCATAAATCCGCTGGCCCGGAAGGCTGACCCGTTTAAGATCCGTAATGACCGGGCGTTTCGTGCGCCGACGTCCCACGTATTTCAGCTGCAGGGTCAGCGTCTTATGGACTGTATTCTTATTTTCATTTACTTCAAAATCACCGATGAAGCCTTCATTCTTCAGGATCTTCGCAATGGCCACCTTCATCTTTGAGCTGGGCATTGCCACCTGGGTTTGCTCCGCCCTGACAGCGTTGCGAATTCTTGTCAGCATATCAGCGATTGGATCATTTAGACTCATACCATATCCTCCAGGCAAATTACCAAGACGACTTTACAACGCCAGGGATTTTTCCTTCCAGGGCCAATTCCCGGAAGCATATCCTGCATAATCCAAAACGGCGCATGTATCCCCGCGGGCGGCCGCATTTTTTACAGCGGTTGACTTCGCGCACCTTATATTTTCGATCCCGCTCCCGGGCAATCATACTTTTCTTAGCCATACTTATCCTTCCTCCTTGAAGGGCATTCCCAATCTCCGCAGGAGTTCCCGGCCAGATTCATCATCCTGGCTGGTTGTCACGATGCTGACTTCTAAACCACGGATTTTGCTGACCTCGTCATAATCAATTTCCGGGAAAACCAGCTGTTCCGAAATTCCCAGGGTGTAATTGCCCCGTCCATCAAAAGAATGCGGTGAGACCCCACGGAAGTCGCGAACCCGCGGAAGGGCGACATTCATCAGCCGATCCAGGAATGACCACATGCGATATCCCCGGAGGGTTACTGTAGTGCCAATTGCCGCACCCTGTCTCAGTTTAAAGTTGGCGATATTCTTTTTTGATTTCGTAATGACCGGTTTTTGACCGGTGATCTTGGTGAGATCACGAACAGCTTCATCCAAGAATTTCCCGTTATCCAGGGCATCCCCAACCCCGATATTAACAACCACCTTACTCAGGCGGGGACTTTCCATAATATTATCAAGACCTAAATCCTCTTTCAGCCTTGAAGCAATTTCTTTATGATAGCGCTCTTTTAACCTGTGCATGGTTCTTCTCCCAAAGATCAATCAATGACCGCATCGCATCGTTTGCAGACCCGACTGGCCTGCCCGCCTTCCCGGGTAATGCCCACTCTGGTGGCCTCACCACAGGCAGGGCAGACAAGCATCACATTGGAAATGTGCACGGGGCCTTCAAACTCGATAATCCCCGGGGTCATGGTCCGGCCCTGGGTCTGGATCTGTCCCTGATGCTTTTTACGAATATTGATCCCCTGGACGGCCACGCGTTGTTTATCGCGGTACACCTTGATAACCTCACCGCGTTTTCCCTTGTCAGTGGATCGTCCGCTGATTACCTCTACCGTATCGCCTTTCCGAATTTTAAATTTCACTTCACCCTCTCCTGCAAAATCTTCTCAGATCGTTTCCGGAGCTAAGGAAACGATTTTCATATATCCTTTGTCCCGAAGCTCCCGGGCAACCGGGCCAAAAATGCGTGTTCCTTTGGGATTGTTCCCATCTGCGTCCAGAATGACCACGGCATTATCATCAAACTTGATCGTTGATCCATCATTTCGCCGCCATTCTTTCGCGGTGCGGACCACCACAGCCCGGACAATTTCATGGGATTTCACGGTCCCCTGCGATGCGGCCCCTTTGATCGATCCAACCACGACGTCTCCAATCCTCGCATAGCGCCGCTTGGATCCGCCCAAAACCCGGATCACCTGCAGTTCTCGAGCCCCAGAGTTGTCGGCTACTTTCACTTTCGATTCTTGCTGTATCATGACAATCTCCGTTTAGGCGGCTTTGGTGGAAACACTCTTGCGCAATATTTCCTGAACCACCCAGCGTTTTGTTTTCGAGATCGGTTTGGATTCCACAATCTGGACAGTATCCCCGATATCACAGCCCAGTTCATCATGGGCTTTCACTGTACTGTGGCGATCAATTACTTTTTTATAGAGCCGGTGCCGGTACCGCCGGGTAATCCGCACGGAAACGGTTTTGTCCATTTTATTACTGGTCACCACACCCTGTAAACGACGCCGGTTGCTCATTGCTCACCTTCCCCTGCTGCTTCCATCTCTCTTTCTTTTAATATCGTTTCAAATCGGGCGATTCTCCGGCGGGTTTTTCCCAGCTGAGTTGTGTCCAGGATCTCCCCGGTTGACTGTTGGAATCGCAGATTCATGATCTCTTCTTTTGCCTCGTCCAGGCGAGCCATAATTTCTTGATCAGATAAGGCTCGGATTTCATCTACCTTCATGCGCTTTCTCCTACTTCTTCACGCTGGACAATCTTGGCCTTGATCGGCAGTTTATAGGAGGCCCGCCGCAGCGCTTCATGGGCAGCATCCGGGGCGACATCCCCGCCGATCTCAAACAGCATTCGACCTGGCTTGACCACAGCTGCCCAGTATTCAACCTCCCCTTTTCCCTTGCCCATCCGGGATTCAGCAGCCCGTTTTGTAATCGGTTTATCAGGGAATATTCGAATCCAGATCTTCCCTCGCCGACGCATCGCGCGCACCATGGCCCGGCGGGAGGCTTCGATCTGGCGGGCAGTGATCCAGGCTGGTTCCAGCGCCTGAAGCCCATAATCTCCGAAATGCAGCTCAGCCCCTCGCCGCGCTTTTCCTTTCATCCGGCCCCGCATCTGTTTTCGATACTTGACCCGTTTTGGCATCAACATAATTTCATCCTTTGATTAATTCTCCTGCTGCACGGCGGAACTCCGCCGCTTACTGGCTGACATACACACCATCATGGGCTTCTGACTCTTCTTCCTCATCCAATGTCGGCAGGACTTCACCCTTATAGACCCAGACTTTCACCCCAATATTCCCGTAGGTTGTGGCAGCCTCAGCTAAAGCATAGTCAATATCAGCCCGCAGGGTCTGTCGGGGAACGCGTCCTTCCCGCATATGGATCGTCCGGGACATCTCTGCCCCACCCAACCGCCCGGAAACTTCCACGCGAACCCCTTCTGCGCCTTCGCGCATCGTGCGCTGGATGGCCCGGTTCATCGCCCGGGAAAAACTGATCCGGCTTTCGAGCTGTCGGGCAACATTTTCTGCGACCAGATAAGCATCGAGGTCAGGATTTTCAATTTCCTTGATATCGACATCGATGGATTTCCCAACCAGCTCCTCCAGCTTTTTGCGGAGCATTTTCACATGCACCCCTTTTCGCCCAATCAGCACCCCTGGCTTGGAGGTATGAACAATGATCTTCACTTTCCCGGGAAACCGTTCGATTTCAATTCTTGATACGCCCGCCCGGGGGGATTCCTGGTGAATCAGTCTCCGAATTTCCAGATCCTCCTGAAGGTGATCAACATACTGCTCCCCTTCTGCAAACCAGCGGGCATCCCAGGTCTTGGTGACTTTCAATCGAAATCCTATTGGGTGAACTTTTCGTCCCATATTTTCTCCTGCTGTCCGCGGCTCTCCGGCAACTGACCCGGGAGCGCGTCCAAATACTCCTATCCAGCTTCCTGACGCTCTCGAAGCACTACCGATAGATGTGATGATCGCCGCAGCCTTGGCTTCACCCGGCCCCGGGCCCCAAAACGACGCCACTTCCGGGTCGGCCCTTCATCAGCTACGATATTTTGAATGAAGAGATCATAGCGGTTAAGCCCATAGTTATTCTCCGCATTGGCAATTGCAGACTGGATCAGTTTGCTCACCGGGTTGGCTGCTTTGTTCGGCACAAAATTGAGCATATCCAGGGCATCCACAACATCTTTTCCCCGCACCATATCAACAATCAAACGGGCTTTTTGTGCTGAGACGGGGACGTGGCGTGCTTGCGCTCTGACATCGTTTGCCATCGTTAGATCTCCTTTACAGTCCCGGACGATATCGTCCCGGCTGAAGCCGCAGCGGCTTCTTTCTTCCGGGCGGTTCGCTTCGCTGCCATGTGGCCGCGGAAGGTCCGGGTGGGAGCAAATTCGCCCAGGCGGTGGCCGACCATGTTTTCGGTAATATAGATCGGAACATGCCGCCGGCCATCATGAACCGCGATGGTATGCCCCACCAGCTGAGGGAAAATCACGCTCGCCCGACTCCAGGTTCGAATGACCTTCTTTTCTCCACGTTCATTCATGGCTTCAATTTTTTTCAACAACTTAGGGTCGATAAACGGCCCTTTTTTCAATGATCGTGACATCTCATCAACTCCTGATTGTCAGCGCTTCTTCTTGCCGACCCGACGATCGCGAACAATATATTTACTGGTCCGCTTATTCCGGCGGGTTTTCTTTCCCAGGGTTTTCTTTCCCCAGGGACTTTTCGGACTGGGCATCCCAATGGGAGATCGCCCTTCCCCACCCCCGTGCGGATGGTCTCGGGGAGACATCGCAGAACCGCGGACAGTGGGCCTGAAACCGAGGTGCCGCTTTCGACCGGCCTTTCCGAGCTTGATATTCCCATGGTCGACATTCCCAACCTGGCCAATGGTGGCATTGCAAGTTTGGCGGATCAGCCGAATCTCCCCGGAGGGGAGGCGGACCTGGCCGTATTTCCCTTCCTTGGCAACCAGACGGGCTGACGTCCCTGCAGATCGCACCAAGCGCCCTCCGGCTCCCTCATTGAGTTCAATATTATGAATCCGGGACCCGGTTGGAATCACACTCAAGGGCAGGGTATTGCCTGGAGAAATCTCCGCCTCCGGGCCGGACATTACGGTGTCCCCAACCCGCAGGCCCACCGGGGCAATAATATAGCGTTTTTCACCGTCGGCATAGTGCAAGAGAGCCAGACGGGCCGTCCGGTTGGGATCATATTCAATGCTGGCCACCCGGGCAGGAATCCCAACTTTCTCACGGCGGAAATCCACCACCCGGTATTTTCTCTTATGGCCTCCCCCCCGATGGCGCACCGTGATCCGGCCGTAGGTATTCCGTCCACCCTTTTTTTGCAGCGATTTCACCAGGGAGTTTTCGGGGTTCTTCCTGGTGATCTCTTCGTAGGTGTAACCGGTTCTCCCCCGCAACCCGGGGGTGACAGGTTTATATTTTTTGACAGCCATTAACGGACTCCTTCAAAGACTGGGATGCTGTCGCCAGCCGCCAGGGTAACAATTGCCTTCTTGTACATGCTCCGGCGCACCAGGACCCGGCGGGTCCGGGGGCGGCGGGAGCGCTTGGCAGGCATGATCATGGTGTTGACCTTGACCACCTTGACATCAAATAAGGTTTCCACGGCTTCTTTGATCATGCTCTTTGTCGCATCCGTATCCACCTCAAATACATACTGGTTCAGCTTCAAGTACTGGTGGCTTGATTTCTCTGTTAAAATCGGTCGTTTCAACACATCGTAAATCGAGGGCATCATTTCACTCCTGGATGAGGTTCTCGGATATTCTTTCCAGCCCAGACTTGATCAGGATAACCTTCTCATATCCCAGGAGGTCCCGGATATTCAGGTAGTCAGCAAGGATCAGCTTTGCGTCCGGTAAATTCCGGATGGCGCGCTGCAGCAGGTCATAATTCTGATCCTTTTCTGGATAAAGAACCAGGCAGTTCGTTCCCCCAGTGATCTTCTCCAGCACCTGGGCCATCAAACGGGTTTTCGGCTCTTTCAGGGTGAGTTCCTCGAGGATAAAGAGCTCCTCGTTGGCCATCTTCAGCGAGATGGCTGAGCGCAGGGCAGCCCGGCGCATCTTCCGGGGCATTTTTTTCTCATATGAGCGGGGTTTGGGGGTGAAAATTTTTCCACCGCCAACCCACTGGGCAGCCCGGATTGACCCCTGACGGGCCCGGCCGGTCCCTTTCTGACGCCAGGGCTTGCGCCCACCGCCGGACACTTCACTGCGGCCTTTCGTGCTGTGGGTGCCCAGACGCTGGTTTGCCATCTGGCGGGTAAACGCTTGATGCATCAGGTCCACATTCACCACAGCCTGGAAAATCTCTCCCGGCAGCTCAACCGTGTCCACTTTTTTACCTTTGGTATCAAGAATATTTGCTTCCATAATCATTCACTCCACCCCTTACTGCTTCCGGGCTTCTTTAATAATCACCAGACCACCTTTTGGCCCGGGTACAGAGCCTCGCACTGCAATCAGGTTCTTCTCGGAATCAACCAGAGACACCAGCAGGTTCTGTGCGGTAACGGTTTGATTTCCCATGCGGCCAGGCATTCGTTTGCCTTTAAAAACCCTGCCTGGAGTGGAGGTGGAGCCAATCGACCCCGGCGCCCGCAGTCGATCTGACTGCCCATGGGTGCGGGGACCTCCGGAGAATCCATGGCGCTTCACAACACCAGCAAATCCACGACCTTTTGATTTTCCCACCACATCCACCCGGTCTCCCGCAGCAAAGACATCCCCAACTGTCAGCTGGGCACCCTCTTCTACTGGTTCATCCGTGCGGAATTCTCTTAGATACCGCAGGCTGGGGAGATTGTGCTTCTTCAGGTGACCCAGCTCACCCCCTGTAAGACGGTGTTCTCTGACTTCCTCATATCCAAGCTGCACCGCAGAGTATCCATCCCGTGAAACGGTCCGGATCTGGGTAACATAACAAGGCCCAGCTTCAATGACTGTGACCGGAACCGCGCTGCCGGAATCATCGAAAATCTGGGTCATGCCGATTTTCTTACCAATGAGCCCTTTCATCTCTTTTGTCTCCTACGATCTTATTTTGATGGGACTGTAAACTAGGGCTTAGCTTCATCATCCCAAAACAACGCAGTTAGCTGATCCTTCAAGAACCCCTGTAATTGTGTGTTCCAGAGCGGATCGGCTCTTACGTTATCCTCTACTCTCGCTTTTTACCGCCTACCGGGAAAAAGCGACCCTCTGCACAGTCTTGCCGCAGAGTGTTGACCGGCCAGGGCCCCCCCAGTTCAGCTCCCAGCCCATCAGGACACTGAGGGGTACATTATACACAATTAAATTTTAATTTCAATATCAACGCCCGCAGGCAGATTTAACCTCATCAGCAGGTCAATCGTTTGAGAATCGGGCTCCAGGACATCAATCAGCCTTTTATGGGTCCGGATCTCAAAATGCTCGTGGGAATCTTTGTGGACAAATGTGGACCGCCGAACGGTGAACCGCTCAATTTTCGTGGGCAGCGGCACCGGTCCCGCAACCCGGGCACCGGTTCGCTCGGCAGTCTCCACAATCCGCTGTGCCGATTGATCCAGCACGCGGTGGTCATATGCTTTCAGGCGGATACGAATCTTTTGTTTTGCCATAACCTTTACTCAATTATCTCTGTGACCACGCCGGAGGCGACCGTCAGCCCGCCTTCCCGGATGGCGAACTTCCCACCCTGTTCCAGCGCGATGGGTACAATCAGCTCCA
>CAZUMA010000043.1:0-20651 GCA_964621835.1 uncultured Anaerolineales bacterium | reverse complement strand
GAACGGAGATTTACGTTTAGTATCGTTTAAATTGGTGTTTTTTCAGAGGACTCATTAATATATAATTAATTTATTAAATACTGGAAAATAAACGAACATTAGGAAATCAGTTCATAAACATACAGACTCTTCCACTGAGGAGTAGTGATCATGAATACAAGAAAATTTGGACGCATGGGTTGGGAGGTAAGTGAAATTGGTTATGGGATGTGGGGGATGGCCGGGTGGACAGGATCTGATGACCAACAAAGCCTGGCTTCCCTGCAGTTGGCCGTTGACCTGGGCTGCAATTTTTTCGACACTGCCTGGGGGTACGGTGAAGGCCACAGTGAGGCACTGCTGGGGCAGATTGTTCGGGCCAACCCGGATAAAAAATTATACACGGCCACGAAGATTCCTCCTAAAAACTTTATTTGGCCCAGCCAGCGTGACTTCAGCCTGGATGATTGCTTCCCCCCCGACCACATTGAAGAATACGTTCACAGCAGCTTAGAAAACAGCGGACTGGGTGCGTTTGATTTGATGCAGTTTCATGTCTGGGAAGATCATTTCCTGGATGATGCCCGGTGGATCCACAAGGTTTCTGACCTGAAAGAGCAAGGTTTGTTTGAGGCGATAGGGATCAGCCTGAATCGCTGGGAACCCTGGAATGGCGTGCGCACAGTTAAAAGCGGGGTGATCGACGCCGTCCAGGTGATATACAATATCTTTGACCAGAATCCTGAGGATGAATTATTTCCAGCCTGTGAAGAAAATGAGGTCGCGGTGATCGCCAGGGTGCCCTTTGATGAAGGCACCCTGACCGGGAATCTATCCCTGGAAAGCAGCTGGCCGGAGGATGACTGGCGCTCCAGCTACTTTGTCCCGGAGAATCTGAAATCCAGTGTTGAACATGCTGAGGCGCTGCGGCCGTTGATTCCCAAGGGGATGACCATGGCGGAACTGGCCCTGCGTTTTATTCTCAATGAACCCCGGGTGAGCACGATTATTCCTGGAATGCGCAAAGCGAAGCATGTCAGAATGAACATGGAGGCCAGCGAGGCCGGTCCGCTCCCAGCGGAGCTGCACGCGGCGCTTCAGGAGCACCGTTGGGATCGGGAGCCAACGGAGTGGTCCCAGTAACTCAAATCAACCTGCTGGGCTGGTCCTCCACAACTAACCTACAAACAAAGGGCGCCTGAAACCAGGCGCCCTTTAGTCTTTCTGATCGCCCCGGTGCAAATTGTTTATCCGGTGGTTCCCCTGGTCCCAACCAGCACCCCCTTGACAAGGTATTCAACAGATAGTATAGTACTCATACTATATAATCATTCATGTATGTTTGGGAGAATAAGATGTCCTTGCAGCACGCGATCCTGGGGTTTTTATCCCTCAAGCCGCTTTCTGGCTATGGGCTGAAAAAGGCCTTTGACCGCTCAGTGCGCCACTTCTGGCCGGCCAATCAGAGCCAGATCTACCGGGAGCTTGCCGATCTCCATGACCGGGGCTTGGTTAGCCAGGAGGTAATTGAACGGGAAAACCGCCTGAATAAAAAGCTTTACCATCTCACAGATCAAGGAAAATCCGAGCTTCACAACTGGCTTTCCACACCGCTTCCCCCCGAGGACACCAGGGATCCATTCCTGATCCAGCTCTATTTTGGAGGGGGTTTAAGCGATCAAGAGCTTGTGGGGCTGCTTGACCAAGAAATCAATGCAATCCAGGAAAGATTGCAGGAATACCAGGGAATGTACCAGGTGTATTCCAGGCAGCTGGAGGACCGGGAAGACCGGCGGGATTACTTTCTCAGCATCCTCACACTCGAGTATGGACTGCTGGCAGAAAGCTTTCTCAACAACTGGCTGCTCAGCGTCAAACAACGAATTCTCGCTGAAGACTATACACTTCAAGATCCACCTGCCGGGGCTGGTCCCCGGTCAGGGCATTAATCTAGCTGGGAGGCTGGAATGAATAAATCTATACGGAATCTGATCATCTTTGGGATCATTTCTATGGGAGGAGGTTTCCTGGGCATCACCCTGGACCGGCTCTCTCCTCCCGAGGATCCGATGCAGGGACTGGGAGCCCTGCTCTGGTTGATTTCCCCCCTGGCAGCAAACCTGCTGCTGCGGGGGTTTGGCGGTGATGGCTGGAAGGACTTTGGACTGAAGCCCCATTTCAAGGACAGCTGGCCCTGGTACCTGGCAGCGATGCTGATCGTGCCTGTGGCCGTGGGGGCAACCCTGGGGGTGGGAATTCTCTTCCGGGCGGTTTCCCTGACAGGCTTTGGGGAGCGGGGGTGGACAGCCTTTCTTCCCTTCGCAGCGGCTGCATTCATCGGCGCCATGGGCAAGAACATTTTTGAGGAGTTCGCATGGCGGGGCTACCTCACTCCACGGCTGGAAGCCCTGAATGTCCATCCGCTGCTGAATTCCCTGCTCACCGGGGTGGTTTGGGCTGGATGGCATATCCCCTATTATCTTTATTATCTGGACCGGGCGGTCTTAAGAGATAATACATCCTTACCGCTAACCGGATTTATCGCCCTCTCTTTTGTCCTGCTGGTATTCCAGTCCCTTGCCTATGGAGAATTGCGCCTGCTTTCAAAATCTGTCTGGACCGTTTGGCTGCTGCATAATATCGCAAACGCGATCAGTCTGCCGCTGCTTGCCGAAGGGTTTGTCACCGTCAAGAGCGGCTGGGTCGAAGCGGTTCTCTCGCCGGGCACCCAGGGTTTGCTGCACTCACTGCTGATGGGATTGGTCGGATTGGGACTGCTCTGGTACCGCCGAAAAGATGTCTGGCACAATCGCTGAAAGATCCAGAAAAGACTGCAACTTTTATTTGGTAATCTGATCCCATTTTATTGGGAATACAAACCTCCAGGAGAAGATCATGAAACGTTTCCCAAAATTTATCGGTTATCTCGCAGGGGGGCTGCTGCTAGCTGGGATCCTGGGTACGGGGGTGCTTTATTTTGCTACCAGGGGAGAGTATCCAGTTCTCGCGACGGTGCTTGATGATCCAGGCCTTTCAAGCATGGAGGTCAACGGAGTCATGCTGCACATGGAGACTTTCGGCAGTCCAGAAAATCCAGCTGTAATTATCCTTCACGGCGGACCCGGAGGGGATTACCGCTCCCTTCTGGCGCTGCAGGAACTGGCCGATGAGTACTTCCTTGTTTTTTACGACCAGCGCGGTGCGGGCCTCTCTGAGCGCGTATCAGCAGACCAGCTCACCCTTTCAGGATATCTTGCGGAATTGGATGGGATCATCGATCACTTTGGAAAGGATGAACCGGTCATCCTCATCGGCCATTCCTGGGGTGGGATGCTGGCTTCTGCATATCTTGGGTATGCCCCGGAAAAAGTCACCCGGGCGGTGTTAGCCGAACCGGGTTTCCTGAATGTGGAGGAAATGGAGGACTTCACAGCAACCATGAGCAGCTTCACCCAGGATATTAATTATTTATGGTTTGCCCTTCGGACCGGGTTTGAAGCCCGTCACGTCCGCGGGCCCGATGAGCAGGCCCCAGAGGACTACCTCTTTTCCAAGGCTGCCCACTATTTTGCAGACCAGCCAGAGAATCCTTATCACTGCCCGGGCCAGCCCTATGATGCCCCAAGCTGGAGATTTGGATCTGATGCCTCAAAATCAGCCAATACAGCCACTCCAGAGGAGATCAACCAGCTGGAATCAGGCGCGGTTGTGTTCCAGAAACCCGTCCTGTTCCTTGCCGGGGAATGCAATACCTGGATCGGGGAGGAACTGCAGGCCAAACATGCCGGAATGTACAGCAATGCCCGTCTGGAGGTGATCCCGGATGCAGGGCATGACATGGTCTGGGATAATCCAAAGGCAACCCTGGCGGTCATCCAGGCCTTCCTTGACAGCTGAGCTTGCTGATCCAAAGCCAGGTTTTATCCAAGCACACGACCTGCTTGATTCTGCAGGCCGTTTCTGTTTTCGAGGGGCAAGACCGGCATTCCTCCCCAAGATCTTCTTCCCTTCGAAAGGGGATTAGCTCTGCTGCTCCTGCTTGGACCTGTCCACTGTTTTGACCGGGTAAGGTATGATTGGATCACGACATCGAAAAATTAATAATAACAAAATAAGGAAGTGAGATGACAAAAGAATTCGATATAATCTGGATCGGAACAGGCCAGGCAACCGGTACCGTCGTTCCCCGGCTGGTAAACAAGGGGTACTCAGTAGCAATTGCGGAGGGAGGAAAATTTGGCGGCAGCTGTGTCAACTACGGCTGCACTCCCACAAAAACCCTGGTGGCCAGCGCCCGGGCGGCCCATATGGCTCGGCGCGGCCCGGATTTTGGGGTTCAAACCGGGAAAATCGACATCGATTTCCAGCGGGTTATGGAGCGGCAAAACCAGATTCGGTCAGAAAGCAGCCAGGGGTTGGAGGAATGGCTCAGGGGGATGGATCAGGTGACGATCTTCCCGCACTACGCTGCTTTTGAGGGGCCGCACACGGTCCGGGTCGGGGGGGAAAGCATCCAGGGGAAAACCATTCTGATCAATGCAGGCGGCCGGGCCCGGAGGGCTCCCATCCCGGGAATCGAGGAGGTAGGCTGGCTGGACAACGCCCGGCTTCTGGAACTGGAGACACTTCCTGACCACCTGGTCATTGTCGGGGGCAGCTACATCGGACTGGAATTTGCCCAAATCTTCCGCCGTTTCGGAAGCCAGATCAGCATTCTCGAAGCGGGACCGCAGCTGATGCGGCGAGAGGATGAAGACATCGCTGCCATCGCCCAGGAGGTCCTTTCCGGAGAGGGCATCCAGATCTACCTCAACACCGAGGTAACCCGGGTTCTACAAACCCAAAACGGGGCCGTTGAGGTCATGTTTAACCAGGACAGCAGCCAGCAAAAAATTCGCGGCAGCCACCTGCTGCTGGCAGTCGGTCGAATTCCCAACAGCGACCGGCTCAATTTGGATGCAGCCGGGGTTGAGGTAGATGAACGCGGGTATATCAAGGTGAACCAGGTCATGCAGACAAGCGTTCCGCATATCTATGCCGTGGGGGATATTAACGGCGAGGGCGCTTTCACTCACACCGCGGTGAATGATGGGGAGATTTTTTGGGACCACTTTGCCGGGGAGGAAGACCGCACCCTCTCCCTCAGAATCCCGACCTATGCCCTGTATATCGATCCTCCCCTGGGCCGGGTAGGCATGAGTGAGAAGAAAGGCCGGCAGAGCGGTCGAGAAATCTGGATGGCCACCCGGGCTATGAACCAGATCTCAAGAGCAAAAGAAAAGGATGAGACTGCAGGGTTGATCAAGATCCTGGTGGATATGGACAGTGAGGAAATCGTCGGGGCTGCAGTGTTTGGGGTTGGAGGGGATGAAGTGGTCAATGTGTTCACCCCCTTTATGTACACGGGAAAATCCTACCAGCTCTTCCGAAAAGCAGTGCTCACCCACCCTACCGTTGCTGAGATGCTGCCCTGGATCCTAGATGACCTTCAACCACTAGCATGAATTTTCCCTTCCGGATTGGACCGGCGGCAGCCTCAGGTGTGAATTATTTTCACTCGCTTAAGCCCTGCTGACTTCCGGGTGCCAGAAAAACATCAAAACAGCTGCCCCCAGCGCAGTCAGTGCGCCAAAGATAAAGGGTGCTGCAGGGCCGAATCCCTCCCACGTTCCCACCCCCTGCCATAATATCCCAGCCAGAAAGGAAGCCGGGAAATTCAGGATTCCCAGCACGGCGTTATAGGTGCCGTAGGCCGTCCCCCGAAGCTCTGGCTTCACCAGGTCCGCTACCAGCGCTTTCGTGGTCCCAAAAGCCAGCCCGTAGTAGATCCCGTAAAGAGCGTATAAAGCCCAGATCTGCCATCCTTGCCGGGCAAACCCAAAGCCAAAATAGATCAGAGCATACATCAACCATCCCCCAATGATTACTTTCCTCCGGCCAATCCGATCGGAGAGGGACCCCCCGGGAGTTGAGACCAGGGTATAGACCAGGTTGAAGGTGACCAGCATTCCCAGAATGCCCAGGATGCTCAATCCCCGTTCCTGGGCCCGCAGGACCAGGAAAGCATCCGAAGAATTTCCCAGGTCAAACAGGCCTACAATGAGCATAAAAATAAAAAAAGATTTCCCCAGTCCCCGAAAGGTGATCTCGGGGCGGTCCTTTTTCTCTTCACCAGAGACTTCCTCAGCCCCGACAGCCAGGGATACAACTGCCAGAAAACCAGGGATCAAGCTGGCCAGGACCACGGTTTGGAATGTACCCAGTTTCAACCCGGTCTGATTGGCCTGGGTCACCCAGACCACGAATAAAGCAATCAGCAATCCGATCACTGCCCCACCGGTATCCGCTGCCCGGTGAAATCCAAAAGCCAAGCCCCGCTGATCCTCAGTGATGCTGTCTGCCACCAGTGCATCCCGCGGGGAAGTTCGTATCCCCTTTCCCACCCGGTCAGCAAATCGGACGCCCAGGACAGCACCCCAGCTCTGGGCGAAATAGAAAAATGGCTTGGAGACCGCGGAGAGAGCGTAGCCAAGGACAGCTAACCACTTCCGGGTCTGTAGGCGGTCAGAGATCCAACCCGAGAAAACCTTCAGCAAGCTCGCAGTAGCCTCTGCAATCCCTTCGATCAAGCCAATAATGCTGGTGCGCACGCCCAGCACATTGCTTAAAAATAAAGGCAGGATGTTCAGCACCATCTCGCTGGACACATCCATAAAAAAACTGGTCAGGCTGGCTGCCCACACATTTCTGGGGAGCGTGCGCCAGGATGGATGGTTTCTCTGGTTATCGCGCATGAATACCTCCTCAGGCTATGTAAGATAACATCAGGGGAAGTATACCATTTTTGAGAGTCTCCACCCCGGGAGAGCTGACCCTCACCGCCTCCTGGCAGGGTAGCTGAAATCAGCATCCGCAGCATTTGTGCTGCAGTATAATAGAGGGACAAGTACCTACGCGGATCGGCAGACACCATCAAACAACCATGACATCCAGCAGCAGCAACGCTGGATCGAGGAAAGCGCTATGAATGTTGCCAAAGTTGCCATCGTGATCATTTTGTTAATCCTGATGATTGTGGTCTTCTTTGCCCTGACGGGGTTAAATGTCAGGAATCCAATGCCAGCGGTCGAACGCATCATCGCCTGGTTGGGACGGGTAAACCGCTCCATCAACACCTACCTGCAGGGCGTATTTTACCGGATCCGGAATAACATCCGCAGCCGTTTTGGCAACCCTCCAACCCCCTGAACGGGTTTGTGTGCCGGGATCGCCTGACCGTCTGATCTGAAGGTGTCTTCCCCGGATGCTGCCTGCCTCAGAACCAGATGAGGGTACCAGAACTCTTTCTCACCTGGGCTGCAGATCAGCAGCGACCCAGCTAAACCAGTGAAGCCCCGCAAGTCAAGAACCAGCCATTTTGCCCAGTTTAACGGGCAGCAAAGGGTCAGGACGGGATTTCCTGGCAGCACGCCAGCGTCTGCCGATCATCCCGGAAAGCAACCGGGGGGGGACCAATCCACCCAGCCATCGCAAGATTTGATTGATCAGCCCGGGCACAAAAATCGCCGTTCCTCTGACAGCGTGATCAAGGGACCGTTTTGCCACCCAACCGATGTTCTGGGTGGTCAACAGGCCCAAAAATCCCTGCGCTTCAATCGCGCTGACCGCCCCGGGGGTGGTGGGCAATCCAGCAGGACAAAGGACCGTCACGCTGGCTCCTTGCTTGGACACCTCATCCCGTAAAGCTAAAAAGAAATCCAACAAGAATCGCTTTGAGGCTGCATAGGTCGCTTTCACCGGCATGGGGTAAAAGGCAGCCAGACTGGAAACGGTGATCATCCAGAAAGGCTGCATGGGATCCATGCGCTCCAAAACACGGTGGGTGACTGTCAGGGTCCCTTCAACGTTCAACCGCACAATCCCCTGGATCTCCTGCTGGGTCCGCTCAAGAAAGATTCCCTCCACATCCAGCCCGGCGACATTGATAAGTCCCCGGAAGAAATGATTCCCATCCCGGATCGCTTCAAACAGCTTCTCCCGGTTTTCAGGATCCATTAGATTGCAGGCCTGGCGCTGAATATTGATTCCATAGGTCCGTTCCAGCGCCTCACCCAGCGTATCCAGTGGGCCAGGATGCAGATCGGTGAGAAAAAGATCCCACCCCCGACGGGCACATTCCACGGCAAACGCTTTCCCAAGGCCCCCAGCTGCTCCGGATATCAGTACTTTACTGCGCATGGTTCACCTCACTTGATCTCTTAACGTCTCGCGCTGCCAGTCAGTGTACAGGACAAAAGGGATTTTGTCAATCATTTGTTTGAAATTTATGTTTGAAACACTTGACAAATAACGGGGTCCCAGCTATGATCTTCTCAGAAAAAAGGAGACCAGCATGAAAAACCACCCTACAAACACCTACCTGATCACCGGGGCAACCTCGGGGATTGGATTAACCCTGGTAGAGCAGCTGCTGGATCAAGGGATGAACGTGATCGGGATCGGCCGATCCCGGGAGCGCTGCCGTCAGCTGAAGGAAAGATTAAGGAAGGAATATCCAGGCCAGCACCTGGACTACTGCCTTGCCGATCTCTCGAAGCAGGCGGAGATCAGGGCCGCTGTCGGGGAAATCACCGAGATCCTGGAGCACTGGGGGATCCCCACCCTGGATGGCCTGGTTAACAATGCCGGCACCTTCACCTACTGGCAGACGATCACCCCGGAGGGATTTGATACCCAATGGGCGGTGAACCATCTGGCACCATTTCTGCTCACCGAGCTGCTGCTGCCGCTGCTGCAGAAATCCCCGGCTGGGAGGGTGATCACCGTCAGCTCAGGGTCCCACTACGGCGCAAAGCTGGATTGGTCAGATGTTCAAATGCTGGAAAGGTATAATCCTCTAAAGGCATATAAACGGAGCAAGCTGGCCAATGTGCTTTTTACCGCTGAGCTCAACCGCAGGATGGGTCCACAGGAACTCCAAGCGGCAGCGGCCGATCCCGGGTTGGTGAACACCGGGATCGGTGAGAAAGCGGGCTCACAATTGGCAAACCGGATCTGGTCCTGGCGCCGCCGCCGGGGTCTTCCCCCTGAGAAGGCAGCCGCTGGGATCCTGAAGCTGCTCCTGGAGGTGGACTTATCCGAACATCCCGCTGCCTATTGGAAGCACGGGAAACCAAGAATGCCAAATCCGTTCGGGCTTGATCCAGATCACGGGCGCCGTCTCTGGCAGATTTCCGCCAGGATGACCGGGGTCTCATAGACGAAAAGGAACTGTATGGCCAGGAAAGAATCCTCCACCCAGGAAGCGATTTTGATGGCAACGATCGACTGCATCAATCGCTACGGGATTGAGCAGGTCACCACCCGGATGATTGCCGAAGCGGCGGATGCAAACATCGCCTCCATCAATTATTATTTCCGGACAAAAGATCAGCTGATGGATCAAGCCCTGAAAATAACCATCACACACATGCTGGAAGATGTCCTGGTGGCGATCGAGGATGAGAAGAAACCGTTTCGGAAAACCCTCCATGAGATCTTTTATTATCTGATTGCCGGTACCCAGGCCAACCCGGGAATATCCACAGCCCACCTCTACAGCCTGATTGTCGAAAAAGACTACCAATCGATCACCGGGCAGTCCTTCCTGGCTGCCTTTGAGAAGCTGGTGGACCGGGCCGAAGAGGCGCTTCCAGAAGCGGATCCAGGCTCTCTCAGTATCATCCTGGCCAGCATTTTTTCTGCCATCATGTTTATGATGCTCACCCCGGGCTTTTTCCCGATTCCTCAGCAATATGATCTTGCGAAGGAAGAAGGGCTCCAGGCCCTGGCAGCATATTTTACAGAGATGTTTTTTACGATGCTGGAAGCCCGATCATCATAGCCGCGTCAGCTGAGAGGGATCAAACCTGCCTGCGGGTAGATCGGACAGCCCAGTACAGGCCTGCCGGGGTGAGAACAGCAAGCAGAATACCAACCCCCAGGGGAAGAGGGGCATACCAGGTGATCAGCCACACACCCCCGGCCAGCAGACTGGCCCCCAGTTTTTTCCAGGACAGGGGACCAATCAGCAGCAGCACCAGGCTGGCTGCGAAGCTCAGCCAGCTGAGGATGTAGACCCCGAATTCGGCGTTCTGCTTCGCAAATGGCTCCATCTCCCCCTCCACGCGCCCCTTGATTCCCATCAGGATCTTTCGAACCGCCAGGTGATCAGTAAACTCTGTAAAAATCGCATATCCCAGCGTAGAAGGCTTTTTCAACTGGTATCGCCAGCCAATCCGACTGACCAATCGTGTTTGGTTTGGCCCTACCGGGTATAAAGCCCAGGTGATCGCTCCCGGCTGGTCTCCTTCCAAACTGGACCAGACCACTGCCCGGTTTTCCTCAAGGGCTGCAATCGTATGTGTAACCAGTATACTGATCGGAAGGGGGTCGCCCGCCTGGAAATCCTGGAATTCAGGAAGGATCTGCTCAGCACTCCGGATCCCCCTTGGAGAGCCCAGGTTTTCTAAAAGATCATAGCCGTAGTACCCAGCCCGTCCATACCCCATCTGGATGATCCAGGGCCAAATATTCTCCGGGGAAGAGTTAATCGTGATTGCCCGGGTAGCATAAAAATCAGCCTCTCCATGCAGCTCATCCCCCGGCATGATCCGTTCCTGCTCCTCCTCGCTTGCCCCCCAGGTAAGCTGATTTGGACGGGCCCAGAGGCTGTAGGCGAGCATGATCATCCCCAGCACGAACAGGACCGCCAGAACTCGATAGGTAAATCGACATGATTTCGTTTTCATCTTTCTTTCAACCTTTCCCTATCAAAAATTATCAGGGAAACGCTCTGCCAGATTTCAGGAGCCTCAACTATCCTCGCTCTCCTCAGGCAATCCCGGCCAAAACGAGCGCGACCCCGGACAGGATCAGGCTGGCCATCCCAGGGTTGATCTGAAATCTCACAAGGGCTGCTCCGTGGGGATCAAATTGTTGATCATACCTTCTATCAATCGCTCCTGCTGGGAAGGATCCCTGACGTCCACCCCGGCATACCGCTGGAAGGCTTCAGCGTGCAGGAAGCCAAACTGCATCGGGGTGATCAGCTGCAGAGCGATGAGTTTCAGTTCCAGGTCGTGGGTATCCTCTGGAAAGATCTTTCGCAGCAGGGGAACGATCATTTCTGGCACAGAAAAACTGCCTTCCCTGAGGGTGTGGGCAATGGGCAGCCGGGAGATTTTCGGATATCGGGAGGCCACCCGCGCGGTCTCCAGCAGCAGCTGCCGCAGCTGCCTCCGGGGGGAAAATTCCTGGTGGGCAGCGTCTGTCAACCATGGGGCTGCAGTTTGATTGATCAGTTTTAGGACCGCCTCATTCAGCAGATGGTCTTTTGAGGAAAAATGGTAGTTTATTGCCCCCAACCCCACCCCCGCCCTGCTGGTAATTTGGCGGGCGGTGATGCTTTCAGGATCTGGTTTCTCCTGAAGCAGCTGCTGGGTAGCCTGGATGAGCTTCTCTCGGGTGCTTCTTTCCTGGGGGGCCATCCATCCTCCTTTGAACATGTTCTGTACATGTTCAAATTATAAATAGGCTGACGGATTTGTCAAGAGCCAGCCCGGGGGATGGAGCCCCGCGATTTTTTCCCCTGCGGCCCCTCAGGGATCAAGAGCTACTCGATCACAGTGCGGACCTGCTCCCGCATATATCGCTGCAGGTAGTGCGGTCCCCCCGCGTTTACCCCCGTCGAGCCGCTTGCTTTCCAGCCCCCAAAGGGCTGATACCCGGGCCAGGCGCCGGTTGTCGAACCCTGAGGACGGTTGACATAATTTACCCCGGCTTGAATGCGGTCAAAGAACCATCGGCTCTCTTCCTCACTGCCGTAGAAACCGGCGGTCAGGCCATACTTGGTGTCGTTTGCGAGCCTCATGGCTTCCTCTAAATCCTCCACCCGACGCACAAGCGTGATCGGTAAAAACATTTCATGTTTCCAGAGCGGATGATCGAGCGGGAGATCTGCCACCAGGGTTGGTTCAACAAAATATCCGCTGCCAAACCTCCCCTCTACCCGGACCTTACCCCCGGTGAGGATTGTTCCAGCCTGGGAGAGTTCCTCAACATAGTCCTGATAGTCATGGTAGGGCCCGGAGGCGATCACCGGTCCCAGAAAGGTCTCCCGGTCGGCGGGGTTGCCGATGGTAAGCTGCTCTGTTTCTCTGACCAGCTGCTCCACAACCTGATCATATATGGGATCTTCCAGATAGATGCGGGAATTCGCCGAGCATTTCTGGCCTTGCAGCCCGAACGCCGAGCGTACAATCCCCTGGACAGCTCGATCCTGATCCGCATGCCGGGAGACGATGGCCGGGTTTTTCCCGCCCATTTCGAGAATCACTGGATGAACATAAGGGCGTTGAGCGAATCGGCGGTACACGTCCATTCCCACCTGGTAGGAGCCGGTGAACGTCACCCCATCCACATCAGGATGGCCGATCAGCGCCTCCCCCAAGACGCTCCCGGATCCAGTGACGAAATTCACTACACCAGGCGGGAAACCAGCATCCCGGAATGCTTCTGCCAGCAGTCGGACACTCCAGGGGGTGGTGGAGGCCGGCTTCATCACCACGGTATTCCCAGCTGCCAGCGCTGCTCCAACAGGGCCCCCGGTTAATGCGGTGGGAAAATTAAAGGGGCTGATCACCAGCCAGACCCCATAAGAACGGAGGAGGGAGATATTCCGGGCCCGGTACCCCTGAAGGGGATCCTCTCCCAGCACTGTCAGAAAACCCTGGTTTGATTCCAGCTGGGAAACCGCATAGCGGATCAGCGCCGGCGCTTCCGCAACATCTCCCAGGGCTTCCAGGCGATTTTTTCCCACCTCCAGGGCGGTGACCGCAGCATGCTGAAAGATCCGCTCCTCGATCAGGTCTGCCGCCCTCCGCAGCAGCCCGGCCCTTTCCTGCCAGGATACCTCCTGCCAGGATTTGTAGGCTCGCCTGGCAGCCTGGACGGCTAACTCGGCGTGCTCTGCTGTCCCCGCTGGAAAGGTCGATAGCAGCTGATCGGTTTGCGCTGGATTGTATTTCTCTAGGGTTCCTTTTGCATCCCGATCCTCCCCATTGATGATCATGAAATGTCTCTCCCCCAGCCGGGCCCGCGTGGCTTTAATCGCCTGATCAAATCTCTCGTGCAGCTCCTCGGGGGGGTTGAACATGGTGGCATAGGTTAGTTTGAAGTCTTTCATCAATCCGCCTCCTTTCTTTTCTGGGCTCAAGCGCAGTTGTTGCTTGTTTTTTCCGCTCCTCCAATAGTTTTTGGATGCGGTGAAAGGAAGATTTCTTATCTGCTATTAACAATCTGTTTACCTAGATCGCTCCCGGATTGTATATAATCAAACTCACTGGGGGCAATCTACAGGCAAGCGGGACCCTGGATACCTGCTGCCAGAACACTTTGAAGGAGACTGCTTTGTGAATATTCTTCTGGTCTACCCTGAATTTCCAGATACTTTCTGGAGCTTCAAACATGCTCTTAAGTTCATTCGGAAAAAAGCTTCCGCACCCCCCCTGGGGCTGCTGACGGTGGCAGCGCTGCTGCCTGAAACCTGGGAAAAGAAGCTGCTCGATCTTAACCTGGCGGTCTTATCCCAGCAGGATCTTGCCTGGGCTGATTATGTTTTCCTGAGCGGGATGACCGTCCAGCGAGAGCCAGCGGAACGGATTGTTACCCGATGCAATCAGGCAGGCGTCCCGGTTGTGGCCGGAGGTCCGCTGTTCACCATGGAGACGGATCACTTCCCCACCGTGGATCACTTTATCCTCAATGAGGCGGAACTCACCCTGCCGCCTTTTTTAAGGGATCTCGCGCGCAATCAACCCCGTCGGATCTATACCACAGATGAGTTCCCGGACTTGAGACTGACCCCTGCCCCGCTTTGGTCGCTGATCAAATTGAACCAGTACGACACAATGCCCCTGCAGTTTTCCCGGGGGTGCCCCTACAACTGTGATTTCTGCAACGTGACTTCCCTGCTGGGACATCGACCGCGCACAAAGAGCGCCCAGCAGATTGTAGAAGAGCTGGATGGACTGTATCGCCAGGGCTGGCGCGGATCTGTATTTTTTGTCGATGACAACTTTATCGGCAACCGCCGCTACCTTAAGGAAGAACTGCTCCCGGCATTAATCGATTGGCGGAAGGGGAAAACCGGCTTTACGTTTCATACCGAAGCCACCATCAACCTGGCGGATGATCAGGAGCTGATCAACCTGATGGTCCAGGCAGGCTTCAATAAAGTCTTCGTCGGCATCGAAACTCCGGACGATCTCAGCCTGAATGAATGCAGCAAAGCCCAGAACACGAACCGCGACCTGGTGGCGGATGTCAAGACCCTCCAGCGGTCAGGCATGGAAGTTCAGGGAGGCTTCATCGTGGGTTTTGATTCGGACACCCCCTCGATCTTTCAGCGGCAGATCGACTTCATTCAGCGCAGCGGCATCGTTACCGCCATGGTGGGCCTGCTCCAGGCCCCTCCAGGAACAAAATTATACGAAAGGCTGAAAAATGAACACCGGCTGCTGGGAGAGATGTCCGGGGACAATGTGGATGGCAGCACCAATAT
Source organism: uncultured Anaerolineales bacterium (assembly GCA_964621835.1). Taxonomy (GTDB): domain Bacteria; phylum Chloroflexota; class Anaerolineae; order Anaerolineales; family UBA11858; genus B10-G9. The sequence goes on along the minus strand of CAZUMA010000043.1, from coordinate 6,070 downwards.
CATCCCCCGGATGGGGCTGGAGAAATTGGTTGAGGGGTATCAGCACTTGATGGGAACGATTTACTCCCCCCAGCATTTCTACGAACGGGTCAAGACGTTCCTGGAAGAGTATCAACCGCCAAAAATCCGCATCCCCTTAACCGGGAAGCGGTTGATGGCATTTTTCCGGTCTATCTATCATCTGGGAATCCGGAACCAGGACCGCCGGTATTACTGGCAGCTGTTGGTCTGGACGTTGAAAAAACGGCCGGCCCTCTTTCCGACTGCGGTGACGATGGCGATTTACGGGTATCACTTCAACAAGATCTACGAACTGTATTTACGCTGAGGGGGATCGCTGCCCCGGAGCGCACCGGGCTGCGCTGGGATTTTACAACCCCAGGGCAGCCGCCTCTGCCTTCATCGCCCCCAATACCAGCCCGATAAACTCCTCGAGGGGAAGGTCCAGCTGCTCCTCACATGTGCGGATCTTCTCTCGGTCCGCCCCGGCTGCAAAAGATTTTGAGTCAAACTTTTTCAGAACCGACTCCACCGAGACGCCCGCCAGCTTATCAGGATGAACCAGGGCGACAGCCACGATCAGCCCCGTCAAATCATCACAGCTGAACAGCGACCACTCCATGGGCGTTTCCGGAAACACCTCTGTATACTCATAGTTGTGGGATAAAATCGCCCGGATAATTTCTTCTGGGACCTTTTCGGTTTGCAATCGCTCCGCAATCACCAGCGTGTGCCTGTCCGGGGTATCCCTGGTTTCCTCGTAGTCGGCATCATGCAGCAAACCAGTGATCTCCCACAGGTCCGGGTCCCCTCCAAACTTGCCGGCTAACTCCCGCATCGCCGCAGCAACTGCATAGTGATGCTTGCGGAGGTTGGGGTTGGAAATATTCTCATGGAGGAGATTTTTGGCAGCCTGCCTGTCAATCATTGTTAACTCCTTTGGTTGATGGTACCTTGATTGTACTGGCTCGGGGAATAGTTTTCACCCCCAAATATTGCCGGTGGAGGGGAAGCTCCCTTAAACGGAAAAAGCGGAGCAAGGAGCTCCGCTTTTCCCACTGCTAAAGGAGTGAAACTATTCAGGAAGTAAGACTGCGTCAATGACGTGGATCACGCCGTTGGAGGTTTCAATATCGGTGATGATCACTTCAGACTCATTGATCATAACCTTTCCATCCATCACGGAGATGCTGACACTTTGACCCAGTAAGGTCTCCGCTTCGCTCAGCTCCACCACATCGGCAGCCATCACTTTCCCTTCCACGACGTGGTAGAGAAGAATGTTTGTCAGAGAGGGGATATCTTCAAGCAGGGCCTCAACCGTTCCTTCCGGCAGCGCCGCAAAAGCGTCATCTGTCGGCGCAAACACGGTCAGGGGACCTTCCGCCTTGAGGGCATCCACTAATTCTGCTGCCTGAAGCGCTGTCACAAGCGTTTCAAAGCGTCCATCCTCCACTGCGACATCAACGATGTCCCTGGTTTCGGGCTGGATCACTGCGTCAATCACATGAATGACGCCGTTGGAAGCTTCGATGTCAGTAATGATCACCTCAGCATCATCGATAAAGACTTTGCCGTCTTCAACGCGGATGTCCACATACTGGCCCTGAAGGGTCATTGCCTGGGAGAGCTCGACCACATCAGCAGCCATGACTTTCCCGTCAACAACGTGGTAAAGCAGGATCTCTGTCAGGGTGGGGATGTCTGCAAGCAGGGCATCCAGCGTCCCCTCAGGAAGAGCCGCAAAAGCATCATCGGTGGGCGCAAAGACCGTCAGGGGGCCTTCCGCCTTGAGGGCATCGACCAGACCGGCTGCTTCAACCGCAGCAACCAGGGTCTCAAAGCGCCCATCTTCCACAGCGATGTCAACGATATCCCGGGTCTCAGGAAGAATGACTGCGTCGATGACATGAATGACGCCGTTTGAGGTTTCGATATCTGTAATGATCACCTCAGCGTTGTCAATCATCACCTTGCCGTCCATCACCTGGATGTCCACATACTGGCCTTGCAGGGTCATGGCATTGGAGAGCTCAACAACATCTTCTGCCATAACTTTTCCTTCCACCACGTGGTAGAGCAGGATGTCTGTTAAAGCGGGGATGTCCTCGAGCAGGGCCTCGACCGTTCCCTCCGGCAGCGCCGCAAAGGCGTCATCGGTGGGGGCGAACACGGTCAGGGGGCCTTCCGCCTTGAGGGCATCGACCAGACCGGCTGCCTCAACAGCAGCGACCAGGGTGGTGAAGCGTCCATCAGCCACCGCAGTGTCGACGATGTCCAGCATCTCGGGCTCTTCTGCAGGTTCCTCAGTGGGTTCCGGCATGGGCGTGGCGGTGGGTTCTGGCGCTTCCGTGACGACCTCTTCGGCCGCAGGGGCTGCGCAGGCTGCGGCTACGAGGGCCACGGCGAGCAGCAGGGGTAGTAGGGATTTGAATTTCATGATCTTCTCCTATATAAAGGTTTTGTAAAACATTTGTCTATATTATGGCAAGAATATCGGGGATTGTCAAGTTAAAGGAAGATTAATATTGTGCAATACCTTTACAATTACAAGAGGCTGTAATTCCCCCAGCCCGCCGGTCCCTCGCCCTGATCAAAGGGCCCCTCCCCTCCCCAGACCCTTTCCTCCTGGGTGAACCTGCCAAAAAAAAAGCACGGCGGCGCATTTGCTAAGCTTCATGCGCCGCCGCTCACGAGGAGAAACAAGGAGAGAAACACTTCCTCTGCCTGCTTAGATGGAGCCAAGGGATCAGATCTTACCCCCAAACCCAAAAATCCCTGCCCGGAGCTGATAAAATCAAAACGGGGCCAGGAGCGCGATGAAAATCACCATCTGGAATGTCAACGGTTTGCGGGCTGCCTTTCGCCATCAAGCATCTGCCTGGTGGGAAGTGGAAAATCCGGATCTGCTGTGTTTGCAGGAAATCAGGGTGCATCCAGACCAGCTCACCAACCAGCAGCTGGCGTCCTTCCAGGACCGCACAGCCGTCTGGCACCCAGCCAAGCGCCCCGGCTACAGCGGGGTAGCTGCGTTCTGCAGCCAGCCGCCGCTGAAGATCATTAAAGGGCTGGGGATGGACCGGTTCGACCGGGAAGGCCGCCTGATCCAGCTCGAGTATCCCTCCTTCTGGATCTACAATCTCTATGTTCCCAACGGTCGGCGGGATCTCAGCCGCCTGGGGTACAAGCTGTCCTTCTACCAGGCGCTGCTGGATCACTGTCAGCAGCGCAGGGAGGACGGCAAGGGATTGATCCTCTGCGGCGATTTCAACACGGCCCATCAACCCATCGATCTTCGCAACCCGGATCAAAATCAAAAAAATACCGGGTTCCTCCCGGAAGAACGGGCCTGGATTGACCGGTTTCTGGAGCACGGCTTTGTGGATGGATTCCGGAGGCTGCACCCGGATCAGGAATCCTACACCTGGTGGACCTACCGCTATCAGGCCCGGGAGCGGGATATCGGCTGGCGGCTGGATTATTTCCTGCTTACCCGCGCCTTGATGTCCAGGGTAAATGATCTGACCATCCATACCGGGGTGATGGGGTCAGACCACTGCCCGGTGACCCTGGATATTGAGGAATGAAACCAAGCAGCCGATCCTTGAGGTATAATTCAAATGCGGGGCGAATCCTGGGAGTCAGCATGACAGCTATTCAGCAGTCAATTCGGGTATTAATCGCAAAAATCGGCCTGGATGGCCACGACCGGGGGGCAAAAGTGGTCGCCCGCGCACTCAGGGACGCAGGGATGGAGGTGATCTACACCGGCCTCAGACAAACCCCAGAGATGGTGGTTGAGGCAGCGCTCCAGGAGGATGTGCAAATTATCGGGATTTCGATCCTATCCGGGGCGCATCTGACCCTGGTCCCAAAAGTTCTCACACTTCTTGATCAACAGGGCTTATCGGCCATCAAGGTCTTTGTCGGGGGAATCATACCCGATGAGGATAAACCCCTCCTGCTTGAGTCTGGTGTCTGCAGCATATTTGGCCCAGGCACCCCCACCCAGGATATCATCCGGGATTTTCAAGAAGCATGCCCCTAATTTCAAAAACCGCCATCCTGGAAGGGGACCGGCTGGCTTTGTCCCGCTTGCTTACCCAGATCGAAAACAGGAACCCAGCCGGGGAAAAAATCCTGGACGCTCTCTTCCCACACACCGGGCAGGCCTTCATCATCGGGATCACCGGCGCCCCGGGCACCGGAAAATCCACCCTGGTCAATCACCTGGCAGGCCATTTTCGGGAGAGGAAAGGCAGTGCACCTGCCCCCCAAGTTGCGGTAGTTGCCGTGGACCCATCCAGCCCCTTCAGCGGAGGCGCGGTCCTGGGAGACCGGGTGCGCATGCGCGATCTCAGCGGCGATCCGGGGGTGTTTATTCGCTCCATGGCATCCCGGGGATCGCTGGGGGGTCTTGCCGAAACCACCTCGGGGTTCGTGGGTGCACTGGACGCCGCGGGTTTCAAGATCATTCTGATCGAAACCGTGGGAGCCGGACAGGGAGAAGTTGAAATCGCCCGGCTGGCCCATTCAACGGTGGTGATTGAAGCACCAGGAATGGGGGATGATATCCAATCCATCAAAGCGGGTATTCTGGAAATCGCAGACATTCTCGTGGTCAATAAGGCAGATAAACCGGAAGCGGAAATTACCCGCAGGGTGCTGACCCAGATGCTTAGAAATGCTCGAAGCATGAGGCAGGAAGCAGCTCCTCAAGGCGTCGATCCTCCCTCCCCGGACGGGGGTGCAGGGAGCCAGGATACCTGGCAGGTCCCCATCCTGATGACCGCAGCGATTCATGGAGAAGGGCTGGCAGCGCTGAAAGACGCTCTGCTCCTGCACCAGGAGCACCTGCAGACCACTGGTGAGCTGGCTCACCGGGAACAGGCCCGCCTCAGGCACGAACTGAACCAGCGATTACAAGCAGCGCTGGTCAGCCAATGGCGGGCATCCATTCCCCCGGATCACTACCAGAAAACCCTCAGGGATCTGGTCAGCCGGAAAATCTCCCCGGGGCAAGCGGTTCGGCATTTGATCACAATCTCAAAGCCATAAATCTGGAGAATTAGGATCATTCAGGGGGTTGCAAGATTCCTGAGCGGCAGGTCAGGTAACCGCTGCTGCCAGAATGGATCTTGTGGAAGAACCCACGGGGAGGGTATGCTCTGCCAGGGCCACAGGGTCGGTCAGGCTGCCGGTACTTCATCCAGGAGACCGGCTGCCCGGCTGACTTACGCGGAGGAAATTTTACTCCCTCACATACATTCTGTAATGGCCGCCGCCGTGCGGGTGGAGACTCCCTGGACGTACATTTCAGCCAACGCCAGCATCAGAGCCTGCTCACTGCGCAGTCCTTTCTCCAGGGACTGAGGGTAGAAACCTCCTTTACGCACCTGGGGCACATCAAAGGTGATGGGCACTATCCGGGTCGTGACCGTCTTGGGTTTGAACCCATTGGCATGTCCCTGGCGCTTTTCGGAACGCTCATAAGGGCTAATGCCCAGGTGTTCTTCCCGCTCGGCCTTCATGGCGGTATTGACCAGAATGCGGATCAGCTCAGGTAAAAATTCAAGGCCTTGTTCTGCCACCTGTTCAAGTAATTCAGTTGGCGCCAAAGGCGTGCAAAGCAAAGGTAAAATGGTCTTGGTAGGTCATGGTCATATCCTTGTTGGTGCCTTAGCCTTAAGGATACACCTGACCTACCTTTCTGATTTATCAAGTTTACAGAAAAAAGCTTGGGTTATCCTCAGAAAGATATCCTTATCTTGAAATCTTTGAACATTGTCTGGCTGGATAAAACGCGCATTCCTATGTTCCAGATTGTTTTATTATTTTAGTTGAGCAGTAAAAACCGTATTGGATCTTCGGATTTGTGAGCTTGAATGCTTATGTTTGGTCGAAACAGGCAAAAAAAGCGCTGAACTCATTCATAACAATCCCAAATGTTTGCCTGTTTGGACAAATAAAAGGATAAACTGAATATGACGTGGAACCCGGGGAAGCATTAAATTTTTGGTTCCTCGCTAATTAGATTTCCTAAGTTATTTCAAGGTCTTTTGCAATCCAA
>CAZUMA010000042.1:0-22623 GCA_964621835.1 uncultured Anaerolineales bacterium | reverse complement strand
AGAACCCCGATCACTGCAGAATTGTCCAGCTCAGCCATGTCCAGCCGCAGCATGGCTTGATAAAGCTGGGTGTGCAAACCGGCGGCGGGCAGAGGAACTCCGTACTCTCTCGCCGTGTCCATGACAATTTTAAGATCCTTTTCCTGCATATACGCTTTGAAACCAGGCTGACGGTTTCCCGCAAAGAGCTTTTCCGGCTTGGTATCCAGAGTCCAGCATTGGGCAGCTCCTCCCTGGATTGCTTGGATGACTTTTTTTGGGTCTGCGCCGGATTTTTGTGCCAGGATTAGCAGCTCACCCATCGCGACCATCTGTGCTGCAACCATGACCTGATTGGCAGCTTTGGCGATCTGTCCGGCCCCGGATTCACCAACATGGGTTATCGAGCTGCCGACCACTTCCAGCAGAGGACGGATCTGCTTCAAGGCCTGCTCGGGTCCACCGACCATGATCGACAGGGTTCCCTGCTGGGCTCCGATATCTCCCCCGCTCACGGGAGCATCAAGGGAGCTGACCCCTTTCTCGGCCAGTTTTTCAGCGATCATCCTGGCAGAAGAGGGCTTGATGGTCGAGTGATCGACATAAACCAGTCCTGTTTGGGCCCCTTCAATAATGCCGTTTTTTCCCAGGGCGACCAGCTCCACATCCGGCGAATCAGGCAGGTTGGTGAAGAGGATCTCAACCCGGGAGGCAACCTCTTTTGGGGAGAACGCTTCCTGGGCTCCTTCGTCCACCAGCTGCTTGACAACCTCTCTGCTCCGGTTGTGCACAACCAGGGGATAGCCTGCCTTGAGTAAATTGTGCGCCATCGGTTTTCCCATCAGACCCAAGCCGATATACCCAACGGTCTTTTTCTGATTCATAGCCTCTCCTCTTGTTTTTGTGGAATGAATATCCGAAGAGTTTTCTGTCTACTCGGCAAGAAGCTCATACCCGGCATCCGTATCCTGGATCTGCCAGCCCTGCCGGTTGATCTCGTCCCGCAGCGCATCGGCTCGATCCCAATCACCTGCCTCCCGGGCTGCCAGCCGCTCTTCGGCCAGCTCGGTGATCTCAGCCGGTGGGAGGGGGATCCGATCTCGCTGCTGATGGGCTTCCTGGACTTCCTGGTAAACACTGCTGGAAACTACCTGATCAGGGGTCGGCAGTTTATATTCCCCCAGCTCCGCCAATTCAAATGTTCTTCCAGCAGAAAATGCTTTGTGGGTCTGCGGCTGAAGGAGGGTAACTTTGCCGGAGCCGATGACCTCACAGCACTGGTTTTGAAAATCGACCAGCAGCCCTGTGTGTTCATCAATGCCCACAACTGTTTGGTCTGGTGGAAGCATTTTAAGCATGGGGTTGAACCGCACCTGCCCGATATAGCACCTGCTGGTATCCAGCTCCTCCCCACCATCCGTGTTGTTCCAATGCGGGATGAAGCTCAGTGAAAGCCCGTAATGGGAGAACAAATCCAATCCTTTCTGCCAGTGAATATCCAGGCCGACTTTGTAGATTTCATACACCGGGAGAGCAAAGGCGCTCACAGCTATCGTGGATGCGCTGGCTAAAGCCAGGCCGGTTCCTGAGAGGTGGCTGGCCAGGAGATACTCCCAGGCCAGAGACCCCATCAGCTGGTTCACTGCATATGTGGGACTCCCGGGTCCGAGAAATATCAGGTGGGCTTCAAGCATGGGCTCCAGGAGGTCCCGATTATCGGGGCTGAAGGCGGTGTCCTTCTTTCGGGCAGGGATGAGAACTGTTTGAGGGCGAAAATTCTGCAGATGATGGTCCAGGAACTCAGCAATATTCCCTGCGACCTGCTTGGAGTTCAGTTCAAAACCCGCTGGGGTCTCCAGCAAGCTGATCAAAGGGTGTTGAGGAAGCCGATTCAATAAGGATTCAAATACCTTTCTGCCGTTTGGAGCAGTTTCTCCAGAGCCAAATAAAGCAACGGGTCCGGGGGTTTCTGAAGGGTTAGTTTTCATGTCGTCCCAGCTCAAAATTCATGTAAAAGCGATGGCTGTTCCTATCATACCGCAGTTTCCTTGATCCCGAAGGCAGTGGGACTGACGGGGAATCCCTGGGTCTCTGGTATTTCTGATCTGGCTTTTTTGGGAACCGCGGTTTTCACCGGGAAAAGGGGAGGATTTTCAGGCTTCCCGGGTCAGGGGTGTAAAAATTCACGGATGAGATGATTCACTTCTTGTGGCTTATCGTACATGGCCGAATGCCCGGTTCCCTTGATTACCACAGCTTGTAGGGCGGGAATTTCATGATTCACTCGCCGGGCGACTTTGGATGAGTTGAAGAGCATTTTATGTTCGCCAAGGATCACCAAGCCCGGGGTTTTCAAAGCCCGGAGCACTTTTCTGGGTTCTGCGAAAAACAACCGGCGGAGAACCCGGATCGTTTGCAGGATTTTGAGGCGATTTGTCGTGGAATCATACAGGTCCAGCGACTTGCCAATCCGGAAGTGACGGGTAGCCAGCGCCATCGCCCGGGCTAAATTGCGGTCAAACTCCTGGGTGCCGCTCTCGGGTAAAAAGGAGCGCGTGCTGAGTTCTTCCTCGAGTGTGTTTTGATCTTTTTTCTTGCTGAGCACATTGGTTAAAAATATCTTCCAGGGGAAGCGGGCATTCGCCAACCCGGTGGGGCTGAGGAGGATAATCTTCCCTGCGCGTTCTGGATGGTGTAGAGCGAACCGCATCACAACCCATCCCCCTGAGCTGACACCGGCAAAATTTGCCTGCTGGATCCCCAACCCATCCAGAATATCCAGAAGCCAGTCTGAATACCCATCTTGTAAAAAGGGCGGTGGATTCGGATCGCTGCGCCCCGGCTGCCCGGGGGTATCCAGGGCGATGACATAATTTGATTCTGCCAGAGTGGGAATCTGATGGTACCAGAGCGGGGCGCTGCCGGCAATTGCCTGGACCAGGAGGAGCGGCATCGCCTGTTTATTTCCCGCAGCAAGATAATGCGTACTTCCGAACCGTGTCTCCAGATAAGATGATTCATATGAAAATTTGAACTTCTCTATCAGCGAATCATACCAGCGAGTTAGCGTACGATACCCCTGTTCTGATTGATAAAAATCAAGCATCCTGGGGTTAATTTTTGGTCCCATAGGTTTCCTGCCCTTCACGGTTCCTATTCCTTGACCCGGTCGCTGCTTTCTGAGTGCCAGAATCCTGCCTGGCAGCGGTTTGTTTGGGACTGGCGGGGGAAAAGACGCCGTTTTAATCTGCCAGTGGCCTTCTTTTAGCAATTTTTTTTATTTCCCAATCCGGTTTGTAGCAGTCATCCTCCGGCCGATGTTGCTGTTTCCTGTGATCCCAACCAGCTGAGTTGGGGAGGGAACAGATTATCTGAGGGGACAGGTCCGAGAACTCAGGAATACTGATTTTTGATATTTGGCAGTAAATACTCAAGGCAGGTATCCCTCTGATCGTACCTGGGAGCCCAGCCCCAATCCTCTCTCGCGGCGCTGTCATCCACATCAGCGGGCCAGGAGTCGACAATGCGCTGCCGCTTCGGATCTGGAGAAAAAATGATCTCTGCATCCGGAAAACAAGCTAAGGTCATCTCTTTGAATTCTTCCGCCGAAAGGCTGAAGCTGGTTACGTTATATACCCGGGTGCGCAGGTGATCCTCGGGGGCGTTTGCCAGTTTCAGCAGGGAGCTGACAGCATCTATCATCGCCATAAACGGCATTCTTACCTCAGCACGGACGAAGCATTCATAGGGCTCGCCTTTTGCGGCAGCATGCACCATTTCCGGCCCGTAATCGCTGGTCCCGCCGCAGGGTGTGGTGAAGGGGCTGATCAACCCGGGAAAACGGATAGCCCGAAAATCCAACCGAGTCGGGGGCTTATCAGCCAGCTGGTTAAAATGCTCACTGAAGTATCGTCCGAGGTTTTCACAGTACAGTTTGGTGCAGCCGTACATGGTGATCGGATGGTTCCATTCATGTTCTTTGATTCGAGGATGTTTGTTTTTTGTCTGTTGATCTGGGAGACCGTACACCGCAATTGAGCTGGGAAAGAGAAACCGGACCGGCGCTCCCCGCTGCTGGGATTGCCCCGCTGCTAATTGAAGCAGATCGAAGGTACCGTCAGCATTGACCTGATGAGCCTGTTGGGGGCGCAGCTCAGCCGTTGTGGAGAGCAGCGCGGCCATATGGAAGATGAGATCAAACTGAAAGTCATTTTCCAGCTGGAGGTAGAGATCCTGATCCAGCAGATTTCCCCTTAAATGAGTTGATTTTCCTTCCAGCTCGGAGGGAAGAGGTTTGAGGTCTACTGTAACAAGCGGCAGCGGGGTATTCTTTGATAATTCCTGCAGCAAAGCCTGTCCGATTTCCCCACTCGCTCCAGTAATCAAGATGGCTTCTTTTTGCATCCCAGCCTCCTGCCGGATTCCTACCTTGTTCCCTGGAATTGGTTTTGGACGTTTAAGTTTGTGCTAGAATGGATTGAAGTGATAAAGTATTGATAACATAAGGGGGAGATAATTCTTAGTGAACAAAATCATATTCCTCTTGAAGGAGTATATCATGCCGTTTTCTGTTGTGGTCGGAGCCCAGTGGGGGGATGAGGGAAAAGGCAGAGTCGTAGATTTGCTGGCTGCTGAAGCTGATTTCGTGGCCCGGTACTATGGTGGGGATAATGCTGGCCATACTGTTACTGTAGGTGAGCAAACCTTTAAACTTCACCTGATTCCTTCCGGGGTGGTAAATCCCCATCCGGTCGGTGTTCTGGGAAATGGGATGGTGATCAATCCAGAAGTCCTTCTGGGAGAGATGGAAGAAATCCGTCAGGCAGGCGTGGAGCTGACGCCGTCAAGAGTCAGGATATCCCATGCTGCGCATGTGATCACCCCAGGACACCTGGCGCTGGATGAAGCCCAGGAAGATGCCCGGGGAGAGGATAAGATCGGCACAACTAAACGGGGCATTGGCCCTGCGTATACCACGAAAGTGATTCGATCCGGGCTGAGGGTGGAAGCAATGCTGGATCCCGGCGAATTTCAAAAGGTTGTCGGGGATCATATCCAGGAGATCAACCAGCAGCTGACCGGTTTATTCCAGGCCTCCCCGCTGCCAGCAGACGAGATTTCTTCCCGCTACAGGGAGTATGCCCAGCAGCTGATTCCTTATATCAGTGATGTTGGGAGTTTGCTTGCAGAGGCCCTGGACCAGGGCAAAGAGGTTTTGGCCGAGGGAGCGCAGGGAACGCTGCTGGACCTGGACCATGGAACCTATCCATTTGTGACCTCTTCTACTCCAACGGCACCGGGAGCGCTGGTGGGTTTGGGGGTGGGGGTTGGGAGAGTGGACCGCGTTATCGGGGTGACGAAATCCTTCCAAACCAGGGTCGGGGAGGGGCCGTTCCCCACCGAGGTATTTGGGGAAACTGCCCGGAAGCTGCGTGGAACCGGGGAGCACTTTTGGGATGAATTTGGGACCACAACAGGAAGGCCCCGCAGGGTGGGGTGGTTGGATGCAGTTCTGCTCCGCTATGCTGTCCGCATCAATGGGATTACCGAACTGACCATCACAAAAATGGATATCCTCAGCGGGTTGGAGACTGTCAGAATTTGCACCGGGTACCGCGCTGATGGGGAGACCTATCAAACGCTGCCTCTCGGCCCTGCAAACCTGACTCCCTACAAGCCGATCTATGAGGAGTTCCCGGGGTGGGAGGAAGACTTGACCGGAATCCAGCGCTGGCAGGAACTGCCCGCAGCAGCCCAGGGGTATATCCGCAGGATAGAAGAGTTATCCGGGGTTCCTGTCCGACTGATCTCTGTAGGGCCGGAGAGAACACAGATCGTTCACCGCTGACCGCAAAATGAATAAGCCTCTGCCGCCACTGCTCGTCGGAATTGGAATCCTGTTCATCCTTGGGGCGTGTGTCCCACAACCAACAGCGGTCGTCCCAAGTGAGACCGCTACCGCTTCTCCGCAGCCAACTTCAACCCAGACTGTGGAGTGGTTTCCTCCCACGGAAACGCCCCGTCCGGCGCCTACTCGAGAAAATACCCCCACACCGCCGGTGCAGCCCAATGTTGGAGAAGTGATCTTCCGGGATGATTTTTCCAGCAGTGAAGACTGGATTTTACCGGAATCGGAACAGGGAGAGATTAACATCTCGGGGTCAGAAATCAATGTCATCATTAATGACCCCGGCACATTCTTAATGGGTTTTCGTGAAAAACCAGATTTGACCAACTTTTTTGCCCAGATCACCGCCAATCCCAGTCTATGCACCGGTGCGGATGAGTATGGACTGCTGTATAAGGTCTTGAGCGGGGCGACATTCTACCGCTTTTCGGTTACCTGTAATGGTCAGATTCGTTTGGAGAAGATCATTGGCGGGAGTGTGTTTACCCTCCAGCCTTCGATGCGGAGCGCATCCGTGCCAGCGGGGGGGCCCAGGATCACCACCTTGGAAGTCCTTGTCAACGGCCAGGAAATGCTTCTGTATATTGATGGCACCCTGCAGTTTGTGGTTGAAGATGCGGATATTCAGGTGGGCTCCCTGGGCGTGTACGCCCGCTCCAGGGGAGAGAAAGCGCTGACGGTCAGCTTTTCAGACCTGGTTGTCCGGGAGCTCATCCCGGAGTGAACCTGCTGAGTTCAGAGCGCTGTCCTGACCGGGAGGGAAAGATCTGCTCTGCGGTCAAGGCTGACCATGTATAATACGAATATTGCAGACGTCCGGCAGAGCAAAAGATCGATCACCCCGTTCAACGGAAGGAGAGAAGAGCGTGTATCAAAAAATTACCATAATTGGCAATCTGGGCCGTGATCCGGAAATGAGATATCTTCCCAGCGGGCAGGCAGTGACCAATATGTCCGTTGCGACCAACCGCCGCTATACAGATTCAAATGGGCAGCGGGTAGAAGAAACCACCTGGTTCCGGGTCGCAGTCTGGGGAAATCAAGCGGAAACGGTCAACCAGTATCTTCAACAGGGGAGCAGGGTGATGGTCGAGGGCAGCCTGCGCCCTGATCCGGAAACCGGGGGGCCAAGAATCTGGACCCGAAATGATGGCACACCCGGGGCAAGTTTTGAGATCACTGCCCAGCGGGTGCTTTTCTTATCCACCCGGGCAGAGGATGAAGCATATCAATCCCAGGGGATGGAAGCCTCCTCAGAAACCGTGGATGAGGATGATATCCCCTTTTAGGCAGGCTGCTGAGGCTGCAGGGCCCGACAATAGGAACCTGGTATGAGCGAAAAGAAACCGGATCCAAAACAACCCAAGATCACCATCCCTCCCGATACGCCTGTTAGTTATGCAAACCTGGTTAGAATCACCCATTCCCCCTCAGAATTTGTCTTTGATTTTGCCAGGATGCTGCCGGGGCTGGAAGCCCCAGAAGTGCTGGATCGGGTACTGCTAAACCCGCTGGGTGCGAAACTGCTTTACGGCGCCCTGGGAGAAAATCTCGCCAAGTACGAGTCGAAGTATGGGGAGATCACCCTTCCCGGCTCTTCCTCCCTGGCAGAAAGTCTGTTTCGACCTTCCGAGTAAGCTTGGGCCGCAGTCCCATCAGGCCTTTCCTCTGATTTCGTCCCGGCTCTCCAGGCTGGCATGGTGGCGATCAGCTTCGCCAGGTTGCTTGTCTCTTCCCGGTCTGCAGATATAATACAAGGCAATGAAAACACACCCAAAAGACATTCACAGGATCGTGATTGTTTATCATCCCCGGAATAATGAGGCATCCAGGACTGCGGAAGAAATCGCGGATTCTCTGCAGTCAAACGGTCGTGAGGTCACCCTGGGGTTGATGGAGGATCAAGAAGTCAAGGAGAAAATCCAGGCAGAAAACCAGGATCTGCTGGTTGCCCTGGGCGGGGATGGAACCATGCTTCGGGCCGGGCATCTTGCAGCACCCCACAAGATCCCCATCCTGGGGATCAACCTGGGCCGGTTTGGCTTCCTGACTGAAATCAAAAAAAGCGATTGGTCCTCCGCATTATCCCGCCTCTTTGAGGGGGATTTCTGGATCGAACACCGTATGATGCTCAACACGGCCCATTGGCGGGAGGATCAAAAATTGGGAGAATGGAGTGCGCTGAATGATGCGGTCATCAGCCGGGGAGAGCTGATCCGGCCGATCCAGCTGGAGATCGCGATTAATCAGCGCCACCTGAGCACTTTTGTTGCCGACGCGGTGATTGCCTCAACCGCCACTGGCTCAACGGCCTATGCGATGGCAGCTGGAGGGCCGATCCTCTCTCCTGAACTGCGGAACCTCCTGCTGGTATCGGTCGCTCCCCATCTGTCTATTGAGCAGCCGCTGGTGCTTTCTGAAGATGTCCTGGTCTCAATCACTACCTATACAGAACATTATGCTGTGATCAGCATTGACGGCCAGGCCCCGACTGACGTGGAAAGCGGGGACCGCATCGAGATCAAAGCCTCTGATCATACCGTTGAGTTCATCCGCTACCAGGACCCTGGTTATTTTTACCGTAATTTGATCCCCTATATGGACCAGAATCCAATTATCAAGAAAAAAAATGTCTGAAACTCACCCACCCCCTTTAACCTGTGCTTTTCATCCCAAGCGCGAGACCAGCCTGCGCTGTAATCGGTGCAATAAACCGATCTGTATTAAATGTGCCACACATACCCCTACCGGATACCGCTGTCCTGAGTGCATCCGCGCCCAGCAGAAAGTGTTCATCACCGCGAGGTGGCCGGATTACCTGATCGCAGTGGCAATCACCGGTGTGATTTCCTTCTTGGGCAGTTTGCTCGCATCGATCCTGGGCTTTTTGATCCTCTTCATCGGGGCCGCTGCGGGGTCGCTGGCCGTCACAGCGGTGAAAAAAGCGATCAGCAACCGCCGCTCCCCGCTGTTGAACTGGGTCATGATCGGCACTGCGTTTGCGGCCAGCCTGCCGCTGTTGTTAATCCGAGCTGCTGCGGTTTTGCCGTTTTTGTTGGAGATGGGGTTTGCTGTCAGCGGTGTCCTTTACTCCTTGCTCTGGTATGTCGCCTATACAGCTCTGGTAACCACAACCGTGTATTACCAGCTGCGGAATTAATATGCTCCTGGAGCTTCGAATCAGGAATTTTGCCATTATCGATTCCTTGTCGCTGGAATTCAACCATGGCCTTGTGGTGATGACCGGGGAGACTGGCGCAGGGAAATCGATCATCATGGGCGCATTGGATATGCTCCTCGGACAGCGTGTGGATATGTCCACCCTGCGCAGCGGCAGCGATTATGCCTCCGTTGAGGCAGTATTTGAAATCCCCCCACAGGTGAAAGAACCCATCACGGCACTGCTGGAAAAGGAAGCCTTGTTGGATGATGATCAATTCCTGACCCTGACCCGGGAGCTGCGCAGGGATAAGAGGAATATTGCCCGTGTGAATGGCCACCGGACAAACGTCAGTGTCCTGGTCGAGCTTGGTGAGTTCTTGGTGGACATCCACGGCCAGTCAGAACATCTCTCTTTGATGCGTGTGAATCAGCATCTGGGGCTTTTGGATCGTTTCGCCGGGAACGAAGATTTGCTGGATACCTACCAGGAAACATACCGCGAGTTGATGGAAATACGCGGTACCCTGGCGAGGTTGAGGAAATCCGATCTGGAAGCTGCCCGTCGTCAGGAGCTGCTGGAATATCAGGTGGATGAGATCCAGGCGGCCAACCTTGATCCAGACGAGGAAGCTGAATTAATTGAACAGCGAAATCGCCTGGTTAATGCCGAAAAACTGGCAACGCTCTCCCGGAACACCCTCACCCTCCTGGAAGAGGCCCCTCCCGATCAACCTACTGTGATCGAACTCTTTGGAGAGATTGTCGAAAACATGGAGGATCTTTCCGAGATCGATGGCAGCATGCAGCCGCTATATCAGCAGGTCGATGAGAACTTTCAGGGGCTTTCCGAGATCGGCCGCAGTTTGAGAGTATACCTTGATTCCTTGGAATTTGACCCTGGTGAACTGGATCAAGTCATGGACCGGGTTGAATTGATCCGGGAATTAAAGAAAAAATACGGGGAGACGATTCAAGGTATCCTTGCCTATCAGGAAAAGGCCCAGTCGGAGCTGAATGAGATCACGGACCGAAGCAAAAAAATTGAGGAGTTTGAGCGGAAGGAAACCATCCTGCTGGGAACCCTTGCCCAACAGGGCAAAGCGCTCTCTGATGCAAGGCATCGCGGCGCAGAAACCCTGACCGGCCGGCTGGAATCTCAATTGGATGACCTCAAGATGGCAGGGGCTCGATTCCAGGTGGATTTTAAAATCCAGGAAGATCCCCAGGGGATCCCATACCAGGACAAGCGGGTCGCGTTTTTTGCGGACGGTTTGGAAAAGGTGGAGTTTTTAATCGAAACCAACCCGGGTGAAGGGTTGAAACCTCTCGTCAAAGTGGCTTCAGGAGGAGAAACCGCCCGCCTGATGTTGGCGATCAAGCAGGTCCTCGCCGAGGCGGATCAAATCGCCACGCTGGTATTTGATGAAATTGACCAGGGGATCGGAGGCCGGATTGGGACCGTGGTGGGAGAAAAACTTTTCCGCCTGGCGCAGCGGCACCAGGTTTTTTGCATCACCCATCTCCCCCAACTGGCTGGTTTTGGACAGCAGCATTTCCAGGTCTCAAAAACACTCCTCGACGGCCGTTCGGTGATTGATGTCAATGAGATCTCCGGGAAAGACCGGCTCCGGGAGCTGGCAACAATGCTGGGGGGGATGAGTGAAACCACCCTGGAATCCGCCCGCGAATTGCTGGACACGGTCGGCAAGGTGACCGGGATGCAGCCGCCCCTCGATGTCCACTCATCCTGACCATGAGCTTGGTACTGCAGCGATGCAAAGCATCAGCGTCATTGGCTGATTCATTTCATCTCCTGCTTTAGAAATCTATGAAGCGTTCTTCCCGTATCTTCCATTCCCGTCAGAAAAGAAGGCACAATTCCCAGGGAAAGAAACTCACCAGGCTGGGGTTAGTGAGCGCGTTTTTAATCACCCTCATGTTTTCTGGGGTACTTTTTTTCACCCTCTACCAATACACCGCAGTTACAGAGGACCTTCCCTCCCCCCTGGAATTAGAACAGATGCTGGATCCAGATGCTGGCTTTATCAAACAACCAACGGTGATCGTTGACCGCAGTGGCAGGAATGTTCTCTGGCGATATACAAACAGGGTTCCTGACCGGGAGTGCATCACCCTGTCAGCTGAGGGGGATCAAATTACAGGAGCGGTTTCTGAGGAAATGATCCTGGCAGCTTTGTCAGCTGCAGATCCGGGCTACCTGAGCAGAACTGCCTTGTCTGATATCCTCGCCTGGGGGAACGGAACGGAGGACCTTGCTGTTCAATTGGTGAACGATCTCCTGTTATGGGATGACCGGCAGAATCCACATCATGCGCTGCGGGGAAGGATCCTGGCCGCCCAGATTAGAGCCCGTTATGGAAAGGTGCAGGTCGTGGAGTGGTTTCTAAACAGTGCATATTTCGGTCATCAGATCTATGGGGTCGAGCAGGCAGCCCAGTATTATTTTGGCAAATCTGCCAAAGCCCTGAACCTGGCGGAATCCGCCGTGTTGGCTGCCGCGCTCCAGTATCCAGCATTGAATCCCCTGGATGCCCCCACGGCAGCAAAGGAAAACCAGCAAACCCTGCTGGAGGAGATGGTCCGATCCGGGGTGATTTCCCGCGCCCAAGCCGAACGGGCCAAAGCCCGCAAATTGACCTTTCAAAACAGGATGCCGTCAGAAAATCAGGGAATGCCAGATTTTGCCAGGACCGTCCTGAACGAAGCAGCCCAGTGGATTCCCGAGGAGGTCTTCCTTCGCGGGGGACTCCGGGTTGTGACTAGCCTGGACCCGGAGCTGCAGACCCAGCTGCAGTGCACAATCACGACTGAAATGATCCGGGCCACGGGGGTAGAAACGGCCGTCGATCCCGCCTGTGAAGCGGCTCGTTTGCTGCCCCGGTTTCGCGGGGAACCCCTGGCGGAAGACGCAGGTCTCGCGGTGAGCGCCGTCATCCTCGATCCACGAGACGGGGTCGTGCTGGCCATGGTCGGGGAAACTTCCCCGGAGGAAAAGGGAAGGAAGTCTTCCCCCTCAGTTCATCCGCCAGGATCCCTGCTGACCCCGGTGATTTACCTGAACGCCTTCACCCAGGGAGCTGAACCCGCTTCCTTGGTCTGGGACGTGCCTCTTGAGGAGGGAGGGCCTTCCGTGGGTGACCTCCATCCAGCATGTACTGAGAACTGTCGTTATCACGGGCCGGTCAACATCCGCACAGCAGTGGTGAATGATATCCTGACGCCGGCAAAAGAGATCTGGGATTCCCGGGGAAAGGTCCGGGTTGAGGACACGCTGACCCAGCTGGGAATCCAGCTGGAAAATGAGACCTGCCAGGATTGTGAGGTGTTTACTGGAAGTCCCTTGTTCTCGATAATGGATGCTGCCCAGATCTTTGGCGTATTTGCGAACCAGGGTGTCCTGGCGGGGAAGCCGGGCCGGGGAGCCGAGGATCAAATCCGTCCAGGGATGATCCTTCACATCGAAGATGCCGCTGGCCGGTTGGTTCTGGAGGAACAGCCGCTGGCCAGCCGGATTGTCCTCAGCCAGGAGCTTGCGTATCTGGTCAATGATGTCCTCGGAGACGAAGCTGCGCGTTCCTCCCTTGCTCAGAAGAACCTGTTTGACCTGGGGCGGCCCGCTGCGGTCAAAGCAGGGTTAATCTCCTCATCAGATTCTGCCTGGGTGGTGGGGTACACGCCCCAGCTGGTGACCGCGGTATGGTCAGGGCTGCCGGGGAGATCGGTTGAAGCGGAGGAAAAATCCAGCCCTGAAATCTCGGCGGGGATTTGGCGGGCGATGACCCAATATGCCACAAACCAGCTTCCAGTTGTGGGCTGGACAATGCCGGAAGGAATGGTCCAGATGGATGTCTGCACGCCGTCTGGGTTGCTCCCGACAGATGCCTGCCCGGTGGTGACCCGGGAAATCTTTATTGAAGGGAACCAGCCGGTCCAGGCTGATGACCTGTATCAAACAGTGGAGATCAACCGCGAAACGGGACTGCTGGCAAGCGTTTTTACCCCGCCGGAAAAAATTATCAAACAGGTTTTCCTGAATATCCCCGAGCGAGCTGCTGCCTGGGCGGAACAGGAGGGGCTTCCCCTCCCACCGCAGCGGTATGATTTGGAGAGCGGAGACAGGCTTGAAGAGGGTGTGCAGATCACCTCCCCGGAAATATTTTCTTCTGTCCGCGGGGAGGAAGAGATTGTTGGCTCAACCCCCCAGGAGGGATTTGTTTCATACCGGATTCAGGTCGGAAAGGGATTGAATCCAGCTACCTGGCAGCAAATTGGAGAGGAAGTATTCACACCGGCAGAGGGGAGTCAGCTGCTGAGCTGGGATACGACCTCCCTGGAGGATGGTTTGTACGCCCTGCAGCTGGTGGTGCTGCTGGAAGAGCAGCGGGTGGAAAAAGCCTCCACCGTGGTGTCTGTTGACAATTCTCCCCCGGTGTTTCAGCTGGTCAATGATTTGGCGGGAAAAGAAATTGCCCTGGATGATGCACCTGTGATCTTATTCCAGGTCGCACCGGAAGTTCCGGATGAAATCCAAAAAGTCAGGTTTACCCTGGACAATCAGCGGCTTTCCACGAGGGAATTCCCTCCTTTTGTCCATCCCTGGGAGCCTGAAATTGGCAGGCATCAGCTCCGGGTGCTGGTTGTTGATCTGGCGGGCAATCAGGCAGGGCTGGAAATCGAGTTTCGCGTTCTCCCTTGAGGCAGAAGATCCGGGGGAACACTATCCAGAAGTATTTCATGGAAAACCTTTGGAGGCTGAATATGTCGAAATATCTATTCTACGGTGCATATACAGAAAAAGGATATCAAGGGCTGATCCAGGAAGGAGGGTCATCGAGAATTAAGGCAGCAAAAGCAGCCTTAGGAAGCGTCGGTGGATCTCTGGAAGCGTTCTATTTTTCATTTGAGAAAACGATTTTATTATCATTGTCGATCTGCCAGATCAGGCAATAACAACTGCGATAACCCTGGCAGGAAACCTTTCTGGAACTTTCAACATTCAGGGGGTTGCGCTGCTGACGCCAGAAGAAATGGATGAAGCGGTCCAAAAATTGGTAGACTTCCGTCCCCCAGGTCATTGAACAAGCAGGGTGGATAGCGAACGCTGAGAGGGCTACTTAAAGCCAAAGAGACGGAGGGTCTGATCGTCATTTCGCCAGTTCTTCCTGACCTTGACCCGCAGGTCCAGGTAGACCTTGCGGCCGCTCATCTGCTCGATCTCCCGACGGGCCTCCATGCTGATCTGTTTGATTTTTTTTCCCCCTTCCCCGATCAGGATCGGTTTTTGTGATTCCCGTTCTACAAACAGCGTGGCAGCGATATAGGCACCATGCTGGTTTCTTTCTTTATACTCATCCATCCTGACGGCGACAGAGTGGGGGAGTTCATATTTAAGATGGTTCATCGCTGCTGCCCGGATGAGATCTGCGGCGATATCACGCTCGAACAGATCGGTGATCTGCTCCTCCGGGAAATACTGGGGGCCTTCCGGGAGCATACCGGTGAGCTTTTCAAGCAAGGCGTCTATCCCGATGCCTGTAAAGGCAGAAACAGCGGTCAGCTCCGCTCCCGGTAGCAGAGCCTGATAGCGCCGGCAGCTGTCCTGAACCTGTGCTGGGGTAAGGAGGTCTATTTTATTGACGACGATGAGGATGGGGGGAGGGGAGGCCAGCTCTCCCAGCAGCTGAACGAGTAATCGATCCTCCTCGAGCGGGGGGGTGATTGATCCATCCACCACCAGCAACCCCAGGTCAGCATCCTCCAGGGCTTCCCGGGCAGCCTGATTCATAAAATGCCCCAGCTTGTGCTGGGGCATGTGGAGGCCTGGGGTATCAATAAAAATCAGCTGCGCCTGGGGGGTGGTCAGGATCCCCAGCTGCTGCAGGCGGGTGGTCTGTGGTTTGGGTGAGACCGCAGCGATCTTCTGGCCCAGCAGCCGGTTCAGGAGGGTGGATTTTCCCACGTTGGGTCTTCCCATGACAGCGATGTATCCAGATTGGAAAGTTGGGGTCTCGGACATAAATTTACCTCTAAGAAAAACCGCGGGGGTCTTGGGGCCGGGTCTCCAGCTGGCGAACTGCTGATTTCATACCTTGACCAGGCTCTTATGTGAATATATAATTATACAATTGGGTTAAAAACAAATTGTCAGTTGAGAGTGCGGGAAAACCACATTTCAGGTCAATCACTGTTCATTCCGGCTTGTAAAGACCATCGACCGGAATGTTTTCACGCGTATGTTAACCGGAAGTATATAGAATCGTCAATACCACCGGTGATCAGGAGATAGGATATGGCTCAAGTCGATCAGGCGAAAAATTACGCTCGCATTAGCTATCGCTACCCCTTGCCGCCGTTGATCAAGGTGCAGCTGGAATCCTTCAAACGTTTGAAGGATCAGGGGATCAAGGATTTGTTTCACGAGATTTCCCCCATTGAATCCTACAACGGAAAAATGAAGCTCTACTTCCCCAGCCTGACGCCGGAAGCAGAGCAGTGGGGGTTGGATTTTCGTTTTGAACCCCCGGAGTACTCGGTCCAGGAATGTGTGGAACGGGACCTCACCTATGCCTCAGCTCTGTACGTTTCGGTCCTGCTGGCCGGGCCCAAAGTTCCCGAACCCATCAAGCAGGAAATCTTCATGGGAGAATTCCCGGAGATGACCGAAAAGGGGACTTTCATTATTAACGGCACCGAGCGGGTGATTGTCTCCCAGCTGATTCGGTCGCCCGGGGTGTATTTTGAAGCGGAGGTTGATCGGTCAACCGGACGGCGGCTTGCCGTCGCAAAATTGATTCCAGACCGGGGGGCCTGGATGGAATTCGAGACCCGGAAAACTGGCTACCTGACGATTCGCTTCAACCGCCAGCGGACCATCCCGGTGACGATCTTTTTGCGGGCGCTGGCTGCGGTTGAGGACGGCCTGGACGAATCCCCGATAAAAGAGGGGACCGATGAAGAGCTGATGTCCCTTTTTGCGGATATTGATACCAACCCGGACCGGTTGTTCATCCCTGCCTGCTTTGCGCAGGAGCCGGACTGGGTGATCCCGGAAGGGATGACCATCGCGGAAGCAGCCCTGATTGATTTTTTCAAGCGGATGCGTCCCGGGGATCCCGCGACCGTTGAGAACGCCCGGGAGTTTCTGGAGGATCAGCTGTTCAATGAACGGCGCTACAACCTGGAGCGCGTGGGCCGTTATAAGCTGAACCAGAAGTACGGGCTGTCTGATAAAGTGCCTGTGACCCATCTGACGATCACCAAGTGGGATATCTATTACCTGGTGCGGAGGATGATTGAAATCAACAACCAGATGGAAGATCCGGATGATATTGACCATCTGGGCAACCGGCGGATCAAGACGGTGGACGAGCTCATCCAGAATAAACTCCGGGTCGGCCTCCGCCGCATGGAGCGGGTGATCCGGGAGAGGATGTCCATTCGCGGCAAAAAGAAAATGTCCCCGGTCTCCCTGGTGAATATCAGGCCGGTCGTGGCCTCGCTGCGGGAATTCTTCGGCTCCAGCCAGCTTTCTCAGTTTATGGACCAAACCAATCCGCTTTCCGAGCTCCGGCATAAGCGCACGCTTTCAGCGCTGGGACCGGGTGGGCTGCACCGTCAGCGGGCGGGATTTGATGTGCGGGATGTGCATCAGTCTCACTATGGGAGGATCTGCCCGATTGAAACCCCCGAGGGGCCGAATATTGGTCTGATTGGCCGCTTTGCGTCATACGCCCGGGTGAACGACTATGGATTCATTGAAACCCCCTATCGGAAGGTTCGCAGTGCGGTCAGCCCCACTGATCCTGAATGCCTGGGTGCAGAGCTGCGGGAAAATGTGGTGGATCCAAAATCAGAGAAAGTGATCGCTGAAGCAGGGGAGCGGATCACAGAAAAAATGGTCTCGGCCTTCAAAAAAGCAGGATTGAAAGAGGTCCTGGTCACCCCGTATGTCTCCGAGGAAGTTGAATACCTGGCTGCTGATGCGGAAGACCGCTATGTAATTGCCCAGGCAAATGCTCAGATCAATGACCACTTTGAATTTGTGGAGGATCGGGTCTCGGCAAGACATCACTCTGATTTCCTGTTTCGAAAACCCATCGAGATCGATTATATTGATGTGGCTCCCAACCAGATTGTTGGGATCAGCGCTGCCTTGATTCCTTTTCTGTCCCATGATGACGCCAACCGCGCCTTAATGGGGTCGAACATGCAGGCTCAAGGCGTGCCGCTGCTGCAGCCGCATATCCCGCGTGTTTCCACCGGGATTGAAAAACCTGCCGCACTGGATTCTGGCCAGGTGCTGCTGGCGGAAGAGGACGGTGAGGTTGTTTCCGTGGTGGGGGATAAGATCGTTATCCGCAACAAAAATAAGGATGAGAAAGCCTATAAGCTCTGGAAATATGAGCGATCCAACCAGAGCACCTGCATTGACCAGCGGCCGATTGTCAGTAAAAGCCAGCTGGTGAAAAAAGGAGAGGTCATTGCTGACTCTTCATCCACAGTCAATGGCAATTTGGCCCTTGGGCAGAACGTCACGGTGGCGTTTTTGTCCTGGGAAGGCGCCAATTTTGAGGATTCCGTGGTGATCTCTGAGCATTTAGCGAAAGATGATGTCTACACTTCCATTCATATCGAAGAACATGAAGTGGAATCCCGCGACACCCGGCTTGGACCCGAGGAAATCACCCGGGACATTCCCAACGTGGGGGAGGATGCCCTGAAAGATCTCGATGAAACCGGGGTGATCCGCATCGGTGCGGAAGTAGGGCCGAATGATATCCTGGTTGGCAAGATTTCCCCCAAAGGGGAAAAGGAGCTTTCCCCGGAGGAGCGCCTGCTGCGGGCAATCTTTGGCGAAAAATCACGAGATGTGAAGGATACCTCGCTGCGCATGCCGCATGGGGAGCGCGGCAAGGTGATTGATGTGAAGGTTTTCACCCGGGATGACAATGCAGATCTATCCGCGGGTGTGGAAAAAATGGTTCGGGTGTTTGTCGCCCAGAAACGGCGGATTACTGCGGGGGATAAGATTGCTGGACGCCATGGGAATAAGGGCGTGGTCTCAACGGTTGTCCCGATCGAAGATATGCCGTACCTGGAGGACGGAACCCCGGTGGATATGCTCTTGAGCCCCACGGGGGTGCCCGGAAGGATGAATCTCGGCCAGGTGCTGGAAGCCCACCTGGGGTGGGCAGCGAACAAACTCGGCTTTCGGGCGATCACCCCGGTTTTTGATGGCGCCAAGGAAAGTGAGATTGAAGCGGAGCTGGCCCGGTCCTGGATGATCGAAGAGGCCTGGAAGGAAGCCGGGAGGAAAGCCTGGGAGTGGTTGGATGGGTTTGATTATGAACCCCATGACATCCAGGATGATGATGAAGCCCGGCGTTTGTTCCTGGAGAATTGGCTGGGTGAGATGGATTATGATGTCTACAAACTGGTTTCTGATGAAACGTATGCCCGCCGATCGGTGCTGCAGGAATGGCTCCGGGAACGGGATTATAACCCGGAAGAAGTGCTCTTTTTTGAGGATCGAGAGATCCCCAATTCCGAGCGCGACCTGCAGGATCAACGGGCGGTGGAAGCTTGCTTGAGGATGTGGATCGAAAAGGTCACGGATGAGGATCCGAAAAAACTGAAGAAGCACTCCGCTGAGGAGCTGCTGGAAAAGGCCCATGAAATCGTTCAGGAGACCAGAATCCCTCTGCCCTTGTTCGGTAAGCAAATTATCCGGGATGGAAAAACCGGGTTGGCCTATGACAATCCCGTAACCGTCGGGGTGATGAATATTCTGAAGCTTCACCACCTGGTGGAAGATAAGGTTCATGCCCGGTCCACCGGGCCGTACAGTTTGGTCTCCCAGCAGCCCCTGGGGGGGAAGGCCCAGTTTGGGGGGCAGCGGTTTGGGGAGATGGAGGTTTGGGCACTGGAGGCCTATGGTGCCGCCCATACCCTTCAGGAAATGCTGACCGTAAAATCCGATGATGTGGTCGGGCGGGTGCAGGCCTATGAAGCGATTGTGAAGGGCGAGCCGATTGAGGATGTCGGCATCCCGGCGTCTTTCCGCGTCCTGGTCAAAGAAATGCAGAGCTTAGGGCTTTCCATTGAAGCGGTGACCGATGATGGCGAGGTGATCTCCTTTGGAAAAGAGGACAGTCGGGCGCAAATTCCGCATATGAGCACGGGTTTGCTGGGATTGGGCAACCGCTGATCTGACCACCGCTGGTTCGAGTTTCCCGGGAAAACCTTTCCTGGACTGGCTTGACGCTGTCCAGTGGGCATGATAAAATTCTAATTCGTTGCCCTCTGTGTTGAAGGGCAACCTTGACCGAATATCCGTTTACGAGCAATCCAAGGCCATCAAGCAAGAACGATGGCCTTGAATATTGAAAATGGAAATTAGCAGAAGCTTTGGAGGCAGCTGTGCCGACAATCAATCAATTGGTCCGCAAAGGACGCAAAGAGAAGAAATCGAAAAGCAAAGCGCCGGCGCTGCGTTATACCTATAACGCGATGAAACAGCGCCGGATCAGACAGGATAAAGGAGCCCCTCAGAAGCGTGGGGTGTGCACCATTGTCCGGACGATGACTCCGAAAAAACCAAACTCGGCGCTGCGGAAGATCGCCCGCGTTCGGCTGACAAATGGGATCGAAGTCACCGCCTACATCCCCGGGGAAGGGCATGGGCTGCAGGAGCACTCTGTCGTCCTCGTCCGCGGGGGACGTGTGAAAGACCTTCCGGGTGTCCGGTACCATATCGTTCGGGGTAAATTGGACTCGAGCGGCGTTGAAGACCGGAAACAGGGTCGTTCCAAATATGGAACCAAACAACCCTGAGGCAAAGATTAGTGCGGATCTCGTGGAATTGGGAGAATAACGATGAGAAGAAGAAGAGCTGAAGTACGGGATATTGAGCCGGATGTCAGGTACAGCAACGTCAAAATCCAGCGATTCATCAACCATGTCCTGAAAAATGGCAAGAAGGACCTGGCTTCCCGGATGGTCTATGGGGCCCTGGAGATCATGGCAGAAAAGACCGGGAAGGACCCAGTGGAATTATTTGAGCAGGCGATCCAAAATGCCTCCCCGCGGATGGAAGTCCGCCCGAGGAGAATCGGGGGTGCCACGTACCAGATCCCCATGGAGGTCCCCACCCACCGTCAATTCACCCTCGCCACCCGATGGATTCTGGAATCTGCCCGGTCAAAAACCGGCCGACCCTTCCAGGAATTTCTGGCAGAGGAATTATTGAGTGCCGTAAATAATGAAGGCACCGCAATTCGGAAACGCGAAGAAGCCCACCGGATGGCCAAAGCCAACCGGGCCTTCTCACATTTCCGGTTTTAGACGCATGTAGATTGTAAGGATTATGGCAAGAAATTTTTCGTTAGAGCGCTACCGCAATATTGGGATCATTGCCCATATCGACGCCGGGAAAACGACTACGACCGAGCGGATTCTTTACTATACCGGGAAGACGCATAAAATCGGGTCGGTCGATGATGGGACCACGGTCACTGATTGGATGGAGCAGGAGCGAGAACGGGGTATTACCATCGTATCGGCTGCGGTATCCGCTGTTTGGAAGAATCATCTTGTTAATATTATTGATACCCCCGGCCATATTGATTTCACCGCCGAGGTCCAGCGATCCCTTCGGGTATTAGACGGAGGGGTTGTTGTTTTTGATGCGGTCCAGGGTGTGGAGCCGCAGAGCGAAACAGTCTGGCGGCAGGCCGATCTCTATCATGTACCCCGGATCTGCTTCATTAATAAAATGGACCGGGTGGGGGCGTCATATGAGCGCTCAGTGGAGATGATCGAGGAGCGTTTGGGCGCAGTGCCAATCATGATGCAGGTTCCCATTGGCAGCGAGGAGGAATTCCGGGGCGTGGTGGATCTGATTTCCCAGGAAGCGTTTGTATGGAAGGATCGGACGGGCAGCGCGCCTGAGGTTGAAGAGATCCCCGAGGAACTCGTGGATCAGGTCGCCAGCCAGCGGGCAGCCCTGATTGAAACTATTGCGGAAACCGATGAAGAGCTGACCCGTAAGTACCTGGAAGAAGAGCAGATTTCCGAAGCGGAAATCCAGAAAGCATTGCGGGAAGCAGTTATTCGCAATGAAATTACCCCGGTGTTTTGCGGCAGCTCGCTGAGCAGCATCGCTGTCCAGCCGCTGCTGGATGCCGTCGTCAAGTATTTACCCTCCCCCCTGGACATCCCTCCTGTGGAGGGAATTGATCCAAAAACAGAGGAGACGATCACCAGAAAGCCTGATGATGAGGAACCGTTCAGCGCCCTGGTGTTTAAAATTGTCACCGATCCCTATGTTGGCCGGCTGGCCTATATGCGGATTTACTCCGGTACGATTGAACAGGGAGATTCTGTGTTTAATTCCGGCAATGTGAAACCGGAGCGAATTGGCCGTTTGATCCGGATGTATGCTGACCGGCGGGAGGACATTGAGGAAGCCCGCGCGGGAGACATTGCCGCGGTGCTCGGCTTCAAGAATTCCTATACTGGCGATACCCTCTGCGATAAAGATCAGCAGATCATTTTAGAAAATATTACCTTCCCGGATCCGGTGATCTCAGTGGCTATTGAACCGAAAACGACCGCTGATCAGGATAAGCTCTCCCAGGCACTCAAAAAGCTTGCAGAAGAGGATCCAACATTCCAGGTTCGGGTGGATGGGGATACCGGTCAGACCCTGATTTCCGGGATGGGAGAACTTCATTTGGAAGTGCTCGTGGACCGCATGCTGAGAGAATTCCGGGTCCAGGCCCGGGTTGGCCGTCCGCGGGTAGCCTACAAGGAATCCATCACCCGTCCGGTCCGGGATGTGGACTACCGCCATGTCAAGCAAACCGGCGGTCATGGGCAGTTTGCCCACGTGGTGCTGAACATGGATCCCGGAGAGGATGCCAGCGGGATCCAGTTTGAAAATGAAATCTGGGGCGGTGCCATCCCCCGCGAATTTATTTCTGCGGTGGAGAAAGGGGTTCGCGCTGCGGCAGAATCTGGCGTGCTGGCAGGATATCCGGTAACCGATATCAAGGTCACTCTTGTGGATGGATCTGCCCATGAGGTCGACTCCAGCGACCTGGCCTTTAAAATTGCAGGCTCAATGGCCTTTCGAGAAGGCATCCAGCGGGGAAAACCCGTCCTGCAGGAGCCGGTAATGAAGGTCGAGGTGGTCGCACCAGAAGAATATCTGGGAGATATCATCGGGCAGCTTAATGCCCGGCGCGGAGAAGTGCTGGGTATGGAAGTCCGTCCTGGTACCACTCAGGCAGTCAAAGCCATGGTCCCCATGGCGGAGATGTTTGGCTATGCGACCGATTTGCGGTCTGCGACCAAAGGACGGGGCGCATTTACGATGGAATTTGACCATTATGCGAAGGTCACTGAGGAATTATCCAAGAAAATTGTAGCTGGTGTGTGATCTAACGCTTTGACGGGTCACACGCTGGATCCTTTTCAATCATGATTTTTTTAGATGAGGAGAGGAATGATGGCAAAAGAGAAATTTGAACGAACGAAACCGCATGTCAATG
>CAZUMA010000041.1:0-25798 GCA_964621835.1 uncultured Anaerolineales bacterium | reverse complement strand
TGAGGTGGACCCCAAATTTTGACAAAAAATGGGGCTAAGTTAAGGTGGATACCTCCTTCTCAGATAAGACGAATTGTAACTGACTTTGGTCCCCAAAATACATTTCTGCTGGAGTTTGATAATCCAGCGATTGATGTGATCTCTCAAAATTATAGAAATCGAAATAACGGCTCATTCCCTGGCGAGCCATCCTTGGTGTTTCATATTCCTGAAAGTACACCTCCTCATATTTCACGGAACGCCAGAGACGCTCCACAAAAACATTATCCAATGCACGTCCTCGGCCGTCCATGCTGATTTGAATGTCATGATCTTCAAGGCGTTGAATGTACTGCGGGCTGGTAAATTGGCTGCCTTTGATCGCTGTTCCAAATCATCGGTTTTGCCTTTGACAGCGCCTCATCAACGGCCTCCAGCACAAAAGAGACGGCCAGGGTTTGATCCAGAGCCCAACTGACCACATAACGAGAGTACCAATCCAAAACGGCTGTCAGGTACATCCAACCTTCTCTGAGAGGGATATAGGTGATGTCAATCGCCCAGATATGATTGGGATAATCGGCAGTCACATTTCTCAGCAGATAGGGATAGATTTTGTGCCCAGGATGTGGTTTACTCAGATTTGGCCGAGGGCCAAGGGCTACCAGGCCCATTTCTCGCATATATTTCTGCACCGTTTTGCGGTTGATAGTTATTTCTTTTCGCAGTTCGTTGGTAATCCGTCGGGAGCCGTAGAATGGCCACCTGGTATAGATCTCATCGATCCGGTGTTTGACAGCGATCTCTCGGGCCGAAGGCCCCACCGGTTGATAGTAAAGACCGCTGCGACTGAGACTCAACAGGTCAGCTTGTGTTGAAAGTGACAAATCAGGATGTCCAAATTCGATCATCTCTTTACGCTCACTTTTCGATGTGTTCAATGCCAGATTTTTTTTTGAGCCAATTAACCTGGGTGGTCAATCGGCCAATCTCGGCGTAAAGTTGATCTACCTTTCTGTGGTGTTCCTGCTCCAATTCGCGGAACTCCTTCTGACGATCCTCAAAAACCTCATGGAACTGGGCCGTCCCCTGCTTTTTCCATCGGTAGAGTTGATTAGTATGGATCCCATACTCTGAGGAAATCTGAGCCACACTTTTTTCTTCTTTCAGCAGCTCCAGGACGATTTGCGCTTTCTGTTTGGCGGTGTATTTTCGGCGCTTTTTCATAGCTGTAGTTTACACCTTAACTTGGCCTATAAAAGTGTCTAAATTTTGGGGTCCATTACACCCCTTATACTCCCCCTCCTTGGCTATCCCCAGCTGTGGATTCCAAAGCGACCCTGTTTCCAGGTCTGCCAGACTGCCTTCTTCCCAAACAAAATGAAGCTCCTGGTTCCCAACAACCCGAAGAAAAACCCGATAATCCTCATCCTTTGCCCAAACCATAATCGGAAAATCCCCCAACTGATCTTCCACCAGGGTGCGGGAAGAAACAACCTGATAAGGGTACCCTCTAGCTAAATCAGCCACAAGAACTCCAATCACAAACTGTTCATTAAATCCCTGTCGGTATCCCCCACCCGAGTCTTCCGCTGCTGCCATGACCAGGGTGTTGGGGTGGGCAGAGAGCCAATTTTCCCAGGTCGTGAGTTGAAACGGAAGCGGCTGCAGCTGGGATCCTTTCATCGGGCCGGATAATGCCTCACCCACAGGCTGAGACCAGATTGAGGAGGTCCCATGGTCCCACCAGGTCATGGCGTTTTTATATAATCCCCCTGCATTGCCAAAGACAAGTACCTTGCCGTCAATAGTCCGGTCGTGCACGAGACCGGTGTAGCATAAAGGTCACCAGCTGACCAGATACGGAACTCCCGCCATTTCATCGTTGACCATTTCTCGGATCCGGAGCACTGTGACAGGAAATGCTTTGGCTTCCCCGTCCCAGGCCACTCCCATTACCAATTCATCATCCTTGAGCCGTCCCTGACCAGCAGGGATAAATTCCGGGGCATAAATGGGTCGGATTCCATCAAATGGCAGCAGCTGGCTCCACCCTGGTGGAGTGCTGCTGACCGCCTTTTCCGCTTCAGCAATATCTTTCCAGGATTGCTGAGGTTCACCAGCGGTACAAGCAGTGCAGAGCAGCAGGCTCAGGCTGAGGATGAATGCAATCCAGATCCCCTGGGATCTCCCGGATTGACCTGAGAACATTTTTCTCCTCCTTTGCGGATTTTGATAATCTTAGCGTACCGGCATTAAGACCTCCTGAGACTTGAATGAGTCCGCGATTGATCCGCTTGCTGCCTGAAGGGATCCGGGAAATTCTTGGACAAAAATCCTGAGGGACCTCTCCCAGGATAAGCAAACTTCCCTGAACGGTCGCTTGTCTTAATCAGGATCCAGTTTCTGGCCGCTCTCCAAGGGTGATCTCAATGATCATCTCCTCCCCATTCCGGAGAATGGCTGCCTTGACCTGATCGCCAGGTTGATAGCTTCCCAGGACCTGGATTAATTCCTGCATCGAACGGATTTCCTGTTTTTCCAGGGACGTAATGATATCCCCACCAATCAGCACCTGCTGCCCTTCAATCATGATCGACTGATAGCTCCCCTGCAAACCAGCCTGATCTGCGGGGCTTCCTTCAATTATCTGCTGGATGAGAACCCCTTCCAGATCAGCAGGGAGCTCCATCTCTCGTGCGATAGAAGGACTCATTGTAATGCCATAGATTCCTAACCAGGCCCGGGCTGACTGCCTTCTCTCACGCTGAGCAGCCTGCTCAGGATCCCCCGGCCGGGGAGCCAGCTTCAACTGTTCTGTGATCTGCTGCCCCTCGCGAATCACTGTCAGGGAAATCGTCTCCCCCACATTTGTATATCTGGCGAGATAAGCGGTCAGATCCTCAAAATCGCGAACCGGTCGGTCCTCGATCTGGACGATCACATCTCCACCAATCCTCACTTCCTGGCCATTAATCTCGGTGATCCGATCGCTGCCAATCAGTCCGGCCTTATCAGCGGGGCTTTCGGGAACCACCTCGGCAACCAGAACTCCACGCTGATCGCGAGGAAGATCCATCTGTTCGGCAAGCTCGCTCTGCAAGGTAGTCCCACTGATGCCAATCCAGGGATGTTCATACTCCCCCTCCTCGATCAGGACGGGGACAACTTTTTGAACGATAATCGAGGGGACAACAAAACCGATCCCGGCATTCACACCGCTCGAGGACTCGATTGCTGTCGGCACCCCGATTAATGCTCCCTCCATATCCACCAGAACACCGCCCGAGTTCCCGGGATTGATGGGGGCATCGGTCTGGATAACATCTGGAATTGTGTAGCTTGTCCCCTGGAAGGTGCTTGACTGGACCGGAAGGGACCGGCCAAGTGCACTGATCACGCCAAGGGTCATGGTTCCCTGTAATCCAAATGGGTTTCCAATCGCGGCTACCAGCTGTCCAACCTCCACGCTGGTGGAATCCCCAACCTGGACCGGGCTGAGGCGATCTTCAGATGCGTCAACTTTTATGACGGCAAGATCACTATCCTGGTCGGCTCCAACCAATTCCCCCTCCAGACTGGTTCCATCGGAGAAGGTCACCCGGATCCGGTCAGCATTCCGGACTACATGGTTGTTGGTAACGATGTGTCCATCCAGATCCCAGACAAATCCTGATCCCAGCGCTGAACGCTGGAAGGGCTCCCCTTGGTCGGGAGCATTAAATGGAAAAGGCAGTCCTTCAGATTGAGGAAACCCACCGGAACTGACCTCCTGGACCACCTGGATATTGACCACCGATGGAAGCACCGCTGCATATACTGAAGAGAATCCATTTTGAATAACCTGAAGGGCGTCCAGGGAACCTTCTGGAGCGCTGGGAATCGGGGTGGAGGTAACCGTCGGTTCGGGAGCCAGGGAGACCACATCTTCTTCCCCGAGCAGCTGCCAAGCGTTTGACAATACACCGCATCCGCTGAGCAAAACCAGTGACAGCACCATCAAAATGGCAATGGTCTTTTGTTGAAATTTCGTTTTCATTCTTTTCCCTCCTTAGTAATAGTTCCCAAATTACTCAGATCTCCCCTGGATTTGATCCCCCAGCATTAAACATCGACCCGCATCATTTAAAAACCCCCAGGTTTCCTGGAGGTTTTCTTCGAGATGAGAGCCAGGGAAACCTGATTTTCATCAAGAATTTTTTCTTCTACTATAGTCTATCCAAACACCTTATAACCTGTGTTTGAGGAAAATAAACAGAATATAAGAAATCTGTTTTCTTCCGTGACGAACCTCAATAAAAGGCCAATCACCCCGATTCCTAAATAACATCAACTGCTTTAAATACCGTTCAGCTGTGTGCTGGACCCGGTATATATCCCTTCTCCTGCTTGGAAGAACCTTCACTCAGCAGGGTTCATCCCCGAATGTCGTTTTCAGAGGAGCTGTCCATGCTTTGAGACTGGACAGCAACTCCAATTCCCGCCAGGACAAGAAAAGAAATCAGGACCATCAGACCTCTAAGGGGCAGCACTCGAACCAGCGACAGCGCCCCGGTAAGGGAAGATATCAGGATCAGTGCCCAATCAAAAAACACAACCGCCAGGATCACCCCGGCAACTGCGCCAACCAGGACTGCGCCCCACCTGACCAGGGGAGCAGAAAAACCAAGGTAGCGGGTCAGCCCCAGCAGAATAAATCCACCACCCAGGAACCCGGCCACCCCGATACCTGCCATCCGGGCAAACACTGACAGCAAGGCCCCGATCAACCCGATCCCTAACCCAATCAATAAAACCATCCAGGCAGGAGATGACTGGAAAGTCATTAGAACCCATTCGGAAGCTGCTATAAATCCCACCGCACCCACGAAGAACCAATACAACTTACGACCAAAAAATAGCAGCAGAACTGCAGCAAGAATTTGTACAATCAGAACAATTGACATACTTCACCTCCCGATGATTTTGCTATGCCTGTGATTTATTTGCATTCTGTCAAACCAGGGGGCTGAAAGTTTCCCGCATCATAGCATAATCAGCCTCCTGAAACTTTGAAAAAAGCTGACCTGACAGAGCAGCTTTTTAGGGAAAAAGACAGCCCATGGGTCATTACGGCATAATATTTCACCAAACCAATCACCCCCGCCAAGCCCGACCGCCCAAATCCGGGAAGATGGACTGGTTATCTGGAAAGGGGATTCCTTCCCTTGTTCAACCAGGTATCTTAGCTGTTATTTATATCGCTGCTCAAACTCCTCATGGGGAATTACTTCCTCTCCTACCGCATACAGGAAATAATATATGCCAAATGGGCCCAAGAATTTGAAATCTTTGCGGATCATTTTCAGGGTGGCGTCAAAGTCATCCTGGGAGCGGAGGTACTCCTGAAAAGTTCCGTGCGCTTCTTCCAGCTCAAGCAAACGCTGGGCATTGGAGATAATCGCCGATAGTTTTTTATAATTCCGGATCACCCGTTTATCCTGGGTGAGATCATCAAGATCCTTTTCATGAAAATTTGCCACCGTCTTTACATCAAAGCCCTGAAAGGCTTCCTGGATCCCAGGCCATTTGTTCTCCACAACTTTCCAGGACATGCCGGATTGAAAAACTGTTTTACTCATGATCTCCAGATAGTCATTTAATGATTGTGGCTGGATTATTTCAGGGGGTGCGGCCATGATTTGCTCCTTTAAATTACAGTACCCTGTTTCTATCCTATAGAAAACACAGGATCAAGATTAATTACCCGGGGATCCTCCTCGAACAGAAAGATCCCTGATTTCCACCAGGGATCTTTTTATTTGGAATGAAAGCTGCTGTGAACTCCTGTTATGGTGTCAGATAAAATGAAATCTCGCGGCAGTCACCGCCCAACTCATCGGTGGTACAAGCATTCATCGTGACAAACAGCAGATTACCGGTGGGATCCTCAGGCAGATCAGGACTGGTAGTATATCCACTGTCTTCCTCTTCAAGCTTTTCCTTTTTAAACTGATCCTCACAACCATCTTTCGCCTTGAAGTTCGTCCTGGTTTTTGAGACAATAGTATCCGTGACCGTATCTTCTACCGTAGTTGCGATGGATTCCAGGGTCACAAAACCAGTATTGGTGACAAAGAACTCCAACTGATAGGCTCCCTTGCATTCCTCAACAGCCATATACTGGGCGGTGAAGCGGACAGGGGGTGTCGGTGTGGGCCCTGGGGTATAGACAGGCAAGGCTGCCGTATCACCCGTGACGGTCGCATATTCCCCCCAGATCCAGCAAAACTCTCCCTCTTCTTCCGGGTTGGTGATATACCAGTAGTTTCCCTGTGGGTTCCGGGCAATAGCTTTCTCCTGCTGACCGACAAATAAACCCGCAATATATGGATACACAACCCCTGGACCTGACCGGCAGTTTGTGTCCACGGATACCTCGACAATCGGTGCTTCGGAGATGTCAGGCGGCTGTTGGGTTGCCGTGGGTGTTGGCGGCTCCGGGGTTGGGGTGATTGTAGCAGTTTCCGTGGGCACCATCACCTCAGTGGCTTCCAGGGTAGCCTGAGCATCCCTTGTTTGCTGCGCATGCAAGGCATCCACAGCAGCAGTCTCAGCAACAGCAGTATTCACCGCGTCCTCAAACACTTCTTCGGTCTCCAGTGCAGGTTCAGATCCCGTGCAGGAGGTGACCAGCCCAAATACTCCTATCATCAGCAGGAAAACCAGAACTGTCTTTGCAATCGGAGGAAATCCTTTATTCATCCTCGAGTAATCTCCTTAATTATATCCAGATCCAATTCAGGCCGACCTGGGTGAGCATTCACTATAGTTATCATAAGACAAAATAGATATCTTCGCATCCAAAATCAGGATTTATTAATCATTTTCACAAGCTCCGACCCTACCTGAAACAGGTAAGAAAGGTTTTATTGGCATAATTTCCAGCCTTATCAAGATCATCGAGCCCAGCAGAGAGGAAAAAAGCATTCTTGCTGAAAGAACCCCCCCTTTCCCGCGAATTATCAAGACGCCAAAGATTAAAGAAAGATTAATATAAGTCCATCAACAAGTGGATAATATCACTCCAGAAATATCAGAAGAAGCGGACCGTTGGATATTTGCAGCATGGGCCATATTTAGTCCCTTACCAGCGTTAAGATTAATAGGGATTTTTTGGTGCCTGATGGTCCTTGTGTCAGGGTACCCGGATCACAACGCTGCCGCGTTTCTGACCGCTTTCCACGTAGCGGTGCGCCTCAACAATCTCTTGCAGCGGATATTCACGGTCCACCACCGGTTTGAGTTCCCCGTCATCAATCAGATTCTTCAGGAAAACCAGGTCTTCGGGATGATCTTTCCGGTTCATTTCTACACTCAGAAAAATTCCCCCGGGGGAGATTGCTTTTTTGACAGATTTTTTTGTGATCCCGGAAATTCGTTTTCCAGCAGCATCAAAGACCAGGTCATACCGCTGCTGGCTGTCCCGGAAATCCTCCCTGGTGTAGTCAATCACCTCCGCTGCCCCGAAAGACCGCACCAGGTCCCGGTTTCTTGGGCCGCAGATCCCGGTCACTTCGGCTCCAAAATATTTTGCAAGCTGGACAGCAAAGGAACCCACCGACCCGGATGCGCCGATGATCAGCACTTTCTGACCGGGAGTGATTTCCCCTTTCTTGAGATGATTCAAGGCGGCCAGTCCCCCTGTGGGCACCGCCGCAGCTTCACAGAAAGGGATGGTTTCTGGTTTGGGAGCAAGCAATCCAGCTCTTTCGCTTCCCTCTTCAGGCAAACAGATGTACTGGGCATACGCTCCAAATTTCAATCCAGCCTCACCAAACACAGCATCGCCAACGCGATATCGGGTGACCCCACTTCCAAGACCCTCAACCACCCCGGCAAGTTCAAAACCCAGGATATTCACTTTCCGGGGTCTGAGAAGGCCATTATACAACCGGGCTGCCTGAGGATCGGGTCTGCGCATCCGCCAATCCCCCGCGGTGACCGTGGTGGCATGGATCCTGATTAATACTTCCTGCTCCCTCGGAGTCGGTTTTGGGACCTCAGTGAGTTTGAGCACCTCAGGAGGACCGTAGCCTTCATAAATGACTGCTTTCATGGAATGACCCTACCGATGATTTTTTAATAGGTTACGGTGATGACCACATTTTCCTTTTTACGGCCTGGTTCGAGATAGCGGTGTTCTTCCACAATCCGTTCTAGAGGGTATACCCGGTTAATCGTCAGCTTCAGCATCTGAACAAAGATAGAAAAAAATCTAGAATGCAGTACTATTAACCGTCCGCGCGAGTGCTTGTATAATAAATTCAGTTTGTTTTTAATCATTTTCAAAACCTGATTTTTGTCCTGGTTGTGAGATCCACATGGCTTTATAGAGCTCGATCCCGGGTCAATAAGCAAAACGATGAAAGCCAGATCAATCAACCCCATTTGTGTCTACCCTTGTTCCCCTGAAAAAGCGATCAGGATTTAGACCACGGCTGGGATTCCCAGGGCTGATGTAAGATTATTAATCCAGCAGATCGAAGAAAAAAAACAACCTTGCTCATTCTTATCTTCTTTTTCAAGGGTAAAATAACCTGGTATTAGCCGCTGCCTTCTGCTCAATCGTGAACCACTTGAATGACCAGGTTTCCTTTTTTCGCCCCGCTTTCCACATAACGGTGGGCCTGCACAATCTCCTCCAATGGGTAAACCCGATCGATGACAGGCTTGATTTTCCCGGCTTCGATTAATTCCTTAAGGAAGTCCAGATCTGCTGCCGTAAGGGAAGAAGTGCCGATGATCACCCGTTTCCTGCTCCGGCTTTCAACCAGCCTCGCTTGCAGGAGGTTTATCAAGCGTCGGGGATTGGCAATTAAATAGCGCCCGGTCGGTTTGAGAGACTGCACACAGCCGCGGAAGGGGGCAGCGCCGATAACATCAAAGATAACATCATATTGCTTTCCGCTTTCAGTGAAAGCATCGACGGTGTAATCTATCACATCATCAGCACCCACAGAGCGCATCAGGTCCTGTTTATCTGTCCGATCCACCCCGGTCACCTCAGCACCATAGTACTTGGCCAGCTGGATCCCAAAAGTTCCGATACTGCCCCCAGCCCCATTGATTAACACCTGCTCCCCGGGCTGAATCGCCGCTTGGCGCAAAAAATGAAGGGCTTCCAGCCCTCCCAGCGGGACGGCTGCTGCCTCCAGGAAGGAGGAATGAGCCGGAAGCCTGGCAATTAACCCTTCCATCTCATCAGGATTTGCCAGGAAAGATAGGTATTCAGCATAGGCCCCGTACCCAAATCCCAGCGTACCAAATACCTGATCGCCCACCTGGTAGGATTTCACCTCACTGCCGATCTGCACGATCTCGCCAGCGAACTCCTGCCCGATGATCTTTATCCGGGTGGGCTTCAGGAATCCAGCATAGATCCTCATCGGCAGGCCTAACCAGAAGGGGAACCTAAGGCTGCGCATTTCACAATCCCCGGCTGTTACCGTGGCAGCGTGGATCTTGATCAACAGCTGATCCTTGTTTGGCGAAGGGAGTTCTACCTCCTGCAGCTCAAGGACCTCAGGAGGGCCATATGCTGTCCAGATTACAGCTTTCATTGTCATCCTTCCTTTTGTATCCAGGCTAAAACACAAGCGGGCTGCTCCAGACCTGCAGCTTGAAAAAACTGGCTGCCTGAGTCAGGTTATCTCCTGGTCTTTCTGATCAGGACCCTCAGCCTGCTGAGCTGATGTTGATGAATGATAGAAAAACCCTGACAGCAAGCGGATCACCAACGCAGCGCCCATCGTTCCCAAATAGAGATCGAAAGCCCCTGTAAGCAGCACCCACAGTCCTGCGAGAAAGGACAGGATGGAAGCAACCAGGTAGCTCCAGTGGTCCCTGTTCTTCCTCCATTTTGTGATTGATTCAAAACCAAAAAATAGTGCAAAAATAATCAAACCTCCAAAAAACAGAGCATCCCACCTACCCATAAGGCTACTCCTTTTATTGACAGAATCCCTGGTCTATGATCCTGGTTAAGCAAATCGATTAGCAGAGACAACGTGGTAACCTTTCCAAGAACCCTCCTACATCATAAACGATAATCCAGCGATTGTCTAAATTCTTTATTTCCACGAACAAAATTTTCGTTTATCTAAGATTAAACCAAAATCCACCCGGAAGGGGTGGATTTTCCTTGGGCGGTTCTAAGCTAATGTGACTTACGGTTTCACATCGATTTCCATAAAGGCTGTCATCCCCCATCGGAGTTCCTCTGGGTATTCTTGCAGCTCAATCACAACTGGATAGTTCACACCGGGGCCATCTGCGCTCCGGGGAGCGATCTCCGTGACCTTTCCTACTACCTCAATCTCCGGCAAAGCGTCAATAGTAACTGAGACAAGATCGCCAATCTGGATCCGAGCAACATCCAGCTCGTTCAGATCAACCGTTTCCACCTGCAGTTGATCAAGGTCAGCCACCTGCAAGACAGGCTGACCAACCGAAATCCACTCGCTGGCCTTGACATGCACTCTGCTGACCGTTCCATTAAAGGGTGCCTCCAACAGCAAATCTTTCACCGCCTCCTGGGCAGCTTTATGGTGAGCAATGGCATTCTTAAGCCGCATCCTGGCCAGCTTCAGCTCTTCCGGATCCGGTCCCTCTTTGAGCTTTTCCAGTTCTTGTTCAGCCTTTCTTACTCTGGCCTCGGCAAAGGCAAGGTCTGCATCCAGGAGGATCAATTCAAGTTCCGTGGGATCGCTTTGAAGCCACTCCAGCAGCCATTTCGCCTGGTAATATGCTTTTCTCGCCTCCGTTAAGGCGGTTTGGGCTTTTGCTTTGTTCATCCTTCCGTGAGCATTGTTGTACCTTTTCCGGGCCTGTTTGAGCCTTTCCTCAGTGATGATCACATCTGCTTTGGCATCCTTCAGGCTTTGAGGGGTAAAACGATTTCCGGGTTGGTTGACAGTCCACTCCCGTTTGGCGTCGTCCAGCTCATCTTTTGCATCAGCTAGCTCCTTCAGAGCGACTGCATAAGAATAGTCAGCATTGTCAATCAACCCCTGGAGAGCTTGTTGAGCGGCATAGACTTCCTGTTCCGCTTCAGTAACCGCAGCCTCCCGATCAATTGAACCCTCAAGCTGGACGAGGACCTGCCTATGAGTGACAAAATCATTTTCCTCAACAAACACCTCATGGATCAATCCTGGCATTTTCATACTCAGTGAAACATAATCTGCCGGAACCACTTTTCCAGTCGCCTTCACAATGGATTGGGTTATTTCTGGTTCTGCTGTTGGTGTGGACCTTCGATCACCCGGATTGGGTCTGGAGAATCCCCAGATGGATGCGGCCAGTACTATCATCAGCAGCAGGGCAAGCATGCCCTTTTTCATGATGTCCTCCTTGTAAATTGAAAACTTGATCCTAGATGTATCTTTGCGGTTACTCATAAGCCAGAACCTCCCTCACGGTAAGCCGGGAAGCCCGCTGGGCAGGGGCAAGACAGGCGAAAATCGTAATGATCATGATCAACCCCAGCCAAATGGCTGCCCCTTCCCAGGAATAGACAAACTCTGATTTTGACTGCATGATGGCTAACAGTACCGCGTCAGATAACACCATCCCCAGTGGATAGGAAAGCAGGATACCCAGCAGCCAGCTTAATCCACAGACCACCAACCCTTCAGTGAGAACGATTTTCCGGATCGCAAGATTGGATGCCCCCATCGCACGAAGGACCCCAATTTCTCTGGTGCGCTCCATGACATTCATGCTCATTGTTCCTGCCAATCCCAGGCCCCCGACAAGGGCTAATAAAAACGCCATCAGCAGCAGGAGAATCAAGGTAATCAGGCTGCTTCCCAAAACATTCTCGATAAGATCTGATTGTGTGTCGCTGACACCTTCCCCAATGCTGAGAGTTTTGTAGCGGGCATTAAGCTGGTGGGCAAGCGCTGTTTGCGATTTTTGGTCTTGAAATCCCTCCTCTAAAAAACGAACGCGGATCAGGTTTGTTTGATTGTGAGAACCAGTGAGTTTTGTGTAATGCTGATAAGGGATGTAAATGCGGGCCCCAAATACATGCCTTGATACAACCCCAACGATTCTAAAAGGCCGCTCAAGATTATTCACTTTCACCCTTACTTGACTGCCTACCTTCAGGTGAGGCATCTGGTCAAGCAGGTCTTCATTGACAACCATCATGTTGGCATCCCCCTCCCTCAACCATCGTCCTTCAACAATTTTTGGATCAATGGTCCGAGAATTATGAGGGACAGCCATCACCTCAATTGCCTCAGATTCTGCCCCACTTTCTGAAATGAAGGTGGCATGATCTTGATACCAACCTTCCACGATGGACGCATGGGTAGCCCTCTGAGCCTCCCGTTCAGCAGTAAAAAGATCTGCACCTCCCGGGATTGTCAATGATGTGTCATACTGCATATAGCGGATGATGACATCAAACGCAGTCAGGATGGATTTGTGTGTGCTGGGAGCGGATATAAAAGCAGCACCGGCAAGGCTGA
The DNA here is from genome assembly GCA_964621835.1 of uncultured Anaerolineales bacterium. Lineage (GTDB taxonomy): Bacteria > Chloroflexota > Anaerolineae > Anaerolineales > UBA11858 > B10-G9. The sequence continues at coordinate 13,301 of CAZUMA010000041.1, read as the reverse complement.
GCGTGAGAAGGGTTAGGATCAGGCGGGCTTTTTTTCGAAAAGTGTTTCTGATTGAAAGTGTGACAGGGCTGGTCAAGCCCTGGATATTTTTGAGGATTTTCTCAATGACGCTGCGCTTTTTTGCTGCAATGCTTCCATGAATATATAGGGCTTCATAAACGGAGATCGAGGTTCCCGTTGTGATTGGGACTACTGCAGCTGCCAGTGGAATAATCAACCCAATGCCCGCTTGAAGCAAGATAATCGCTGCGGGAAGATCTACCCTTGTGGCATTAATATTGATGAAATCCGCGGCAAAACGAACAAGCGCACCCGCTCCAACCACCCCTGTTGGAACCGCAATCATCAGTGCACCGAGGGAGAGGATGATGATTTTGACAATATACATCATGAAAACCTGGTGGCGCAAACCACCGACCAGCCGGATCATTCCAATTTGCTTTATCTGCTGCTTTAAAATTGCAGAAATAGTATTGATGATTAAACTGACTGTGAGTAAAATGCACATTCCCCCCATAAAGTTCAAAATCAGGATAAACCCGCCGATATCACGAAAGGCCCAGTGTTTCCCGGCTGCCAACCCCATTTCTTCCACCACGATCCTGGCTACCTGATATCCGGAAGGTTCTACAACGCGATCCCGGATATCCACTGCGACTTTCATATTTTGTTTTTTGTCATACGAATTGTCGCTGACGGTAAACAACAGCGCATTATAGTGCCCTCCAGCATTCATTGAACGCAGGGTATCCATTGAGACATATGCATTGGTTTGCATCAAAAATTCAGGGGGAATCGCATGGATATCATGCACGACCCCTGCTACCTGAAGAGCATAGCCCCTGTCTAGACCAGGGAGGCGAATCCTGATGACCTCCCCAACTGACAGATCAAGAAATTCCGCTGTTTTTCTCTCGAGGAATACCTCCCGGATGCCCGGTTCAGGCGCTCCTCTTTCAATCGAAAACTGGTTGATCTTGACATCTCCATAATCGGGGACTGCATTTAATATCAGCTGATCCCAGGAACCATCTTTCCTCTCCACCTCAACAGGTAGCACCCGCCTTCCTTCGGCCTGATCAACTTCCCGCAGTGCAGTTGCAGCTCGAACAAGATCCTCGTGAAAAGGAGAAATGAACAATGTTGCACTATCAGGGTTGGTGGCTAAGAATTGGTCATTCATATCTTTCTTGATAATCCGGCCGGCGTTGGTAGTCATTCCGACAGCAAAGACCCCCACAGCAATTGAGAAGACGACGAGAATTGTCCGGGCCAGGTTGTTCAGCAGATCTTTGATAACCTTGATCCATCGGGTGCTGATCTTCATGGGGACGCTCCCTGGATAATCTCACCATCTGCCAGCTCAATAATCCTTGAAGCACGATTGGCAAGATCGCTGTCATGGGTAACCATCAAGAATGTTTTTCCTTGATCAACCAGATTTTCAAAAAGGGTCACAATTGTGTCGGCGGTATGAGAATCCAGGTTGCCCGTTGGTTCATCAGCAGCAATGATCGGTGGATTGTTCGCCATGGCCCGGGCAATTGCAGCGCGCTGCTGCTGACCCCCGGAAATTTCAGAAGGAAGCTTGTCAGCGTGCTCAGCAATTTCAACAAGTTCAAGGAGATTCAGCGCGCGCTCCCGCCGCTCCCGCATCGGGTAGGTATCACATAGATCCATCGGTAAGGTGATGTTTTCAACCAAAGTCAAGGTAGGCAGAAGCTGAAAAAACTGAAAAACCACCCCCAGATTTCGCCCGCGCCATTGGGACATCCGGCTTTCACCTAAACTGTGGATATCAATCCCCTCAACGATCACAGTCCCGGATGTGGGACGATCAATGCCTGTCAGCATGTTGATCAATGTGGTTTTCCCACTCCCGGACTTTCCCACGACTGCCACAAACTCACCAGCGTTGATGGTCAGGTCGATATTTCTCAATGCAGGAAATTCTCCAGCAGGGGTTTTATAGATTTTCACCAAGGATTCCATGTCAATCAAAGATTTCTTCATACCTTGATTTTAGAATTCAGGCAGCCAGAAGGGACCGTACGAAAGTACAGGTCAGGTACAGTGTTTCGATTGTTTTTCGAAGGGAAAAGAAAATTACTTCAGCGGGAGGATGCCCAGTTCACGAGCCCGGGCTGCAGCTTTCGTACGATTTTTGACGTTCAGTTTTCCATAGATGTTGCTGGTATGCCATTTCACGGTTCGAAGCGTGATTACCAGCTGATTGGCGATTTCACGGTTTGTGAGTCCCTGAGCAATTAAAGATAAAATCTCCATTTCACGATCTGTCAGCGGCTCGATCGTAGAGCCGGAGGATAGGGGTTCGGGGTCCTTTTGGCTAGCAAAATCAGCGAGGAGCTTTCCGGTAAAGTCTGGATAGATCCCCTCCTCTGATGCCCTGTAAAGAAGCCTGGCGATCTGAGGCCCTTCATCTAAAAACACCCGCACAAATCCCTCGTTATGGGACAGCTTCAAAGCCTTTTTTAGGGCATCCAGGGCACCAGCATGAAGTCCTTGATTTTCTTTCAGAAGCGCCTGCAGAATCCATCCCTCCATCAGGCTCCGGAAAACCCCCCGGCTTTCAGATAGTGATTGATGGGTCTCAAGAAGTGAAAACGCTTCCTGGGTGCGGCCGGCTGCCAGCTCTAAGCGAATCCGCGTGCTCAATCGCAGCATTTCAACAAAGAAATGGTCCGATTTGGTTTCTCCCCCCTCCCCCGTTAATGCCTGCGCTTCCTGCGCAGCAAGCCAATCCTTCGCAGTCTCAACTTGGCCCCGACTGATCCAGATCCGGGCTTGATGATAAGCAACCATAAGATCATCCATTTCCGAGGCATCAAACGCAACTGACTGCCTACGGGCGGACCGCATTTCCCGATCAGCCTCTTCATGTTTTCCCATTGCCTCATAAATTCTCGCCAGCGAAAGGTGGCCATCTATAGTACTGACCAGACTCCACTGCTCAGACAGGTTCATCCCTTCTTGAATATGCTTTTGCGCCTCATCGAGCTGATTTTTTTCCCGCAGAATTTCCCCCAGACCGATTAAGGGCATCCCGGCAATGGCGTAATGTTTTCCTGATTGATCTGTCGCAAGGTCTAACGCCTGTATGTAATAACGTTCTGCGGTCGAGAGATGCCCCTGGGAAATTTTCAGCTCTGCAATGTGCGATAAGGAGATTACACTGATCAAGGGAATGCTGGCTTGATTGGCAATTTGAACTGCCTTTTGCAAAGCAGCCATGGATTCCTCTAAATCCCCTGAAGCGGTATAAGCAAACCCCATGTTTTGAGCAACAAAACTGCGCATGAAATAGCTGTTTTCAGGCAGCACATCCAACGCTTCTTTTGAATACTGACGGCTTAAGGTGGATTTTCCTCTGAAGGTTGCGATTAATCCTTGAATCGCGGAAATTTCTCCTGAAGGAGCTGTGCTGGGGTCACTTTTAACATCGCTGATCAAGGCAATCACATCCTCAAATGGAGATCCAGAGATCAGCTTGGCGCCAGCCTGATACAGCGTTAATAGAGGGCGGGCTTGCATTTCTGAAGGGGGAAGCTTTTCCATCCACTGGAGGAGGGTCAAAAGCTCACTGTGCATCATCATATAGTCAGCGATTTCCTCGACAAGATCGGCAGCTCGGGGGAGATCCCCTGCGGCCAGGGCATGCTCGATTGCCTGCTCCAGCATGCCCTGGTCCTGGTACCAATTGCTGGCCCGGCTGTGAAGCTCAGGCACAAGTTGAGGGTATTTTTTATACAGTCGCTCTCTGAGCAGGTCAGCAAAGAGATGATGAAGGCGAAACCACTGCTGATTGTGATCCAGTGGAAGCAGAAATAGATTATTCTTGACAAGCTGATGGATGAGCTCCGCACTTTCGGGAAGGCCAGTCACCTCCTTACATAATGGACCTGACAATCTTTCTAAGATTGATGATTGCAATAAAAAGCTGCGGTGGGTTTCATCCAGTTGGGTCAGGACCTCATCGGTCAGGTAGTCAGTTACAAACTGATTGCTCCCGGAAAAGTTCTTGATGAATTTCTGGATATTTTCTGAGCGCTTCAAGGATAAGGCTGCCAGCTGCAGCCCGGCAATCCATCCCTCTGTGCGTGCGCTGATAACCTGTACATCCTCAGGGGAGAGGGAGATATTCATTACCTCGGAGAAAAAAAGGTTAGCCTCCTCCCTGCTGAACGAAAGATCTTCAGCGTTTATATCCACCAATTGATCCCGGGCTCGAAAACGAGAAAGGGATAACGGCGGGTTCGATCTTGTGGCGATCACCAGATGGAATTGAGGGGGTGAGTGCTCAAGGAGGAAAAGCACGGCCTGATGGATCTCCTGGTTGTCGATGACATGGTAATCATCCAGAATTAAAACCTGCTGATATTCGAGCTCTGCCAATTCATTGACCAAAGAGGAAAGCGTGGGGACAACTGATTCCTGGGGAGACTTGCCAATCATCACCAGGAGATCATCCCCCAGGGATGGGGCTGATTGTTGGATCGCAGCGATCAGGTAGGACAGGAAGCGGGAGGTATCATTATCGCCATGGTCGAGGGACAGCCAGGAAAACATCCGCTCATCATCACCGGGTTTTGGATCCGATCGCAGGGATTCCAACCAATCGGTCAGCAAGGTTGTCTTCCCGAACCCTGCTGGAGCAGAAACGATCGTAAGCTTCCGAACCAGTCCCCCGGAAAGTTTGTCCCGTAATTTGGGTCGGGAGATGATCTCGGGGCGGAGAGGTGGAATAAGCAGTTTCGTAGCCAGTAATTCGCTGGACATAAGAATATTATATCTACGAATTGGCAGGAATGTTTCCTGCTGCAGCTGGAGTAACGTTTGGGGAAACTTGCTGAGAGAAATGGATTAATTATTCGAAAGCGCCGCCTCAATCCCGGCGCATTGGCAGGTCACCAGCTGTGGGGGTAAGGGACGTGAATGCATATCCCAGTCAGGCAGGATATTTGGTGCAATTTGCTCACAAGGTGCTTCCAACCAGACTCCCTTTATGAATATCTAATCAGAAACAGCCCTGTGGCTTACTGACCGGGTCGTCAATCACAAAGAACAGTAAAATGGTCACTTCTTGCATTCAATTATGGTGACGTAACATAATCTGCGCTGATCCAGCCGATATTTGGACCACACTGGACTTTGAATTTTTCTATTCCTTCATTGGATGTCCCCTTATCCATCACCTTGCAAACATCTCCATGCTGTACAGATTTTCCACTACCCGCATTATTAATTAATAACCACAGAGTCAGCTGATCCTCATCACAATCCGGACAATCAATGATTACCTCATCTGAACCCAGCCCTGCAATGTCTTCTGGTTTCAACGTGGGTTGGGAGGTTGCTGTTTCTGAGGGCGTTTCAACTTTGGAGTCAGTTTCAGGAGTTTCTGTTGGTGTTAGATCAGCTGTGTCCGAAGGACCTTGCGTACAACCATAAACAATCAAGCTCAATATGATTACAGAAATATTAAAAAAGGCTTGTCTCTCCCGCATTCTATTTTTTTTCTTACCCTTCATTTTGACCTCACTTTTGACTAGAATACCCTTGCACAATTACATTATCATTCTTGAGATCCAGGACGATAGTGTCCCAAATATCACTCTAGATGCAGACCTATATCTGTCCGTTTTGAGCTGTTCCAGCAAAATTATCAATTTCCTATATATCAGTAATACTTATGCGGCAGCCAACTGATAAAGTCCCCCCCACTACCCCGCAATTATAACCCATCTGACAGCAGAACCCCACTCAGCCGGGATTTCAAACTCGGTTTTGGCTATTTCGGCTTGCCCAGCATCTGGCGGAGCGAGATGCACTCACCCCGAAAAAAATCCATCCGGTAGGATTTTGTGACAATCTCGAGCATACCAATTCCAAGGACAACAAGAGCGACTGCTCATAAAATGAAAGAACCTCTGATTGTGATTTCCATTTCGGCAAATAGCAGCCAATAAAGCAATACTGAACCTCCAAAGAAATTGATGAAAATTGCACCTGCAAACCCCAGACCTCTTCGGCAGGGGTAGAAAAAAAGCTCGACCCCCAGCGCAATACCTATCCCAAGAAGGACACTGCCCAGGATTGTTGGATAAAAGTACGTATTGCTGGGCGGCAGCCCAAGGAAATCCAGAATTCCAGCTGGAAATAGCAGCAGAAGGATCCCTAAGGCACAATTGATAGATGCGTCGCTTGCAAGCAGAATTTGTTTTTTTTATGTTCATATCACACCTATTGAATGGGCTAACCGGCAGCCGGGTTGGAATAAAGGGGATAAACAAACCAATCTCAGCCTCAAGATCAAATCATAGAAGCGAAAAACTGGCAGAATGAAGTTTGCATCGTTTAGTGTTTAAACTGGGCAGGCAAAACACAGTATTGCCAAACAACCAGCAGTATCAAACGGCTCTGGTCAGGAAGCATGGATTCTCTTTCTAGAGTAATCAGATCCTAAGAATAATCCTGGCTTCAAAGGACAACCCATGACACAAATTCAGCTGAGAATGGATGGGAAATGGTTACCCCGGAATGATCATAAAATCAAGTCAAGGACAAGCCGGCCGCAAGTTCCGATGGCTGTGGAGATGAAGATAAGAATCTCACAAAATCCATCTCCCATAAACGGCTCCAAGTGATACACTGACCTGGAGAAGCTGCGATACCATTCCCAAAAGAGATATTTTAGTGAATAAAAATATAAATACGAACAAAAGCAGTTCTAACCTCAAAGGAGTTGGCTTCCTTTTCCTGGCTATTTTAATTATCTCCTTCCAAAATATCGTCATACGTTGGATTGGCGGAGATTATTCCGTGCTGGAAATCGTTGCAATCCGGAGCCTGATTGCCCTGCCAGCAACCCTCCTTTTTTTTCGCTACGAGGGTCGGCAGGGACTGCCCACCACGCAACAACCCTGGATCGAGTATGTGCGGGGCCTGTTTCTATTTCTTTCATACACGACTTTTAAGATGGGATTAACCGCCCTGCCGCTGGCAGAGGTCGAAGCAATCCGCTTTTCAGCACCACTAATGATCACCATCCTATCGATGATGCTGCTGGGTGAAAAGGTAGGTCCTGTTCGCTGGATGGTACTGCTGGTTGGTTTTATCGGGGTGCTATTAATTGTCAAACCAGGCACGGAAACTTTCAATCTGGGATCAATATTCATCATGATCTCCGTGCTTTTCTACTCCTTGACGGTTATCACCACCCGTAAATTACATGTCAACGACAGCAGCGCTACAATGGCATATTTCAGTTCGCTGGTCTATCTGGCTGCCGCGCTGATTCTGGCTCCCCTTCCTGCCATTGTTGGATATGTGCCGGATGCCCACCCAAGCATCTCCTTTTTGATTCGAAGCTGGAGCATGCCGACGGTATTTGATTTGACCATAATGGCGGGATTAGGACTGGTCTGGGCAGGCTGGATGTATTTCCTATCCCGCGCCTACAGTGTCGCCCAGGCTTCTGTGCTGGCCCCTTTTGAATATATTTCGCTGCCGATCAATATCCTGTGGGGGTATCTCATTTGGCAGGAGACTCCCACCGCATTGACCTTAGCAGGTGCCTTTTTGACGCTGCTTTGTGGATTATTTATTTTGTATCACGAGCAGCAATAGCTAACAGCTTATCCCCTGCCCTGCTGCTGTCTGCGGCTATTCTCCCACGGATAATGATGGAAAATAGCTCCAGGAAAATGTCTGCCCCTACTTTGGCTTCAATTGATAATTCCGGCTTGTGACCCATAAAGTTATAATTTTGCGTCCAGAGATAGGCACGATCCTACCTTTTAATAATGTCTGCTAATTTGAATTTTTTTGCTCATGGAATAATCTAGCAGCGGGCTCGTGGATATTCCTTGATTACGTTGTCAACTTTCCAGAATGAATTTATACTAGTTCGCTAAAAGCTGAAATCTTCCCTTGGTGCTGTGAAATTCACTTGAAGTCTTCATAAGGGTTTCTTGTTGGTGTGAGATGCGGGTCTGGGGCTTCAATTGAAGAGGCGAAAAAGTCCGCATTCTCTCTATTGCATAAACCCAACCGACCCGAGGAACCAGAATAACAATTTATGGTCATTATCCCTATCAACGGAAATTGAACCCTAAAAGCAATCTTTTGCTTTTTTGTTATCACAGTTTGAAATCAGATATAACCTCCCTGCAATTTACAATGAGCGCTTCACATTGGGTGAGGTGTTAAGTGACTAACAGCAGCACGCTCTGCAGCCCATGCTGGTTGGGAATTTTTGTTTGTATTAAGGATTGTTGACTTACTAGAGCACTAAGAAAAGGTTCTCCAGATAACAAGAAAAAAAAGGGACATGGGGGTTGTGGTCATTACCCCCAACAGGATCTATGATTATGAGCGTCAGAAGGAAAAATTTGTAGAGATGGTTTAATCAATCCTGTACAATCGCAAATGAGAACCCAAGTATCCGGGTGTTTTTCTCCTGGATTTGACCCAATGCATTGGGTCCTAACGTGGGCATTTTATGGAGGAAAGCAAGCTGCAGCCCAACAATCTTTTGGCAGCAAGGAACCTAGAGGTGCGATTTTTGACACACGTCTATTGGTTTTATTTTCGGATGGTGATACCTCCCCTTATCGATTGTGTTTCTGCCTTTATTTTGAATGGCGTGTGAAGGACATTTTGCAAGCGCGCAATAAAAATAGGGGCGATTTGTTTCAGCCTGCTAAAAAGGCCGCTGATTTTTCATGCTCATCTTGTTGGACAAGCACACTTTTTTACATGTACCGCATCCCTGGCAATCGTGACCTGCGTAGAGAGACTGCTCCATGTCTGGAAAACAAACTTTCTGATACCAGGATGTCACTACCAGGTATATAAGATGGGAAAGTATGAACCAGCCCGGATCTTGACTTTTTCGAGAAAGCTTTTGACCGGCCATGGAAATGTGAAAGCATGAATTGGAAACACCAACCGATCGTATTCGATTTACTCCTGATTGGCTCTTTCTTCAATAGCCCCATGGTAAGAACCTTGGAAGGAATTTTAAAAAATGCTGACGAAGTTCCCTGGTGATATGAAGAGAATTTCCAGTTTCAGAAAAATGAATCAATCCATTGCCTTATGAATTCATATTTCAGATCATTTCTGTTCAATTATCGTGAATATTGGTTTCGTATCTTTTCCTATACTGTCCCGGGAACCAATGTGGTTGAGCTGCCCTCATTACAATTGCCTCGCCAAATCTCCCCCCTGCCTTCTAGGTTATACCCTAACTCCCGGTTGCGTGAACGGTTGCTCAATTTCTCTGGTGAGGAGGAGTTGGGCTGTGGATCACATTGCTACCAACCTCATCCATGAGGAAATATATTTCTGCAATGACTGGAGATTTGGCATCAGGTTGTTTAGAAAGAAATATGTATCTGCAAAAGATCCCCGAAATTTTGATATGGAGAAAATCCTACCAAAAGATGAATAAAGCTGCTTGACGTAAGATCTAACCTGGCAGCGTATCATGCCTGGCTAGATTATTGATTCTGAATCGAGTAAAAGGAAGAAGCGATTGGTTGCCCGGTTTGCCCGGGACTCAGGTGACGGTAAGTTATTGATAATCACTATTCGATTGTGATATCTCTAACTCCACAAGCAATACACCTGTATTCATAGAAAAGAACTCTACCTGCACATATCGGACAAATCCATCGGTCCTTTTGGTATTGGTGATAATGTTCTTCACCTAATTCAAGCAGCTTTGGAAATATCTTTATTACTTCATGACGATAGGCAAACCTTGGATCTTCCATGTGCGTATCAAGCAATTTCTTTTTAATAATCTTGCAGGGAAACTCATCACAATAGATGCAATAATCCAGGTTCTTGTTCTCATAACAGCACTTGCGAATCCTGCAAGACCACTTGCTGATCCGTTTCTGATCCTGATCCTCTGATGGGCAACCAAGGCAAGATCGTTCAAATGATGGGCATGCACCACAGAATACACCACACGGGGCAAGCTCATTAATCCGGCTAGTTGGCGACATATTTATCCCTGTGAATATCAATATTTTAAATTATGACCAAGCTCACCGGCAGAAATGAGGCCCAGCGGAATTGCCATCCGGTACAGCACCTTGTTTTGCCTCGCCATTCAGGCTGTACTCCATTTGTGTAGCTGCCCCAAAACCAATAAGCCATTTCAGATAGGCAAATTTCTTAATCTTTACTGGTACAAAGCCAACACGTTCATACAAACGCTTAGCTGCTACATTTGTGTCTACGACATCAAGGCGAATCGAGCGATATCCTTCTATTTGTGCATAATCTATGAGGCTATGTAAGAGATTGGTGCCAATGCCCCTGCCGCGCATCTTGGGCGAAACGCTTATTCCATCCATCAGCAATTCGCCCGCGACCGGTTTTCGCTCAAGAAGCGCAAGTACGAGGATGGCACGAATTGCACCCCAGTACCCAATCTTCCCCTTCAACGAAGGAAATGAAATCCCGCCCGTTAAAGATCCTTGCGCTGTCTTGAAGCCGGCGATTCCAACCAATTCACCACTGTTTAATGCGACGAAAGAAAATAGAGGATTAAAGCTCTCTTTCAGAACCGCCATTCGTGAGATAGGGTCGGAGATAGCTATTGAGAGTTTGGCACCAAAAGCTGCATCGTACAGCGCGGCTGCCGATGAACGCAACTCGTTGGGAAACCCCTGGTGGATGCAAATCTCATCGCTCACAATCTTGATCTCCTGAGGCACTACTATAGCTCACCTTCAACCGGGTTGTGATATGGAAATTTTACTTCCCAGACCGCCCTTTTTTACCGGCTGTCAGGGGGAGTGCGGGTTTGGCAGTGGGTCGATTAATAAGCCAAATTTGCACCTTGAACACCCGATGATTAAATTGCTAAATTACCTATCAAATCGTTGGCTTTTTTTCTTGTTTTTAAGCTGATACTGTTTACTTGGACTTTTATGAAGGAATTTAATTTGGCATGATCCTGAACATCATTGAAATTCACCACTAGAATCTCCAGAATATCATTCGTACTAACTGCATGTTGTTTCTCTTTGGAAATAATATTTTGATCGATATCTAACAGAAGGCTTAGGAACTGCTGATAATGCCCTTCTTTATGCTGAGGGATTATCACCAGGTTTTTCTACACATTGATTTCCGGTATTGAATTTTTCATCATTTTTCAATGAGATTTATCTTTTTCTACGGATGAAAAGATTTCATTTAAATCCACGATGATTGGACATCAAATCAACCCCCCTTGTTCTTGGGTTTTGGTACTCCAGAACTAATCTGACTAACCAATTGAAATCGTTCTTTTTGGATAGATCATCGATTATGGACATAATTGAAGTATAAAACAGAAAATCCACCAGGTTAGGTGGATTTTACTGTGGGCGGTATTGGACTCGAACCAACGACCTCCTCCTTGTAAGGGAGGCGCTCTGACCAGCTGAGCTAACCGCCCGATCTTTTTTGATTATACTCCGCCGCCCCTCATTCGTACAGGGAGTAGAACCTTCCAAGGCTCATCTGATCCCACAGCACCCTTAATCGCCTGGTCAGGCAGACTGCTCCCTCGAACCTGGGATTCCGGCTGCTATTGTTTGGCAAACCTTAACCGGGTGTGATACACTTTTCCAAGAACACCATCGACCAGAACTTATGCGCATCATTCGCTACCTGCTCCCAGAACAAGAACCAGCCTACGGCTGGATGCTGGAGGACCGGATCGGTCCCATCACCGGTGATGTCTTTGGCATCTTCCAGCGGGAATCCGCTGAGATCCCCCTCGAGGAAGCGCGCCTGCTTTCCCCGGTTCAACCGGGAAAGATTATCTGTGTTGCCCGCAACTACGCTGCCCATGCCGCAGAGCACGGCGCTGCGGTTCCCGAAGTGCCGGTGCTGTTTTTTAAACCACCTTCGGCGGTGATTGGTCCCGGCGAGGAAATCATCCTCCCCCCCCAGGCCCAACGCGTGGAGCAGGAGGCAGAGCTCGCAGTGGTGATTGGAAAGGCGGGACGCTGGATTTCAGCCGAGGAGGCGGACGAGCACATCCTCGGCTACACCATCGGCAATGACGTCACCGAGCGCCACTTCCAGAGAGATGACCTGCTCTGGACCCGCGCAAAAGGGTTTGACACCTTTGCCCCGATCGGCCCCTGGATTGAGACGGAATTCAGCACAGCCGATGCAATCATCACCTGCAGGGTCAATGGGGACCTGCGGCAGATGGCTTCCACCCGGGAAATGGTCTTCCTGGTTGAGCAGTTAATTGCCTTTGCCTCTTCTTTCATGACCCTGCTTCCGGGGGACGTTCTCCTCACCGGGACCCCGGAGGGGGTTTCTGAGCTGAAAGATGGGGATCAGGTAGAGATCAGCATCGAGGGTATCGGCACATTGACCAACCCGGTGGTGAAATCCCAGCGGGAGTAACGGAAGTAAGCTATGGGCATTGACATCCAGGCAGGATTAACTGCAAGCGTTATACTGGCAGTGATCTTTTTCCTGATCAGTCTGGGGGCAGGGATCCAGACGATTATTTCCGGGAGGGAGATCAAATTTTTCCGGATCCGCCGAAACCAGATGATGCGCGGATGGCGGTTGATCCTCCTGGGGTTCTTCTGGGTGCTGTTAGGGGTTGGAATATTCTTCTACGGTGAACCGATCGCCTACCAGATCATTACCCCCTCCCCCACCCTGCCAATCACGAGCAGCCCGTCACCGAGCCCCACGATCACAGAAACCCCGACAATCACCTTGAGCCCGACTATCACCCTCACACCGGCTGAGTCTTATACCCCGACTGCATCCCCCACGCCGTATATGCCCCTGGCCGTGGAGGCAAAGTTCGAGGGCAACCTCACTCCCCCAGCTGAAGCAGCTTTCAGCCCGATCGATTTTACCAATCTGGGCCTGGATGAGGACTACAACCCCATCGGTCCCGGGGTGCTGTTTACCAATCCGGTGGGTCATATGTATGGGGTATTCAGCTATGCCCAGATGGAGGATGATGTCCAGTGGACCGCGCTGTGGTTCCGGGAGGGCACCCTGGTTCATTTTGAGACCCTGCCCTGGAACGGCGGCAGCGGCGGGATTGGATTCACGGATTGGAATCCAGCAGCGGATCTGTGGCTGCCGGGCAGCTATGAGGTACAGCTCTTCCTGGGGACGGATTTTATTCTGTCAGACACGTTTACTGTTGAAGGAGCCCCCCCCACGGTGACCGTCACCCCCAGCTCAACCCCCAGCTCAACCCCCTTTCCCTCCCCGCAGCCCACCCAGAC
>CAZUMA010000040.1:0-26685 GCA_964621835.1 uncultured Anaerolineales bacterium | reverse complement strand
TGGGAAAACACCCACAGTTCAGATTTCCCACGAGAAATTGAATTTTTTGGCTAACCCGTTTCCCACACATAGTATCTCATCACCATTCAACTCATGTTCACGAAGTCTAAAATATTTGCTGCAGCCTGAAAAATTGGATTGATATATATGAAACAGAGCAAATTTGCCCCTAAGATCGGCGGGGCGGTAATTAGCAGCCTGGTTGCTGGAGTTGCCATCGTCGGCTGGCAAATAATACATGCTGATTCTGCTGGGCAACGAACTGGTTTAGCTCTGGGATCTTTGGCGATTCTGGTATATGGTATTGGCATAGTCTGGTGGCTTGGATGGCCCATTGAATATCGGCTTGATGATCATTTTCTAATTATCCAAACTGGAAAAATTGAAAAAACAATCAAACTTGATACCATCCTATCGGCGAGTTATTGTATAAATTTTTCCCTGGCAAAAACCTGGTCGTTTTCCAGAATTCGAATCAATTACAAATATGCGGGAACTAATCAGACAATTTATATAGCGCCCAAGGATCGCAGCGGATTTCTGAAAGCTCTTTCAGAAGCCTCACCGGAGATTATTCTTACCGGTGAGAGCGTGGAACGCGAGAAGAGTTTGGGATCAAAATCGGTTGAATATAATAAGTAGATGGAACCTGACGGGGGGAGCCCCCAAAAATTGGGTGGCGATATTTGATGATATTCGGAAAGCTCCTGAATTACCATCAAAAAAATAGCCGCTGTCTCCCGCATGAAGACGGGTCAATTGGTATGATTAAAAAAAATATTCCCGACTGAAAGTGTACACAGCTCATTGGCCTTCGGCCCAGCAAAAATGGTATGAATTGAGTTTCAGGGAAAAGGGCTGGAAAAAATGCATGTACACAGAGCTTCAACCGGGTCCGGCACAGCAAGCTTTCAATCCCCCGGAAGCCAACATATTTAGGATGGAACCATGAAAGATTTTTTTATCAGAGCGATCCTCGAGCCATTCGCAGCAATCCTCTTTTGCCTGGTTTTTGGTTTGCCATTTGTTTATGTTGGTTTTCAAACAGTTCATGTTACAGGACAAAAAGATCAACAAGGTTCTGTGACGATTGAATTCAACCGCAGCCACTTTTGGGGCCTCTGGCAAGTGAACGAAGAACTACAAAACGTTCAGCATGCCACACGAAAGACCAGTACGACACACCGCTCACTGCCTCGACGCATCCTGCTGACCTCCGGCGTGGTTATTCAAACTGAAATGGAAGAAGTATACCTTCTGGCTGGTTCAAGCACAGTCGACGATCATCTGAAATTAGAGGCGGTCAACAGCATTAATCATTTCATCAAAGACCCCAATCAAACAGGGTTTGAAAAAACCTTTCGAGTTGCCAATGTCTTTGGTTGGGTTGGTTTGCCATTTTTGGGTTTAGGGGTTTTGGGTCTCATAGGTTGGCCGGGGTCTATCATCCGCTACAGGAATGACAGTTGAAAAAAATAATCAAGAATAGAAATCGCGATTTGATGTTCCAAAAAAAAACCAATGCGCTTTGTACCAGCCATGCAAATAGCCAGAGGAAACTCATCTGCCAAGTACGAAAATGATTCTTCAGGTTCGAAATAACCCCAGCGTGAAAAAAGGCGGCAGTCCAGAAAATCGCATTTGCCCTATTTTCAGTCAGTACTTGCTCATGATCATTAAGAAATCATTGCTCAGAGGACAAGCAGGGAAATTAAACATTAGCAGGGGAAATTTTTTTTCAAGCACAACCTATCCTGCCAACACAGCAAGTTGAAAGAAATAAATACAATTGGATATCATGCTGCCTTCACAAAGGAAAAGAAACTATGAAAATTTTACTTATTGGCGGTACCGGGACCATTGGCAGCAAAGTTGCAGAGCGCTTCTCCAGGGATCACGAAGTCATCGTTGCTGGAAGGAAGTCCGGGGACGTGAGTGTGGATATTGCCGATGCCGAGTCCATTCAAACCCTGTTTGAGCAGGTGGGGCAGCTTGATGCGGTCGTTTGCATTGCCGGTGAGGCAAAATGGGCAGCTTTTGAGACCATGAGTGAAGAGGACTTCTACATCGGGATCCGGAGTAAGCTGATGGGGCAGGTGAACCTGGTGAGAATTGGGCGGGAATATCTGGCCCCCGGCGGTTCATTCACCCTTACCACCGGCATCCTGGCTGATCACCCCGTGAAACAAACAACCAGCGCTGCTTTGGTTAATGGTGCGATTCACAGTTTTGTCAAAGCAGCGGAACTGGAAATGGAAAACGGCCAGAGAATCAACGTCGTCTCTGCGGGGCTTGTTGAGGATGCAGTGGATCGATATCAGTCCTATTTCCCAGGTCACAATCCAATCCCAATGCGCAAGGTGGTGAACGGCTATGTGAAAAGTGTACTGGGAAAAATCACCGGGGAAATCATTCGAATCTATGATGCTTGAGTTTCAGGCGGAGCGGTGAAGCTTCCTGTCAACTCTCTCCGGTTGAAGGCCGGGTTCTGGGACTGATCAAAAAGAGGAGTATCTCTACCCAGCCGACCATTCTTTGGGATTTTTTCTGTTATTGACCATAAAATCGATTACAATCATTGCCAGAATTAGAGACAGTAGAGGACTTTTGTGCTGAAAACCTTGTTTCATCCGTCAAGAACCCTATCCCGGTCCAGCTATCTTTGGCGGTCTGTGATTATCACCACCCTGCTCTTTACGGGTGCAGCCGTGATCCTTTCCCTGCTGATTGGAAAAATCACCCCATCCTCTGATGGGAGGGGTGCAATCGCTGCTGGGTTGATCATCCCGCTGATCATCATCCCTCTCCTGAGTTACTGGATGTTCAGGATGGCCTACGAGCTGGAAACCTGTAGAAAGAAGATGGATCAGCTCAATCGCACCGATGATCTGACCGGTTTGCTAAACCGAAGACATTTCTTTGAGCTCGCCCAGAAACAGCTGGCCCTGGCAGAGCGCCATCAGTACCCTGTCAGTCTGCTATTGATCGATATCGATCAATTCAAGGATATCAATGAAGCGTATGGTTATCAAATCGGGGATAAAGTGCTCCGCCAAACTGCTGACATCCTGTCAAAAACCGTCCGCGGCACAGATCTTTTAGCCCGATTTGAGGGAGAGGAATTCATCCTGCTGATGCCGCACACCAGCGGGGAAGCATCGCTCACCCTCTGCCAACGGATGCAGCGGGGATTAGCAGAAGCTCAAACCTCCCGCTCTGAACTGCCCGCAGTGACCATGAGCGTTGGGGCCGCCTGCACCTTTCCGTTCGGGAATGAACTGGGGGGTTTGCTGGATGCAGCAGAGCGGGCACTTGTCCATGCCCGGGAAAAGGGAACAGGCCGCTGCAGGCTGGCTGACGATAATTCTACATAATCACTAAAAACAGGCCAGCTTGCTGGATAAAATAACAAACCGGGACTGGCAGATCCAGGGAGGATGAGGGGGGATATTTCAAGGTTGCTCAAAAAAAATAATGAAAAAAAAGCACGGTGGGCAGCCAAACACAGTAGAGCCTAGAAAAAACTCACTCGCGGGATCGTCGAAATCTGTTTAGATCCAGGCCTCACCTGCTGAAAAAACCCAGGGAGGAACCATGATAATTTGGGGGAAAAAACGGATTGATAAGAAACTGGGTTATGCAGCAGAGTTCTGCCCTTTTTGTCGGACCATCCAGCCTGTTGAGATCCATGACCTTTCCATGGTTCCCCACCTGTATTTTCTTCCCCTGACGGCAGGGAAAAATCTTGGGCCTCTGGCCTGCTGTACCATTTGTCAATTGAAATTCCCTGTCGATGCCTCCCGTTATGCAAGATTATTGCCTGAGGAGCCCTCCACCCTGGAGACACTCCTCCGAGAGACATTTCCCGATCTCAGGGAATTCTATGCGGAGCGCCTCGCTTTAGAGAAAAAAGTTCAACACCGCCGCCCGCTGCAGCCTGGAGAGCGAAAATCCTTGCTGATTGAACCCTTTGAAAGCATCGCAGCAATGCTTGAGATGCGTTTCAGCGACAGTATTCCTCTGGATAAAGAAACCGGACTCAGCTGCCTGCTCACCCTGCTGATTCCCCTGACATTTTCCTGCCTTGCTTTTTTATTCATGGAGAATATTTTCGGGCTTGTTTTAAAACTCTTCTCATTCCTCGCTGTCCTTGTGGGGATCGGGGTAACCGTTGGTTTCATCTTCACCACCAACAGGCGATTTCTCCGCCAGAAAATCTGCCCAATCCTGGCTAAAAGCCTCAAACCATTAAACCCCACCGAACCTGAAATCGAGGCCATTCTCCAGGGGTATCAGCAGCAGCTGCCCATTGTGGGTAAAAAAATAAAAGCCCGGATACTAATCCGCATCTTGGACCAGGACAGCATCCAGCAGAATTTGGTTGACTGACTAGAATAGGTATCATCTACCCAACCTGCCAGAATCGCTATCCCAGATTCCACCCATGCTTATTCCGGCTGATTTCTTTCCTGGAAACGGAACACCCACGCAGCTGCCTTGATGGTGAGTATTGTTTTGGTCTACAGCCAGCCTTGCAGATTATTTATCAAAGAGGAAATGAAATCTAAATTTTCTGAGGGGTTATTTTTTTCGATGTTATCATTACAATAACCATAACTATGAAACCAGGGGAAAAAAGGGTTGAAGGTTTTCCCATTCCAGCGTATAAACATAACCAAGCAAATTAAAGGTGTGGCCAGGAAAAGGACAACAGCATGGATCAACTCCGGGAGGCAGTAAGTAAAATCAGGGCAGGGAAGAAGGCTGAAGGGGGCCGTCTTTTGATGGAAATACTCCGTTCTGATCCCGAAAATGAACAGGCCTGGCTCTGGCTGGCAGTGGCTGTCAAAGATCCAGAAAAAAGGAAGAAGTGCCTCAACCGGGTCCTGGCAATCAATCCCCAGAATCAGCAGGCAATCAATTTGCTTGGGAAACTTGAGGGTCAGAAAGCGCCTCCCCCGGCTGAAAAGCCACCTGCACCCTCCCCAATTATCTCTGAAACATCTCAACCTGCTGATCAGAGCCGGGAGAAAAAGCCTGCCTTCCAGGAACCGAAAATCAGTCAAACTGGAAAGGATCAAAAAGAGATCGCCTTTGCCGCCGAGGACCTCCCCCCCTCAGAAGCTCTACCAGAATATGATCGCACGTTTGGTGAACTGGCGGGGCTTTGGACCAAGCTCTTTAAAATGAGTGAAAGCTTCTTTAAAAAAGAGGTCCGGTACGCCAACAGCGGCGACACGCTTCTCTCCGTGCTTGTTCATACAATCGCCTCTGTATTCCTTTTTCTCATTACTGGATCTGTCCAATTCCAAAACATTATCTCAACCCTTCAGGAACAGCTGGTCCTGACCCAACCGCTGCCTAATCTTGGCTTGTTATTTTTGGGTTTGCTGGTCGGGACAGTGATCTTTACTCCAATCTCCTTTTATCTCTCCGTTGGAATACAATATCTTGGTGCCCGTCTCTTTGGAGGCACCGGAACATTTACCGCGCATGCATATCTCAGATCCCTGATCCAGGTGCCAATTACTATCCTTGGGGGAGTGATCTCCCTTGGTTCACTGCTGCCGTTTACGAGCTGCATTTTGGGCCCGCTGGGATTGGGCCTCACTATCTTTAGCTGGATTGTAAGTGTCCGCGCTATCAAGGTTGTTCATGATATGACCACTGGACGGGCAGTCGGGGCCATCCTCGCTCCCCCGCTGATTTTTATGTTTGTGATCGGTTGTGTCCTGATTGCCTCAGGGGCCATGATCGGCCCGGCCCTGGAGGGGCTCGTCAACCAGCAGATGCTCATACCCTGAAAGTTTGTTATCAGTTTGACCATCATCTGCTCCCAGGGATTGTTGGAGAAAGCTCAAGTACAATTTGATCAATCAAATACTTGATCCTGATTGATCCTGGCCAGGCTGTCCGGGCAGTACCCAATCTAGAAAAAGCCCCGGCAATGGGTCTGTAGCAGGGCTTCGCGGAGAACGCAGAAGCGGTAGTGGCAGATTTAGGGCAATCAAGACGGGGATGATCTTCTCAAAGACATGCACCGGAGCCAGATTGATGGTAAGCTTCACCCGTACAGTCCCAGCAGAAAAAAATCCCCAGGAAGTGCACCGGATTCTCACCAGGCCTGACCATTTTATCCCGCTCACCTTCCGGCCGAGTAAGGCGGAACCGGGTGATTATATCTATTTGATTTTCCGGGGAGAGATTCTCGGCCGAGCGCAAATTTCCAGAATTGATCCTGTGGGGTCTGGAGATCCTGCATTTCCCGACTGGGCTCGATGGGCAATCCGTTATCAGGGACAGTGGCAGCTCCCCCCTACCCACATTTCCGTTCAAGGCCATCAGGGGGTCCGGTATCTGCCCACCCATCAGCTGGGTCACCTGGACAGCCAGCAGTGGGACCCTATTCCATAAACGATCTTCCAGGACCACCTGAGTCCCTCCAGATCCTGCTCGGTGACATCGAAAACTACCTCATCAATCAGGCAAAGAATATGAATATTCTAAAAAGATTTTGGAATAATGCGGTCGGGGGGAAGGTGACCCAAGTCCTCGGGCAGGACTATGAAGGAATGGATCAACACCACCGTCATGAAATCACAGCCATCCTGCGCTGTGGACAAGACCATCATCGCTGTAGTCGATTTCGCCTGAAAATAACATAGCGCAAGCGCGAAAGGCGCTGGATTTGGATCTGGATTTCTTCAATCTCCATTTCCAAGATTTCCAACAGGCGGCAGGGATCTTTTCTGATGCCCAGAGGCGCGTAACAAGCAAGCAGGGACCATCCGGGGAGAAATTGGGTTTTTTCGAGTACTCACTTCACAGGATCACGGGAACAAGAATCGTTCATCCCTATAGAAGGATAGACTGCCACTCATATCAACAGAATGGCCGCAGAGTTGAGAGGGCTCTTTTCATCAGGATAAAAAGCCGGCGCTCTTTTTTGGTTTTCGGACTGCAGAAACAGGAATATATTGAGTGGCCAGCAGACAGCATGATCCTGGCAATTGCGAAAATTGGAAGAGAAATCGCTAGGTTAAAATTGGTCTCTTGACCTCCCTGCTGCTTTCAGCAGTCCAGATCCACGCCGTGTTCATAAAAAGTTATCTGCCCCGGCCTGGTTGAAAAATAAATCGGCTTCTGCCGTGTCCCCGCCCAACCATAGAGGATCAAATTATGAAAAATCATCACTCAAATCGATTGGTAATTCTTTCAGGACCCTCCTGCGCTGGGAAAAGTCCTTTGACGACGGCCCTTTCTCGAATCTATCCCCAGCTCTGGCAAAACTTCCAGCAGCTGGTTTTATATAACGATCGAGACCCCCGGCCCGGGGAGCGCGATGGGGTTCAGTATCATTTCCGCTCCAGTGAGGAGATCCGGGCCTTGAAAGACCAGGACAATTTTGTCTTCATGGAAGTCCGGGGAGATCTCCAGGCACTGGCTCTGGACCAGCTGCATGAAAACCTTTCAAACGGGGATGTGCTGTACGAGGGAAATCCCTTCATCGCCACCCGCATGCTCGGACATCCCTCCCTCCAGGACGTCCAGAAGCTGAGTGTTTTCCTGTCGCCCATCTCCGGGGAGGAAATATCCTATCTGAAAACAGCTCAGCCTCCCGTCTCAGTGCCAGATCTTGTGACTGATCTGATGCGCCGAAAACTGCTCCGCCGCACCCGGAAACAGAAGGGGGAGATTTCTCTCCCGGACCTGGAGAATATCGAAAGGCGCGCCAACAGCGCCTTTTCAGAACTGCAGATGGCCCATCTTTTCCAGTACGTTATCCCCAATCATGACGGGGAAGACAGCGAAAATTGGGAGGCCTTTTACCATCCACTGGGGGATGCCAGGAAATCACTGAATGCTTTTGTTTCCCTGCTCCAGGGCGAAATTCCCGGGCTGGTTGAATCCTGGGAAAAAGACCTGCTTTCCCTGTAGCAAAATCCTGCAAAATTCCCTCTTGGGATACTGGGAATTCAACTATAATACTCCCGGTTTCCTTTCAAAAAAACTCAGCTACTGATAGTTGACCACATCCAGAGGTGAGGATGACATCGACGCTTCAAGAGGCCATTCAGGCAATCAAATCTGGGGACTCCTTGTTGGGAAAGCAACTGCTCAACCAGGTGATTGAGTCCGATCCCGATCATGAGCTGGCCTGGTTGTGGATGACAAAGTGTGTGGATCACCCCACCCAGCAAATCTACTGCCTGGAAGAAGTCCTCCGGATCGATCCAGAAAATCAGACTGCCGAGCGGATCCTGGCCAGGCTCAAGGAGAAAGTCGGGATGACCGATGCTGCTGAAACCGGAGAGACCCTGCAGGCCTGTTCAGAAAGGACAAGAATGAGGATGGGAATGCTTCTCGGCGTCATACCAATCCTGGTCCTCATCCTCAGTTCATTGGGAGGATGGTATGTGTTCTCCAACCAGCAGCAGGGCAGCTTCATTGGGAATGAACTCGCTGGAACCTTCTGGGGCCCGGAGGAGGACAACCCATTCCGCCTCGGAAGCATGTTCATCGCCGAAGCTGGAGAAGAGATCACCGTCTCCTATGACGCTCAAATTCAATCCGGGACGATCGCAATCTATCTGCGTCCCATGTTTATTTTTTGGGAGGAACCGGGGACGCCCCGTGGATCGGGAACCGATTCAATTCACATTCGACAAAGCGGCGTAGGACAGTTTTCCTTCGTGTTTGAGGAAAAAAGCCTTTACGGGATCAAAATCGATGGCCTGGTAGGGCAGGAAGGGAAAGTTGAGGCAACCTACGCTATCCAATGGACAAAAACAAGCCCTTAATTTATTGGAGCTTTCAGCGTCCATCCAGGATGCAGAGTCTGGGCTACCAGCAAGCTGTCCTTCCTGGGAGGGGGACAGGGAAAGATCCCAACCAGGAGAACAAAACGATCCCTGAACAATGCCGGGAACTTTCTCCCTGTAATCTTGTTGAGATTCCTCGCATCGATGATCAGCAGCGGTCGGGAGTGGGGAGGCCCAATACATCCCTACAGGAACCAGCATCATCATGCGTGGACGCCCTGCTGCCCCCATTAATTTGGCTTCATGGCGTTCTCAGGGGATTGCAAAATCTACAAATCTCGTGATACGATAGGGAACGATTAGAAAAGGAACCAGGAAAACGGATGATCAGACGCTGGTTGACAGCTTGCCTGCTATTTATCGTACTGGTGGTCTCATCGGGCTGCCTCCACGAACCGGTGAAACCGGAGCGCAATGATTGGAGCACGATCTGGATCTCCAACAGCAATCGTGAGGAACTCCCCCGGATCCTGCTTGTGGGGGATTCCATCACCAATGGATACTATGACTATGTTGAGGACCAGCTCAGCTCCCAGACCTACCTCGGGAAATACACGACTTCAAAATTTGTCGGGAATCCCGATTTTCGCGCAGAATTGGAAATCCTTCTCAACCGCTATCAATTTGAGATCATCCATATCAACAATGGATTGCACGGCTGGGATTACACCCTCAGTGAATATGAGAAAGGGCTGCGGGATCTGGTGAAGCTGCTTGCGAGAGAAGCACCGGATGCAACGATCATCTGGGGGATGACTACTCCTGTCCGGTTGGAGGATAATCTATCGAATTTAGGGGCACTCAACGTACGAGTTGTGGAGCGGAACAGGTCGGCAAGGGAGATTATGGAAGACGAGGGCATCCTGATCAACGATCTTTATCAAGCGGTGATTGATCACCCGGAATATTATCGCAGCGACGGGCTGCATTTCAATGATCAGGGGAAAACCGTCCAGGGTGAGCTTGTAGCAGAAATCCTCAAGGATCATCTCCCGGAATGATCTCGAGGCAGGTTCTGCGGGAATCCGATCAATCATCGAGCAGTAACGGTCAGCAGAGAACAAGTCCCTATTTTGGAGAAGCTATGAACATTCAAGGTGGAGTTATCGGTTTGGCTGCTTTTCTGATTATCGGCATCTTTCATCCGATCGTGATCAAAGCTGAATACCATTTTGGATTCCGAATCTGGCCCGTCTTCCTGGTCGTGGGATTGGGAAGCATCGCTGGCTCGCTGTTTCTCAATAACACCATCCTTTCTGCGGTTGCGGGGATATTCGGTTTTGCCTCCTTATGGAGCATCCAGGAGCTGCACGAGCAGGTAGAACGCGTTGAGAAAGGCTGGTTTCCTGAGAACCCTGACAGGAAAAAATAAACCAGATCCCCATTTTCTGCATCCGCTGAAAGATTAAGGACATGAAAGACCAAAATCCAACCGATAGGCTTCTTCCGTACCCTGATCATCCTCTTTTGAAATACGCCTTGAAGTCACCCATCCTCTTATGGAGGCTTGGTTTCGGCCCGATTATCGGAAAGCTCTTTTTAGTTTTGACCACAACCGGGAGGAAATCCGGACTCCCCCGCAGGACCGTGGTCGAATACCATCACTACAACGGACAAATATTTATTATGGCCGCCTGGCCGGAGTCAGATTGGTATCGAAACATCCAGAACAACCCCAGGGTGACACTTCAAACAGCTGCTGGGGTAGAGCGGTGTGCAGCCCGAAGAATTACAGCAGATGAGGAACTGAAGCAAGTGTTTGGATTTGTAGAAAAAAACCCGCTCTTCAAATCATTCTGGGAAAAGCTGGGAGGACCGGAAACTGTAGAGGATTTCCTTGCAGAAAAGGACCGCTATCATTTAATCACCTTTGAGAAAACAGACGCCTCCACTCCCCCACCTTTAACTACAGACCTGGTTTGGATCTGGCCTGCCCTGCTGATCATGGGGCTGATTGATTTGTGGATTGGCCGGCAAACCGCCCGCAAAACATGAAAAAGATCCTGATTTGGTTATCCCTGGTAATCCTCAGCAGCTGCAATCAAAACAGGTCCCCGGCGTCCATTCTCTCTGATCCGGATTGGGAATCTCCAGGAACATACTCCCTTCAACTTTTGGTCAACAACCATCAGCGCACAGCCATGATCCATATACCTGAATGTGTGGGAAGCGACCCGCTAGCGGTGGTATTCATGTTTCATGGAGGCGGCGGGACAGCAGCAGCAGCGATCGAGGAGACCGGCTGGATCAAGCAGGCTGAAGAGAGCTGTTTTTTTGCGGTCTTCCCGGAAGGACTGCCCCCAGACCCGTCAAAGAAGGCCAGCTTTCTCACCAACCCGCAGCGCTGGAATGATGGTTCCGGACGATTCAACCAGGGCGTTGATGAGGTTGAATTTATCTCTCAGCTCCTGGGGGAATTGGAAAAAAATCTGGCCATTGATCCCCAAATGATCTTCGCGACCGGTTTTTCAAATGGGGCCAGCATGGCTTTCCAGGTTGGCGAAGAAATGGGGGATCAATTCTCAGCGATTGCCCCGGTAGCTGGAGCATTATGGAATCAGAACGTCCAGTTAGAACAGCCCGTATCCCTCCTGTATATCACGGGCATGGACGACCCCTTGAACCCCTTGGAGGGAGGCGTTCCAAGATTTATTTTTCAAAACAAACCCCGGAGATTTGAAAAAGAAAAACCACCTGTTTCAGGCCATCTACAATATTGGGCAGAGAGCCTGGCGTGTAATCCGATCCCGAGTAAGACGGAACCATCCAACGATGTCTATAAAATCAGCTATCGCTCCTGCAGCAATAACGCAACGCTGGAAGCATATCTGATCGCGGGACTGGGCCATGCCTGGCCTGGCGGAGACAGCATACTGCCAGCCCTGTTGGTGGGAAAAACATCCAATAGTCTAGAGGCTACCCCCGTCATCTGGGATTTCTTCCAGGCAAATTCCCGCCGCTGACAAAGTCAAAAGGACATCTTAGATGAAGAATGGATCTCCCCCAAACCAACTCTGGCAGCGTTTGCTTGCCCTGGTATTTATTATCTTCCTCTCCCTGCTCAGCCTGATTGCCACGCTGAAGCCAAACACGTTTGCCTTTGTAAACGCCCATCCCTGGGGGGATAAAGTAGGCCACTTCCTGCTCTTTGGCTTTGCTGCTGCGCTTCTCGTGCTGGCACTTCCCACCAAGGCCTCACCGGTAATCGCCATGCTGGTGATCAGCGGGCTGGTGATCCTGGAAGAGTGGCTCCAGCGGTACTCCTCCAGCCGGACCTTCTCCCTGACCGATTTATTTGCCAGTCTCAGCGGGGTTGGGTTCTTTACTGTTATGACCGCGGTATATCGGAGCTTGCGAAAAAATTCCCCGGACCGGTAAAGATTCTGTTTCTGGGGGAATCCTATTATTGGGACAAACTATTTCTAGGTGCTCCTAGATCTTCCGGCATTCCCCGCGTTTGATCTGAAAATGATCAAAATCGCGAACGACGAAACAATCCGGGAATATGCTTTTTGCTTCCGATAACACTTCTTCTTCCCGGTATCGCCGGGAGATATGGGTGAGCAGCAAGACACCCGCACCCGCACTCCGGGCCAGTTCTGCGGACTGACGGGCAGTCAGATGGCCAAATTCCTCTGCGAGTTCTCTTTCGGTTTCGAGGTAGGTTGCTTCAATCACCAGCGCATCTGCATCCCGGGAGATTTCAAGAAGATTGTCCGTCCGACCGGCATCCCCCACATGGACAAGTTTCGTTCCGGGGATCGGCTTCCCCAGGACCTGATCCGGTTGGATCTCCCGCCCATCGGGCAAAGTCGCGGTTTTTCCATCCACCAGGTCCTTCCGCCAGGGGCCGGGAGGGACGGATAATTTCGCTGCTTTTTCTGGAAGGAATGGCCGGCGGGAGTATTCTTCAAATACAAATCCAAAGCATCCAGGGGTACGGTGATAAACCGGAAATGCACTCACGGTAAAATCTCTTCCCTGGAAGATTTCCCCGGGTTTTAATTCCTGGAAGATGATCTCAACGGGGGGGTACTTTCCCCGCAATACCACCCCAAAAAGCAATTCTTCTATCCGTTCCAGCGCAGGGGCTCCGCCACTGATTTCGATGGTATCCATCGCCTCCCAGCGGACAAAGGTGGATAACAACCCTCCCAAACCGAGAATGTGATCCAAATGGCCATGGGTCACCAGAATCTTGTCCAGCCGCTTGAAGCCCAGCCCGGACTTCAGGATCTGCCGCTGGGTCCCCTCCCCCGCATCAATCAGGAACCGATGCTGATTATGTAGGACAACCTGGGAGGTCAGCCCCCTGTGGACTGAGGGAGCCGAGGCGCTGGTACCTAGAAAGATCAGTTCAAACAAATCAAAATCCTTGGAGATGAGTGAAATCAACATCCCTATTTTACCGCATCCGTTGGGCCTCTGAAGAAGGAGGTTCGACAGGTTCTCCTCTGCCCACCCAAGCACGGAAAAAGCGATCATTCGTGCTATAATTCGGTCAGATTCACCATTGTTCTCACTCCATCTATGGCTAAAAAATCCCCCAATAAATCATCGGATCCCTCTCCTCAGCCCATCGATCGACGACCGGATCTGATTGGTCTGCTGCTGACGGTGATGGGAATTCTTTCTGCGCTGGGTTTGCTTTCCCCGAACCCGAACCAGATTGCGGTGTTATTAATCCGTTGGCTGAAGAAAGGCCTTGGGTGGGGATCCTATCTGCTTCCGTTGATCTTGATTGGCTTTGGGCTCTGGCTGCTGCTCCGCCGCCTGGACGTCATGCCCGAGTTTACCCCCGAGCGCGGCGCTGGATTCACCCTGTTTTACCTTGCGCTGCTGACATCTTTGCAGTTTCTTACCTTCCCAACTGATTTCACCGCATCTACCCTGGTCGCTGAGCAGGGATTGGGAGGAGGATATGCCGGAGCGCTGATCCTGGCTCCACTGCAAGCAGTTTTTGGGCTTGGAGGAACGGGGGTTGCACTGTTTGCCTGGATCCTGATCAGCCTCAGCCTTTCCCTGGACACCCCTGTTCTTGACCTTTTCAAATGGGTGCCAGATGTTATCAAGGCACTGGGAACTCTCGGTCAAAAGCTATTCCCAAAACGGCAGGAACCTCCGCAGCCGCAGCGCTCCATCCCTGAACGTCCGGCCCACAAAGAAACCCGAACCGTCCTACCGGATGCGGTTCCAGTCATCCCGGAAACCACACCAGATCTGGATTGGGTCCTGCCGCATATTCCGGATATCCTCAATATCGGCGAGGATATCAAACCAGATGAAGAATTTGACCAGCATCGGGCAAAAGTGATCGAGGAAACTTTGGAGTCATTCGGGGCTCCGGGAACAGTCGTGGAGATCAATCGCGGTCCGACCATTACTCAATTTGGGGTTGAACCCGATTTTGTTGAATCCAGGGGCCGGAAAAGGCGGGTGAGGGTCAACAAAATCACTGCGCTGGCAGATGACCTGGCCCTTGCCCTGGCTGCCAGAAGGATTCGCATGGAAGCCCCTGTGCCGGGGAAAGGTTATATCGGTGTTGAAGTGCCCAATGAGGAAATCACCCTGGTGGCCCTCAGGGACCTGATCCAAAGTCCTGGATTTAAGAAACTGAAGAGTCCGCTTAAATTCGCCCTGGGGCGGGACGTATCCGGGAATGCCTTCACTGCCGACCTGACCAGCATGCCGCATTTGCTGATTGCTGGCACCACAGGATCCGGAAAATCCGTCTGTGTCAATGCCCTGATCTGCTGCTTTCTGCTCCACAACACCCCTGACCAACTTCGGATGATCATGGTCGATCCAAAACGGGTTGAGCTGTCTGGGTACGATGGTATTCCCCATCTGCTCGCTCCCGTCGTGGTGGATCTGGAGCGGGTTGTCGGGGTGCTGCAGTGGGTTTCCAGGGAGATGGACCAGCGTTATCACAAGTTTTCAAAAGCGGGAGCCAGGCATATCAGCGATTACAACCAACAGATGAAAAATCAAGATGATCAAACCCTGCCGTACCTGCTGGTGATCATTGACGAGCTGGCTGACCTGATGATGCTGGCCCCTACAGAAACGGAAAAAGCAATCACGCGATTAGCCCAGCTGGCCCGCGCCACCGGGATTCACCTGATCATCTCCACCCAAAGACCTTCCACGAATGTCGTGACAGGTTTGATCAAAGCAAACTTCCCGGCCCGGATTGCCTTTGCGACCGCCTCGGGCGTTGACAGCCGCGTGATACTTGACCAACCGGGCGCTGAAACACTCCTGGGCCGGGGCGATATGCTCTTCCAGTCTCCGGACGCGGCAGCCCCGGTGCGGCTGCAGGGTGTGTTCGTCTCGGATGACGAAATCAACCGGTTGGTACGTTATTGGCGTTTCCTGTCCGCACAAATCCGGGCCCCAAAAGCGAAAACAGCAGCCGATGGACAGCCGGATGTCCACCTTCCCCGTGTCCCGCTCAAACAAAAAGAAATGTTTGAGGAGATGAAAGAGCATGAAAATCGGGATCCTTTATGGGACAAGGCGGTGGCCCTGATCCGGGAGGAGGATCGAGCCTCCATCTCCATGCTGCAGCGCCGCCTGCGCATCGGCTATACCCGGGCAGCACGGTTGATCGAACAGATGGCCTCCCAGGGAATCATTGGCCCCGCTCAGGACGGCCCCAAACCCCGTCAGGTGATTGACGGGCAGGATCAATCCCAAGAACCTCTTTGAGCAGGTTTTCCGCAGGACGGGGCTTTTGTCTCTACAATCTATTTACCTCCCCCTCATTCTCGAATGATATAATTGCCACGCTATGAAAAAACGTCACTGGTTGTTTGCTGTCCTGGCAGTGCCTGTCCTGATCGGTCTGGCGGTTCTGCTCTACCAGATTCCCTTCCTTCAAAATCGATTGTCCTGGCGGATTGACGACATCAAAACACGTTTGATTTATGCCCTCAATCCCCCGGATGAGGCGGTTTTTGTTCCCCTTGGCACGCCAACTCCATCCACCCTCGAGCCCCTTTCTACCCCACCCACCCCGGATCCCACCGAGGATCCTGTGATCAGCACACAGATCCTGGAGGAGGAACTCCCCACCCCAACAGTGGAGGATGTTGAGCTCCCGGAAAAAGTCGTCCTGGATGGTGTGCTGTACGTCGACCAGCATGAACGGTGGAACTACTGCGGCCCGGTAAACCTGGCCATGGCGCTGAATTTTTGGGGCTGGCAGGGGGATCGCGATGATATTGCCCGGGTGATAAAGCCTGGTGTGAAAGATTCAGACCTGGATTTTATCCAGCGCGGTCGCACAGACAAAAACGTGATGCCATCAGAGATGATTGATTTTGTCGTAGAAGAAACTAATTTCAATATCCTGGTTCGCCACGGGGGGAATCTGCAATTGATCAAGAAACTGATTGCCAGTGGGTATCCGGTCCTGGTGGAAAAAGGAGTATACCAGGAGGATTACCGCGGAGATTTGGGGTGGATGGGCCATTATTTATTCACCACCGGATATGATGATGAGCAGGGGGAATTCATCGTCCAGAACTCAAATCCTCCGGAGAATGTTAACGGCAAAAATATGCGGGTGGATTACCAAACCTATCTGGAAGGATGGCGATCCTTTAATTATTTATTGATTGTCGTGTATCCCCCGGATCGACAGTCAGAAATCCTGGAGCTGATCGGCCCCTGGCAGGACCCCGATTGGACCTATCACCATGCCCTGGATCGGGCGGAAGCAGAAATTGAAACACTGGGCGGGGTCGATCGATTCTTCGCCTGGTTTAATAAAGGCACCAACTTAGTCAAATTGGAACGCTACCTGGAAGCAGCAGAAGCCTATGATAACGCTTTCCAGCAATATGAAAAGCTTGTTGACAGCGACGGTGTTCGACCCTACCGGATCACCTGGTATCAAACCTGGCCGTATATGGCCTATTATTACAGCGGTCGCTATCAGGACGTGATCAACTTGGCCAAATTCACCCTGGAGACCATCGCCGAACCCACCCTGGAGGAAACCCTGTATTGGCGGGGACTGGCGTATTATGCCCTGGGGGATACCGCCCAGGCAAAAAGAGACCTGTACCAATCTGTCTACCTCAACCCGAACTTTGATGCGGGATGGATCCAGATTGCTCGTCTCGGTCTTTAGGCGCAGAACCCACCTTCGAGACTGATCCGCCCACGAACCCCCATCGGAGAAAATATCCTTATGCCGCGCATTCTGCATTTTGCTGACGCCCATATCGATATCGCCACGTACGGTAAGCGGGATCCGGAAAGCGGGCTGCCGATCCGGGTGCTGGACTTCCTGCGCTCCCTGGATGAGATTATTGACACCGCCATCACCGAAAAGGTGGACTGTGTAGTTTTTGCCGGGGATGCCTACAAAGACCGCAACCCCTCTCCCACCTATCAAAGAGAGTGGGGGCAGCGGATCATGCGGCTCTCTGAGGCGCAGATCCCTACCCTGCTGCTGGTGGGAAATCACGACATCTCCCCTGCAGTGGGAAGAGCTCACGCCCTGGCAGAATTCACCACCCTGCAGGTGCCGCACGTAAGGATTTTAGACCAGCCAGTTTTTCTGGACAAGCAAGATCTTACAGACCTTGGCCCAGATGACAAAGAGCTGAATATGCAGCTGCTTGCCCTGCCCTGGATCTCCCGCTCGGAAATTGCTCATCAGCTGGAACTGTCCACCCGGGACCTGGACACCCTTCATCCGGCATACAAGGAATATCTCACCAATTTGTTAGAGGGCTGGCTCAGCAGTGCTGACCCGGACCTCCCTACCATCCTGGTTGCTCACGCCTCTGTGGAGGGGGCAACCTTTGGTGGAGAACGAGCTGTATCATTGGGAACCGATCCATTAATCCCTTTTAACCTGGTCGTCGATTCCCGGCTGGATTATGTTGCCCTGGGTCATATCCACAAACCACAAAATCTTCATCCAGACCAGCATCCTCCAGTCATCTATCCAGGATCCATTGAACGGGTCGATTTTGGGGAAGCAGCCCAGGAAAAATTTTTTATCATTGCGGAGATTGAACGCGGCAGGACAGAGTTCCAGTGGCGTCCGCTTTCAAACCTCAGGAACTATCTTGATATCTCACTGGTATTAGACTCGAAAACAGACCTGACTGCAGGGATCATAGACCAGCTGCCTGAACAGGAAGTGTTGAGGGGCAGCATCTTCCGTTTGGTGTTGGAATATCCCCGCTCCTGGGACCCCTTGATCGATGAAAACGCTCTGGAAGGTTACTGTGAGGACGCCTTCGAGTTCCATCTTGTAAAACAACCCAGGATGGAACAGCGGCTGCGGCTGTCACCAGACACCGCAGTCGGCAGTCTCACGCCGGAAGAGCTGCTCAACCAGTACTGGGAGGTCAGCAAAACTCCAAAAGAAGAAATCGAGGAGTTAAACAAGCTGGCAGCGGACCTATTCCATCCCGATCAAGATCCTGATTGACCATGCCAGAAGTATCCGTATTGCTTCCCTGTTATAACGCTGAAGAAACGGTTGCCGAAGCCCTTCAATCCCTCACCACCCAAACCCATCCGGATTTTGAGATCATCGCGGTCGATGACGGCTCCACCGACCAGACCCTGGCCATCCTGGAATCCTGGTCCAGTCTGGACAACAGGCTGAAGGTTTTTCAGCAGGATCACCAGGGAATTATCGCGGTCTCCAATCAGGGACTGGAGCACTGCCAGGGCCAGTTTATCGCCCGGATGGATGCGGATGACCGCACCCATCCGAACCGATTGAAGCTGCAAACAGCATTTCTCAAACAGCACCCTGAGATTGCTGTGGTCGGATCCCTTGTTGAGGGATTTCCAGCCCACCAGGTGGGGCAAGGGTTTCAGCTTTATTACGACTGGTTGAACTCCCTGGTCAGCCCTGAGGATATCGCCCGAGAGATCTATATTGAAAGCCCCCTGGCGAACCCGAGCACCATGTTCCGGAAGCAAGTCATCCAGGAGGCCGGGGGGTACCAGGATCATGGCTGGCCTGAGGATTATGACCTCTGGCTCCGGCTGCACCTGGCAGGAAACCAATTCGCAAAAATTCCCGAGATCCTCTTAGCGTGGCGGGAGCATCCCGGTCGATTGACCCATCAGGACAGCAGGTATTCGGTGAAAAACTTTCTCCGTGTAAAAGCGCACTATTTAGCCCGGGGACCAGCCAGGAACCGGGATACGGTGA
This sequence comes from uncultured Anaerolineales bacterium, assembly GCA_964621835.1. Lineage (GTDB taxonomy): Bacteria > Chloroflexota > Anaerolineae > Anaerolineales > UBA11858 > B10-G9. The sequence continues at coordinate 7,668 of CAZUMA010000040.1, read as the reverse complement.
TCATCTGGGGGGCAGGGATGACCGGCCGGAGGTTGAGCAAACATCTCATCCGGGAGGGACTGCCGGTGGCAGCGTTTATCGATATTGACCCCAAAAAGATCGGCAGCACCCGGAGGGGAAAACCGGTCCTGGCTCGAGAAGACCTGCCTGCACTCTGGAAAAATTACCACAACCCGATCCTGCTCACAGCTGTGCGGGCAAGGAAAGCACGCCCATTAATCCGCCAAAAGCTGCAGGAATTTGGTTTCCGGGAAGGCAGGGACTGGTGGGCAGCGGCTTGAGAGTACAACATTGAAAACCGGAGGAAACGTGATGGAATTATCTGAACTGTCCGAATGGATCAATAAAACTTATCATCCCGGAGAGAGACGTGAAGAGACCTTTTTAGTGGGGGAGGACCATACTGCCTACCACATCGGCAGCGGAGATTCCCGGGTCCTGAGCACGCCATCGATGATATCCTTTATGGAACAGGTCGCCCACCGGCTGCTGGAGGAACGGCTGCCGGAAGGTCTGTTGAGCGTCGGGATCGCGGTTGACATCCGCCATCTGGCAGCAGCGCCCCTGCATGCACAGATCCGTGTTCAAGCTGAACTTCTGGAAATCGACCACAACCGCCTTTGCTTTAAAGTTACGGCAGAAGATGAATGGGAAACCCTGGGGGCAGGGAAACACCACCGCGCTGTCATAGACCGGAAGCGCTTTCAGAATCTCATCAGCCGAAAACAGGCAAGCTGACGGTCACTAAGAAAAAGACTGGGGTATACTTAGGCTGAGTTTTTCCAGTAGGGATAAAGCAAACTATGAGAATTTTTATCACCGGCGGCGCGGGTTATATCGGCTCCATGGCCGCCCGAGAACTGATCAAGGTCGGCCATCAGGTCACAATCTATGATTCCCTGGTCACCGGACATCGAGCAGCCATCCCCCCTCAAGCGGAATTCATCGAGGGGGACCTGGCTGACCTGACGACTCTGCGGAGATCTCTCCAATCCAGCTCCTATCAAGCGATCATGCATTTTGCCGCCTTCATCGAAGCGGGAGAGAGCATGAACAATCCCCACAAGTACTACCAGAACAATCTTTTCAACTCAATCAACCTGATTGAGAGCGCTGTCCAGGCCGGGATTCCCCATTTCGTGCTTTCTTCGACCGCTGCTGTCTACCAGTCCAGCAACCAACCGTTATCCGAGGACGCCCCTCTAGGTCCTGTGAATGTATATGGTCATACAAAATTGATGATTGAAGAAGTGCTGGATTTCTACCATAAGATCCACGGGCTGCGGTATGCAGCCTTGCGGTATTTCAATGCTGCCGGGGGGTTGCCAGACCAGGGCGAAGCCCACCAACCCGAATCCCATTTGATCCCCCTGGTCCTTCAGGTCGCCCTTGAGCAGCGGGCTGAGATCAAGATCTTTGGCACGGATTACCCCACTCCGGATGGGACCTGTATCCGGGATTATATCCACATCCTCGACCTGGTCTCCGCTCACCTGCTGGCATTAGAAGCCCTTCAAAATCAGGAAAAGCTGATCTACAACCTGGGCAATGGGCGGGGATACTCCGTCCGAGAAGTGATCCAGACTGCCCGGGAAATCACCGGCCACCCCATCCCCGCAGTGGAAAGCCCGCGCCGCCCGGGCGATTCCCCCCGCCTGGTCGCTTCCTCTGATTTAATCAAAAATGAACTGGGTTGGGAACCGCAGATCCCCAGCCTCCATGACATCATTGCCAGTGCCTGGGAATGGCACCGGTCCCACCCGGAAGGGTACTCTAATTAATTTCTACCAGAAAACAGGAACAAGAGAAGAACCGCCGGATTATCGGCGGAACCAGACGGTATAAACCCCTAACCCAATTCCTCCAATCAGCATCACCAGTCCAATCACACCCAGCAAGGGAGTTCCTCCCGTGCTTTCCGGGAGAATTTCCTCCTCCTCAATGACAACAGATCCGGCTTGCGCCCCAAAGGTGAGATAGGTTGTGTCGCCGGCTTCCAGGTCGAGGGCAACATTCAGGACCGTTGTCGGATTGTAGCCCTCGGGGATGGCCACACTGACATTGTATTCCCCCTCCATCAATTCCTCCAGGCAGTAATAGTCATCCACCAGGGGATCCGGATTATGCTCCGGGGTATCGGCAGTTATGGAAACCGATCCATCCCGGTTGCTGATATTCAACGCCCCCCCACCCAGGGAGATCTCCTCCTCCTGGCGCATGCTATCTCCATTGACATCCTCAAAAAGAAGCACACATAAGGTCCCTGTCCCGGGTACAGGGGTTTGAGTGGGTTCTTGGGGTGTCGGAGTAGCTTCTGAGACCTCCGGGGAATCCTGGACAGCCGGCCCCCCGGTCCCCAGGAACAACTGCTGCCCAGGGAAAACAATATCATCGGGATCAAGATTATTCAGATCGCGCAGGTCTGCCACATTCATCCCGGCAATGGCTGCAATCCGCCACAGCGTATCCCCCTCTTGAACGACATAAATGATCCGCCCATCAGTCCCGGGAGTGGGGGTGACAAAGGTTGTCAATTGAGGAGCCGGGGCAGCGCTCACGGGTATACTGCCGAGAGTAATGGTCAGACCGGCCAGCAGCAACAAAATGGCAAAGGCTATCTGAACCGAGGGGGAGATTTTCATAGTATTGATTATACCCACTGCAAGGCGTTTGTCCAAGGACAATGTCCAGGTTCCATATCCGGCTATCATCCTGCCGTCCCGCAGGGCGGCAATCTATGGTACAAATAAGGGAACTGAAAAAAACCAATCAGAAAGAAGCATCCCTTATGTCTAGCTATGAAGCTGTCATCGGTCTGGAAATACACATCCAGCTGAACACGGAAAGTAAAATCTTTTGCTCCTGTAAAGCCGATTCCTGGGCGGATCCGCCCAATGCGAACATCTGCCCGGTTTGCACCGGTCAACCCGGGGTGCTGCCGGTTCCCAATCAAAAGGTGATTGAAAAGGCAGTGCTGCTGGCCAGAGCCATGAACGCAGACATTCAGACCGTTTCCTTCTTCGATCGGAAGAATTATTTTTACCCGGATCTCCCAAAAGGATATCAAATCTCCCAGTACGATATGCCGCTGGCGACCGGAGGGTACCTGGAGATACCCCTGGAAAACGGATCGACAAGGACCGTCACCCTGGAGAAACTCCATATTGAGGAAGACGCCGGAAAAACCATCCACAAACCGGGTCATCGTTTGCTGGACTACAACCGCTGCGGTGTCCCCCTGGTGGAGATGGTAACCGGGCCGGACCTGCGTTCTGCGGATGAAGCCGCAGAGTTCATCAAGCGACTGCGCCAGCTCACCCGCTGGATCGGGGTTTCTGAGGCGGATATGGAAAAGGGTCATTTGCGGTTTGATGCCAATGTCTCGATCCGCAAAACCGGGGAAACTATCCTTAATCCCAAAACCGAGATCAAGAATGTGAATTCCATTGAACACGTCCGGGATGCCATCAATACGGAAATCAAACGACAGATCAAAGCGGTGGACCGTGGACAGACCATTGAATCTTGGACCCTTGATTGGGATGAAGACAATCAGACCCTCTCAAAAATGCGCTCAAAGGAAACGGAAGCCGATTATCGGTATTTCCGCGAGCCGGATCTGCTGCCGGTGAAACTGGATCAGGAACAAATCCAAACTATCCTCAGCAGCCTGCCTGAACTTCCGTTGGCACGCCAGCAGCGCCTGGCTGAAGAATACCATCTCCCAAGCCGGGATGCTGAAATCCTCACCAGCGAAAAGCCGCTGGCAGATTATTTTGAAAGCACCTTTGACTCCTACAAAGGAGAACCAAAACAGGCTGCCAACTGGGTCATCAATGAAGTGATGGGATTGATGAATGAACTCAATCTTCCCGCCCACGAGCTCGCCCTAACGCCAGACCGCTTGGCAGCCATCCTCAGGATGCTGGACAACAGCACGCTCAATCCCCCCACTGCAAAAGACCTGATCCGGATGGTCCAGAAGAATGACCTGGATCCTGCTGATATTGTTGAAAGCAAGGGACTGGCGCAGCTGACCGATGCCGGCCAGATCCAGGGGGTCTGCAAAGAAATCATCGAGAAGAATCCGGACCAGGTCGGGCAGTATCAACAGGGAAAAGACAGCCTGATTGGCTGGTTTATTGGGCAGGCAATGCAGGAAACTGGCGGCAAGGCTGATCCTCAGCTGGTCCGCAGCACGTTCCTTGAGCTGCTGGAGTAGGTGATCAGCCCGGAAAAAAAATCCCGGGGGATGCAGAGCTGTGGGAAACGTTGTGTAGATCGAGTTTCCTCTGAGTTAATGGATTTCCTGGGACATCATGGTCAGCTCCACCCGCTTAGTCCACCCCAGATTCTCCCAGAATTTAGTCCCGCTGAGATTATCTTCAAAAATAAATAAGTGACATTTTTGGATTCCAATCCTGGTCAGGGCATACATACAGCGGCTGACAAGGGATTTCCCGATTCCTTCCCGCCTGTGATCCGGATGGACCATCAAATGATGGATGTATCCGCGGCGTCCATCATGCCCGCAGAGAACCGCCCCAACCAGAATGTCGTTTTTCCAGGCTGTGTAGCTCATCCCTGGATTGCGCTCCAAGAATTTCGTAATGCTATAGCGGGAATCCGCCTTGCTGAGACCGATATTGTCACTCATCTCCCACAGCTGATAAACGGCATCATAATCCTCAATATCCATTTCGTGTATGGCAACGCGCATCACTGCACCTCCTTCAAGCGGATTACCTCTCCCAGCCAGAAAAAATTCAGGCACTTCTAATAATCATAAAAACCACGGCCGGACTTTCGTCCCAGGTGTCCTGCGGCCACCATTTTCCGCAGCAGATATGCCGGGCGATATTTATCCTCTCCCAGGTCTGCTTGAAGCACTTCCATCACAGATAACACCACATCAAGTCCTATTAAATCTGCCAGGGCCAATGGGCCGAGGGGGTGATTCATGCCCAGCACCATTACCTGGTCAATTCCCTCCGGCGTTCCCACGTTCTCCTGCAGGGCGAAAATGGCTTCATTAATCATGGGGCATAAAAGTCTGTTGGAGATAAATCCCGGGGAATCTGCGGATTCAATGGGCACTTTCCCCATCGCTTTGGCTGCCTCAAGGACAGCGTCTACCGCCTTCTCTGAAGTATCCAACCCGCGGATCACCTCGACCAGGCGCATCAGGGGAACCGGATTCATAAAGTGCATCCCAACCACCTGATCCGGACGGGCGGTTGCAGCACCCAGTTGAGTAATGCTGATGGAGGAAGTATTGGAAGCCAAAATCGTCTTTTCCGGGGTGATCTCCTCCAGTTCGGAAAAAACCTTCTCCTTCAGGGCCGCTTCTTCTACCACGGCTTCAATAACCAGATCCGCCTCGGCTGCCCCTGAAAGGTCGGTGGTTGTCTCCAAACTCAGCGCAGCATCCCTGGCTTGCGCAGAGATTTTTTCTTTGGCGAACAACTTCTCGACAGAGGATGCCACAGCATTTTTTGCCCGCTCCAACTGATCCGGGTCAATATCCATCAAGATCACCTGAAAATCGGAAACTGCAGCTGTCTGGGCAATCCCTTGACCCATGGTACCGGCCCCAACAACAAAGATGGATTCAACAGCCATACAAACCTCCTTCAAAGCAGCATGGACCTCAGATGATTTCCACCGCCATTGCCACCGCTTCCGCGCCCCCCAAGCAGAGGGAGGCCACACCCCGTGTTAATCCTCGATCTTTGAGGGCATAGATCAACGTCGTCAGCACACGCGCGCCGCTGGCTCCAATCGGGTGTCCAAGGGCAATCGCCCCTCCATGCACATTGACTTTTTCCCAGTCCCAGCCCTGATCCGCGAGTGCTTTTCCATCTGCCAGCACCTGGGCGGCAAACGCTTCATTCAACTCGATCAGATCAACATCCTTCATCGACCAACCGACCTTCTCCAGCAAATTTGGCAGCGCGATTGCTGGCGCGTAAAAAATGAACTTTGGTTCCACCGCCGCATAAGTGGATCCCACAATCCGGGCCAATGGAGCCACCCCAAGGGATTCCGCTTTCTTCAGGCTGGCCACCACCAGGGCAGATGCGCCATCGTTCAGGCCCGGGGAGTTGCCCGCTGTCACTTTCCCCCCTGGGACAAAAGCCGGGGGAAGCTTTGCCAGTGCTTCCGGGGTGGTATCCGGTCGGGGAGTTTCGTCAGTTTCAAAAATGCGGACCTGACCTTTCCTTTCGGGAACCTTGATCGGGACGATCTCCTCTGTGAATTTTCCCGCCTCGATTGCGGCTAACGCTTTCTGATGACTGCCGTATGCATATGCATCCATCTCATCCCGGGTGATCCCGTATTCATCAGCAATGAACTCCGCTGCGTTACCCATTCCCCAATCCTCAAACGGATCCCAGAGCCCATCATGGAGCAGGGCATCCTTCATCTCCACGTGGCCAAAGCGGAGATTGCCGGTCCGTCCTTCAACCAAAAATGGCGCCCGACTCATGGATTCCATCCCTCCAGCCACAAAAAGGTCCCCCTCCCCGAGCTGAATACCCTGCGCAGCCAGCATCACTGCTTTCAACCCGGATCCACAAACCTTGTTCACTGTATAAGCCCCCACAGATGGGGGCAGGTCCCCATAAATCGCTGATTGCCGGGCAGGATTTTGCCCCAAACCGGCTGAGACAACGTTGCCCATAATCACTTCCTGGATGGCTGCAGGATCATCAATCCGGGCTCTGGCGACCGCCTCTTTAACCACCAGCGCTCCCATCTCAGGCGCGGGTAAATGGCTGAGTGATCCTTGAAAACTTCCAGAGGGAGTGCGGACGGCACTGAGCAGCACGGGTACAGTGTTCTCCATTGGAACGCAACCTCCTGATGAGAGAATCGATTTGTCATTAACCGCCGATCGCGTCCGCGATGACAATCCCGGCGCACCTGGCTGAATATTTTACTCTTTTATCGAAAAAATCGAATTTATCCTACCTACTTCCACGAACTGACCAGCCTACACTTCGCCCCAAGCTTTTAGGATCTTTCGATAGCTCACTGTCAGCGCTTCCGGGATCACCCGGGTTCCCCCGATCGATGAAATAAAATTGGTATCTCCTCTCCAGCGAGGAACCACATGCCAGTGCAGGTGTTTGGGAATCCCCGCTCCTGCAGCCGCACCCAGGTTCAAACCGATGTTGAAACCTTCTGGATCATATACCTGGTTGAGGACTTCTACTGCCCGGGAGATCAGGTTCATAATTTCGGTTTGAGTTTGCCTTGAGATTTCCGGCAGTTCAGCCAGATGCTGGTTCGGAAGCACCATCACATGGCCTGATGTGTACGGGAATCGATTCATAATCACAAATGCATTGGTTCCCCGATAGAGAATCAGATTCTCATCGGAATCCTCGGCATGAAATGCCTTGCAAAAAACACACTCTTCATCCCGGGAGTATTCTTCAATGTATTTCATTCGCCAGGGAGACCAGATATGCTGCATCGGTAGGTTGATAGGTGAGCTGGAATGGAGTTTGAATTCTCTTCCTATTGTAGCAGAGAAACCTCCCATCCACAGCTGATTTTTTTTGCACCTGCCTTATCTGGGATACCCCAGTCAGGGCACCCCCATAGGTGGGGCTTGACAAACTAGAACATCTGTTCTACACTGGGAATGAACTTCAACAG
>CAZUMA010000039.1:0-30381 GCA_964621835.1 uncultured Anaerolineales bacterium | reverse complement strand
GGGGGCTTGCAAAAAAAAACATCTTTGGTTAGAATGATAACTTAGTATGAAAGCAAGAACAATAATCCCAAAGAAAAATCAACGTCTGGAAGGGACCCACTCCTCTGGGCGTTTTTTTTCTCCACAGAATAGAGCCACGCTGGTGGCTTTTTTTTTATATAGTCACCGGTGGTTTTCTGAAGTATTAACTTTACACTACCCAGTTCCATGGGAGGGCGTCCATGATAAGTCTGCCGGGGCTGGTTGATTGCCATGTCCACCTCAGGGAGCCAGGAGCGACATACAAAGAAGATTTTGCATCCGGCACTGCCGCAGCTTTGGCTGGGGGGATCACCACAGTGCTGGCGATGCCGAATACAACCCCTCCCATTGTGGACCGGAAGGCATTCGAACTTACCCTGAAGGCAGCCAGAAAGAAAGCCCATTGTGATTACGGGATTTATCTTGGGGCTGCTGAGAATAATGCCAGGGCGGTGTCTGGCGTTGCCCAGCTCTCGGCAGGCTTAAAAATGTATCTGGATGCGACATTTGGTCCGCTGCTTCTCAGGAATTTGAGCGATTGGATGGAGCATTTTCAGTATTGGCCAAAAAACAAACCGATTGCTGCTCATGCAGAACAAAAAACCCTCGCTGCCTTTCTCTCATTAGGAGCGGTTTACCAGCGGCCGATCCACGTTTGCCATGTCTCCAGAAAAGAGGAGATCCTGCTGATTCGGAGGGCCAAAGAGCGCGGATTTCAAGTTACCTGTGAGGTGACTCCCCACCACTTATTCCTTTCCGAGGCAGATATCAAATCCATTGGGAAGGGCAGAGCTGAGGTCCGCCCTGTGCTGGGAACCCGGGAGGACCAGCAAGCATTATGGAACAACCTGGATGTGATCGATTGCATTGCCACGGATCATGCACCCCATACCCTGAGCGAGAAAGAAGGAAGCTCTCCCCCGCCCGGGTTTCCAGGGTTGGAGACCGCTTTGCCCCTGCTGCTGACGGCGGTTCAGCAGGGCCGCCTGAGCCTGGAAGATATTCAGCGGAAAATGGTTCAAAATCCCCGCCAAATCTTTTGCCTCCCCGAGTCTCCGGAGACCTGGGTGGAGATTGACCCGGACGCGAGATACACGATTACCGGGACAGAGCAGTTCACCAGGTGCCGCTGGACACCTTTTGAAGGGTATCCCGTTCAGGGACGGATACGGCGGGTTGTATTACGGGGGGAAACAGTCTTTCAAGATGGGGAGATACTTGCTAAACCTGGTTCTGGAAAATGCTCTCAAGCTGAAAAAAGTCCTATTCTATGATTAAAAGAGTACTCAAGGAGGAAAAATGATCTTATCTGAACACAGTGCCTCATCCAGCCCTCACCTGCCTTTTGGAGATCAGCGGACCGCTCCCTGGTATGGAAAATCAATCCTCTCCGTGAAGCAGTTTTCCCGGGAGGATTTGAGGTATATTTTTGAGGTGGCCCATGAAATGCGGGCTATGGTGGAAAGGATTGGAACCTTTGATCTCTTGAAGGGGAAAATCCTCGCAAACCTGTTTTATGAACCATCCACCCGGACAGCATCTTCCTTCACAGCAGCTATGGAGCGCTTGGGCGGCAGTGTGATCCCAATTAATGAGGTGAAATATTCTTCCGTCGCAAAAGGAGAATCCCTCCCAGATACCATTCGGTCCTTGGAATGCTATTCCGATGTGATTGTTCTCAGGCATCCTGAAGTTGGCGCTTCAGTAATGGCCGCTGAATATGCCCGGAAGCCGATTATCAACGCTGGGGATGGCATTGGAGAGCATCCCACGCAGGCTCTTTTGGATTTGTTTACAATTATTGAGGAAAGGGGGGAAGTAGATGGGCTGACGGTGACCATGCTGGGAGATCTCAAATATGGGAGGACAGTCCATTCCCTTTCCCGCCTGCTTTCGCTGTACGACGTTCACCTGAACTTCGTCTCCCCGGATATTCTGCAGCTGCCAGAAGAAATCTTTGCAGAGTTGAAGGAAAAAAATATCTCCCACCAGGAATATCTTGGATTAGAGGAACCATTACCCGACACGGATGTCCTCTATGTCACCCGGGTCCAGAAAGAACGCTTTGAGGATCCGAAGCAGTATGAGGAGGTCAAAGGAACCTATATCATCAACCCTGAAACGCTGAAAAAAGGCAAAGACAACCTGGTCCTGATGCACCCTCTCCCCAGGGTGGGGGAGATCAGCATGGAGCTGGATGATGATCCCCGGGCAGCTTATTTCCGGCAGATGGAATATGGGATGTATGTAAGAATGGCCCTTTTGGCGATGGTTTTAGGCAAAGCTTGATTTTAGCAGGGGTGCGTATGAGTACATTTTTTGAGCAATTAGAAAGCAGGGTGGAGCAGATTGATTCGCTCTTGTGTATCGGGTTAGATCCCCATCCTGAGGATCTGGACCACCCCAGCGGGTCAGCGGCGTTTGATTTCTGTTCGGCGATCATCAAGCAGACACGGGAAGTTGCTGCAGCGTATAAACCGAACGCAGCCTTCTTTGAAGCATTGGGTCAGGAGGGATTCGAGGCGTTGAAGGATGTGATCCAGCTGATTCCAAAGGAGATCCCGGTTATTTTGGATTTCAAACGGGGGGATATCTCCTCCACAGCCCGGGCCTACGCCGCCTCGGCATTCGAGTCCTTGAAGGCAGATGCAGTCACCTTGAATCCTTATCTCGGGAAGGATGCCATTGAGCCATTTCTTGACTATCCTGAGAAAGGAGCCTTCGTGCTCTGCAAGACGTCAAATGCAGGCGCAGGAGATTTCCAGGATCTTCCAATCGCTGCTCAGGATCAACCGCTTTACCAGGCTGTGGCCGGGGCAGTCCGTACCTGGAATCAAGGAAGGAATCTTGGCCTGGTGATCGGGGCGACCCAGCTGGAGGCGCTGGCGGCAGTTCGCAGTCAGGATGAGGAGATCTGGATTCTGGCCCCTGGGATCGGTCCGCAGGGAGGAAATCTCCCCCGGGCGCTGCAAGAAGGGCTCCGCGCTGATGGCCTGGGGATGCTGATCCCGGTGTCCCGGGCGATTGCCCGGGCTGAAAATCCGGGCCGTTCGGCTCAGCAGCTGCGGGATGAAATTAATCGGGTTCGAAGCGCTCTGCTCAACAAAAGCGAAGCCCTTCCCTCCCGACGGGTGCCGTCCCTATCAAGTCTGCAGAGGGAGATCGCCCGGGGACTGCTTGACCTGGGCTGTCTGCAGTTTGGTGATTTCCAATTGAAATCTGGACAGCACTCACCGGTGTATATTGATCTCCGCCGTCTTCCCGCCTCACCTGCTTTCCTGACCCGGGTAGCCGCCGCTTACAGGCAGATCCTAACAAATCTTACCTTTGACCACCTGGCTGCTCTGCCTTACGCGGCACTGCCAATCACGACCGCTGTGGGCATCCTTGGCGCCTGGCCGATGATTTATCCCCGGAAGGAGGTCAAGGAATATGGCACGACAGCTGAGATTGAAGGGCTTTTCGAGCCAGGCGATCGGGCTGTGATCCTGGATGATTTAATCACCACGGGTGAGAGTAAGCTGGAAGTGATCAACCGATTGCAGAACCACGGCCTCCAGGTAGAAGACATCGTTGTTTTGATTGATCGGAGCCGCAATGCTCAGGAAGCATTACTGGAGATGGGACTGCGGCTGCATGCCTTTCTGGCGCTGGATGAGCTGCTGGATTTCTACAAATCGGAGAAGCTGGTAGAGAAGGATAAGATAGAGATGGTGGAGCGGTATTTAGGGGACGCTCCGGGTTCATGACCGGGATGTTTCCGGAGGGGATGGAAAAGGAGCGCTGTGTATAGAAGTATCCGACCGTTGATTTTCCGCCTGGAACCTGAACAGGCTCATGCCTTGACCGTGGGTTTGTTGCGGATGGCGGGGTCTCTCCCCCCCATCCGACTGTTCTTAAAAAAATTATTTCAACCCAGCCGCTCAGTTCCGGTCCAGCTGATGGGCTTGCATTTTCCAAATCCCGTTGGATTAGCAGCGGGGTATGATAAAGATGGGCAAAGCTGGCGGGGGCTGGCAGCCCTGGGGTTCGGCCACCTGGAATTAGGGACGGTGACACCCGTAGCCCAACCAGGAAACGCAAAACCCCGAATTTTTCGAATACCGGACCGGCAGGCCCTGATTAACCGGATGGGGTTTCCTGGAAAAGGGGCATCTTTTCTGGTTGATCAACTTGAGCGTCAGGAGGCTGACCGGTCAAACCGGGATTTCATTCTGGGTTTAAATATTGGAAAAAACAAACAGACCTCAAATCAGGCTGCGGTGGGCGATTACCTTCAGCTGCTGCAGACCTTCCAGAGGAAAGTTGATTACTATGCTGTTAACGTCAGCTCCCCAAATACCGAAGGGTTAAGAAGGCTTCAGGCCCGGGAGCATTTAGAAGAGCTGGTCAGCTCCCTGGCCCGGGAGAGGGACCTGCTGATGAAGGAAGGGGAGGGGAGTTTGCCGATTGTGGTTAAGCTTTCCCCGGACCTGACTGACCAGGAGCTGGATGATGCCCTGGAGGCCCTCATTGCAGGGGGAGCGGACGGTGTGATCGCCACCAATACGACCCTCTCCAGGGAGGGGGTGACTGGAGAAGCTGCCAGGGAGGCAGGGGGGTTGAGTGGGCTCCCGCTTCGGGAGCGGTCAACCCGCATGATCCGGCGGATTGCTGCACGCACCCGCGGACAGCTTCCAATTATCGGAGTAGGGGGAATTGATTCCATCCAGTCTGCCCGGGAGAAGTTCGCAGCAGGCGCGGATTTGATACAGATTTACACCGGTTTGGTTTATCAGGGCCCTGGATTGGTGAAAAAGTTGGTGGAAAATCTGCCCTGCCAGTCTGGAGCTACCCCCAAATCAGCTGGGTGAGCAGCCCTGCAGTGAGAGGGATCAGCAACCCCATTGACCATCGGATCACTGTGAACCGCCACCCCATGAAAGGAAGCTCAAAACTGACCGTAAGGAGTGATTGGGTTGACCAGCTGGTGACCAGGGTGACCACAGAGGCCAGACTCGCCCCGGATTCCGCCAGGATGGCAATCAGCGGGAAAACGACATAGGGTCCGCCAGGCAGCAGGAGACCCACAATTTCCGCCAGAATCAATCCCTTCCACCCTGAGCCCGGCCCAATCCAGGCCTGGACAATTTCTGTGGGCGATAGAATCTCAATAAACCCTACGATCAGGAAAGCGAGCACGATCACGAGAGCGTTTCGTTTGGTGATTTCCCAGGTAAAGTTGGCTCCCCGCTTGACGGTATCCTTCCCTTCCCGCCAACCAAACCCCAGCAGGATCAGGGCGATGATCCAGAGTATTCTGGTGGCGGTGTTCACTGTGGGGTCCCCCGGCGGATTTTTTTAATCAGCGGTCCAAAGAGAGCTTCACCCAGCAGCCCCATCAAGGGGGGGATCAGAAAGGTAACCAGATACCGACGAAAGGTGATGGTTGTTCCCAGGATCGCGATCTCCAGCGGTAATCTTGAAATCGACCAGAGGTTTTTCGCGAAGACAAAGGCCACCAAAACACCCAGGCCGGCGCCTTGCTTCAGCAGCGCGGCTGCAATCGGGTAGTATGCATACGGTCCTCCCGGGATGAGTCCTCCCCCCAGGCACCCCAGCAGGATCCCTGAGAGCCCTGATTCTTCACCAAGCCAATGCCGGATTTGGTCTTTTTTTACCAGGGCCTGCAGCATCCCGGCTGTGAGAAAGGCAGCTGCCAGGAGCGGGATCTCCCGGATCATGATCCGGATCCCCTGGCCGAACCCCGAAGCTGACTGCTGGAGTCCTCCTTGATGATAAGCGATTCCGGCCAGGACCAGGATCACCAGGCCCAGTACAGCGTGTATCCGAGATTGTTTCATGAAATGGGGTTTCTCCGGATGATTAAATCAGATCTATTGGCAGCTGGATGATGAATGTGGTTCCTTGACCTGTTTCGCTGGTAACATGAATTTCTCCCCCGTGGCCCTGGATGATCTGTTTGACGACGGATAATCCTAACCCTGTCCCGGGCACATGCTCTCTGTGGGCAGGAACCCGGTAAAACTTCTCAAAGATTTTGGAGAGGGAATCCTCCGGGATGCCCAGTCCGGTATCAGCGATTTTAAGGGCGATTGTGTTTTCATCCGCCTCAGCCTGGAGATGGATCTCTCCACCTTCCTGGTTGAACTTGATCGCGTTATTGAGGAGATTCAAAAGCGCCTGCTTCAGCTGCTGGCGGTCCCCCCGGATCCTAGGGAGGGAGAGGGACTCGGGTATTTCCAGGTAAAAAACAAGCTGATGTTCTTCGACTTCATTTTCCACGATATCATGACATTCCACCAGAAGATCTCGAATATCGAACTCCTTGACATTGTACTGCTTTCTGCCGGATTCCAGGCGAGCCAGGTCCAGGAAAGAACTGGACATCTTCGCCAACGCATCAATTTCTCCCTCGAGAATTTCTATCATCTTCATTTTTTGTTCTTCAGGGACTCTTTTATTCTTGAGAAGGTGAGCAGCGGCGCTGAGTGCAGATAAGGGAGTGCGAATCTCGTGGACAAATTCCCCGATGAGGTCTGACTGCAGGAACAACCGGGAATTTTCAATGGCGACTGAGGCCTGGGCGCCAAGGGCCAGCAGAACCTCCTGATCTTCCTGGGTGAAATCCCCATCTTTTTTATTGATCACTTCCAGGACACCGATCTTATGTCCTTTGGTCAGCAGCGGGATTCCCAGCAGCGAGCGGCACTGAATATCCGTGATCTTGCCGATGTAATCAAAGTGGCGGGAATCCTTTTGAGGATCATCGACGATGAGCGGTTTTTGATGTTGGATGATCCAGCCTGCGATGCTGCCCTCCAGGGGTACTTTTAAGCCCCGTTTCAGATGAGAGTCCAGATTGGTAGCAGCCTGAAAATACAGCTGGTTTTTATTGGGGTCAAACATCAGGATGGATGCCTCTTCTGCATTGGATACATCGGCAGCAGCCCGAACGATTTTCGACAGCAGGATATTGAGATCCAGTTCTGAGCCCAGATCGATCGAGATATTAATCAGTTTCTGGTAGCGATCAAGAAGAGTGCTGAGTTTATATTCAGTCATGACTGAGAACCTTTCTGGCAATTGCTGGAAGGACCTCGGCCAAATCGCCGGGAATCACGATCTCGGCCAGGGGGTCAAGCGGCGTAGAGGTGTGATTAATAATAATCAGGCTGGCTCCAGATTGGGACGCAATCAGGGGGAGAGTAGAGACAGGAGTGACGGTCAGGGAGGACCCCAGGGCCAGCATCAGGTCACATTTTTTGGCTGCTTTTTTGGCCTGGTTCCATTTCTGAGCGGGCAGCTGCTCTTCAAATAAGATTACATCTGGTTTCAGGAGTTTTTCACAGCTGGGGCAGTGGGGAAGCACTCCCTCGTTTATTAAGGACTCCAGCATTTTTTTACTGGCATTTATCTGCCGGTTGCACCCTGGACAGGTCAGGGTCTGGTAGGTGCCGTGCACTTCAACCACATCCATTGACCCTGCCCTTTGGTGCAGCGCATCAATGTTTTGAGTAACCACTTGCTTAATGTGTCGGTGAGCTTCCAGGCGGGCCAGGAAGTGATGGGCGGGGTTGGGTTCCGCTTCAACCAGGGTTTTAACAAACGGCTGCAGCCAATTAAAAAAACGTTCCGGGTGCTGACGAAACGCGGATAAAGAGGCGACTTCCATGGGGGCATGTTTGGTCCAGAGCCCGCTGCTGGTTGAACGAAAATCAGGGATCCCTGAGGGAGTTGAAATTCCTGCCCCAGTCATCGCGATACAGCAGCTGGCTGCTTTGATCTGTTGAGAAGCAGCCTCCACCAGACCGGCAATATTTGATGAGAAACCCATCATGGTTTATTCAATGATCGCTTGGGCAAGCTCGTCAAATTGTTCTGCTGTCATGCTGTCCGGGGCCCTCAGAACCATAGGAATGCTGGTTTTTGCAGCCTGGAAAGCAAGCTCAGGGACCGGGGTAAAGATATGATCAATTTTCCTGCCCAACTGATCTTCCACCTGCTCCCAACTTAACTGCACGCCAGAACGCTGGCGGTTGATCAGCACGATGATAAAACGCCCCTCTCCCAACCCGGCATTAATCAGATCCTGAATAAGAATTTTTGTTTGGGTGATCGTGCTGGGAGCCGGTTCCAGGCAGATCAGAATTTTGTCACATTCCGGGAGGATCAAAGAGCCAAGGGGGTGATAGTATGGGCCCAGGTCAATGACGGAGTAAGCCGCATGAGTTCGAATTTCTTTGGTGATCTCTAAAAATTTTTCTGGATGGTCCAAATGCTGGGTATCCTGGGGGTGATAAGAGGAGAGCAGGGTTTTGATGCCTGATTTATGCTCCATCAGGGAATCCGCAAAGAGGGAGCTGAGCTCATCCGCAGAGCTTGTTTCCAATAAACGGATCATACCATCCGTGTTTTGAGAATCCAGATCCATGCCAATGGATCCCTGGCCAGGTCTAAAGTCCGTTAAGATCGTGGGCTCCCCGGATTGCTGATGGATCACAATTGCGAGGTTGATCGCCAGGGTGGAAAGCCCTAAACCCCCTTTGGTAGAGATCAGTCCGATCAGCTTTCCTTGCTTCGTGGATGCAGTCTGTGCCCCCGCTTGGCGCTGCGGAGCCCTCTTCAGGATCGAATTTACCTGAGCAAAAAGCTCCCGGGGTCGAGCCGGTTTCGTAATATAGGCGTCTGCTCCCGCTTCCAATCCTTCCACCTTGTCGTCGACCTGGCTTTTTGCAGTGAACATAATAATGGGAATACCCTCGGTCTCGGGGGTGGATCGAATGGTCCGGGAGACTTCATATCCATCAATATCCGGGATCATGATGTCGAGAATGATCAGGTCCGGCAGTTCATTTTTTGCCAGTTGGATTCCTTTCATCCCCGTGGTTGAGGCATGGATCACAAAACCTTTTCTTTCCAGCATAATGCCGACGAGTTTCAAGGTATCAATGTCATCATCAATGATCAGGATCTTCTGGGCCATATCACACCTCAATCAATCAGCCCTGATAATATTATAGGTACTATACCATAGATTATAATGGGAAAATGATCGGTAAAACCCTTCAAGAAGCCATCCCAACCCGAGGGGCTCACCTGCTGGCAGCGGTCTCAGGCGGGGCGGACAGCGTGGTTCTCCTTCATGCTTTGGATTCCCTGGGTTATCAAGTAACCGCGGCCCATTTTAATCACCAGCTTCGTGAATCATCAGCTGCGGATGAGGATTTCGTAAAATCCCTTTGTAACACTCACCGGGTCCCCCTCTGCGTTGGTCGGGGAAAGGTTCGGGAAGCCGCAGCGGATGAGCAGCTTTCCCTGGAAGATGCTGCCCGAAAACTGCGCTATGAGTTCTTGTTTTCATCCGCTGTGAAATTAGATGCAGACGCGGTGGTCACCGGGCACCATGCAGATGACCAGGTAGAAACAATTCTCATGAACCTGAACCGGGGGGCTGGGCCTGCTGGTTTGACAGGTATGAAACTGAGCTGGGTGCCCAACCCCTGGAGTAACACCATTCCCCTGATGCGGCCTTTGCTGTCAGTCTGGAAAGAAGAAATCCTTGCCTATATCCAGAAGCATGGATTGGAGTTTGTTGAGGATCCCACCAACAAGGATCCTTCCTTCCTGCGCAATCGGATCCGGCATCAATTGATCCCGCTTCTCGAGGCGTGCAATCAGGGATTTGCTTCTCACCTCCTGCAAACCGGCCTGATCCTCAGAGAGGAAGATCGGCTGTTGGGTGAAATGACGGATCGGGCAGCACAGCGCTGCCTGGAATTTAAGGAGTCTCAGGGAGTGATAATTGACCGGGAAGCTTTCGGTTGGGAACCCCTGGCTGTTCAGCGGCGGTTAATTCGGCATTTATATGCTCAGCTGCGGGCTGCAGATCCCGAGCTTTCATTTGACCGGGTTGAAGAGGCGCTCAGGTTTATCTCAGATAAGAGGGCGGCCGGGGAGGAAAACTGGGTGGGAAGACTGAACCTGATCTCACTGCCGGATCAGGTGGTGATTTCTGGATGGGATCAACCTGTGTTCCCGGGGCCGCACCCACAAATCCAGAATCCCCTGCTGCTTCATGACAGCCTGGGAAACGAAGTCTCCCTGGGGGAAGGGTGGATCATCCGCCTGACGAAGCAGCCTGCCGGGGATCTCAACCTGGAAACCCCGCCTGACCCTTATCAGCAGTTCCTTGCTTTTGAGATGCTCTCAAGGGGCCTGGAGCTGCGCAGCCGCAGTCCGGGAGACCGTTTTCAGCCGCTGGGGATGGGGGGGAGCTCCGTCAAGGTATCTGAGCTGATGATCAATGAAAAGATCCCCGCCCGGCTGAGAGACTGCTGGCCGCTGCTGGTTGCTGGCGGTGACATTATCTGGATTCCAGGGATCCGGATGGGGGAGATTGGGAAAGTGAAGCCGGGGGCTACGGATGTGCTGTTGGTTGAATTGTTCTACCGGGAGCAGTAAGGCCTTTCAGGGAGTGTTTGGTATGGTATCGGCTTCCGAGATGGTCTCCTCAGAGGATTCCTCTTCCAGGCTGCGGTTCAGGCTGTGCAGTTTCCGGCTGACTTCCCGCCACTGGACTTCTGAAATCCCCAGTTTCTGACGAATCTGGTTGTGGTCCATCCCTTCCCGCCAGTCCCTCAGCGCACAGGTCCAGCGAAGCATTGAAAAGGAGACGCGTTTGTTCATCCCGGCGTCATCCCCCAGGTCTTCGAGGACGTATTCGAGCATCCTGGCAGACCAGGGAAAAAGCTGATCCTGCAGGTCATGAGCGTTTCGATACTGGTGATAAGCCGCTACCCAATCTTCCGGGATGGAAATCTTCCTTTCTTTATACCGGTTTTTGGGACTTGCGTAGCGAACAAAGATGATCGGTCCATCAGGAGCATCAAGCTGGATATGATTGGGGCTCAGGGAGAGGCATTCCCCTTTTTTAATCCCGGTGTATAAAAGCAGCGTAAACAAGGTATAAGAGCGGTAATCCGGATCAGGTTGGCTGCGGTAGCTGTCGGCTGTTTCCAGGATCCGGGCGACTTCCTGGGGGGTGAGGATTTCCGGGAGGGGACTTTTCACTGATTTTTGAACCACTTTTTCAGCTGGATTTGCAGCAATAGCACCCCCTTCATGGAGCCATCGGAAAAAGGATTTCAGGGAGGTAATCCTCCGGGCGAGGGTTTTGGGGCTGCAGGGGACGTCCCTTTCATGCTCCATCCAGCGCAGAAAATTATTGAGGTCGGCGAGGTTAATTTCGCCAATTTTTTTATCAGGAGGAAGGTAGTTGGCAAACAGCCGCAGGTCACCCAGGAAGGCAGTTATGGTATGGGGGGAGCTTCCCTGATCCGCCAGGTAGTACTCCCAGGCGGTCAGGGCTGGTTTCAGGGGGGTCTGCGGGGTGATATGCGCCGTGGTGTCAGGGGCCATCAAGATATTCCTTTCGTATAGTCAATATAGGAATAGTTTACACGAGGATTGTCACCCTGTCAATAGATCGATGGGGGGTTGTCAGCCCTGGGTCAGGCTGCAAAAAGGTGATTTTTATGGATTTCGCAGGGTGGCTGTCCCAGCTTTGGTTTCAATCGTGAAAATTAGTTTCGGCCCCTGGCCTTCCTGGAAGTAATCCGCCCCGTTTTCCTGCCAGCTTCCTTTAGCAGTGACATTGGATAGCGGACCCTCAAAGCTCACCACGGCGGGGATCTCTTCAGGCACAGAGATCACCAGCCGGCTGAGGCCGGTCTCAATAAAAATCGAGGTATCTTGTTGGAGAAATCCGCTGAAGTCCAGCTGGTAGTTTCCAGCCCCGCTTTGAAAGATCATGGTCTGGAAATTTGCATTTGCCAGTTTTTCCATGGTGATATTGGAAGCACCCGTTTCATATCGGAACGCGCGCATCTGCTCCTGGTTTGGTGTGGAAAAGGCCAGATTTACATTTGAGGCCCCATCTGTAATATGAAGTTCAGTGATCGACAACCCCCCCAATTCAAAGTCCCCTGTGTATGCTCCCGCTTTTATGCTCAGGTCGATTGGAATGTCACCGATCGCAAGGCTCCACTCATTTTTTATTGTGTCATCAATGGTGGGGACGGCATTCAGTTTGAGATTTCCCTGGGTGATGCTGACTGAAGAGTCCGAGCGTTCCAGGGTTGGTTTAAAATCAGCGACATTATAGGTGGCTGTCCCGGCAATAAAATCATCCCCGGGGTAGGGCAGCAGGATCATCTTCCCGGCTCCAAAAGCCAGGTTGGTTTCCACAGGGAAGCTGGAAAAGGTGGGGGGAATGAGGATTTCATCGGTTGCTGTGGGCCCGGTTTTTTGCTCTGTCTTGATGTTCAGGTCAAATCCCAGCCCGCAGCCGGATGTCAGCAGAATGATCAGGAACAAAGGCATCAGCAGGCGTTGTCGTTGAGTCATACTTATCCTCCTGGCAGGGTCTGCTGCCAGTTATCGTGAATGTCTGGGGATTTAGAGTGCAGGATTCATTCCAAAGGAAAAATGGGCTCAACTTCCCCGAGGACCGGTTCAGGCCGGGTGATGTGAAGATGAATGAATGCCATCAAGCTGGCGGGAAGTTCACGCACCGCCCAAAACCCGGAATCCCGGTAGCTTCGCAGATCTGCAGGGACCCCCACGGCATCCAGGCCAAGCTGATTGCAGGTGTACAAAGCCCGGAATAAATGGAACTCCTGGGTGATCAGGATCACTTCACTTAGCTGGAAGATTTCCCTGGCCCGGTAGCAGGTGTCATAGGTGCGGCGCCCAGCATAATCGAGAACAATCGCTTCCTCCGGGACCCCGATTTCAAGTGCGTAGGATTTCATCCCTCCCGGTTCGTTGTAGTTTAAGAATCGATTGTCCCCACTCATCAGGATTTTCTGAACTTTCCCATCAAAATACAGGTTCGCTGCTGTTTGCACCCGATCCCTGAGAACAGTCGTCGGCGTGCCATCCCGATTTAACCCGGCACCAAAGACCACTGCTGCCGGCTTCCGGGGCACAGCTTCCCTGGAGAAGATCATTTCTTTGACTGACCGGATCATCATCAGCCTGGGAGCGATCAGCACCACAGCAGCGATGAAGCAGATCAGCAGTATCACCATGGTAGGTCGATTTCTAAGCACGTGCGCATTGTACCATGTCTTGAAAAAACAACCCCAGGCTGAAGAACCTGCCTGGGCGAACTCTTCCAGAAGGATGGGGAGCTGGCTCTGGGATTTCCTGCCCCTGTCTTGAACATGGATAAAGACAACCAGGAGCCATGCTGCTGCACCTGGCTCCTGGTTAGCGGTTGGTACCGCTTAGACAAAACGTTCGCGGATTTCTGCACTCACATAATCGAGGATTGCCACGGTGATGGTAATGAACCAGATGGCGATGCCCGCGGCCCGATAGTCCAGAAGCCGCATCCACTGCACCAGGACAAAACCAATCCCTCCTCCACCGACCATACCAATGATGGTCGACATCCGGATGTTGATATCCCAGCGGTAGATAGTGAAGGAGACAAAAGGCGGGATGATTTGAGGGACGACCCCGAACATTACCGTTTGCATCCAGTTCGCCCCTGTAGCCTGGACAGCCTCAATCGGCCCGGGATCAATCGACTCAATGGCCTCTGAGTAAAGCTTTGCCAGGGCGGCCACTGAATGAATGGTCAGCGCGATGATGCCCGCAAATGGACCGAGGCCCACCACAATCAAGGCGACCACCGCCCAGATCAGCGGCTCAATTGAGCGGACGATATTCAGCACGCCGCGGACCAGGTAGTAGAAGATCAGGGTGAATTGGTTGGCGGACATCAAATTGCGGGCCGCAAAAAAGCTTAACGGGAGGGCTAAGATCACCCCGAAAAAGGTGGCCATCATGCCGATGAAGATGGTTTCAACAATCTTTTCAACAGCCAGCTTCAATTCAACGCTGGCCTCAGGTGCTCCCAGACTGGCAACCTGGACAGCTTTCAGCTCCCAGATGTAAAAATCAGCGGTTGCGCTGGGCGGGAGGAGGCGATAGGGCATGATGATCTCCACTTCAAAGGTGCCCTGATCATCGGTGATCGGCGTGACATATTCGCCTTCCTGCCGCTGGCGAAACTCACTCCCGATGGGATCCTCCCAGCGGATGGAGACTTCCTGATTGGGTTCAAAATTTTTCCCCCGCACTCGTAATCTTGTGCCGGTCGGCCCGTTCTGTTCACTTAACACACCGCAGTTTGGTTCCGCGATGATGTAAGGCTGACCTTCCTTTTCCTCAGGAGGTTCAGGAGGCGTGTCCGAACAGGGGACCTGGATGTCTGCGGAGGCAACAATTTCCTCTTCAGGACGGGTAATTGCCCTCTGCCAGGGCCAGATCACCCTGGAGATGGGTTGTGCCGCCTCATCTAGATCGGAGAACAGCGCGATGGGATTGATATCCCCGATCTGCCAGCCCATAATGAAAAAAATCAGCAGCACTAAAAATAACAGGACCAGGGGATTGGAGTCTGCTCGCTTTGCAATCAGATACGCATCATAAGCAATCCAGAGATATAAGAGCCCGACCAGTATTGTGATCACGATCAAGACGGGTCGGAGGGAATAGGCTTTTTGAAGCATTTCCGGGATGTCTTCCCCCCGGCGGCCGGCCAGTGAGATCCGCCATACGAGCAGCCCGATCAGACTGAATAACGATCCAAACAACACTGCCCCCCGGCGGTAGGCTCTCGAAAAGACTTGGCCCAGGCCGGGGAGGAGGAGCGACAGCAGGGCAGCAATTGGGGGAGAGACCAGGGGGGGAGCGGGGATTTCTGCGGCAGAATTGCCGGTTGATTTCATGATTGTCCTCCTAATCCAAAGTCTTCCAGGCCGCCTTCTAACCCGCCGGTGACCCGCTGAGCCTCTTCGCCGTAAATTTCCTGGAACTCGGCATCTGTCATGGCCCGGATCTGCTCCCGGGTCCCACGGTAAACGATTTCTCCATCTCTCAACCCGATCACCCGCGTGCTGTAGCGCTGTACCAGGTCGAGGTAATGCAGAGAGCAGATAATCGTCATCTCATCTTCCTGATTGAGTTTTTCCAGGTAGGTGAGGATGGTATGGGCCAGGACCGGGTCGAGGCTGGCTACGGGTTCATCTGCAAGGATCATCTCGGGTTCCTGCATCAAGGCCCGGGCGATTCCCACCCGCTGCTGCTGGCCTCCGGACAATTCATCCGCGCGCTTCAGGGCCTGGTCCTCAATTCCTAATCGGTTCAGGGCCGACCAGGCTTTTTCCCGGTCTTCCTTACTGAACCGGTGCATCAGGCTTGGAAATGTTGGGGCGTAACCCAACCGGCCGCTGAGGACATTGATAAGTACCTGGGAACGTTTGACCAGGTTAAAATGCTGAAAAATCATCCCAATTTTCCGGCGCGCTTTCCGGAGGTCCTCCCCCTCCAACTTGGTGAGATCAGTTCCGTTCCAGATGATCTCTCCTTCAGTGGGGTCAATCAGACGGTTGATGCAGCGCAGAAGGGTAGATTTGCCGGATCCGCTGAGGCCGATGACGATCAGGAAATCGCCCTCCGCGACATCAAAGCTGATATTGTTCAGAGCAACCGTGCCGTCATCATAAATCTTGGTTAAGTTTTTTACTTCTAACATGTAGGCTGCATTCTCCTGCCGGCCGATGGGTCAGGTTCTTTCCGCCCGGCTGCATTGACTTAAGATAACAGATGGGACGGTTCTTTTTTGAAGTCCCGTCCCATCGATTGTCCTTCTCAAACCATGGTGTTTGGAGCTGCTACTGCAGCTCTTCCACATTCACACCGGCAGCATCCAGGACCTGGCGGAAGGGATCATAAAAGTCATCACCTTCTTCAACCAGTTCGGTCCAGCTGTAAGCGGTATCCAATGCTTCCTGTCCTTCTTCTGTTTCTGAGATAGCCAGCAGGGCATCCACGATTTGCTGCTTTTTTTCCTCATCGAATTCAGGGACAAACTGGACCCCATCATTGGGGATGTCTGCGGATACTTCAATCACCGCCAGGACGTCCATGACATCCGGGTAGTCCTCTTCAATGGTGCCGCGGGCATCCACATAGGAGGAGCCAGCATCACATTCCCCATTGTAAACCCCGGCGACAGAGGCATCATGAGAGCCTGCGTCAACCACTTCAGCCAGGTCGGTATCTGGATCCACGCCAGCTGCTCTCAGGGTAATGCTGGGGATGATCCAGCCGCTGGTGGAGAGAGGATCAGGTCGGCAGAATGTTTTCCCAGCCAGATCTTCCAGGCTGTCAATCCCGCTGTCGGCCCGGACAAAAATTTGTCCGTTGTAGACCGGGCTGCCAAAGCGGACGGCGACCAGGGCTGATTCTGCGCAGCCTCTTTCTGCGGCCAACACATAAGAAAATGTGGCCAGGGAGGACATCTGTGCTTTGGGTGGATCACTGCACATTGCCTCGATAACACCGGCATATTCTGTGGCGACAAATGGCTCGATGTACAGGCCGGTTTCCTCCAAAACCAGGTCGGCAACCTCATTGAATCCCGTAATGACTTTTTCGGTTTCTCCTGAGGGTACTACCGCCCAGACAATCGGGTTCTCCTCTGTCCCCAGTTCCGGCTCTCCACCGCAAGCGCTCAGCAACAACGCACCTGCAATGATCAAGCTTATCATCAGGTAGATATATCGTTTCTTTTCCATAGAAAATCTCCTCTTAGAATAATAGTGATTAGAAGCATACACCGCTTTTACGCTTATATCATAATCCTACTTCGCAATCAGTTCAAGCAATAATCCCACTGATTTTCGAGAAATTATCATATCCTTGACAATTTATTAACCCGATCATTACTTTGTTAACCTATTTTTTGACCCCTAACCGGGGAAATCCAGGATTAAAACCACTTCCTGCATTGCAGGGAACACTCAGGCAGGTTAAAATGCTCTACCATGGGACCTTTAGAGAAACGATATCAGAAAACGTTGGATTATATCTACAGCTATGTAGATTACAGCCGCACACATCAGGATGATCTCAGTCCGGGAGATTTTGACCTTTCCCGGATGCATGAGTTTATGGATTTAATCCAGGATCCCCATCAGACGTATCCCTGCGTGCATATCGCCGGGAGTAAAGGGAAGGGATCTGTCAGCGCGATGTGTGCCTCGGTTTATCAAACCAGCGGCTGCAAGGTTGGGTTATACACCTCGCCCCACCTCAAGGATTTTGAAGAGCGGATCCAGGTCAATCGGGTTCCCATCTCCCGAAAGGCGCTGGTTGATCTGGTGGATGAGCTCCGGCCAAAGATTGAAGCTGTCGATAAGCTGACCACCTTTGAGATTATGACCGGATTGGCGTACCTGTATTTTGCCCGCCAGGAGGTGGACATCGCCGTGATCGAGGTAGGATTGGGGGGGCGGTTGGATGCGACGAATGTGATCACACCGCTGATCTCGGTGATCACATCCCTGTGTTTAGACCACACCTCCATCCTGGGGGATACACTGGCAAAGATTGCCCGGGAAAAAGGGGGGATCATCAAGCCAGGAATCCCGGTTGTGACCGCTCCTCAGAAAACGGAGGCCTTGCAGGTTCTCAAAGAGATTGCGAAAGATACCCAGTCGCCATTCTTTGAGGTTGGGAAAGATTACCATTTCCGTGCCGTGGATGCGGACCTGGATGGTCAGCGGTTTCGAACGGCAAAGACTGTGCGTGAACTGAATTCTCCAGACAGTGAGTATTTTCTTCCCCTCTTGGGAAGGTTCCAGGTCATCAACGCTGCCACCGCGTTTGCTGTGCTGGATCAGGTCCGGGAGAGAGGGTTTCCAGTCACCCCAGCGCAGGTAAAGAAAGGGTTTCGCACCCTTAATTGGCCGGCCAGATTTGAGATCGCCCGAAGAAATCCCCCGGTGGTGTTTGATTCTGCTCACAACCCCGCATCCATCCGGAAGATCAGGGAAACTGTTGATGAGTTTTTTCCCGGGGTGCCGCTGGTTACCGTATTTGGAATTTCTGAAGATAAGGAGCTGGGGGGCATGTATGATGCCCTGCTTCCCCGGACGGATTACCTGATTACCACCCAGGCTGATCATCCCCGGGCCATGGACGCCGGGTTATTATTGAAACGAGCGGAGAGATTTCATCTTGAAGGAGAAGCCGTCCCCGAGGTGAGGAACGCTTTGAAAAGAGCCCTCGAGGTTGCTGGAACTGAGCGGATGATCCTGGTGACAGGAAGCATTTTTGTGGCTGCCACTGCGCGGATTGCCTGGCAAGAATGGGGGAACGAACTCTGAACTTCGCCTTTGGCTTACTCCGATTTACAGGCGTTATCCAGATGTTGTTGATAGGTTTCAGAAAAGAGGTGGTTTCCGGATCCATCACAGGCGGATCGGAAAAAATAAAAACTTGTCTCCGCAGGATTTGCAACCGCTCGCAAGGATTCCATCCCTGGATTGCAGATGGGACCCGGGGGAAGACCGCGATAGAGATAGGTATTATAGGGGGAGGGGTTATTTAGATCTTCGCCGGTCAGCGGGCTGGGCCACCAGCCGCCCCTGGAGGGATCATAGCCCACTGCGTATTGGACGGTTGGGTCAGCGCTCAGAGTCATGTCTGTTCCCATTCGATTGTAAAAAACTGAGGCAATCAGGGTTTTTTCCTCGGCCACCACTGCTTCTCGTTCAATAATTGAGGCCAGGATGACTGCCTCTTTGACGGATAACCCCTGCCCGGTCCAGGCATTTTCAAGCTCTGCACTGATTTGGTCCAGGAAGTTCTGGTACATTTGGTCAACGAGATCAACCGCACTGATTGTTCGTTTGACCTCGTATTGATCCGGATACAGGAATCCTTCCAGGTTCCGCCTGGATACTTCCACCAGGAATTCGTCAGGTTTCGTCGCTAACCCTGCCTCAGGAAATGTCTCGGCAATCTCTTCAGCTCTCCAACCTGGCAGTACGGAGATGATCGTTTGCTCCGGTCCGGGCCCCCTCAGCTGGTCAGCGATTTCCAGGGCAGACTGAGAGGAGGACAGGAGATAGGTACCGGATTGAATCTGGCGGTCTATCCCGCTGTAGACCAGATAAATGCGGAACAGATCAGGGTATTCAAGCAGGCCGGCCTGCTGTAAGCGGGGGATGATGTCTGTGGGAGATTCCCCACTTTCAATTACCACCTCTTGCGGTTGCTCCAGAAGATCGGATCTTGAGGTCAGCTGGTCTCTGCCAAGGATCAGGACAAGGGAGTAGTAATACGTTTTTCGAATACCCAGATCTGCTGCAGCAGGACCATACAGCTCCTCGGCTCGCTCCGGAAGACTGTAGAGGATGCCTGCTAAAAAGCAGAGGGTAACCACGCTGATCACCACCACGGGGAGGATCAGGATCACCCCAAATCGGTGTCGGGTTTTTGAGTTTTGTTCAGTCATTGCCTGCGATTGAATCCAGGTAGGATTGAAGAATGATAGCTGCGGCCCGATCGTCAACGGGCTCCTGCCTTTTTTTTCTGGAAACACCCATCTCCAGCAGGGCATTTCTGGCTTTGTTTGTGCTGCCAAATTCGTTCCAGAGAATGACCGGAATGGCCGTCAATTTTTCCACAGCAGCAGCCAGACGGGCGGCTTGTCGACTCTGAATTGTTGGTTCTCCATCCCAATCCAGGGCCTGACCGATGATGATCCTGCTGACCTGATGTTCAATTGCCAATCGGACGATTTCTTCTGCATCCCTGGCCCGGGAAGTGTGGTTAAGGATTTTCAGAGGGCTGGCGATTGTCGCGGTGGGATCGCTGATCGCGGTTCCCAGCCGCTTTTCCCCGGGGTCCACGGCGAGGATGCGATGACCAAATTGAGATGTTTTTTCCATGACTTATTTCATTTCAATTCGAAAGGGAAGCACGGGCATCCTGATCCACCAGCCCGGGATAAGTTTGATTTCCGGTGCTGTTTCCAGGTCATATGCCTGGGTTAATACCTCTGCTGCCTGCTGTGGGCTCAGTCCCAAAACCTGGCGAATTGCTTCTGGTTTATCAATCCGTGGTGTCTCCCTCCAGGTGATTTTCATTTCCCAGGGAGTGCTCAATTGCCCATCCATGGCAGGATAACCAATCTGGGTGTAGCTGACACTGTCGAGAATTGGCTGTTTCTTCTCTCCCTGGTAGCGGCGGGTTAGAAATGTTTCCGTGAGCTGCTGCAGATCTTGCTCAAGGACATAGTAGCAGGAATACTCCACGCTGAGATCAATTCGAATGTGATCCGCGGGCATACCAACCTGGGGGGTGTAGGCTTGTTCCCTGATTTCTTCCAGCTGAGGCGAATCGCAGAGCAGGAGATCAGCCGGGGTGATTTGCGTTTCTGAAGCGAGGATTGCCAGCTCAGCGCTTTCCAGGAGGGCTCGATTGAAAACCTGCTCACGGTCTGCTTCGGTAGGAGCTGGAACAGCTAAATCTGATCCACCGCTGGTGGGATCCGGATTGGTGACCGTGACATCCGCTCCAAATTCAGCATTGATTTCCGTGATCTGGTCAGAGGAAAGGTTTCCGCTGATCCCGGGAACCACCGCTTTAATCGCCACACTGCCCTGGCTGCCATATCCTTCCGGGAGGGTGATCATTTCCTGCGTGTGATACAAGATCGGGTCGTCCCCACCTGTGGAGAGAACGCTTCCTTCCGGGATGGTGAGGGGAAGCTCAACCAGTTTTGTAAACAGTGCTTCCCCGCTTGCATAGGTTTCTGGAATCGTGGTTTGCCCTGAGGAGGCAATTTCTGTGGAATGAACGATGAGTTGGCTGATTTTTCTGGCCGGGAGATTTCCCGAGACCTGGATCTCTTCAAGGGATGCATCGGCTCTAACGGGGAGAAGGAGTTCCTGGGTTTGATCAGGACCTGGGAGCGTGATGACTGCGCGCGGGAGCAGCAGAATGGCGATGGCGATCACTGATAAGACCCCAAGGGTAAAAACTCCCAGCCTGCCCCATAAAGGCAGATGGATGAGGTCTGTTTTTTTTATGGGTCTCTCCGAGAGATCAATTTCGGGGGAAGGGGCTGAATCCGGACGTTCGATTTGTCGAGTTAAATGCTGGGCTTGTCTCCAGGGTTTTTTCTGCGCGGTTTTGATGCTTGGAAAGATTGGAATACCCAGCTGATCTGCATAAAAAATGAGCCCCGGGTCTTTGGTCACGATTGCCAGCTGACTGCCTAATGCAGAGCTGTGCCGCTTGAGCAGGATAAGATCCAGTCTGCCGTTGATGATCTTTCCCTGGGCAGGTATTACAAGCAGGATTCGAGAGGTTTGTGACCATTCCATCTTATCCTTGATGGAGATCGTATCATCATGCGGTTCAAGCTGGATGATCTGGGTTTTCACAGAATTATTTTACCAAAGATTCCCCCTGATATTTTTAACACTGCCCGGACTGCAGATCCGGCAATATGCGATGGACTCAGTCGGTCAGGAGAGCTGTTTTTTGATCCATTCCTCCACGCTGGCCAATGCATCGCGCAGATTTGAGGGATCTTTGCCACCTGCTTCCGCCATGGTTGGACGCCCCCCCCCACCCCCTCCAACCTGCTCTGCGACATGCTTCACCAGATCCCCGGCTTTAAGATTTTTTTCAACTAAATTATCGGTCACTGCGGCAACGATTTTCGGGGTATCCTGAACCACCGCGGCAAGGACGACCACCCCATTTTCTGGATATTTCTGCCGGAAGCGGTCTGCCATCACCCGCAGGGATTCCAGGTCGGCATATTCAAGTATTGCAGTCAGCAGTTTGATTCCATGGATTTCTCTGATCTCGTCAAGTGCCTGGTTAAGTTCAATGAAAGCCAGTTTTTCCTGGAGATCCTCGCGAATTTTTTCCTGCTTGGCCAAATTGTCCAGGACTGCTTTGGTTTGGGAGGCAACTTGATCAGGACTGGTTGAGAGGTATCTGGCCGCCTGGTTAAGCTCCTGAAACCGATTTTGGACGAGCTGATAAGCTTTCCGGCCGGTGACCGCTTCAATCCTTCGAATCCCGGCAGCAGCGCTCCCCTCCGAGAGGATCAGAAATAAGCCAACCTCGCTGCTTCTTTCGCAGTGGGTGCCCCCGCAAAGCTCATAGGAAAAATCGCCCATTTTTATCGTCCTCACCACCTCGCCATATTTCTCACCAAACAGCGCTCTGGCGCCCTCATCGACCGCTTCCTGAAGGGATTTACGGCGGATGATCAGGGGATGATCCTCGAGGATGCGCAGATTGACAAACTCCTCGATTTCCTGGAGCTCTTCTTCTGAAAGGGCCTCATTATGGGTGAAATCAAACCGAAGCCGGTCTGGTGCGACCAGGGAGCCCGCCTGGCGGGCGTGTTCCCCGAGCACTTCGTCAAGGGCGGCATGGAGCAGGTGGGTTCCGGTGTGATTTCGCATGATATCCAGGCGGCGTTGGTGGTTGACTTCGGTAATTGCTGGATCACCCACGGCGGGCTGTCCCCGGGTCACCGTTCCTTGGTGAACAATCATCCCGGCCGCAGGCTGGTAGATTTCCGAGATTTGAATTTCCCAGTCCTTCCCCTTGATGTGACCCGTGTCAGAGACCTGACCCCCTGCTTCCATATAAAAAGGAGTTTGGGGAACAACGACTTTAATTTCTTCTCCTTTAGCCGCTTCCAACAGCGTCTCCTGTTCAGAAGCCAGAGCGAGCACTTCCCCCGGGAGGGATAGGTCGCCATATGGTTGATATTGAACACCCCCGGAGTCCAGCTTCCCTTCCTCCTGGAGCTTGATTAACAGCTGCCGGTAGAATTCCATTTCCTCTCCCCCCACATCCCCCATCGCGGTCCCTCCTCCCGAGATCAAGCGGTGATTTTCCATTGCCTCCTGGAATTGAGCTTGATTGACAGCAATTCCCCTTTCTTCAGCGATATCCCGGGTAATTTCAAAGGGCATTCCATAGGTGGTGTATAAATCGGCTGCTTTTTCACCATCCAGGACAGTTTCATCCTGCTCGATCATTTTCTCCAGCAGATCTTCCAGCTGGAGCATGGCTTTTTCAAGGGTATGCTGAAATTGTTCTTCCTCCCTGGTAATGGTTTCCAGAATGATTTTCCTGTTTTTCCTCAGTTCTGGATACGCATCCTGGTATTCCTGGATGACCGTTTCTGCTATTCTGGCTAAAAAGGGCGAATGTAAACCAAGATGTCCCCCGAAGCGATAAGCCCGCCGGATGATCATCCGGCAGATGTAATTCCTTCCCAGGTTGCCAGGAACCACCCCGTCTGCAACCAGGAAAGCAGCTGCCCGGGCATGATCTGCAATCACCCGATAGGGCGTGAAATGGTCCGTCCGCTCCCTGTCGCTGTGGCCTGTCAGGGCCTGGGTTGTTTCAACTAATGGGTACAGGAGGTCTGTTTGGTAATTGGATCGGACTCCCTGTAAAATGGCGACCACTCTTTCTAACCCCAGTCCGGTGTCGACGTGCCGGTTGGGGAGTGGATCTAACTGATCAGGCCCTTTGCGGTTGTATTGAATAAAAACCAGGTTCCAGATTTCGACAAAGCGGTCCGAATTTAAGGTTTCCTGATTGGTAACCGGACCCTCTTCCGGCCGAAGGTCAAAATGGATTTCTGAACAGGGCCCGCAGGGACCGGTGTCACCCATCTCCCAAAAGTTCTCTTTGCGGCCCATGGTAAAGAGGTGATTGGCTCGAAATCCCGGCTGCTCCCTCCAGTGCTCTGCAGCTTCTTTATCCGTGGGGATCTCACCTAATTCATCCTCAAATACTGTGGCGAATAACTGACCTTTGGGGAGCTCCCAGACCTCTGTAAGCAGTTCCCAGGCCCAGGCGATGGCTTCTTTTTTATAGTAATCACCAAAGGACCAATTTCCCATCATTTCAAAGAAGGTATGATGGGTGTCATCGCGGCCTACATCCTCGAGGTCATTATGTTTCCCGGCCACACGGAGGCATTTCTGAGAGTTGGTCGCTCGGGAGTATTCTCGCTGGTCAATCCCAAGGAAGACATCTTTGAACTGCACCATCCCCGCGTTGGTGAATAAAAGAGTGGAATCCCCCCCGGGCACGAGGGAGCTGGAGCGGACAAAGGTATGTCCTTTTTCAATGAAGAAATCAATATAGGATTGCCGAATATCATTTCCGCTTCTGGATTTTAATTTCATTAAATTCACCTTGTTCTGATTGATGAAATAAAACCCGGACCTTTTCGCTGTCCGGGTTGATTTCCATCTGGATGTCAATGCAGTCTACTTGGTTTGCTGGATGAAACCCGGTTGAAGGATCATCAAATGCTTGGCAGCCGCATCCAGTTCCAGTGCAGCTGCCCTGGGAGCAGCAGCGCTGAGATACCCTCCACTCCGCGGATATTGATTTGTGTTGATCATATCGCCTGAATTATACAAGATAGCGCTGATCACGGCTAGACCTGATGGATTGGTTTTGATTTTTGGAACCCGGGGCTGTATTTCAGTCTTCCTGATTATACCAGCGGAAATTCATCCAACCGTCATTTGCTGATTTAATAAATATGGTAGAATTTGTACGGTTTATTCTACCAATCTGTCCTCCTACCTCAAGGGAGCAGAGGCAGGCCAGCTTATGATGCAGCAACCCGCTGTATTTGGAGGGAATAAAGAAGCAATGGGCAACTTGCGTCGAATTGTTCTCGATGTTTTGAAACCGCTGGAGCCAAACATTGTGGATTTGGTCCGGAAAATCTCAACCCTGAACGGGGTTGAGGGTGTGAACATCACCATCTATGAGATCGATCATCATGTGGAGAACGCGAAAGTAACTGTTGAGGGGAACCAGCTTTCTTTTGATGATCTCAACAACCTTATCAAGGAAAACGGAGGGGCAATTCATTCCATTGACGAGGTCGCTGCTGGGAAAAGCATTATCGAAGATGTAGTCACCCACCAAGATTGACCATGGTTTTTTTTTAAGAAAATCTGGTCGCAAATTCTCAGTTTATTTTCTGATATTCGCACGTATAATCAGCTGGTTGGGATTGCCCAGGTTGCCCGCCGGTATTTTGCGAATAATGCCTTTGACGGCGTTCTTACCACGATTGGTGTCCTGGTCGGGAATTACCTGGCAGGTATCAGAGATGTCATGATCCCGATCCGCATTGGGATTGCAACATCGATTGCTATGGGGATTTCCGGGATGTGGGGAGCATATCTAACGGAAAACGCAGAAAGGCGGAGGGAGCTGACTGAATTGGAAAATGTCTCTTTGATTGATCAATCAGAGACCTCGATTGGGAAAGCTTCCCGATTTGCAGTTATTGTGGTATCGATTGTGGATGGGTTGTCGCCTTTCCTGTCGGCAATCATCGTGCTGATCCCGCTTTTTCTATATCTTTTATCCAGAATGTGGAGGTCACCTATGCCCTGTCAGTTGGCGTTGCCCTGCTGAGCCTTTTTGGGTTAGGGGTCTTTCTGGGAGCGGTTTCCAAGGAAAACCTGCTGAGTTATGGCGTGAAAGCCCTGCTGGCCGGGATTGTAACAATCGCAATCAACTTTCTTCTTGATATTGACTAAGCTGTCCAAACCAACAAAGACGTACCAAGGGTTCTCCTTCCGGCAATGAAGAAAACGTATTTAAATTTTACAGTATTCGCCTCCGGCATGACCACATTGGGCATTGAATTTGCTGCCTCCCGATTGTTGGGAAGTGTCTTTGGAACAAGCAACCTGGTCTGGGCCAGCATCATCGGTTTGATCCTGATTTACCTCACAGCGGGGTATTTTCTGGGAGGTAAATGGGCGGACAGATCTCCCAATCCGAAAACCTTTTATCAGATCCTTATTTGGGGTGCATTTACTGCCGGTCTGGTGCCTTTTGTGTCCCGTCCCGTCCTGGTGGCAGCTGCAGGTGCCTTTGATCAGCTTCAGGTGGGGGTTCTGCTGGGTTCCTTCACTGCGGTCCTGATTTTATTTATCATCCCGATCACGCTGCTGGGTGCGGTCTCTCCTTTCGCGATCCGCCTGGCAATCAAGGATCCTACCTCGGCCGGGGAGATATCCGGGAGAATATATGCCATCTCCACTCTGGGGTCCTTTTTGGGAACATTTACCCCGGACCTTATCCTCATCCCGCTCGTTGGGACACGCTGGACTTTTGTGATCTTCTCCCTGTTTTTGATAATCGTAGCAATCATTGGATTTTCCGTCTATGACCATTGGCGGGACGGCTTGAAGTTTTTCTGGATGCCCCTGGTGATCATTGTCCTGGGCTTGGGTTGGGGTTCCAGACCCATCAAGGAACATCCCTACCAGATCTTAGAGAAGGAGTCTTCCTATAACTACATTCAAGTTCTGGAAAAGGGGGACTACCGCTATCTGCGTTTGAACGAAGGGCAGGGGGTGCATTCAATTTACCACCCGGAAAGGACTGCTTACGGTGGCACCTGGATGCAGGTCCTGGCAGCTCCTTTTTTCAACGCCCCCCCGTTTTCCACGTCTGATGTCAGGAATGCAGCGATCCTTGGGCTGGCAGCAGGGACCACGGCCCGGCAGATCACTGAGGCGTACGGCCCAATTCCCATCGACGGATTTGAGATCGATCCTGAAATCATCCGCATTGGCAGGGACTATTTTGAGATGAAGCAGGAAAACCTGACAGCCCATGCGCAGGATGGAAGATGGGGATTGCAAAACCAGGAGCAGCAGTACTCCCTGATCAGCATTGATGCGTACCGTCCCCCCTATATTCCCTGGCACCTGACCACCCGGGAATTTTTCGGTGTGGTGGCAGACCATCTCACCCCTGAGGGTGTGATGGTGCTCAATGTGGGCAGGACGCCAACTGATCAGAAACTGCTCTCCAGCCTGGCCGCGACAATTCAGTCTGTCTTTCCAAGTGTTTATATTGTCGATGTCCCAGGATCATTTAATTCCATGATTTACGCCACCAAATCTCCCACGGATCCTGCCTATATCCAGAGGAACCTGGTGGCGCTGGAAAACGCGGAAGGGATCGATCCAACCCTGCTGGATGCTGTTAGAACTGCAGCTGATCATCTCCGGGAGCCTCCTGGCGGGGGGGTGGTATTTACCGATAATAAGGCTCCCCTGGAATGGATTACCAACCAGATGGTGCTGGGTTACATGCTCTCCGGAAATGATCTGGAAGGAGTTCGGGTGCCATAATATGAAGAAAGTCCTGACGAAAATATTCAATGGGCTGGTTGTTGCCGCTGTCCCGGTCGTGATCACTGCGGCGGTGATCCGGCTGCTGCTGACACCCATCTTCACCACCGTGGAGTACCAGCTGCCCCATTTTCCTGAGGATGAGTATGGGTTTACCCAGGAAGATAGGCTGCTATACGGGAACCTGACCAGGCGGTATTTGGTTAGCAGGGGGGATATCCAGGAGCTGCGGGACTTGCGGTTTGAAAGCGGAGAACCGCTCTATCTGGAAAGGGAATTGAGTCATCTTGTCGATGTGAAGCAGGTGCTGGGGGGGCTGTTTTCAGCTGCCTGGGCAGCGGCAGCCGTATTATTTGCAGCGGGGTTGATCTCCCACCGCGCTGGAGAATGGCATGGGTTCCTGGGACGGATATCCTGGGGCGGATGGTTGACAGCGGGCCTGCTTCTGGCTCTGCTGATCCTCTCCCTGCTCAGTTTCAACACCTTCTTTACCCGGTTTCATGAGGTGTTTTTTGAAGGAGACAGCTGGCTGTTCCGCTACTCTGACACTCTTATCCGCCTGTTTCCTATTCAATTCTGGCAGGATGTATTCCTGGTGTTTGGGGTGTTCACTGTTGGGACTGGCCTTCTGGTGGGATGGCTGCTGCCGAAAAAGAAACACCCCGTTTCCCCCCCTTCAAGAAAATAAAAACTCCCCGCTTTTTTTAGAAAGGGGGAGTGACAAGCTGTTTTGGAAGGGGATCAGGCGCCGAATTTATCCAGCCGCTGCGCATGGGCAAGTGCCAGGGACATGGTTTCCACGGCAGGAAAAGTGCCCAATCCCCCCCGCGCGCAGCTGCGTTCCCCAAAACTCGTTTCCAGATCGGTAAAGTGTGTTTTTGGAGCCCAGAGCAGGAAAGGCACCGGGTGCCAGGAATGAGACCTGAGGGCGGAGGGCGTGCAGTGGTCGCCGGTGACGATGAGCACATCAGGGTTCAAATTCAGCAGGATGGGCAGCGCCTGGTCAACCTGCTCAATCATTTTCGCTTTCCCTTCCAGGTTCCCGTCCTCACCGTAGCTGTCCGTTTTTTTGATATGCACAAAAAAGAAATCGTGCTGGGTCCAGACCTTTTTTACGGTTTCAAATTCCCCTGCAGGCCCTTCCCCGACCTCTTCAATGACGTCCATGCCAACCAGCCGGGAGACCCCTTTATACATTGGATACTCCGCTATGCAGACAGCCTCCAGCTGGTATGCTTCTTCATAGCTTGGAAAACGGGGGTCCGTTGCGAAACCCCGGAGAAGGAATCCGTTGGCGACCGGCTGGTCTGCTAATGCCTGATAGGCTTTTTTGATCCACCGGCTCATCAGCTCCGCTGTCCGCTTAGCTTTTGGATCCTGCGCTTCAAGCGGGAGAGGGGGGACGCCCGTTTCCTGGGGATCCGTGTCGTTCAGCTCCGGGCTGAGCCCTTTTCCCCGCATCACCACCACAAACCGGTATTCCTTGACTTGTCTGACTTCAACGTCTGCATCCGGGATCTGAACTTCATTCAGCAGCTCTACGATCGGGGCTGCATCCTGATGGGAGATTCTTCCCGCGCGTCGATCTGTGACATTGCCCTGTTTGTCCAGGGTGCACAAGTTGCCCCGGGCAGCGATATCTCCCAGCTCCACCGGCAAATTAATCCCGGCTGCGGAAAGGGCTCCGCGACCGACACTGAATTCCAGGGGTTCATACCCGAACAGGGCAAGATGGGCAGGCCCGGATCCCGGTGTGATCCCGTAGCGGATGGGGATGGTTTGCCCCAGGGTGCCTTCCGCAGCCAATCGATCCAGGTTCGGGGTTTGGGCAGTTTCCAGGGCGGTTTTTTCTCCAGGTTTGATCGCAATTCCCCCCAGGCCATCCATGACCAGCAGGATGATTTTGGAATCATTCTTGTCCAAGAGCGGTCTTAAGTATGAGTGCGGCATATCTCCTCCGGCAGGAAAACGCCTCCTTGCCAATTGTAAAACAAGGAGACGTTAATAGGCGGACAGCATGGACTTCTCAGCGGATGACTTGTTCGGTCTCCCGGTCAAAGATGTGCATATTGTCCATACTGAACGACATGGTCACCTGATCTCCCATCTTATAGCTCGTCCGCGGGTCCACCCGGGCAACATACTCATCGTCCCCGCTCTTCAGGAACAGGAAAATTTCGTTCCCCATCAGCTCCGTGATGTCGACCAATGCCTGCACATCCTGAGCGATAATCCGGGGAGGGGCATAGTTTGGGTCGTGAATGTCTTCCGGTCGGAGGCCAAAGACCACCGGTTTCCCAACATGAGATCGCAGGGCGGTTTTTCGGTTTTCTGGAACCTTGACCTCGAAGGAATCGGTTTTGACGAGGATATCATCCCCCTCCTGCCTCAGCTCCGCGTTGAAGAAGTTCATGGCGGGAGACCCAATAAAGCCTGCGACAAATAAATTGTCGGGTTTGTCATACAAATTCTGGGGGGTATCTACCTGCATCAATTCACCGTGATTGAGAACAGCGATGCGGCTAGCCATGGTCATCGCTTCGACCTGGTCGTGGGTGACGTAGATGAAGGTTGTTGCCAATCTTTTGTGAAGTTTGGTGATTTCTGCCCGGGTCTGGACGCGGAGTTTTGCATCCAGGTTTGAAAGGGGCTCATCGAGGAGGAAAACCTTTGGATCCCGGACGATGGCCCGTCCCAGGGCGACCCGCTGACGCTGCCCACCGGAAAGCTGTCTGGGTTTTCTGTCCAGCAGCGGTTGGATGCCCAGAATATCAGCGGCATTCTGGACCCGTTTGTCAATTTCATCCTTGGGATAACTTCTCAGCCGAAGCCCAAAGGACATATTCTCATACACGGTCATGTGGGGATACAAAGCGTAGGATTGGAAAACCATCGCAATATCCCGATCCTTGGGAGGGACCTCATTGACCACGCGGTCGCCGATTTTTATCGAGCCTTCGGTAATGGTTTCCAGTCCCGCCAGGCATCGCAATGCCGTGGATTTTCCACATCCAGAAGGACCGACAAGCACAAGGAATTCTTTGTCTTCGATTTGAAGATCTAAATCATCGACGGCTACCACCTCATCAAATCTTTTTGTGACATGATCGTAAGTGACGCTAGCCATGAACCATTTACTCCTTTTCTTCCAAAGATGGCATAAAGATATTTTGTATTATACATCATCTATTTGCAAATTTCCAAGGATCTGATCCATAAATTATTAGAAGCTCAGCTCCCCCGCGAGCCGGGATGGATC
>CAZUMA010000038.1:0-30419 GCA_964621835.1 uncultured Anaerolineales bacterium | reverse complement strand
CTGTCATGCTCAAGGTATCATTGGGATTATTATCTTCCAAATACGAGAAGGTTGCCGTAGAAGAGCCATCTGTACAACTGAGCGATGCGCTGCCCGGTTCGAAGACAAGCCCCTCGGGCAAGATATCATCCAAAGCCGCTCCGGTGTAATCAATGGTGGCGTTATTGACGATCTCTATGGTGACCCCGGTGGTTTGACCGGCCGCAATCGTCGTCTCTGCAAATTCTTTATCAATCGAAAAAGCCTGGACATTGAGAGGATCATCGGCGGGGTCCTCATTGGTAACTCCCTGCTGGGTTTGGATCGAACCGGCATCGGGATCATCACCAGGGATTTCATTGGTATAGGCGCCTTGCACCAGCGAGACAACATCAACTGTGATCGTGCAATTCGAATCAGGAGCGATTGTGCCATCGACTAACTTGATGGTAGTGTCATCCGGAGCCAGAGCGTCCCCGTTCTCATCGGTCAACTCAGCGCCTGAGCCTTCGCCGCAGCCGCTCAAGGAGGCATTTGGAGGATTGGCTACTTTGATGTCGCCATTTCCATTGTTCGGCAAAACATCGAACATGGTCACTTCGGTCAAGGGGTAATCTTGATCATTATTAAAAATATTGATTGTCAGCGTACTGGTTTGACCGACAAATACTGTATTGGGCGCGAATCCTTTGCTCAATGAGGGAGATTCGACGCCAATCA
The DNA here is from genome assembly GCA_964621835.1 of uncultured Anaerolineales bacterium. Classification (GTDB taxonomy): domain Bacteria; phylum Chloroflexota; class Anaerolineae; order Anaerolineales; family UBA11858; genus B10-G9. Next base: position 29,720 of record CAZUMA010000038.1, on the reverse strand, counting down.
CATTGAGCGTAGCACTCGCCGGGGTTGTATTAGAAATCAGCACCGGCGTTGGGGGAACTCCCGTATCCTCGGGATCAATTGTGTAAGATTCGAGTTCGTTCGCAGGGATAGTATTTATCAAGTTGCCGGGCGTCGTCGAGGTGACATCGACCTCGACATAACATTCTCCCGGTAACCCGCTGGGAAGTTGGGCCGGAACGGTGGCATCCGCCAACCTAATGGAGGTATCTCCCGCTTCGATTGAGTTTCCACTCCCATCGGTCAAGGTGTAACTGCCGCAGTTCTGGACGTTGATGTTCGGATCATCTGCAATGGTAATCCCAGCAGGGAAAGTGTCCGTCCAGGTCGCATCGGTTAGCGGATTGGCATTTAAATTGAAAACTGAAATTTTTAATGTTGAAGTGCCTCCCGAAGCAATGGCAATGGGAGTAAACTGCTTGTTCATCTCCGCCGGGACAGTCGCAGCATAAACGATCACTACTGGGACGAAAATTAGTAAGAAGACGAAGCTGCCGAGAGTAATAAGTAAACGATGGCTCGTAACGAGTTTGCGCATTTAATCACCAAGTTGAAATCTAGAATATACCGATAACCGCCTTATTTTGCATTTCCAACCCATCTTTTCGTCTACCAAAGGCCTTGATCTTTATACCGTAATCCAACTCAAAAGCACAATATCACTATTTTCAAAGACCACTAATTTCGTTGTTTGAAAGTCAAGCGATATTTCCAGTTTGGATCTGATAATTCGTTAAACTCTGGATTATGTTGGATATTCCCTCTACATTATACTTTAATCAGATAATTTCCCTATACAAAATAGCGAATAATCAAATCATATCCCCAACGAGATTATATTTCTAGAAAGGGTTGAAATCTTTTCATCCGGATTTTCCGCTTAGGCAACTTTGTTCATTACAACATTTGCCCAGTTTTCACAAAGGACAAAAACAAGGGATGATGTTTTTCCAAAATTGCCGCGACCAGAAAAATGATATTTATCTCTCAATTTCACATCCAATAAAGGTATTATTACCCCCACCACCCCGGCAGATATCAAACCCTGGACCCCCGATCAGGACATCATCGCCATCTTCCCCGTAAATTCCCCCGATCGGGAAGATGAAGATCAGGATCCCCTCATTCCCTCCCCCACCCAGAATGCAGTCATCCCCGGCACCTCCCTGAATTGCAAAATCATTCCCGGATGTCCCGAAAATCAGATCATTCCCGCCTGTGCCAGTTTCACCGGAGCCTACATCCACGATATTGGTGATGTTAATCCCCGCACAAGCATCCGGCTTGAGGTCATTTCCGCTGATGTTTTTTGAGTTGACATCAGCACGGGATCCCTCAACAGTATTGCTGGCAGCCACGGCAGATAAAACGCTCACCACCACAATAACAGAGATGCCGAGGAAGAGCACGATCAACAAATTGCGAGTTCGGTTTCTCATCTTGGATTATTTATCCTGGGGTTTGCTGGGATTTTGGTTGATCGGTTTACCCAGCCTCCAGCCCATTTCCCGGGCCGGGATCGGCTCTCCCAGCAAATACCCTTGAGCCAGTGATATATTCTGTTCTGCCAATAGCGTCAGCTGTTCCTCGGATTCAATCCCCTGGGCAACAAGCTCAATTTCCAGACTCTGCGTTAGCTTAACCACCGCACGGATCAACCGCAGGTTCTGCTGATCCTCCAAGATGTTCTGCATGATGCTCCGGTCGATTTTTATACTCTGGATCGGGATCTTTGAAACCTGATTGATCTGGTTAGCTGCGTCCGTGGCAAAATTATCAATCGCCAACCGCACTCCCAGCGAGCGAAGGTCGTCCAGGCGCTGATGAATGGTTTGATCCGAAAAAATCTGGTTAGAGCGGTTAATTTCCAGCTGTAAGAAAGATGGATCACAACTGCTTTCCTGAATGATCCTCTTGATTTGTCGTTCGATCTTATCATCCAGGATGGTTGTTGGGGAGAGATTGATTGAAAGCGGCACCAAGGGCAGTCCGAAATCTTTCCACTCATTCATTTGGCTGCAGCCGGTTTGGATCACCCATTGGTCGATGATCGGGATCAATCCGTTTTCCTCTGCGAGAGAGATAAATTCAGCCGGATAGATCATCCCTAACTGGGGATGATTCCAGCGCAGGAAAGCCTCAATCCCCACCACCCGTTTCTGATTGACATTAACGATCGGTTGATAATAGAGTTCAAACTGGTTTTCCGCTGCAGCGGTTTGTAAGGCTTGTTTAAAAGCGACCAGATCTGAAAAATTACTCCCACCTTTTTTGCTGTCTAAACTGTATTGATAGACGATCTGCTCATCCTGGATGGAGTAGCGGTGGAAGCTCCCCTGGGTTTCATGCAAAATCATTGCCCCATAACGTTCTGCCATTCTGGACAGATCTTGAAAGGATGCCACCTCAACAATCTGTTCAGCTTTCTTTGCAGGACTGCCCATTTTGACATCCACCAGCATGGGGTGGTACTGCACCTGAATGCGGGAAACATCAGAGCCCCGCCAATCTTGATATAAGGAGATCATGGGCCAGATGCTAATCAATAAGGAGATCCCCATCACGGCCAGAGAAATCCAGCGGGCAGTCTGGATTTCAATTTCCTGGCCCAAAATTAAAATACTGTTGGGGACGATTGCTGTATTTTCAAGCGCCCCTTCTTCCAGAACTAAAAGCTGCTCTCCCCCTTCTGCCAACCGCAACAGGGTGGCATCCATCTGGAAATTAAACACCGGCTGCGCGGTTCCATCCAGCGGCAGATCTGAAATCTGTCCCTGATAATTAATCTCCGGGATAATGCTTAAGGTGTACCAGCGGTTTCTGGTCCCAGTTTTCTCCTCTTTTTCAAGGATTAGATCTCGAATCTCGCAGGCATTCAACGAGGTATTTGAGCTGAAACTCGTTCCCTGAAAACTGGTAGGCTGAACAAGTTCAACCGATCGGCGCCAGCCATCCACATCCTGCACAACCGCATCGATCAGGTAATTCCCCCCGAATGAGGCCTGATTGCCTGGGGTCATCCTTTTGGCAGAAAACTGGTAATCCAGTTCTACATTAACAAGGCAGGTAAGCTCCAGAAAAATCGGTTCTCCAGTTTGAATTCGCGTGGAATCGTAGATCCCGCTGGCATCATCAGCACTGTAAAAAAGCTCACTTTGATGCTGGTATTGATAATCATCGGCAACCTCGCGCTCCAGGGGGCGAAGAAACCCGATGATCGCCAGCACCAAGGCTGCCAGGAAAATGACCCCGATAAACAGCAGCAGGTCCTGCCGATAATCCGTACCAGACCCTTCAGAATTGGTTTTTTGTTTTTTCATCCTGTTCCGTTGTTTTTTTGCTACTTGTTTCCCGTCTTGGATAAAAACCACCGCAGCAATCCCCCCTGTGATCAGTACAGTAAAAAGAGCAAAGAATAGCGGCTGGCGCAGTTTGCTGATGATTGTACCGCCGCTGGGCACGCGCAGCCAGTACTTCCCGATGATTTCCTCCCGGGTGGGTTGATAGGTGTCAACCCAATCATTATTATCTCCCTGAAGAAGATACTGCTCCCCTTCCTGGTCAATAATCCGGTGAAACACATAGCCGATTTGTGGGTTTTCATAGACCACAGCCTGGCCATTTTCAGGATGGTGATTTTTGCGGGCAAGAACCAGATCTCCTTTTTGGAAACCAGGCTCCATACTGTTGCCATTGACCATCACATAGGATACGGACCCACCAAGCTGGATTGGCCCAAACCCAATCCAAAGCATCCCCACCAGTAATAATGATAAAACCCCAGAAATGATCCTGGAACGGCTCACGATGGTTTCCTTAATTTTTTTAGGAAAAGGGCGTGGTTTCTGAGGGAAGCCACGCCCTTTTTGTTCCGCTCCTGTTTTCAGCTACGGATAAGGTTCAAGCCAACTAGATCTAATCCGTTGAAGAAACATGCAGTACAGCAGAGTCCAAGACACTCACGCTGGATCCGCTGAGGTCACAGGTCCAGACAGTCCCAGACGAGTTTGTGCAGCTGGCCCAGTAGGTTGTGGTGCTTCCTTCCAATCCAGCATAAACAGATGATGCAGCTGCCTGAAGATCAAAGGACACACTGTCAAAACTGGTTGGATCAGATGGGTCCAGTACGTAATCAACGCTGATGACATCGTAGCCGGAAATCACACCTTCACCTTCCCCTGCTTTGGTGTCAGGGACATTGTTTGCGGCTGCAAAACCGTAGGTGGCCACGGCCAAAACCATAGCCAGAACAAGTAGAGCCGCCAGTCGGAATCGTTTTCTTAGTAGGTTGGTCATTTTTACCTCCATAAAAATGTTTGATTGCTTACGTGATCAGTTTAACACTGGGAAATTGATAGACAACCCCGGTTTCCTAACAACGTTGTTAGGAAAAACGCCTAAAAATAGGCCCAATTTCCCTAAAAAAGAGCCCCGACCCAGCTATCAGCCGAAAAGAGGGAAAAACAGCCTGGTTCCTGACAATCCTGTTAGGAAAGACTGCGAAATGTCATGCTTTGATAACGAAGTGGTCAGATTGGCAAAGCTTTAATTGCACAGATAGCACCGGAGAGGAGAGAATACTGAGGGAGGCTGCAAGGCAAAAACCGTCCAGAACCTGCAAAACAACCTGATCGCGTGGTGAGATTATCATTCTTTGTATCGAAAAAAAAAGAAGCGCAGCCAACTGCGCTTCTTTTTATATTTATGTTGGTTTGAAAAACTGGGGCTCAGTCGATCACCCCCCCAAAGGTCGGGGTCGGGGTCGGTGAGGGGATCGGCGTGTTGGTGACTGTGGGAGTGACAGGCGTCGAGGTAAAGGTCGGCGATGGCATCGGGGTATTGCTCGGAATTGGGGTATTGGTTGGTAAGGGTGTATTAGTTGGGAACGGCGTCACCGACGGGGTATTTGTCTTCGTATAAGTTGGGGTCGGCGGGGCCGTATTCGTCACTGTGGGTGTATCAGAAGGCGTTGGAGTGATTGAAGGCGTGAAGGTCGCAGAGGGGATCAAAGTATTGGTTGAGGTTGGGACAAGGGTAGCCGTCCAGGTACCGGTCGGGGTCGGGGTGTTGGTGCCGGTTTCTGTCGGGGTGAAGGTGTTGGTCGGGGTGTAGGTGTAGATCACCCGGGGTACAGCTCCCCGCTCCAGGACACATCCATTGTCAAATTCTAGCCGGAGCCCAAAATCATCCGAGATCACATCAGGAAGCGGCCCGCCGCCTCCCCAATCATTATCCAAATCCACCCGCAGGGAATACGCATTCCCCGCGTCAAACGCCAGGGGCCCGTACCACAGCCAGGGGCTGTCCACACTGGTATCCGTGGGAGAGGAATTATCCGCTCCCCAGCCGATCCAGTTCCACGCTTCCTGGCTCCAGGCAGCCCCGCCCCCCCACCTGAACCAGTTGGTGTACATATTCGGGGCCCCATTAGCCGCGCCGAAATCCTCGGCAAAATCCCAGTGGAAAATGATCCGCTCCAGCTCCGCATCATAAGCGTCCCCGTTGGTGATCGTGATTGACTGCTGGGACTCGTTGTGAAAGCTCCAGTTCCCCATGGTGTAGAGATTACAGTTCGGGATGGGTGTGGGTGTGGCGGTGGGAAGATCGGCAGTGACTCCCTTGACGCATCCGTTATCAAACACCAGATCGACGGAGGTCAGTCCGTCCAGAGGAGTGCCCTGCGGGTGGAACAGCGCATAATAAGTGGCGGTGTCTCCCGAGGACATGGTGATGTCCAGAGGATTCCAGGTGTGGGGGGAGCTGACCGCTGCTTCATTATCCCAGCCAATGAACGGCTCTAAACGGAACCACTCGGCCCGCCGGGCGGGCGCGCCATCCCAGATCTGCTCCGCCTGGAAAAAGTGGGCATCCACGCCAACCGGATTATCGTTGCGTACCTGCACCCACATCCGCGGCCAGTTGAACCACATGTCTGTGCCGCTGTTGACAATCGTCACAAGGTCGCAATCAAAGGGGATCGGCGTCGGGGTATTGGTGGGTGTGTTTGTGACCGAGGAGGTTAAGGTAAAGGTGGGCGTGAAGGTTTCGGTGGGGGTATTCGTGATGGTCGGTGTTTGCGTCCAGGTGGGGACGGTGACAAATCCCCCGGCACCAAGGATCCGGGAAGCCCGGAAGTTTTCCACAATGCCGTTTCTCTCCGCCTCAAGCGTGACCGCGGGAACAATATTGGTCAGCAGCGGCAAGAAAAGCGGATGACGATGTTCCAGATGAACTTTAACCCGGTTGCCCGGCCCCCCGGGATCATCCATCAAAATCCAGGTTCCGGCGGTTTCATCATATTTTTCGCAGAGGTCAATATCATGACCGCCGATGCTGTACAGCCCCGGGCCGTAGGCAAACCGTACATCAGCGCCGGGATTAAAACTCGTCGTCTCCCGATTGCTGCAGGTGGAAATCTTCAGGAAACCATCCTCTTCGGGCTGACCCACCTGGGTTAGAGAATGAAGGGAGAGATACTGCTCGTAATCTCCCGACACAGATGGCTCAAGCCACAGACCGGTCCCCCCGGCCTGGACTGCATCCTGGATAGAATGCAGGCGAGCATAGTCAATCAGCTCTCTTTCCATGCTGTTGGCATCCACACCGCTGATGGCTCCGGTATATGTATAAGATTCTGGAACGTCACAATCCTGCGGATCGCCCCCGTCAGTATCTGCCAGCGCATAATCCCGATCTGAAGCCTCGCCCTGACTGTTCAAAAAGGCAGCTGCTTCATCGCAGTAATCTGGATCGTAGTCTCCGGTGACGGCGTAGCGAATCCCAAACCGGGCAGCATTCTGCAGCGCCATCCAGGCAAAAGCCAGCCGGGCCATTTCAATGATTCCAAAGATGATAAACAGGAGAATCGGAAGCGCGATGACGAACTCTGTCATCGCTTGGCCCCGGCGCTTCGGATTTTTATCTTTTCTTGAGAATAATCTGAATGTACCCATGGCTACCTTCTTATGGTAAATTGCTTTGGTGATGCAGTAATTATTTTACCCGAACTTTGAGATCTTTCCTCAGCTTCCCATTCCTTTATTGGCTGATCCGGGTGAAGATGTTTTCCGCGATGTCCTCAAATACAGCTTTCAGGTTCGCAGCAGTGGGGTTGGTGACGAAGTAGTACTGACCGCAGGAGGTCCCATGCGCTGCCCCATCACAGGGATCGGCCGGAAAGTCATCCCCGACAATATCCGGAACCGGGTTGCGGGTGTTGTCATCCCCAATATTTGCCATGTAGCGCAGCAGTTCCTCTCCGGCATAATTCCTGGCTGGATCCGCAGCATCCCCCAGACCGATGGTATAGATCGCGATGGCACTGTCATCTCCGCCAACGGGCTCTGAGGCATTGGCTGACCTCATCAGCGCCACCCAATCCGTCATGTCATAGGCGTAATCATCCGCGTCATAATCCGGGGAGCTGGCCCCGACCCAGGCAGACCCAGGAGGGCACTCCGTGGCGTTGCTGTGAAAGGGTCCGCAGTGCCTGGTGGCTGGGTCCTGATCTGTGCACCAGGTCCAGGGTTGTGCGACATCGTTGGTCCACAGGCGGTTCCCAAATGACCCTCCGCAAAACCCATCCGAATAGGTGTTGGGCACGGGGCTGGATGAGTCTCTCCCCCCCCAGGGAGCGGATCCACCAGCGGGCCCGGCGGGAGGCAAGTCGCTCACGTTGGTGCTGCCGTCTGAGAGCAGCACAATCACCCAGACGCTGTCGGCCCGTCCCTCAGCTCTGAGAATTCTTCCGGCGGTGCGGATCCCACATCCTGTGCACGTGCTTTGGATGATATCCTTGTCCTGGTAATAGGTCCCGTCCCCATCAATATCCATCGGGTTGACTTCCCCGAATTGAGGAAACCCCCCACCGCGGTTGACAATTTCAACATATCCTGGGCCGTCAAATAAGGTGATCGAGTCGATGGCGTTGGTGACCTCGGTATGGTCGGGGTTCAACATCTTCCCATCCCCATCATTATCGATCGTTACCGCCTTGGTCGCGTACTGGACAACCGCAATCTGGTCGTGGTTATCAAAAAACATGTCCACCATGTGATTGGCAGCGGTTTTTGCATTATTCAAGGGCTGGCAGTCATCCCGGGCAATGCAGAGGCTGGTGGCATCATACCCACCGCCAGTATAATCCGCTGTATCAGACGCCATGGACTCAGAAACATCAATGACAATCACCACATCCAGCGCTGCGGCTTCCCCGATCGAGTGGATGGTGAGGGGGACGCTGTCCACGCCAAACAGCTGCAGGAAATACACGGGACTGTTTTGGGTCGCCTCCACCCAGGCCAGTTTCCGCTGCGTAGCTGGAAGCGTGGGGCAGAAGCTGGCAAAATCCGCGGGGATGGCTTTGCCTCTGCTGGGGTCATCACAAACATAGGTTTCCATGGAGCTGATGTCTTTGATGTTGTTGAGCATCAGCATTTCCCGGGCAGAATCGTGGATGAAGGACCGCCACTGGTTTTCATTATTCTGTTTCAACTCAGAGTCTTTGATGTTATTTGCGGCAGCTAGAGATGCAGCATCCAGGGCTCTTTTTAACCGGGTGTAGTTCAAATATAAAACAGCCGAATCCGTGACCAAACCCATAAACGCCAGAATCGCCAAAAAAGCGATCGCTGTGATCACAATCGCCTGTCCCCGCTCCCGTGGATGGCGAAATCCAGCAGGTTTGTAAGCGTTTCTCGAGGGGAGTAAGCGGATCAGCTTGTTAATTTTTTTCGCAAGTTTTTTCATAATTCAATTATCCAAAGAAAATGATTCAACACCAGCTACGGTTGGGCTGCAGGCGCGGGCATAAACGCATAGGCATGCAGACGGATGGGATCCGGGATTAGATCCCCGATCACCGGAAGGCCAAGCAGCTGACCGTGGCAGTAGTACACTTCAACCAGGACCATTCCCTTATTATCCGGTGGGGGTGTGCCGCCAGCCACCACTTCAGCCAATTTATTGTCCATATCGGCATTGGTAAACCAGGGTGTGGCCGAAATAATTGACCCATCACAAGCTTCCATCCAGTTATCCGAGTATTTTGACCAGACCCCATCATCTGGGGGTTCCGGCCAGCGGATATCTCCATCGGCTCCCCCGGGATTGAAATTATTGTTCTCAATCCAAAAGGCTGAGATCGTCACATCATCGGTGCTGGGATTCAGGGTGATATCCGGATTAAACTGGGAATCTATCACCACACAGGCGGTGTCCTCATAAAAATGGACCCGGTTATCCGCGCAGTGACCCCCAACGCCAGCCGTTTGCAGCCGCTCAGGATCCTGATTAGCCGCAAAACGGGCAGCTTCCCGGGCCGCGTCCAAAATAGTCAGGTATGAATACACCAGCGCGCCAACTTCCACAAAGCCAATTAACATAAATAACAACAGGGGAAGGACAATCGCCAGCTCCACAAAGCTCTGACCATGACTGCCGGATTCCCTCAGGATATGTCTTGCCATTATATATTTTCCTCAATGTTCTTCTACTGTTTCATTATACCGACCTGCCTGAGCCTCGTCAAACTGTTATTGAAAGCTTACAAATTTGATAGGCAGGATGATCCCCCTCAGAAGATCTGCGGTATGTTCGTACTTTTCTCATCAAGTTTCACCTTTAAAAGACACCGACTACCATTTCCCCCATAGTATAATCCCAAAACACGAGAGTTTCCCTGCTATCCTGCCATGATAGCAGATTTTTCAAACATCCAGTCAAGTTTCAAGGAAGCTATGGCCAACCAGCTACGAGACTCAAATTCTCCTTACCTGCTGCAGCACGCCGATAATCCGGTAGACTGGCATCCCTGGGGAGCCCGGGCCCTGGCACTTGCTGAGCAGGAAAACAAACCCATCTTTCTCAGCATCGGATACGCTGCCTGCCACTGGTGTCACGTCATGGCCCACGAATCCTTTGAGGATCCCGAGACCGCCGCATATCTCAACCAGCATTTCATCAATATCAAGGTGGATCGGGAGGAAAAGCCCGAAATTGATGCCATTTATATGAAAGCCGTTGTCGCCATGACCGGCCAGGGCGGCTGGCCAATGAGCGTTTTCCTCACCCCGGCAGGAAAACCTTTTTATGGGGGGACCTATTTTCCCCCCCAGCCCCGCCTGCAGCTGCCTTCCTTCCGTCAGGTCCTGGCAACCGTTGTCAGGCTCTGGCAGGAGGAGCCGGAGCAGCTTCATGAAAGCGGGGACCAGATCACAGCACATCTAAATAAACATCCTACCCCCACTTCCCCAGCGACCCAAAAAGAAATCACGATCAGCGGCCTTGAGGCAGCCGTCCACCGCCTCTCAGAGCAGTATGATTGGGATCTCGGGGGATGGGGAGCAGCTCCGAAATTTCCCCAGGCGATGGTAATTGACTTCCTCCTCTCCCAGGCAGCCGAAGGCAACCAGCAAGCGCTGGCACTTGCAGAACATGCCCTGGAGTCCATGGCTGCTGGCGGCATGTATGACCTGTTGGGGGGCGGTTTTTCTCGATACAGTGTGGATCCCTACTGGCTTGTTCCCCACTTTGAAAAAATGCTTTACGACAATGCCCTGCTCTCCCGGGCCTATTTACACGCCTATCTGCTCAGCGGAAATCCCCGTTTTAAGCAGGTGGTGGAAGAAACTCTGGATTTTGTTGCCCGGGAGCTTTTAGATGAGCAAGGCGGGTTTTATGCCTCCCTGGACGCGGATTCAGAGGGGGAGGAGGGGAAATACTATCTCTGGACCGCTGCAGAAATTGAGGAGATCCTGACAGATCCCGCGGCCAGGGAGATTTTCTGCGATTTCTACGGGGTGACCGAAGCTGGAAATTTTGAGGGCAAAACCATCCTTCGTCGTCATCAAACCTTGCCGGAGGCGGCCCAGAAATTTGATCTCCCGGTTGAGCAGCTGCAGCAGGTCTTAATAGAATCCCGGGAAGCGCTTCTCGAGGCGCGATCTGAGCGAATCCGCCCCGCGACCGATGACAAGGTCCTGGCCAGCTGGAATGGGTTGATGCTGGCCAGCTTCGCAGAAGCCGGCCGCTACCTGAACCGAAATGACTACACGCAAATTGCGGTCCGGAACGCAGCCTTCCTGCTTAAGGCGCTCACACAACCCGACCAGCGTTTGCTGCGCGCCTGGCGCGCAGGCAAAGCCAATCATCTTGCCTACCTGGAAGACTATGCAGCCCTGATCCTGGGTTTAATTGCCCTCTATCAAACCGATCCCGACCGGCGCTGGTTTTCCGCTGCCAGGAACCTGGCTGACCAGATGATTGAGCTCTTTTATGATCCTGAAGAGGGCTTTTATGACACCGGGACCGATCACCCGGAGCTGATCCTGCGCCCCAGGGAAATCCAGGACCAGGCCACCCCCGCTGGAAGCAGCCTGGCGGTGACGGCGCTCCTGAAACTCAGCGCCTATACCATGGATTTTGACAGCCAGATACTGGCCGAGGACATCCTGGATTCCCACCAGGATTGGTTCCAGCAAGCTCCCCTGGGATTTGGACAGTGGCTCCAGGCTGCCAATCTAGCCGTCAGGGGGTTGACGGAAGCTGCCCTGATCGGCGAGTTCACAGATCCGGCTGCCAGGGAGTTTTTGACCATTCTCCGCTCAGGGTACCGACCCCGGTTGGTGGTGGCAGTCGGCAGCCCTCCGCTCAGCCCCCAGGACCCGGAGATCCTTCAGGACCGCCCCCAACGCGGTGGGAAGGTCACCGCCTACCTGTGCCGGGATTTTGTCTGTTTGGAACCGGTCACCAAGCCGGAAGCCCTCCAGCAGCAGCTGGAGGAAAACTGACCGTGGTGCTCAAAAAAAGATTGGTACAATGAGTACGATGAAATACCCGGGAGGTCCCATGAAAAAAAATCACGCCCCTTTGCTTTTAGGATTCCTGCTTTTTGTTTTGATGGTCATGCCCGCTTGTTCCTGTCGATCCGGCAGAGACAGCGGACAGCCAGGTACCGCTCCAGAGGGGGAACCTGGAGCCCCCCCAGGACAGCAGGAAATCTGCTTTCCGGAATCTCCCCAGTCGACCCCCAGCCCGGATGAAATTACCAACTTCTCCGCCGATCCCGAAGAGGATTGGATCAGGGGGGCTGAAGATGCCAGGGTCACCATTGTGATGTTCGGCGATTTTCAATGCGCGGAGAGCGCCTTGATGGCCAGCAATCTGCAAGCAGTTGGGGAACAATACCCCGATGAGGTCCGGATCGTTTTCCGACCTTTTCCTCAAGATAGCGAATTTGACAACAGCCTGCTGGCGACCCGGGCTGCAGAAGCTGCTGGGCGGCAGGATGCATTTTGGGAGATGCATGATTTGCTGTTTGAAAACCAAACCGAGTGGAGTGAATTACCGGCGGATGATTTTGAAGATTGGACCGAAGAAAAAGCCCAGGAACTGGATTTAAATCTCAGCCAGTTCATCGCGGATCGGGATAGTGAGGGTCTAATTTCGAAAGTTGAGGAAGCCGTTCAGCAAGCCCAGGAAATCGGCATCCCGGATCCCCCCTATATGCGGATCAATAACACCTATGAAGCGCCGCCCAGCCTGAATTTTCTGCCCGCCTTTATCGAGATCATTCTTCTTGACACGCGGAAAGAGTACGAATGTCCTCCAATGACCCTGGATCCCGGCGTGGAGTATCGGGCTGTCCTCAAAACAGAAAAGGGGGACATCACCATCAAGCTGCTCCCTGAGCAGGCTCCCGTGGCAGTGAACAGTTTTCTCTACCTGGCGGGAAAAGATTGGTATGACGGGAACACATTCCACCTCGTCCAGCCTGGTTTTATCGCCCAAACTGGAGATCCAACCGGGACAGGATTTGGCACCCCGGGATATATCTTTGGAAATGAAATCTCAGAAGATCTTACCTTTGATCGGGCAGGGTTGGTCGGCACCGCAAATTCTGGTCCTGATTCCAACGGCAGCCAATTTTTCATCACCTACGCGGCCGTCCCCCAGCTCCAAGGACAGCACACCATCTTCGGTGAAGTGGTCGAAGGCATGGATGTGCTTGAAAAGCTGACCCCCCGGAATGCTCAACCCGGACAGGATCTGCCCCCGGGGGATGTCCTGCTGGATGTGATCATCGAGGAGCAGTAGAGCCGTCGTTTCGCCCGGGTTCACAAAAAACAGCGGCTCATTTGCGGCTGCCCGCGTTTACCCAGAGCGCCGTGCTGCCTGAGGTTCTGGGCCTGGTTTCTGGATCCAGCGTCTGACCCGCAATCCGGCTGTAAAAACGACCGCCAGCGCAAAAACCAGCAGGTATTCAATCACGGGTATGCGGATGATCTCGTTTGCCATCCCCCACCCTCTTCCGCTGTAGACCCAGATCACCGCGCCGATATAACCAGCCAGGACCAGCCAGCGCTGCCAGGCTTTCAAACCCAACCCATACAGCTGCGTGATCACCAAAACGCCTCCGAATCCAAAAGCAAACATCGGCCAGAGGTCGTTCCCCTGCATCACAGCCACCAGGGTCCCGTGAAGAAGGACTATTCCCTCCTGGGCAAAGGTCCACCAGCGGTTGAGATGAATCCGGGTAAAAAACAAGCTCCCCTGCAGCAGCAGCAGAAAGATGTAGAAAAAACCCCACAGATGCCCCGAGGTGGAGACCATGGGATGGTACCAGAAGGTGTAGACGATCGCCCAGGCGAAATAATACCCGTGATATTTCCGGGCAAACCGCGAAACCTGCTTTGAGATCGGCACCTTTTTCCCGAAAAACAACCCCCGGCGCTGGTTCTCCATTAACAGCACCCAGACCAGGAGCAGCACCACGGAGGCCTGGGAGGACCAGATCGAGACATCCTGGGCCAGGCCGTCATACCAGATCTGAGTTTGGATGAAATGCAGGAAAATAAAAAAAGCATTCATTCCTAATGCCCACCAATTCACCTTGTGGAGCCGGGTGGTATACCGCCCTACCCTGGTTTGCGCGTAGTAGATCAGTCCCCAGAAAGAGAGCTGGTGAAGGGCATAAAAGCTCCAGGCGCTGAACCGCGTCCAGAAGGTGGGTTGAGGAAGCTTCCAGTAGTACCAGGAGGGACCCTGGTCAGGCAGGAGCCGGATGGTCTCCAGCCGCCTGCCAGCCCACCAGATCAAGGCGGTAAACAACACGCTGAAGGCAATCCCGGTAAACAGCAGGAGCCTGTCCTGACGCCTGGTTTTGGTTTGCTGATTTTCTTTCATGATAAATTCTCCTACGAAGAAGGTCGGTCTTGGAGGGAAATTCTCCTGCCATCTCAAGCCCCGGCTTCTTCCTGGAAGCTGTCCCGGGCGATTTGATAGGCCTCCAGAGTCTGTTTTCTGGCCTTTTGATGATCGACAATTGGTTCAGGGTAGTCCTTCCCGATCCGACAGCCTGCTTTTTGCTGCAGGGAGTCCGGCATCCTCCAGGGGGTATGGATGTAGTCATCCGGGACCTGGGCAAGTTCAGGGAGATAGCGACGGATGTATCCCCCCTGGGGATCATGTTTTTTGGCCTGGGTGGTCGGATTGAAAATCCGGAAGTAAGGGGCAGCATCCGTCCCGGTCCCGGCAACCCACTGCCAGCCTCCATTGTTTGAGGCCAGATCCGCATCCACAAGGGATTTCATAAACCATTCTTCCCCCCACCGCCAGTCAATCAGCAGATCCTTGACAAGAAAGGAAGCCGTGATCATCCGGACCCGGTTGTGCATCCAGTGGGTCGCAAGCAGCTGACGCATCCCAGCATCAACGATGGGAAACCCGGTCAGGCCCTGCTTCCAGCGCTGAAAGCTCTCTTGATGATTACGCCAGGAGATCTCCTGCAGGTTTTCCCGGTAGCTCTTTTTGAGAACATCAGGATGGTGGTAAAGGATCGCAAGATAAAATTCTCGCCAGATCAGCTCATCCAGCCAGGACTCCGCACTCTGCAATTCCGCGCCGCTGCGGGCCCGATCCATGGCGGAGAGCGCCGCCTGGAAAACCTCCCGGATGGAAATCATCCCAAAATGGAGATAGGGAGATAACCCTGAGGTGCCCTCCCGATCCGGGCGATTGCGGTTTTCCTGGTAGCGGTAGATCGGAGGGGAGTCCCCCTCCACGAATTGGCTCAGCCGCTGCCTGGCAGGTTCCTCTCCAGCCTGCCAAGCTTCCAGCGCTTGGGGTTTTTCCAGAGCAGGAATGCGCTCACTTCCCAGATTTTGATCCCAAAAGCGCCCCTCCAGCTCCTGATCTGATCCTCTGCGGATCCTGGACAGATACCTTTGTTTCCATTTTTTCCGGTACGGAGAATACACCTGGTAGGGGGTTCCGACAGCGGTCTTGATTTCCTCTGGGTCTGCAATCGTCAATCCGGAGATAAGCTGGAGCGGCATCCTGCGGCTGACACCCTGGTCACGCTGTCTGGCATAAGGCGAGAGATCTTGCTCGGCAAATATCTGCGCAGCAGCACTCTCCCTGACCAGGCTTTCAAGGGCCGTTTTCGGATTCCCGGATCGAACGATCAGCTGCCCCCCTTGCCGGGCAATTTGCTCCTGGAGCCTGTCTAGTCCCTGGAATAAAAAATCCTTTCTCGCCTGGCCCATCCGTGAAGATGAAAGGAGGTTGGGATCCAGGATATAAACCGGCTGCACCTGGTATCCCTCTGAGAGGGCAGCCTGGAGAGCTTGATTATGCTGCAGCCGCAGATCCCGGCGAATCCACCACAGGGCAGTTTTTCTGCTGTCAGACTGGTTTCCCATCATCCCTCCCCATCTCCTTGATGAATAACCTCACTGCGCCAGCTCCGAATCAAGAAAGGCTTCCACAGCATTGAGAAACGACTGCGGGCATTCTTCTTGCGGCAAATGTCCGCAGTTTTCCAGAACCGCCAAATCCGCCTCTGTAATTTCCCCGGCCAGTCTCAGGCTTTCTGCTGTCGGCACCACGCGATCGTCATCTCCTGTCACCACCAGGGTAGGAACAGACAGATTTTCCAGTCGCCCTTCAAAATCAAACTGGTAGCTGGCTTTGGTCAGCTCCCATAAGGCCCGGTCCCAGTTATCGACCTGCAGGGGAAGACGGTAGCCCTGGTAGACCGACGGGGTAATTTTGGAGGGGTCATGCCAGGAGGAGGCCAGGAAGTCATCTCCCTGGTTGGCAATCCGCCGGGCCAGCAGCGGTCCGAGATGATCCAGCTGCGGAGTGGAGAGCAGGGGCCGGATCCACCTCGGGGATCCTCCACCGGTATAAACAGCTGCATCGACCAGGATCAAAGCTTGCACCCGCTCAGGATAGCGAAGCGCGGTTTCCAGCGCAATCGCCCCTCCCGCTGAGTTCCCCACCAGGATTGCCTGTTCTACGCCCAATTCCGCGAGAAGCCCAAGAACCAAATCCACCTGGGCATCCGGGCTGTAGGGATTTGCTCCTTCCCAGGTCAAGGGCCGCTGGGTCAGACCAAACGCAGGCCGGTCATAGGCTACCACGGTACCGCGCCGGGACAGCGGCTGGATGACTTCCCGCCAGGAAAAGGTGCTCGCTCCAAATCCATGAAGGAGGATAAAGACAGGGTCTCCGGATCCAGCCTGCTTGGTATGGATCTCCCATCCCTTTACCTGCAGGAATTGGCTGTCCCTGTCTGCCAGTTCTCTCCGGTCCTGGGTATTCTCAAGCGCAGGAACAGGGACAAGCAGAGGGCCCACCAGCACAACCAGGAGGATCATGACCCAAAAAACCCACCACCGCCTAATTTTCATAACCAACACTCCAAACCCCATAAAAATAGCTTTCCCGTTTTTTCCTGGATTTTATCCGCTGGATATATCCCAGCACCCAAGCGAATTATCACCTTTTCAAAAAAACCTATCCCAGCCCTGCAGATTGGTTTCCCGCAAGGTCGTCACTTCTATCAGGACAGCTGCTCTACGCTGTCTGGCTGCCGGCTACGGAGATTGTCCCTTGTGGAAAGATTCCAGCTCATTTTTGATCACCTGGGCACTGTCAGCCAGGAGCCGCTCTTCTTCAGCAGAGAGGGGGGGCGTGAGTGTTTTGATGACCCCTGTGGATCCTAAATGATTCGGCAGAGCAAGTGTGACCTCCTCTACCCCAAAGATATCCTTTACGGGTGTGCAAACAGTGAGGATGGAGCGCTGGTCTTCCAGGATGGATTCAACGATCCTGGCCAGGGCGCTGCCAATCCCGTAATAGGTTGCTCCCTTCCCCTCAATGATCTCATAAGCCGCCTTCCGGACCTCATCCTGGATGCGATCTCGAACTTCTCCATTAACTTTTTTATCACACTGAGAGCAGTAATCCACCAGTGGGATCCCGCTGATGGAAACCAGGGACCAGGTGAGAACCTCGGAATCTCCATGCTCTCCCAGCACATAGCCGTGGATATGGCGGAAATCCACCTCCAAATACCCCCCGAGCAGGGCTCTGAACCGGGCGGTGTCCAGCGTTGTCCCAGAGCCGATCACCCTGCTGCTGGGTACATCAAAGGTTGCGGCATATTCCGCGGCCAGATGGGTGATGACATCGACTGGATTGGTCGTCACCAGCAGAATCGCCTCCGGGGCGTATCTGAGCACGTTCTGGACTATATCTTTGACGATGGCTGCGTTCCGATCCAGCAAATCCAGGCGCGTTTCACCGGGCTTCTGGGCGCTGCCGGCAGTAATCACCACCACCTGGGCACCCGCCAGATCTTGATAGGTCCCTGCGGTCACCAAGTGAGCTGTTCCAAACGGCACGGCGTGAAGCAGGTCGGCTGCTTCCGCAGCTGCCCTTTTTGGATCAATATCAATCAAGATAATTTCCCGGCCCACTCCCCGCAAAACCATGGCATAGGCAGCGGTGCTGCCGACCAGCCCGGTCCCGATGATGCCCACTTTTTTACGTCTGAATGTTCCCGCGGTATTTGGTTCCATCCCCATCTGTTCCTTCGAGAAAGAGTGCCTATCATAAGGGCAATGATAAAGAGGGATTAGTCTTAATCTGAGCTGAACTCATCCAGGTGCTTCCTGGCATTCAGGATCGCCCGGGAGATCTGGTTTTCCCGGTCCCCCAGCAGATCCTTGAGCGCCTCAGCAGCCGCCTGCAAATAGGACTTCAGCAGGTCAGACTGGATCCCCCTGCTGCCCAGAAGTCCCCGGAGCCAGGTCAGTTCTGCCTCCAGGAAGGAAAGATTTCCTAACACCAAACTGGCGCGGACCGCTTTTTCCAGCTCCTGGTTGGCATATTGAATCTGTCTTTTCGTCAATCCAAGCTCCCGGCTCGCCAGGAGCATCCGCTCCCACAAGCGAATCGCAGCGGTTTCAAAGGCCTCCAGGAGAACCTCAGCGTCTGGTGAGGGCGGCTGAAAGTCCTGCCAGTTTTTCTGGTTGGTTTTTAAAAGCGACTCCACCCGTTCAGCCACGTCCGTCAGCTTGCTGCCAAGGAAAACCCCCGGGGTTCGATCCTCAAGTTCAGGGAAGGTGTTAAACACCCTCCCCCCATATCCCACCAGGGTGCCTTCTTTGGCCAGGGTTTCAGCAACAGTCACCAGCGAAGCAGCTGTTTCCAGCACCTGGGCAGTTAAGATCACCAGGCTGGATTGGGTAACCTGGATGGATTTATCCAGATCCATCAAGGGGACATTTGCCCCCAGGTAGATCACCGGGTACCCTTTCCGCCGCAGGAATAAAGTGATCAGCAGCGGGGCTACAGTGTGGTGTTCTCCAGGTGGGCAGGCCACGATGATGACATCCTTACGGATCGGGGGCGGGGCAGCATCGAGCAAATTATGCAGCCGCTGGATCACCAGGGAGGTGGCAAAATGCTCCTGCTGGACGGTGATCTCCCCTTCATACCAGCTCTCTCCCACTCGGGCCAGACCTTTGACAAGGATTTCTTCCCAGACATCCTGCAGGGCAAACCTCGCGAAGGCTTCAGAGAGGATCCGCTGGGCTTTCTCCTCTTCGAAAGCCAGCGCCGCTTCCAGCCAAGCGTCGCGCACCAGGCTGAAGATTTCCTCTCCCCCGGTGCCCTTTCCTTGCCCGAGGGACTCAAAGGGCGCAAGTTCCTCTTCAGCCCCGGGATAGGCAACCAGGGGATCCTCCCCGGCATCCTGGAGCTCCTGCCAGAGGCTGGCTGCCCGGCCGATTCGCAGTCCTTCCTCCAGGCGGGCCAGCAGCCATTTCACGGTCTCGATATCCCGTTCGGAATAGAGCCGGTGTCCCCCATCGGTTCTTTCCGGCATGGGCAGGCCGTAGCGCCTTTCCCAGGCTCGCAGGGTATCGGGGTTAATCCCGGTTTCCTGGACCACGACCCCCAGGTTATAGGTATGGGTGTTTTGAATATCTGCCATCAATGGTGTACCTTTTTGTGTCAATCCGTGTTTTAATTAAAGGGAATGGTTAGAGAGCGGCCTCCCTGCCATTCTCCCTGACAGGATACCGCGATTCCAGGAATATGTCAAGTTTTTGAAAATATTTTGTCAATATACTTGACAAACATTTTCGTTTCATGTTAGGATAGCAGCACAAGGGTTATTTAGGCAAAAAAGGATTTTTCCATGACGATCAGAATTGTCACCGACAGCACCTGCGATCTCCCCCAAGAATACCTCGATGAAAACAACATCTCCCTGATCCCGCTCTTTATCAATTTCAAGGACCGCGGGTACCTGGATGGGGTCGAGCTCTCCCGCGAGGAGTTTTATGAGAAGCTGCCCGAGGAAGACATCCCCCCCACCACAGCCACTCCCAGCATCGAGGCCGTGGTAGATTTATACCAGCAGCTGGCCGAAGCGGGAGCAGATCAGATCATCTCCATTCACATCTCGGAGGCGCTGAGCGCAACCGTGGATGTTGTCCGCCAGGCCGCAGAGCGCGTGTCCATCCCGGTCACCGTCCTGGACTCAGGTCAGCTCAGCATGGGGCTGGGTTTTCAGGTCCTGCATGCGGCCAAATCCGCCCAGCGCGGCCTCTCGGTAGAAAAAATCGTCGATGAGCTGGAACGCCGCGGGAAGCACATCTATGTCTATGCTGCCCTGGACACGCTGGAATACCTGCGCCGCAGCGGAAGAATGTCCAACATCATCGCCGGCATTGGCAGCCTGCTTAGGGTAAAACCCATCTTGAAGATGAACCTGGGCAACCCGGCCTCAGAACTGGTCCGCACGCACAGTAAGGCCATCCAGAGTCTGGTCGATACCATCAAGGAGCTGCAGCCGATCGAAGAGATTGCCCTGGTGCACACCAACGCCCCTCAGGCCGCCAGGGAGCTGTGGGAGCGAATTAAATCCCTGGTGCCGGAACAACCATTTCCAATCTCGGTGAATGTGACCCCCGTTTTGGGAGCCCATCTCGGCCCCGGGGCTGTCGGTTTTGCACTGAAAGGAAAATCACAGTCCTGACCCATAAAGCCTGATGCCCATCCTGGGGGTCCAATGACCAAACGCAAGTTCGGCCGCCTCTGGCTGCTGGCACTGCTGCCGAAGCTGGTCCTGGCGGGTTTTTTCTTCAACTTTCCCATCAGCCTCGATGATATGTACCAGTATGACATGCTGGCCCGTTCGCTAAAGCAGGGAGAGGGCTTTCGCTGGTACAGCAGGGAGGATTTTCAACCTCTGCGCCCTTATTATCAGCGGCTAATCGACCTGGAGGAAATCGATCTGCCAGAGTCGGGATTTAAGACAGCTCACCGAGGGCCGGGGTACCCCTTCTTCCTCAGTTTGATTTACCGGGCGGTACCGGATCAACACCGCTTCGGGTGGGCCCGGATCATACAGGCGGCCTTGATGGCCGGTTTAGCTCCCCTGACAGCCATGATCGCTTTCAGAGGCGGTTTCAGTGAACGCTCCGCGCAGCTCGCAGGATACGCGGCAGCCGTCTACCCCCTCTGGATCGTGTACCCGCTGGGATTGGCTTCAGAAAATCTCTTCATTCCCCTGCTGGGATGCAGTTATCTTTCCCTTTTGGCTTCCTCCAGGCCCCACCTGGCGAGGGATTCCCTGCGCAGCGGGATCCTGCTGGGGGCAACCATGCTCACCCGGTCCGTGGTGGCCTTGTTCCTGCCTCTGGGCGCCTGGTGGACAGCCCGGTCAAAGCATCAAAAAGGGACATTGAGCCTTTTGATATTGGCAGTTGCTGTTGGTCTCACCCTCCCCTGGGCTCTCCGGAATTCAGTCCTTCTGGGAAAGCCAACCTACCTGGAAAGCAGCCTGGGGTACAACCTGTTTATCAGCTACCACCCGGATGGAGACGGAGGATTTGTTCATGAAATCGCCACCCTGCCGCTGAAATTTTTTGATGATCCCAGCCGGATGGCAAATACCACCCCGCAAGCCTGGCAGTTCATCCGCGATGATCCCCTGGAAGCTCTGGTCCGGGTGGTCCGGAAAACAGCTTTTTTTCTTGGGGTTGAGGACAAGGAAATGGTTTACTTCTACACCAACAACCAGCTGGGAAAAATCCCTCAACCCTGGTTGGCGGTGCTGTACAGCGTGGTGATCCTTCCCTGGCTGGTGATCCTGGCCCTGGCCCCTTTAGGGCTGCTGATCCATCCCCGGAAACCAGCTGCAGCGCTCAGCCTGCTGTTGGTGCTGGGATACACCCTCCCCCACCTGCTGGTGATCGCAGAGCCCCGTTTTCATATGGCCCTGGTCCCGATCCTGATCCCCTTTGCGGCTTCTGCCTGGACAAACCGGGGAAACATCGCTCAGCTGCTTCAGCGTTCACCCTGGAAGTCTCCCCGCTGGAAGCTGGGTGCAGCCTGGGGAGCGCTGGGCGCCTTCTCAGCCTGGTACATACTGATCCGCTGGCCAATCCTCTCGCGGATGCTGACCGATCCCCAGAGCCATCAACTCTATCTACCCTATTAGGAGGTATCTATGAGCGTACTGGAAATCTTACAGTTCATCGCCATCCTTGGAACTTTTCTGACCGGGCTGTACTCCCTGGTCTGGCCCAAACGGATCCAGGGTTTCACCGGTCTGGTGCCTGAAGGCGGCCGAGGGATAACAGAAATCCGGGCAATTCTTGGAGGCGTGTTCCTGGGCCTGGCTGCCGGGGCATTTTTTCTCGATCATGCCGTCAGCTATCCGCTGGTGGGGATCACTTATCTTGTCATCGCTGCCGTGCGGACCGTTTCGATGTTTATCGACCGCTCCGTGGTCTCATCCAATTGGATCAGCATCGCCACCGAGGTGATCTTCGGCGTGCTGCTTGTTGTCTAGGAGGAATATCATGAAAATTGCCAAGTGGCTGGCAGGACTCGGAGTTGCCGCGATGACTGCCGTTTTGATCTATGGCTTCACAGTGGGAGATTTTGGCGCAGATGGCCAAAAGATCCTCTCTAACCCCTGGGGGATTGTCTCCCTGGTCGATCTGTATGTCGGCTTCAGCCTCTTTTCTGCCTGGATTGTGTACCGGGAGAAATCCCCCTGGGTGGCCCTGATTTGGGTGGTCCTGATGATGACCCTGGGTTTCTTCACGGGAGCTCTCTACACGCTGATTGCGCTGTTCACCAGCGGAGGAAGCTGGGAGCGGTTTTTCATGGGGAAGCACGACCCTTCCAATGCCTAACTTACATCAAATTACGCCTTGATGATGGAGAAGAAAATGTCTGAGATCCAACAACCTGATAAGCTGTCCTTTCCGAGGCTGCGCCGGTTCAATGTGATCATGGGTGCCCTGCACCTGATCCAGGGCCTGGCCATGGTTATTTTCAGCAACGAGACCAGCTACCCGGTATATTCGACCTTCCTGACCTTCAACACCGAGCTCTTTAAGCTTGAACCAAAGCTGGATCTGATTTATGAACTCCGCTTCGGTCCTGCGGTGGGCGCGTTTTTATTGATCTCCTCTGTGGCCCATTTCTACCTGGCCACCTTGGGATATCCCCGCTATGTTGAAAATCTAAAGAAAAATATCAACCCGGTCCGCTTCTCTGAATATGCCTTCAGCTCCTCCCTGATGATCGTGCTGATTGCCATGCTGGTGGGAATCTGGGATTTAATCAGCCTGATTGCCCTGTTTGGGATCAACGCGATGATGAACCTGTTTGGCATCATGATGGAATATGACAACCAAAACCGGGAATCGGTCCGCTGGACTTCGTTCATCTACGGCTGCGTTGCCGGGATGATCCCCTGGCTTGCCATGGGGGTCAGCCTGTATGGCAGTGCGGTCATCAACGGCGCAGAACCCCCCGGGTTTGTCTATGCGATCATCGTTTCCCTGTTTTTGTTCTTCAATAGTTTTGCGGTCAACATGTACCTGCAGTATAAAAAGGTGGGTCCCTGGAAGAACTATTTGTTTGGGGAGCGCACATACATTGTCCTCAGCCTGGTTGCTAAAACAGCCCTGGCCTGGCAGATCTTTGCAGGGACACTGGCTCCCGTATAATTGAAACAAGTCACCGCGGCTGGGTGAATACCAACTATGGGAAGGCAGGATATGTCAAAAATAAATGAACTCGCTGATGAATTCAAATCAATCCTGAGCGGCAGGGTTCCGATCCTGGATGTGGTCCTCCCGCCCGTGGTCTTCACCCTCCTGAACAACTGGTCCTCGCTCACCACCGCCCTGGTGGCTTCCCTGGCAGCTGCGGCCGGGCTGATTGGCTTCAGGGTCTGGCAAAAACAGACCATCTCATACACCCTGGGAGGGGCGGGCATCACGGCTCTCGCCGGAGGGTTGGCCTGGCTCTCTCAATCCGCCAAGAGCTTCTTCCTTCCCGGGGTGGTTACCAGCGGGCTCACATTCCTGGCAGCAGCAGTCAGCCTGCTGATCCGAAAACCGCTGGCTGCCTGGAGCAGCCAC
This sequence comes from uncultured Anaerolineales bacterium, assembly GCA_964621835.1. Taxonomy (GTDB): domain Bacteria; phylum Chloroflexota; class Anaerolineae; order Anaerolineales; family UBA11858; genus B10-G9. The sequence continues at coordinate 5,958 of CAZUMA010000038.1, read as the reverse complement.
CTCACCCGGGGCTGGACACTGCAGTGGTACTGGCATCCCCGGGTCCGCCCCGCCTACAGCGAGGTGACGGTCGGGTGGACGGTGTTTTTTGGGCTGCAGTTCACCATCCAGCTGCTGTTCTTTTTTGGGGGTTCTGCGCAGTCCCTGGGCCTCATCCAGCTGCTGACTGGCTGGCCGGCCTTAATCCTCATCCTGGCTGCCAGCTACCTCTACGGATTATGGCGATTGAACCAGCTAGAGGGCCCCAGCGTTGCTGAGTTCGAAACCGGCACAAGCCCTCCCTGGGAAGGTCAAAAGCGGGGGTTCTGAGGAGACCTCTTCCTGCCTGTTTGCCCTGAGAAGTTCTTCGAGTACAATACCTATAGACACCAGGTCCGGGCACTTTGCCTCAGAGAACGCTATGAAAACTGTTCGATTAAAAACCTCTCAAACCGTAGAAGCCATCCGGGATCAGAATATCCTGGAGCAGCACGGCATACTTGCTGTGGTGGTCCCGCATTATAAATCCCCCACGTTTTATGTCGGAGACAACCATCTCTCTGAACTGATCGTCCGGGAGGATCAGCTGGAAGAAGCCCGGGCTATCCTGGGGCTGCCCCCATCCGAGGAGACCAAACAGGGCTGAGATCCCATCATTCTGACCAAGGGATAACATCACATGGAGCAATTCTTTCAAGGTGTGGTTGATGAGTTAGCCCGCGTGTTTCAGCCGGAAAACCTCGGCGCGATGGCGAGCGATTGGCTGGTGAGATTGACCAGCGCCGTGCTGGTTTTTATGCTTTTTTATTTTCTATGGCTGATCATCAACCGAATTGCAAAATCCATCCTGAAGCAGAGTCAGCAGGACAAAACCACAGAGACCTTCATCCTCACCTTGATTAAATACTCCGTGCTGATCATCGGCGGTCTCACCGGTTTAAATGCCGGCGGGGTGGATATCTCCGCGGTCCTGGCTTCACTGGGGATTGCCGGGATCACGATTGGATTTGCCGCTCGAGATGCCTTTTCAAACCTGATCTCCGGCCTGCTGATCTTCCTGGACCGTCCCTTTGTGATTGGAGATCTGATCGAAGTCGGGGGAAACTATGGGCTGGTGGATCAGATCACGCTCCGGTCCACCCGGATCATCACGCCCGACGGGCGGATGCTGGCGGTGCCAAACTCAGAGATGATTAACAAAACCGTTGCTTCCTATACCAATTTCCCCAATCTGCGCTTGGATATGGACTTCACCATCGGTGTTGAGGAGGATATCCTCAGGACCCGCAGGCTGCTCCTTGAGGCAATTGAAGGGGATGAGGATTTCCTGGCAGAACCCGCCCCCCTGGTCCTGCTCCAGGCCTTGAATGATTACAATCTTGCCCTCGAGCTGCGGGTTTGGCTAAAAGATGAGCGGCAGCACATCCGCAAGCGTTCAGAACTGCGGGAACTGATCTACAATACGCTGCATGACGCGGGGGTTGAGATGCCGTTTGAAACCATTCAGCTGACAAACCTTGATGTGACCCTGCAATCCCAGGATAAATCAACCTCAACTGGTCAGGCCTGATGCCCTAGCAGGTCCCACAGCTGGGCGCCCGCATTCCGGGGTCAACCAGGCGCGGTCTTATGCTGGATCTCAGCACGGAGACCCTCCTGGCAGCGGTTGGGGATGCAGGGTGGACAGTCAGGATAGGCCGTTGGTTTTAAGATTGGCCTGATCTTCTTGTTGCTGCAGCGCTGCTAATTTTTCTTCCAGCTCCTCCAGCCTTGCAAACATGGCCGGTGAGGGAGTATGCACTGGCCAGCTGCGCTGGATCTCCCGAATCTCTTCCTCAAGCTCTCTTCGCCGCTGATCCTGGTCTTTTTCCATTGCGCTTCGGGGCCTCCGGCAGCTGCGGGTTAGCCCTTTCTGCGCCTGGTTTTGGCGCGGGCCTTTTTCTGTTTGGCCTCCTCTTCTCTGGCGTAGTTGAGGGGCCTGATTTCAGCATAATAGGATGCTGGCTTCAGCAGCCGATTCAGGTCATGGATATTTTCTTCAAACCGGTTGTAAGAAGCCAGCTCATAATCGTGATCCATCTTGATGGCGTCAAAGGGGCAGAATTCGGCACAGAAACCGCAGTTCATGCAAAGGTCTACATCAATCCAAAAGTTGGCCGGCACTTTTTGGGGTCGGCCGGTTTCAGGATCCTCCCCCCGCTCAATCCAGATGCACTGCGGCGGACAAACTTTGGCGCAGATCCCGCAAGCAGTACAGCGGATCCGCTTGCCCCCCTCCTCCCCTTCGTCATACACCAGGAAGGGCGAAAACCGGAATTCCTCCGGGAGAGGCATTTTCTCCTCCGGGTACTGGATGGTGAAAATTCCCTTCGTCCCCGCTGTCATGCGCTTCCGAATCCCCTCCGGTGTGTTATACCGGTCCCGGCCCTCGCGGAAATCCTCCGCATAGGTTTCCCAGATATGCTTCAAGGTTACTGCCAGACCCTTTATGATTCCAAGTCCTTTTACCACTGTCTGCTCCCTTCCCGCTTACCAACCGGTTATCGATCCACTTCCCCGAGCACAATGTCAATTGACCCCAGGATTGCCACCAGATCCGCTACTTTATGGCCGACGCACATCTGCTTCAAGCCGGTAAGATTGATGAACGACGGCGACCGCACATGGTAGCGCCAGGGGTTCTCAGTGCCATTGGAGACCACGTAAAAACCCAGCTCCCCCTTGGGACCTTCAACCCGCCCGTAGGATTCACCCTCCGGGAACCTAAACCGGTAGGTGGATCCCTTTTTGGTAAGATGATCCCCCCCGGGGAGTTGATCCAAGGCTTGCTGGAGAATGCGAATGCTCTGCCGGATTTCGTCAAATCGGATCAAAAAACGGTCATAGACATCCCCGTGATAGCGGACTGCCACCTCAAAATTGAACCGTTCGTAGATCCCGTAAGGATCCGCACGGCGGATATCATACGGAACCCCGGAAGCCCGCAGGACCGGGCCGCTTGCCGAGAGCCCAATCGCTTCCTCCGGTGTCAGCACCCCGATCCCCTTGCTGCGGCTGACGACAATTTCATTCTCCACCAAATACCGTTCCATTTCCTCAATTTGCCTGGGAAGCCGCTCGTAGACCAATTCCCGGATCTGACCCTCAACTCCCTCCGGGAGGTCCCTGACCACCCCGCCAAACCGGAAATAATTGCACAGCATTCGCGTCCCTGCGGCCGCTTCAAAGATGTCCAGGATCAGCTCCCGCTCTCGAATGGCATACAGGCTGGGCGTGAAATATGCCCCCAGATCGTTGAGAAAAAAACCCACGGCCATGAAGTGGTTCTGGATCCTGGTCAGCTCGGCCATGATGACCCGGATGTACTGGGCCCGTTCCGGTGGAGTGTACTGCTTGCCGAGCAGTTTTTCAACAGCCAGGGCATATCCAAAGTTGTTGCTCATCGAGTTAAAATAATCCAGGCGGTCTGTGTAGGGCATGTTCATCAGGAACGTGTTGCGTTCCCCAATTTTCTCGTGATTGCGGTGCAGGTACCCCATCACCGGTTCCAAATCAACCACACTCTCCCCGTCGAGCATTGCCACCATCCGGAAGACCCCATGGGTGGATGGGTGCTGCGGGCCCAGGCTGACCACCAGGGCCTCTGTCTCCATGCCCACTCTGACATCATCCCTGTGCGCCCTGACAATACTCTGGTAGAGCATCTCATCAGGACTCTGCACCCAGGACTCATTGGGGAAGCCCTCCGGGTAGACAACATTTTTCCTGTACGGCAGGGTGTCCTCAATCCGCGAGATCTGCCCATCCGGCCAGCGGTTCTCGAACGGCTTGACATCCTCTTCATAAAACGCCTCCCGGTAATCCTTCCTTAGGGGATGACCGGCAAACCCTTCCCACATCAGAATTCTCTTCATGTTGGGATGGTTCTCAAACCGGATGCCCATCAAGTCCCAGGCTTCGCGCTCCTGGAAGTCAGCTCCAGGATAGATTCCCACCAGCGAGGGCAGGACCGGATTGCTGCGGCTCAGCTGCACCTTGAATTCAAAAATCGGTCCCCCGGTGGACTGAAAGGCGTGGTAGACCACTTCCATGCTGTCTTCGGGGTGGTAATCCACCGCGGTGACGGAAGTCAAAAAATCGTATCCAAACTCATCGCGCAGCGTTCGCGCAAAACTCAGCAGCTGTTCTGCTTCAATAAGGACCCCGTGATACCCTTCCCGGGGGTCAGGGGCTGCTCCTTTAGGAAAGTGCTTCAAAACCTGCTCGTAGATGGGTTGGACCGTGTCCGGATCTCCCGTCATGATCCTGCCTCCTGCTCCTCTTCATCCCGATGGATCTGGATCTCTGGAAAATCCCTGGGATCGATTAAATCCGGTCCGAGGATGGGGACGGGGATCCCTTCATCCGGCTCGTTTGAATACCAGCGCACCTGACGGATGGACTGGTGATCCATCATCTCCTGCAGCTTCATCAAGCCGTAAATAAGAGCCTGGGGAGTGGGTGGGCAACCCGGCACATAGACATCGACCGGGATGAATTTATCAATGCCAGCCACAACGTTATACCCTCCTTTAAAGGGGCCGCCTCCGGAGGCGCAGCATCCCATGGACACCACATATTTTGGCTCAGGCATTTGATTGTACAGTCTCACGACTTTAGGCAGCATTTTTTTTGTGACTGTCCCTGAAACGATCATCACATCACACTGCCTGGGGCTGGGCCGCATGATTTCCATTCCGAAGCGGGAAAAATCGAACCGGGCCCCGGCTGTGGCAATCATCTCGATTGCACAGCAGGCCAGGCCAAATAACATGGGCCAGGCGGAATACCGCCGTCCCCAGTTGTAAATCTTATCCAGGGTGGTGATCGCCACCGAGTTTTCCAGCTCGGGGGGGATCTCATACCCCGGTTGATTCAGGTCCGCTGGATCCGGCTGATCCACCCCCGGTCGGTTATTTTCAGTCATCACTCCTGTCTCCTTCTGGCCTCAGCCTGCCCCTGATGGGGTCGATTTTGTGAATCAAAACACGCGCTGGAGCTATTATAGAGGGGGAGTTCCCCCCCTGTCAACAACTATTTAAGATAAATATTTTTTGCGTAATTCTCTTTCTGTGGTATATTCCAGCTATGTCAGTTACCCGGGAAAACATCCTCAAACACCTGGCCAAATACCACACCGCCACTGCCGGCGACCTCAGCAAATCCTTAGACCGCACCCCGGCGGATATTCGCTATCACCTTGCTGCCCTTAAAAAAGCGAGGACCATCCGCACTCTGGGGGACCGAAAACCTGGCGGGGCAGGACGACCTGCAATCGTCTACGGCCTCAGCCCCAGCGCGCAGGGCACAGCCTTCAGCGAGTTCACCCGCGCAGTTTGCAGCGTTCTGGAATCTGATCCCTCTTCGGAGGTCCTGGTGGACAAGTTCGCCGCCCACCTGACGCGGAAATTTAAACCTCCCCCCCGCTCCCAGATTACTCTTTTCAACCAAGCAGTTGACTACCTGAATCAACTCATGTACCAGGCGGCCTGGGAGGCCAGACCGGAAGGACCCCGGATCCTCCTCCATCACTGCCCATACCTGGACCTGCCCCATCAAAATGCCATTCTGTGTGAAATGGATCAGCGATTGGTTTCCAGGCTGTTCTGCCGCCCCCTGATTCTGGCCGAGAAGCGATCCCCGGATCTGCTGCCGTCTGACCGGTGTATTTTTGAAAGTCCCCCCGACAGCGCCCTGCAGACCTGATCTGGGAAGAAGTCAAAAACCATCCTCCTTATTTCCCGCAGGAGGATGGCTGAACCTCTATCGGATTTTTTCACCCGGGTTTATCCGTGACCGTGTTCTACGCTTTCCTTACAGGGTGCCGCTCCGCCCAGGTTCCCTGCCAGGTAGTTCAGGACAGACTCCCGGACGGTCCCGCAAGCTCCAGTAGCGGTGTTGATGCCGTACTGAGAGAAAAATTGAATCGCCCGCCCCCCC
>CAZUMA010000037.1:0-31051 GCA_964621835.1 uncultured Anaerolineales bacterium | reverse complement strand
TCCCCCCGCTGAGCATGACATCGGCCCCCTGCTGCTGAATAAACCCCGGGACCTGCCCCGGCCGGTGGGCCCCATAATAGGGATTCTCAATCACCTCAGCAGATTGGATTTCCCCATCTTCGATCTCAACCAGCGCAAAATAGGGACAGCGTCCAAAATGATGGGCGACTTCACTATCCAGGCCTTGTTTTTTTTCTACAGAAACTGCGATACGCATATCAATCTCCTTTAATTTGCTTTTTTTCCAGATAAGCTAATCTCCTCAATCGGGGAGGGTATGTCTGATCTCGATCCATTGTTCCCCGCCATCAGCCTGTTTTTCTGTAAGCAGGTGCGGTTTTAACTCCCTCCACATTGCAGCAATGGCGATGGCTGCGGGGGATTCGGGAGCTGCGCTGGTGATCGGCTGGCCCTGGACCATTGCCTCGGTTACAGAACGGTCGAAGGGGATCTCACCGAGGATGGCAATCCGCCGTGAGTGACAGGTCTCCCGAATCTGCTGCACACCCGCCTCTGAAAGGTCCTTCTTGTTGATGCACACTGCCGTTTCCACCCCAAAATGCCTGGTGGTCTTCAAGATCCGCTCCAGATCATGAAGCCCTGCCAGGCTGGGCTCTGTGACAACCAGGCAGAAATCCCCTCCCGAGACAGCGGAAATCACCGGGCATCCCGTGCCCGGGGGGCCATCAACCAGCATTAGATCAGCGCCGGTTTCCAGCGCTTTTTTCCGCGCTTCTTCTTTGATCAGGGCAACCAGCTTCCCCGAATTTTCCTGGGCGGGATATAAATGGGCGTGATACAGCAATCCGTAGCGAGCCTTTGACTGGTACCACTCCCCTGCCTGCTGCCGCTGCAGTGAAATTGCCTCCTCCGGGCACTGGTAGAGGCAGGAAGCACAGCCTTCACATCCGAAGGGATCAATTGTATACTTCCCGTCCACGCTGCTGACGGCATGGAAGCGGCAGACCTCATAGCAGGTGCCGCAGCCCAAACAGCGCTCTTGATCGATCACCGCCAGCGACCCTCCCTGGAATGCCCTTCGGGCTAGAATTTGCGGAGAAACCACAAATTCCAGGTTCGATGCATCCACATCCGCATCCACAAGAATCAGCGTTCTCTCCGGCGCCAATGCCCGGTATGCCAGATCTGCGATTGCTGCGGTGAGGCTGGTTTTACCCGTTCCTCCTTTCCCGCTCAGCACAACCATCTGGATCATGAGCTCACCCCGGTTGCCACTGCCTGCCGGATGGTCTCCAAAAGATATTGAAAAGGTTCATGGAAAGATGGGTCGATCTCCAGCAGCGTTTTCCCAACAGCAAGCCCCCTGGCATACTGCTCTGCTAACGGGATCCGCATCAGGATCGGCAGGCCTGCCTGCTGACAATACCGGTCCACCGTTTGGTCACCCACACCATCCCGGTTGATAATCACCCCTGCCGGGAGTCCCATCTCCCGGGTGACCTGGTGGGCTTGTTTTAAATCATGGAGCCCAAACGGGGTCGGTTCGGTCACCAGCAGCACAAAATCCGCTTCCCGCACCGCCTCAACCACCGGGCAGGAAGCCCCGGGCGGGGCATCGATCACCTCGAATCCCATCTCCGCATCCAAATCCCAGGATTTCAGCTCAGCGATCACCGGGACTGCAAGCGGCTGACCGATATCCAGCTCCCCCTGCTGAATGGTGAGCTGGGATTGCACCTGGCCCCGCTGAAGCAGCCCGATTTGCCTGGGGACTTCCTGGATAACACTCTCCGGGCAAACCAGGCTGCAGCTCCCACAGCCGTGACAGAGATCGGGAAAAACGACCGGCTTGCTCTTGAGGAGCACAATCGCGTGATACTGACAGACTGCAGCGCACTCACCACAGGCAGTACAGCCCCCCTCATCAATCCTGGGAATCCTGATCTCCACAGGCTGCTGCTCCGTAAATTCACCGGGAAAAAATAAATGCGCATTCGGCCCCTCGACATCACAGTCCAACAAACGTGTCCGCAGCCCAGAGCAGGACAGCTGGGCCAGGCAGGCTGCCACGGTGGTTTTTCCCGTGCCGCCTTTCCCGCTGGCTATCGCGATTCTCAACACCCCTGGTTGCTCAGCCATGATGTCCCGGACCGCTTGGCCCGTCTGCCCGGGAGAGATTGCCCTGCTGATAAGCAGCGATCAGCTCCCGGGGTGTGCCATGCTGGCCCAGATAGGCCTCCATGCCGGCGGCCTGCAGCGCCGTATATGCGTTGGGGCCAAACCGTCCGCTGATCACGGCAGCAACCTGCTGGTCGCCAAGGAGCTGCACAACCTGGGGTCCAGCCCCGCCACGTGATCGGACGGCAGGATTCCTCACTGAGTCCCACCGGTCCTGACCCTGGTCGTAGATCAGGAAAAACTGGCTCCTCCCAAATCGCTGCTGAAAAGGGGAATCAGGATTCCCATCCTGAGATGAAACGGCGATTTTCATGATTGATCCTTTTCAACCAGACCGATTGATTTTCGCCAAAGTGCCTGACCGCACTCCGGACATTTCTTTTCAAAACAGGGGTCCCCGGGATTGTGATCCTCCTGATACCCACAATCAGGGCAGATGCAAAATCCACCGGAACCGCGCTTTGCTTTCCGTCCTCTTCCCATGCCCCTGCCCTTTCCCGGGCCCCGGGAAAATCCTCGCCCCCCTCGGATGTTTTGCTCCTTTCTCTCTGCCATATCTCTCCCTTTTGGTATATTCCAGGATGCAGGCTGGTCACGACTGTTCTTGATATTGTTTCACAAGGTGCTCAATTCTGGCCTTCAGTCCCTCCAGAAGCTCGATTGACTCCTTGAGACAGCCCACGCCTTCTTCTGTAATCCTGTAAACCCGCCGTTTTGGTCCTTTACTGTCTTCATCCCAATAGGATCGGATCAAACCAACTTCTTCCATATCCCGTAAATCCCGGTATACAATGCTGGAATCCAACCGCTCCGGTTCAAATCCAAATTGGACCAGCTGGTCATATAGTTCATAGCCATGTGATTCTTCTCGCGCCAGCATCATCAATAAGCAGGGGCGCAGCATCAACCGCATCCCCCGCCGCTGACGGGGGTGCCGGCAGCCCCGGGGTGAATTTTTCCAATGACCTGGCATTCTGCCTCCTTTGCTGGCCATATGCAGGCAGTGTAGCACTCTATATGCAATTTGTCAATAGATGAATTGTAGCTAGCTGTCCCCCACTAAAAAACCTCAACCGTGCTTCCCTTGTGTGGGTAAGAAAGGCATTTCCGGACCGTCCATTCCCAGATGCTCGGCAAGCGCTGCCCGGGTCGCGGTGCGGTCATCCCAGGGGTACTCAGTTTCCCCAAAACACATGGATTGTTCGTGACCTTTCCCGCAAACGATGACCAGGTCCCCCTCCTCGGCCTGGGATATTGCCAGCCGGATAGCTTCTCCCCGATCCTCGACACGCCAGAAATCACTTCCTTCAACCATCCCCAGACTGCGCATCCCGTCAGCCATCTCCTGAAGAATCTCTACCAGCGATTCCGTCCTGGGATCCTCCGCGGTTAGGATGGTTGCATCAGCCAGTCTCGCAGAAACCTCCGCCATCATCCTCCGTTTTTGACGATCCCGCAAGCCAGCTGAGCCAAAGACAGCAATCACCTTTCCCCCGGTCAGCTTTCGGGCAGCCTTGAGCGCTTCCCGGAGGGCGTTCGGGGTATGGGCAAAATCTACTATCGCGGTGAAGTTTTGACCCAGGTCAATTTTTTCCATCCGGCCGGGGATAAAATCCAGTCGGGAAGCACCCGCCTGGACAGATTCCCAATCAACCCCGAGCCCCTCCACACAGGCTGCAGCGGCAGCCAGGATATTGTAAAGATTATAGTCTCCCCGCAGGGGTGTGTGGATGTCTGTGGTAACACCTTGGGCCAGCAGCTGGAAGGAGACACCCTGCTCAGAGGAGCGAACCTCCCGGGCAGCGAAATCCGCCTCCTTTGTCATCCCATAATCGATCAGGGATAGGTTGAGCTGCTGCAGCCTCTCCCTCAGCGCAGGATACGATCCATCGTCACGGTTGATCACAGCCAGCTTTTTGTGGTTGATTTTTTTCTCCTTCCCCGCAGCCACCAGGGCAAACAACCTTGCTTTGGCCTCAAAATATTCCTCATAGGAACCGTGGTAATCCAGGTGTTCATGCGTGATGTTGGTGACCACACCAAGATCAAATTCACAGGTTTCCACGCGTTTTTGGGCCAATCCATGCGAGGTAGCCTCCAGCACAACGTGGGTCACGCCTGCGCTGACCATCTCGTGCAGGTAATACTGAATATCCAGCGCTTCAGGTGTGGTGACATGAAACCCTGTGTCAAGAACCTGATCCCCAATGCGGGCATTCACCGTGGACACCAGTCCCACGGCAACCCCAGCACTTTGGAGGATCTCGTAGATCAAGTTGACAGTGGTGGTTTTCCCATCCGTTCCAGTGACGCCAACCACTACCAGCTGACGGGCCGGATACCCATACCAGGCTGCGGCCATGATCGCTGCGGCATCACGGGATTCAGCTGCCTGCAGGTAAGGAACGGGGAGATCCTGATACAGCTCAGCCGGTTTCGAGCCAACCACCGCAGCCGCTCCCTTCTCAACTGCCCTGGAAATGAAGTCATGACCATCCACGCGCGTGCCCGGGATGGCAATGTACAGGGAATCTGCCTGAACTTTCCGGGAATCGATCACGATCCCACTCACGCAGGGCAAGTTCACAGGAGGAGAATAAATCAGATCCATCTCATCCAGCAAACATGACAACGGACGTAAGTCAATCCTGCTCATCTATGGCTAGCCTCTGCAATAACTTTTTTCCCTGTCCCTGGGAGAAACGCCCCCAGGTAAGATTTATTGGTTTACTGGCAAGGTTTGATCGTCCAATTCACATGAAAACCAAGCCTAACCTGAGGATTGAACGCTGCCGGCTTACGACTGCTGCCATCCAGGAACACACCATTTAAATTTACTATCACGGCGGTCAGGAACCCCATCCTTCCTTCTGCAGCAAACTTCCAGAAAGTATGCTGTTTTTCGATTTTATCGTCTGTTTTCTTTTGATTTTTCTCAACAGGTCCGGGGTAACTTACCAGCTGCCTGGTATTTTACTCAGGAGGATACCCACTGTCAACGGGCCAGAAATTCCTGGACAAAACCGTTGAGGTTTCCCTCGTTCAGGGATGAAAATCCCTCCCTTTGTCTCATTCCCCGATCAGGAGAGCATCTGCAGCGAGGATTTCACAAAGGCGATAAATGGTTGGGCGGCTAACCCCATCAGCAGGGTCAGACCGCAGCTAATTAAAACCACTGCGGCTGTTGAGCGTGGGACGGAAAGCTTTCTCCCGGACGGCTCAGCCGACGGTTGGAACAACATGAAGCGGATTACCTTAAAGTAATAGAACCCTGCAATCACACAATTAATCACCGCCACCAAAACAAGGACGTAGGATTCTTTACGCATGGCGGCTCCAAATACCATCAGTTTTCCAATAAAACCTCCCGTCCCCGGGATCCCCGTCAGGGACAACAAGAAAATCACCATACTGATCGCCAGCATAGGGGACCGATTGATCAGGCCTGCGTAATCCTCGATCTGCGCCGATTCCGTTTGCTGCTCAAAGGCGATCACCACCGAAAACGCACCCAGGTTAGCCGCCAGGTACACCAGCAGGTACATTAATATCCCGCTGATTCCGTCAAACACACTTCCGGCCTGTCCCATCTCCCAGGAGACCAGACCGATCAATACATACCCGGTATGGGCAATCCCAGAATAGGCCAGCATCCGCTTGATATTCTTCTGACTGATGGCCACCATATTTCCCAGGGTCATGCTCATCATTGATAAGGCCATCAACATGGCAGTCCAATTTAGGTGGAAGCCCTGAACGGGAAACGCTGTCAGCAAGACCCGGACCAGAACAGCAAATCCACCCCCAATGGAACCCACAGCCAGGAATGCAGTCACAGGTGTGGGTGCGCCAGTGTAGGCATCTGGTGACCACTGGTGGAAAGGTACTGAGACAATCTTATATCCGAATCCCGCCATCAGCAGGACCAGCGCGAGATAAATCGCCCAATCCAGATTATTTTCCAATCCCCCGATTTTTCCGGCGATATCCTGGAGATTTGTCGAAGTGGTCACACCGTAAACCAAAGAGATCCCATAGAGCATAAAAGCCGATGACATCGCACCAAAGAGGAAATACTTCATGGCGGCTTCACTGGAGATCGGGTCATAGCGAAGAAACCCTGTCAGGATGTAAGAGGTAATGCTCAGGAGCTCAAAAGTGACATACAAGGTCAAAAGATCCGTGGAGGACCCCAGCAGGGCAACGGAATAACAGGCCAGAAGAATAAATGCATAATATTCTCCGCGGTAGGGAGAGCGGGGTTTCATATATTCCTGGGAGACCAGGATCACCAGGATTGCCACCGCGGGTGCAAAAACCTGGAAAAACATGCTGTAGGAATCAATGGTGATCATACGCCAGAGGACAGAGGCTTCAGGGATGTCATACAAAACCAAGAGCCCCACAGCTGAGGTCAGTGACCCCAAAGAAGAGAGCCAGGCAAAAGTTGGCAGCCATGTTTTATCCCCCTTTAAAGTCAGATCAAACAAGAAAACCAGCCCAGCTGCCAGTAAAAGGATCCATTGAGGTAGAAGAAAAATGAGGGTAGGCACAAAAAGTTCCTCTCTTATTGACCGGGTTTAAATGCCGCTGAGGAGCTTGGTTGAAACCCCGTTCAGCAGGTCGACCACCAGAGCCGGATAAAGCCCAATCAGCACCATTAGAAGAACCAAGGGCCATATCGTGATCTTTTCGAACACCGTCATATCAGTCAGGGCTGCACTGTGGGTTGCCTGGTCCCATTTTTGCTGGTCAAACTCCCCCAGGAAGATATGCTGAATAACCTTCCAGAGGATATAGGCTGCCGTGAAGACAATCCCCAATACTCCCACCGCTGCATAAGTTGGCAGGATCGCAAAAGCACCCCGGAAAACAAAAAACTCGCTCCAGAAACCAGCCAGGCCGGGTAACCCCAGAGAGGCAAAACCCGTGACCACCATCATCCCATAGTAATAAGGTACTTTCGCACCCAGCCCGCCAAAATCCTTGATTTGACGGGTATGGGCTCGTTCATAAATCATCCCGACCAGGAAAAACAAGCCGCCTGTAATGATCCCGTGGGTAAAAAGCTGTAAGGAGGCTCCGTTCAATCCGATAATCGCGCTGGTGATCGTCGCATCACCCCCATTCACCGCCAATCCCGCTGCCGCAGTGCTGATGCCCAGGGTGACGTAACCCATGTGATTGACGGAGGAATACGCAATCAGGCGCTTCAGATCCCATTGGGCCATACATACCAGGGCTCCGTATACTATGCTGATCACCGCCAGGATGGGAATGATCGGTACCTGGTATGAGTAAAAAGCAAACGGTTCCGGGAAGAACGGCAGAACGATCCGGATCAAGCCATACGCGCCAATTTTCAGCAAAACACCGGCAAGAATGACGCTCCCCGCAGTCGGCGCCTCGGTGTGGGCGTCCGGAAGCCAGGTGTGAAATGGAAAGCTTGGAATCTTGATCGCGAAGGCGATGAAAAAGGCCCAGAAAGCGGCGGCCGCCAGCGTGAAATTATCCGCAAAAGGCTGTGCCTGCGCCGCCTGGAGAATATCAAACGTCCCTGTGTTGAGGTAAACACCAATTATCGCCAGCAGCATGGCCAGGCTGCCTGCAAACGTGTACAGGAAAAACTTGATCGATGCATAGATCCGGCGTTCCCCGCCCCAGACGCCGATTAGAAAGTACATCGGGACCAATCCAATTTCCCAGAACACATAAAAGAAAATCAAATCAAGGGAGACAAAGACCCCGGTTATGCCAGTCTGGAGAAGCAGAAAGAAGACATAATATTCCTTGACCCGTTTTTCGATGGTAAAAGCAGAATAGAAATAGCACAGGGTTGTCAGCAATCCCGTGAGGACCAATAATACTGCGCTGAGCCCATCCACTCCCATCCGGTAGTACACATCGATCGCAGAAATCCAGGCGTATTCCTCCAAAAACTGCATCTCACCCGGGTTTGCCCGCACAACCCCATACAAATACAGGGACAGCGCCAGGGGGATGAAGCTGAGGATGATGGCTAGCCAACGGATCCAATTCTTTCTTTCCTTGGGAAGCAGGAGGATGAGAGCAGCCCCAAAGAGGGGGAAAAACGTGATCACACTCAAGATTGGAAAGGTCATATTTTCTCCTCGTGCATGAAAATCCAACTAAATTGCTAATAAACCAGGTAAATCCCTAATAAAGCCAGAACAGAGAGGACAACGACCAGCAAATAATTCTGGACTTTCCCAGTTTCGATGGGACGGAGGATGTTTCTACCAATCCAATCGGTAATCTCCGCCAGACCATTTATCAAGCCATCCAGCACTTTGAGATCTGCCGCGCCGCCAAGATTGGAGAGATTAGCGCTTGAAAGCCCTAAAAGATCCACAACGCTGTCGATCACTCTTTTATCAAACATATCCAGGAATTTCGAGATCAGCTGACTCACCGCGGCAACCAGGTTTACCAGGGGATCGATCAGCCATTCATAGTCCAGATCGGAGAAAAATTCTGCCAGTTTTACTGCTCCTGCAACCAGAGTCGACAGCATGGGATCGATCACCCATTTATAATCGATATCAGAAAAGAAATCTGCCAGTTTTACTGCTCCTGGGATCACAGTGGCCTGGTAGAGCTCATCGATATAAAACCTGTGCTGCATGGCCCGATAAAGCCAGCCAAGCCTGACCCGTTCCATCCCTCGCTGCAGTGGGTCCAGCTCCCCAGGTGTCAGGGGTCTGCGCCCATACACAAGCCAGCCAATCCCTAATCCACCAACCGCCAAACCGGATGAGAGCAGTAATACTGGCAGGCCCAGGGGTGTTGTCTGGTATTCATGACCTACAAAATAATGGAACCAGTCGTTGCCCTCCCCGACAATCTCCTCCGGGATGCCCACAAATCCCACCGTGAGCGCAAAAAAAGCCAGGATCATCAGAGGCACCGTCATGGTGGGAGGGGATTCATGGACGTGCTCCACCTGATCCCCCCTGGGGGTCCCGAGGAAAGTGAGCGAAATCTGGCGAGCTGTGTAAAAAGCGGTCAGGAAGACAGCGATCGTCAGCAGCAGCCAGACAAAAAACGGCCAGGAGACAATCCCCTCACTCAGAAACTTGTCCCAGGCATGCGCTAAAATTTCATCCTTACTCCAGAAGCCCGATGTGATCAGCGGGAACCCGGATAAGGCCAACCCTCCTATGAGAAAGGAATAAAATGTCCTGGGCATTTTCTTCCGGAGGCCGCCCATTTTCATCATATCCTGCTCATGGTGGCAGCCGATGATCACCGACCCAGAACCCAGAAAAAGCAGGGCTTTAAAAAACGCATGCGTGATCATATGAAACGCCCCGGCCACAAAGGCCCCAATTCCCAAGGCGGCGATCATGTACCCCAGCTGGCTGATAGTCGAAAATGCCAGCACGCTTTTGATATCGGTTTGAGCCAACGCAATAATCGAAGCCATCAGGGCTGTAAATGCCCCAATAAATGCCATCAATCCCATCGCAGGATTGTGAGCTTCAACCTCCACAACAATATTAAAAAGAGGAAAGATCCGGGCGACCAGGAACACACCGGCAGAGACCATCGTCGCGGCGTGAATGAGCGCACTGACTGGCGTGGGTCCTTCCATCGCGTCCGGAAGCCAGACATGCAAAGGGAACTGAGCTGACTTACCAACCGCCCCGCCGAACATTAAAGCGCCAATCGCTGAAGCCGCTGACCATCCTCCAAAGATTGGCAGCGCAGGAGTTTGAGCAAGCTGCCTTAAAAACTCCTGGTTAAAAAGAGTATCCGCATAATGCAACGAACCAGACTGGGAATAGAGATAGAGAATCCCCAGCATGAGAAATAAATCCCCCACTTTGGTGACCAAGAAGGCTTTCAACCCTGCCTCCCTGGGTGTGATCTTTTCTGGATCGAGGTAGTTCTTCTGGAACCAGAACCCGATCAGTAAATAAGAGCAGAGCCCCATAATCTCCCAGGAGATAAACAGCATCAGCAGGTTATCGGCGATCACCAGGCCGAGCATTCCAGCTGCAAAAAGGGTGATGTAAGCAAAAAACCGCCCGTACTTTGGATCCTGCTCCTCGGTTCCAAAGCCCATGTATCCCACAGAATACACAAAAATCATCAAACAGATGAAGGGCACCATCAGCAGCGTCACAGTCATTAAAGGATCAATCATAACGCCGATTTCAAAAGCAGTAGTTCCGGTTTGAAACCAGGTTCCCAGGGGGATGGTCTGAGGGGTGAGAACTTCCCTGGAAATCGCAGAAAAACCCACGGACCATCCCAGTAAACAGGATAAGGCCATGGCGGAAATGCTGATGCGGTGGCTGAGCCGGGGATGATCTTGAGTAAACAAAAAAATGACCAGGAAAGCGAGAAATGGAAATACCGGGACCAACCAGGTAAGATTGAGGAAAAAGTCTGCCATTGATGGTTTCTCCGCTATTCCTTCAACAAATCAATATCTTCGATGACCACAGTATCCCGATTCCGGTACACTTCTATGACCAGGGCCAACCCCACGGCAACCTCAGCTGCCGCGACGGTAAAACCAAAGAGAGCCAGGATCTGTCCTGTCATCTCCTGGGGTTGAAGATACCGCCAGAAAGATACCAGGTTGATATTCACGGAGTTCAGCATCAGCTCAATCCCCATCAGGATCCCAACCGCATTTCGCTGGGCCAGGACACCATAAAGACCGATGCAGAAAAGGGCGGCTGCGACTAGCAAATACCAGTCCAGGGGGATCGTCATTTACTGCTCCTCATCGTTTCCCATTCAGCCACTGCAGACGGCTCATTCTCGTTCCCTGGCGATGACAATGGCTCCAACCAGGGCAGCCAGCAGCAGCACGGAGGCTAATTCAAAAGGAACAAGATAGCTGGTCAGCAGATCCTCTCCCAATCGGAGGACTTCATTCTGGGGAGCTGTTTGCTGAACCACGGGCCAATTGATCTGCAGGAGAATAAATGCAAACACCCCAAACAAGCTCACCGCTCCCAATGCTGACCAAATCCACTGCTTGTTTACCTGTATCAAATCCTCACTCAATAAGCGGTGGGTGAGCATCACGGCAAAAATAATCAGAATCGCAATCGCTCCAATGTAGATCAAGACCTGAACCACCGACAAAAATGGCGCTTCCAGCAGGACGTAAATCATCGCCACGCCAAAAAAGGAAAGCACCAGGAAAAAAGCGCCGTGGAGGATATTGCGCACCGTGACAACCGCTGCAGCGGCGCCAAGCGTGATCAGGCTGGCAATTCCAAAAATGATCATTTTACCCATTAGAACAATCTTCCTTTTCAAAATATATATTCAACCAGGTAAAGGAAGTCAGTAATCAGGACCCCTCGAAAGTAGGGGGGACAGCGACGGGACGCGGCGGGAAGGTTTCTCTCTTTTCCGGTTCGCGAAGGATGTTTGCGTTTTTGAATCCAACCCAAAGGATCACCAAATTCAAAACCAGCATCACCAGGATGTACAGCCAGCGGTCCAGGGCTGCCTCAACCATTAATCGGTCGGCAACAGCCACTGCAATAAAATTTACCAGGGATACCGGAATCAGAATCCGCCAGTTTATGTCCAGCATCTCATCAATCCGGATCCGCGGAAGAGTTAAGCGGATCCATGAAATCACCAAATAAACTAAGAGGGCTTTGGCATAAAAATAAAAAATCCCCAGCAGCGGCAGGGTTCGAGCTCCCGGTCCTGACCACCCCCCTAAAAAGAAAATGCTGAACAGCGCCCCGACTGTCAGCTGGTGAAGAAATTCAGCAACATAAAACATGCCAAATTTCATACCCGTATACTCCGTATGATATCCGGCCACCAATTCTGATTCCGCCTCGAGGAGATCAAAGGGGGCTTTGCCGATCTCTGCCATCGAGCTGATAAAAAAGAGCAGAGCCGCCAGGGGGTCCACAAATATAAACCAGGGCTTCTGTGCTTCGATGATTACCGAGAGCCGCATTGATCGGGCGAGCAGCACCGGGACCAGGATCGAAACCACCATGGGAATTTCATAAGAAACCAGCATGGCTACGGCTCGGGAGGCGCCCAGAAGCGCAAAGCGGTTGTTGGAGGACCATCCCGCGATCAAAATCGCCATGATCCCA
Source organism: uncultured Anaerolineales bacterium (assembly GCA_964621835.1). Classification (GTDB taxonomy): domain Bacteria; phylum Chloroflexota; class Anaerolineae; order Anaerolineales; family UBA11858; genus B10-G9. Next base: position 18,800 of record CAZUMA010000037.1, on the reverse strand, counting down.
AAAGCACCCATTGTCACCACATACAGTGCTCCAACCTGGATATCGGCGCCATAGACTGTTTCGGCTAAAGGAAAGACAGCCCAGGTCGCCAGGACCGCCGCCATCGCCAGGACCGGGGCAGCATTGAAGAAACCACGATCCGCTCCCTGGGGGGTGATGTACTCTTTGGTAAAAATCTTGATGATATCCGCAAAACTCTGGAACAAACCGTACGGACCGGCACGATTGGGACCAAAGCGGTCCTGAATCCGTCCAGCCAGCTTTCGTTCTACCCAGATCAGGAAGATCACAATCAAAAACGCAACAAGGATCACAATCAGCGATCCCAGGGCTTGCAGGATGAATGATCCAAGCGCCTCCGGGATCCTCCATCCTGTGAGCAGCTGTTTGATCCAGGTTTCAATCAATTTTACTAAATCTGCCATTCATTTATCCTCATGAGACGGCTGGCTGCATGGCAAACAAAAACGATCATCAGCCCGGGAGCAATCATCTTACATCCAGACCAATGCATCCTTCCTGACCGCATACATTAATCCTGCAAAAAGAATCAGAATAAAGATCACCCCCTCGACAAGGGCGAATAAAGGCAGCACGTTGAGGGCGACAGCCCACGGAAAGAGAAATACCATCTCGATATCAAAGACAAGAAATACCAGGCCATAGAGATAATATTGGGATTTAAACTGCACGAAAATACTTCCACGGGTTTCGATGCCGCACTCGTACACCTCTTCTTTCCTGGGATTGGGTTTGTGGGGAGCAATAAAAACCGGCAGAACCACAGCAACCAGGGGGACGAGAACAGAAAACAATAAAAAAATCCCGATATACAGCCAATAGGTCTGCACGAATTCTCCTTTAAACCGGGAGGAGGGTCTCTCCCGCTCTTTCCATACAACAGGCAAATTTTACCATACTGGAAAGTCCCTCCCCCCTCTTCAACCACTGCTGGGAAGCAGACCGAAGGTCACCGCTTGGTATGGATAAGGAGGAGCTCATCAAGATTATCCGGCCAGTTTCCGTAAATACCGCTCGGCAAATAACCCCGGGGTTCCCCCGGTGTGCCAGAATACAACCCGATCCCCCTCTTGGAAGAATTCATTTTCGATCAAATCTACCAACCCTCCGGCTGCCCGGCCTGTGTACACAGGGTCCAGCAGCAGCCCTTCTGTCCGGGCGAACAGCTGAATTGCCTCTTCTTCTAAGGCGCCCATTTTCCCGTATCCCTCGCCAAGATATTGATCATTTACCAGGATCTTGGACGGGGGAATCTGCACCGTCTTGCCGAAGATAGCGCAGACTTCCTCAGCCAGCGAAGCTACCCTCGGGGAAAGGACCTCGGCAGGCTCGTCCACACTGATCCCAAGGATTTTTGTCCTCGCCTGGGTGAGCAATGCCCCGGCTGCCAACCCTGCCTGGGTTCCACCAGAGGAGGAGGCGAAGACTATCCAGTCCGGCATCCGCCCTTCAAGCTGGTCTGCAAGCTCTGTAAACGCCAGATAGTATGCTGCTGCACCCAGGGCGTTCGAACCGCCATAGGGAATCAGGTAAGGCTGGTTTCCCACGGATCTGGCCAATTGGTACTCGTCATCCAGCCGCTGTTCCCGCCGGTCTTTATCAGTCCAGACCACTTCTGCGCCGAAAAGCTGATCCAGAAAAAGATTCCCCGATTTCCGGGATGGTTTTTCACCGACCAGCACCAATCGGCAGGAAAGACCAGCGCTGGCAGCGGCAGCGGCAGTTTGGCGGCAGTGATTGGATTGGGCCGCACCCGTAGTCAGCAGCAACTGGGCACCCTCGTCAAGCGCGTCTGCGACCAGGAGCTCTAATTTCCGAGTTTTATTCCCCCCAAATGCCAGGCCGGTGCAATCATCCCTCTTCACCAGCAGTTGGGGTCCACCAAACCTGCTGGAAAGCCGATCCAGGGTTTGAAGGGGAGTAGGGGTATGGGCCAAAGGATACCGTTCGATGATCATTTCCTTCCCTCCTGAACGCAGTCTGCCAGAATCCCCACCTGAGATGATGATCAGGCAGCCGCCTGTTTCTCGGTAAATTGATCCCGAAATAATCTCATCAGATTAAGAATCTGCGGGAGGACACGGTGGTACAGGCGGTAGGAGAACCCCCTGCCCGGGTAATCCCAGGCTCCCATGGTCCTGACAACCTGCCCACCAAACCCGCTTTTAAATCGATACACACCCCACATCGGATCCTCCGGAGTGAATTGATCCGGAGCCCCCCACATGTCATACACACTGCAGCCTTGACTTTTGGCCCAGCGCATACTCTCCCACTGGATTCGATAGGATGGCATCTTATCACTATGCTCCAGGAGGGACATGCCATGGATGTACCAGGCCCGGTCCAAAAACCGGAAGATCACAGCGCCAGCGACAGGGTCCCCTTCAACTTCGGCAATCAAGGGTTGGGCCACAGGATCCACCCCAGTCCGATGATCAGCAGGAAAAAACTCATTCCAGATCGTTTGATAATATGCTTCTGAACGAATGGTGAAATCCGCTCTGACCGCTGTCCGGGCATACATCTGGTAAAGGGTCTCCAGATCCTCTTTTGTCCCCGGCCGGACCTTAACTCCTTTCCGGCCTGCCAAGCGAATGTTATAGCGGGTTTTCGATTTCATTGCCGCCAGGATAGCATCTTCACTTTTCGTTATATCAACCAGCACAGTGTTGCGATACTGGATTTGCTCCTTGGAAAAGATCCATTCTCGATCCCGCAGTTCCTGGCAGATAGAACCTCCGAGTTGGTTTTCCTCAGATTTCTTTTTTCCCGGGATTCCAACCCCGAGTACAAGATCTGGATCGATCTTTAATTGGATTGCCTGATGCTTCTGGGTGTAGCTCTCCAGGTCTGCAAAGACTTTTTGACGGACCCGATCGTCTGACCAATCTTTCAGCAGCGGCCCTTTTGGGACATAAAATACGCGGAGGCCCAGCGGCAGGCTTCTTTCCAAGATCTGCGCTGCAGCTGCAAGCGATTCTCCCGGGAGGGGGTCCCTGTCATCAACTTGTTTCATTTTCAGCTGCGGATCATCCTGCAACCAGATAAAACGACTCGGTTGCCAGCCAAACCTCTCTTTTACTGCAGCCCACTGGCTGGTTTGCAGCAGATGCGGGGATGGCAGTTGAGCAATCAGCTCATTCCAGGTAAATCCACCCTGCGTCTCACTCATGATCGGATCCCGCCCCAGATGCGGTACACGCGGTACAGCCAGGGATGATAGACTCGGTCCCAAGGCCCAACGGTTCTCCTCAACTCGCCGCCAAATCCCCGCTTAAACCGGTACACGCCCCATAACCCATCCTTCCGCTGCAGAAACTGATCCTCCAGCTCGTTAAAACATGCATCCGGGACTCCCCAGAGATCATATTCCAGGCATCCTTGCTGCTTTGCCCAGCGCATGGCTTCCCACTGCACCAGGTATGTAGGCATCCGATCTCGATGGCGTTCTGACGACGCCCCATAAAAATACCAGCTCCGCGTCCCAGAGATGAAGACCATGATGCTGGCCAGTGGGAGTCCCTGATACTCGGCAAGGAAAATCCCGCAGCGGTCATCGGCTTGGAAGAGCTCGTAAGCCTTCCGGTAATACGCCGGGGTATGAATTCCAAAATCTGCCCGGTCTGCGGTTCCCTCGAGCATGTCATAGAAAGGTTGAACCCGGTTAATTTTCCGCACCTCGACCTTTTTTCTTTTGGCCAGGCGGATATTGTAGCGCGTTTTTGATTTCATGCGCGCTAAGATCTCCTCCTCACTCTCCTGGAGGCTGATTACAATTGTCCGGGGAGGTTGAATGGCATGGGAACTGACCTGAAAACCCGGCCAGGGGGTCTCCGCTGATTTGCCTTGACGCCAAACATCCGGCTCCATTTTTAGAAAGATTGCCCGATGACGGCGGCAGTGACGGTCGATCTGGTTAAGAAATGACTGCCACTGCTGGTGCTGAGGGGGGGAATCACCCGGCGAGATTGGGCCCCGGGGAAGATACCCTACACTGAACCCCAGCGGTAACGCTTGAAACAAGATCTGGGCACCGAGCTGGCCCTCGATTACCCGCTCGATCTGCCATCCATAGCTGCTTTTAAGCTCTCCCCAGGCTGGGCTTTGGAGAATATGTGCTTGCGGATGGGCGTGGTAGTACTCATTCCAGATCTGCTGTCCAACTTCCTTCATGGATGAATATCCCTTTCTACAGCCTGGGGGAGTTCAGGTTTTTTTCTGTGTGATCATCCAGAAGACAGTCTCCTGGAGTCCTTGGGAGAGGCTCATGTCAGGTTGAAATTTCAGCACTTCTGCTGCCAAGCTTGGATCCCCCACTGAACGGTTAATATCCCCGGGGCGCTGTTTTTGATGAACCGCTTTTTGTTTGGAGTTGAAGATGGTTCCCAGGGCTGCTGCCAATGCCAGGAGGCTTGTTGCCTCACCGGAGCAGACATTCAAAGCCTGACCTGGTGCCTGTTCCGCTTCTGCTGCCAGGAGATTGGCCTTGACAATATCCTTGACGTAGATGAAATCACGGGTCTGGTTTCCATCCCCAAATATCACTGGCGGCTGATTGTTTGAGAACCGCTGAATAAATTTTGGGATCACTGCTGCATAATCGGAGGTGGGAGATTGCCGAGGGCCAAAGACATTAAAATAACGCAAGGCAACCACATTCAACCCCAACCCTTTTGAATAGATTTTCGCGTATAATTCCCCGACCCGTTTCGAGACCGCGTACGGGGAGAGCGGATCCACACGTGAGCTTTCCTGCAGGGGAAGCTCCTGACTGTTCCCATACACCGCTGCACTGGAGGCAATGACCATTCGCTTTACGCCCGCTTCACGGGCTGCAGACATCAGTTGGGCCGTGCCGCGAACGTTGACATCAAAACAAAAGTCTGGTTGTTCCAAGGAAAGAGGAACGGAAACAAAAGCAGCTTGATGGAAGACATACTCCACACCTCTGAGCAGCTCAGAGATCAAAGCTTGATCACGGATATCCCCCTTCGTGAACTCAATCTCTCCGGAGACCCCCTCGAGGTTTCCGAGACATCCGGTTGATAAATCATCCACAACCCGGACTTGATCTCCCCGGTGAACCAGCGTTTCTGTGAGGTGCGAACCAATAAACCCCGCTCCTCCAGTCACGAGAGATTTCCTCTTCACAAGTTTATTTTCCCTTCAGTCCGAAGATCGTTCCAGGGGTATTGAGAATGATCCGCAGATCCAGTAGAATTGAACGGTTTTTGATATAGAACAAATCATACTCCAGCTTATCGATGGTTTCATCGATGGTTTCTGGATATCCATAATTAATTTGGGCCCACCCGGTGACCCCGGGCTTTACCAGCAGCCGGGCCCGGTAAAAAGGGACTTTCTTCTGAAGCTTATTGACCAGGCTGGGCCGCTCCGATCGAGGACCGACCAGGCTCATTTCCCCCCGCAGGACGTTGATAAACTGGGGAAACTCATCAAGATGGGTCCTGCGCAAGATCCGCCCGACCGGGGTGATCCGCTGATCATTTTCACTGGCCCACTGGGCCTGCCCGTCCTTTTCAGCATCTTTGTACATGGTCCTGAACTTGATGATTTTATAGGGTTTTGCGCTCCGCCCCAGGCGGGTTTGACGGTAAAACACCGGTAGCCCACTATCCAGGACAATGAAAAAAGCCACCAAGGGGAGCATGATCAGCAGCAGGGTAACCCCGATCAATCCCCCCAGGAGGTCAACCAATCTTTTGGCAATGCTGTAAAACCCGCTCACACTGGTATCATCAACAAACGACCGCAGGATCCAGTCCGCTTCCAGAATTCGAATCGGAACGCGCTGGTTGAGGTCCTCATAGACGACCGGCATCCGGATAATTTCCACTCCCAGTTCCTGGGCATCCAGCAAGGCCTGGAATGTTTCCCCATTGATGACCCCGGTGATGGCCACAACAAGATCTGAGATATTCTCCTGGCGGATGACTTGCAGGAGATCCTGCCCTGTTCCAATCACCTCGTGCCCTTCAATTTCTGTGTCCTGTTTTTCCGGGTCATCATCAATCACCCCGATCATATTAAACGGTTTTGGGGAAATCTCGTTGAAAGATCTCAACAATAGTTGTCCGGATACACCCCCCCCTACGAGCAGAAAACGCCTCAGGAACTGGGGAGAAGTCAGGATCCGAATGTAAATCATCCGCCATAACAAGGTCAGGACGACAACTACCAGGATAAAAGAAGCCACCCCAACTCGGGGAAGTGATTCTGGCGGAGACGTGAAATACACAATCAGATACAAAATCGAGCCAATCAGCGCTGCCGTTGCCACCCCCTGGAGGGTTTGAGACCAGTTCCCGGCTTTCCGTACATCATATAAATCAATCAGCAGGAACAACCAGACCAGCGGCAGTAGGAAAAACCATCTGGGGACGCGCTCCATGAGGAATGCAACAGAAAAACCCAGGAACTCTGCCTGGTTGCCCCAGATAAACAGGGCCGCAACCAAAGAGATTACCGATGCAATCAGGTCCCCGTTGACCAGCAGCAGCCTCCGTTCTACAAAACGGAATCGCCAGCGGTGCTCTTTTTTTGCGTCATAAGGTACGCTCATAACAATATCACTTGCTTAGCTGACTTTTTTTCCACCACTTCTGAAAGGGCACTCCACAAAAAACCAGCCCCCCAGGAAAAATGCATTGTTGCGATCGCCAGGGGCACACCAACCAAGCAGCGCAGGTCCTTTTGCTGAACTGCAGCCATAATCCCGGATACTAACAGGGGCAGAAGATACAGGATTGCTTCGGCGATCAGCAGCCAGCGGGCAAACACAAACCAAATACTCAGGCTTCCCAGGAGTATCCAGGAGAGCACAAAAAGTCCCGATATCTGCCGCCATCGAAAGGTTTCCGGGTACCGGATCAGCATTTTTAGTTTCCAGAAACCATATCGCCAGTATTGGGAGGCAAGCTCTTTGAGGGTTGATCTGGCGAGATACTCCGCTTTGATCTCAGGGTCCAGCCAAATCACACCCCCCGCCTTCCGGATCCGGACATTGAACTCATAATCTTCATTGGAAAGCAAACTCTCATCATAGGGGCCGATCTGGTCAATTAATGCAGATCGGTAAGCTCCATAGGCCACCGTATCCACCTGTCTTGCAGCGCTGCCAATGCGGTACCGGGCATCCCCAACTCCCAGGGGATGTCCAGCTGCCAGGGCAATCGCTCGGGCAATCCAATGCTCAGACGACGGTTGGATGGAGAGCACCCCCCCGATATTATCCCCTTTTCCTGACTGCAGGGCCTGAACACTTTTCTCAACATACTCACGCCGGGGATTAGAATGGGCATCCAGACGGACAATGAACTCTCCCCGGGCAGCCTCCAGGGCTCGATTCAAAGCAGATGGGATTGTTCGCTGCTGGTTATCGACCAGTTTTATGCAGAGATCCGGGTGGGCGGCTGCATACCGGCGGATAATTTCTCGGGTGCCATCCGTGGACATCCCATCAGCAATGATCACTTCCATCTGATCAAGAGGATAGGTTTGATCCCGGAGTGATCCAAGCAATCTTTCAATCACGGCCTGTTCATTATAACAGGGGATGATAATCGACACATCCATCTAAAGTTTTTGCTCCTGCTGCGGGACTGCAATGGTTTCATCATCAGAGGTGACAATCGGGATGCGAACTAAAAATATCGTTCCCTGCCCAGGTTCGCTGGACACTGATATTGTACCGCCATGAGCCTCTATGATTTGTTTTGAGATGGCCAACCCCAACCCCGCGCCTCGCAGCTCTTTTTTCTCCCGGGATTTATCCACCTGGTAGAAACGCTCAAAAATTCTCGATAAATCTCCAGCGGGAATCCCTACCCCGGTATCCTCCACCTTGATTAAAACTTCTGATCGATCAGGCCCGGCTTCAACCAGGATCCTCCCCCCTGCCGGGGTGTGTTTGATGGCATTATCAATCAGGTTTGTGAACACTTGAGCCAGGCGGTCCCGGTCCCCGATAAAAGTAGGAAGATCCCTCACATCAAGCCTCAGCTTAATCTTTGATTCTGCTGCTTGGGGTAAGAACTGTTTGACAACCTGACTGAGCATCTCTTCCAACTCCACCGCTTTTCGGTCCAAATCCGCCGTGCCGGCGTCCAACCGGGCCAGATCCAGCAGATCAACAACCAGGCGGTACATTCGGTCCGCTTCCGTGAGGATAATCCCAGCTGCTTTTTGAATACCCGGCTGGTCCCGCACCGTGCCATCTTCAATCGCTTGCGCAAATCCTTGGATGGAAGTCAGCGGTGTTTTGAGTTCATGGGAAACATTGGCGACAAAATCCCTTTGAGACTGCTGAGTGGCCTGAACCCGGGCTACCATCTCATTAAATGATTCTGCCAGGGCTTTGACCTCGTCCGGCCCCTGGGGGGGAATTTGCTGGTAGTTCCCCTGAGAAACTGATTCCGCAGCCCGACTGATTTCCCGCAGGGGAGAGGCAATCCAATGACTCATCCAGGCGGCAAGTAAAATGGCAAAGACGAAAGCCGCCAACCCAGCCCGTGTAAACAGCGGAAAGAAATCTGTGCGCAGCACCTCCCGCAATTTTTGGCTGCGGAGAAGATTAATTCCTCCTGTCCGGGGAACGGTCAGGAGCAGGGTTCCCCCACCCGGGAATTTTCGCGACGTATACAGCCACGGATTTCCGTCCTCATCCTGTAATCGTCCTTGATCCTGAGCGGGTGCTTGCCCTTCTGGGAGAGCAATCCCCGCGTTTTCTGGTCCGGAATCAAATGCCAAGCTGCCCGCTGGATCATAAAGCATTACCCGGATCGAAAAGTTTTCGCTGACCCGTCTGACCAAGGCCAACCGCTGACCGGCATTCAGCTCGCGATTCTCCAGCTGCCGATCGACCAATTTTCTTGCTGTATTCAAGGTTTGCTGCGCCTGCCTGTCAATGATTGGATTCCGAACAGCATAAACAAACAACGCTAATCCCAGAATAATTAGGATCAGCATGATTAACAACGCGTAAGTCAACCAGAGGCGGATTTGAAGACTGCTGAACATGAAATTATGTCACTGTTGAGCGCAAAACATATCCTGCTGATACCTTCTCCTCAGCAACCTGCAAGTGTTCGGGGAGGCAGAACTGCTTACTGCCTGGTTAATTTGTACCCGATCCCCGTAATGGTCTCAATTTTCAACGAGCTGCCGTGGATCTTTTTGCGAAGGTGCCCGATATGGACATCAACAGTCCGGGTATTACCAATATACTCGTATCCCCAGACTTGATCCAGCAGTTGATCCCGGCTGAGAACAATCCCGATATTTTTTCCCAGCTCGTAAAGCAGATCAAATTCCTTATTTCTCAGGGTGATTTGCTCACCCCGAACCGTGACCTCCCGCCTGGCAGGGTCAATTTGGAGATCATCTACGCGCAGAAGTTCCTGCTTATCAGGGGGTGTTGTCTGACTGCGCCGTAAAATGGCTTTTACACGGGCGACCAATTCCCGGGGATTGAACGGTTTGGTAAGATAGTCATCTGCACCCAGCTCAAGGCCAACAATTTTATCGACGTCCTCATCGCGAGCTGTCAGCATCAGGATTGGGGTGGGATTCTTTTGCTGGCGCATCCGGCGGCAGACCTCTAACCCATCCAGCTCCGGCAGCATAAGATCCAGTACAACCAGTTCAGGTTGCAATTGTTCCACTGCTTCCAGGGCTGCCAGTCCATCTCCGGCTGCCTTGATCCGAAACCCTTCCTGCTCCAGATACATCTGAGCAAGCTGGACGATATGCGGTTCATCATCCACAAGCAGGATCAGTTCACCTGTCATGGCTACCCTCGCTCCGGGGTGATTTCAGGCAATCAGTGCAACCGCCTCAATTTCCACTGCTCCATCCTTGGGCAGGCGAGCTGCCTGGACAGCGGATCTTGCCGGAAAATCACCCGAGAAGAATTCCGCGTAAATTTCGTTCATTGCACTGAAATCGTCCATATCCCGGAGGAACACGGTGGTTTTGACAACAAGCGCCAATGAGCTCCCCGCTGCCTCAAGCACCGAGGATAAATTTTTCAAAGCCTGGCGGGTTTGCTCCTGAATCCCTTCTCCCACAAATTCCCCGGAAGCCGGATCCACCCCCAACTGTCCTGCTGTGAACACCAGGGAACCTGTTTTGACTGCAGCCGAGTAGGGCCCAATTGCCGCAGGGGCTTTGTCTGTGGTCACAATTTCTTTTTTTGATGCTCCCATGTCAGTCTCCTTATCAATCTGCGCAAAAAATCGGAAGCCATGAGAGAAATACTGCTCCAACGGACTTCCGATCCTAGTATACCCTATTTTAACCCTGCTGGACTGACTGGCAACCCAGGAGAAAACCCGATGATTCCGGGGGAAATAGTTATGTCTATGCGAAAATAATTGGGCCAATTTCCCCGTCAAACGGCTTCTAAGACGCCCCCCAAGAACAGGGATCCATCCTGCCAGGCTCAAAAATAGCGGGGCCAGCCGGGATCTCTGATCACCGGTAAACCAACTGCCGGCTATACTACAATATTGACCAACCGTTTGGGAACAACAATCACCTTTTTTACCGTTTTCCCCTTGATATACCGCTCCGCTCCAGGACTCTCCAGGGCTACCGCTTCCGCTTCCTCCTTGCTGATGTTGGTCGGTACTGTGATGCGATCCCTGAGCTTGCCATTCACCTGGACGATCAATGTGATCTGCTCTTTTTTCAACGCCTCCTGATCCACTTCAGGCCAGGGCTGGGTGTGAACCGAGTAGGTTTTTCCCAGCATCCGGGTCCAGAGTTCCTCTGCAATATGGGGAACCGCTGGCGCCATCATCAACAGGTACAGATCCAGTGCCTCCTGCCAGGCCTTCTTCCCTACCGCTCCCGATTTTTGGGCATCATAAAGCGTATTCAGCAGCTCCATCAAGGTCGAGATAATGGTGTTGAACTCAAATTGCTCATAATCCCGGGTGATGCTCTGCAGCGCTGAATGAACCTCCCGGCGCAGATTGCGGACGGCTTCCTCGTCAGGTTCTCCATCCGGGGCGGGGAGGGCATACATCCCCCAGACTCGTTTCAACCAGCGCTCCGTACCAGCGATACCCCCGCTGTTCCAGGGCCCACCCAGATCCCAACGGGCAAAAAACATCAGATAAGCTCTGACCGTATCCGCACCGTATTCTTCCACCAGATCATCCGGTGAAACCACATTTCCCCGGCTTTTAGACATCTTTTCGCCGTCCTCTCCCAAAACCATCCCCTGATTCCGCAGCATCAACATCGGTTCCGGACCCTCCGTAATCCCCAGGTCACGGAGTGCCTTATGGAAAAATCGGGTGTAGATGAGGTGCATGTTTGCATGCTCAATCCCCCCCGTGTAGAGATCAACCGGCATCCAGTAGTTATATTCTGCTGGATCAAATGGCCCTTGATCATAATCCGGGCTCAGGTAGCGGAGGTGGTACCAGGAGGAGCACATGAAGGTATCCATGGTATCAGTCTCCCGGGTCGCTGGACCTCCACAGGCTGGACAGCTCGTATCCTTCCATGTAGGATGCAGCTTCAGGGGGCTTTCCCCCGTGGGCCGCCACTCCACTTCCTCAGGGAGCAGCACCGGCAGCTGTTCCTCGGGCACTGGATTCCAGCCGCATTTCTCACAGTAGATCATCGGAATGGGTGCTCCCCAGTATCTCTGCCGGGAGATCAGCCAATCCCGGAGTTTGTAGGAAACCGCCTCTGTTCCGATGCCCTCTTCCTCCAGCCAATCAATCACTTTCCCGATCCCTGGATTCTTCCTACCTTTTTCTTCGGTGATTTTTGTGCCGTTAAAATCACCCGAATTGATCATTTCACCTGGACCGACATACGCCTCTTCCATGGTGTCCCCGTTAAAATTACTCCCCTCTGGCTGGATCACGGGGATGATCTCCAAGCCATGCTGCCGTGCAAATTCAAAATCACGCTCATCATGAGCTGGAACTGCCATGATGGCTCCGTACCCATAACCCATCATCACATAATCAGCAATCCAGATCGGAATCCGGGCCTGATTAACTGGATTGACCGCATAGGCTCCAGTGAACACGCCGGTTTTCTCTTTATCAGCTGCAGCCCGCTGGATTTCAGTTTGAAGGGCAGCTTGCTGCTGATAATCCTCAACTGCTTGACGCTGTTCCGGGGTGGTCAACCGGTCCACCAACGGGTGTTCTGGTGCCAGGACCATGAAAGTCGCTCCCCAGAGCGTATCCGGCCGGGTGGTAAAAACGGTGAAATCCTCATCGGTCTCGGTGCGGAAGACCACATCCGCCCCCTCGGAGCGTCCAATCCAGTTGGTCTGCAGGGTGATCACTCGCTCTGGCCAATCGATGGTGGAGAAATCCAGGAGTTCATCCGCATAGTTGGTGGTTTTGAAAAACCACTGCTCAAGATCCTTCTTGATCACCTGGGTTCCACAGCGCTCACAATGGCGGTCCTCCCCATGAACCTGTTCCCGCGCTAAGGTTGTGTTGCACTGCGGGCACCAATCCACCGGGGATCGCTTCCGATAAGCCAGATCGTTCTGATAGAGCTGAATAAAAAACCACTCCGACCAGCGATAATACGAGGGGTCTGCAGAAATTGCCTCCCGACGCCAATCAAACATCGCCCCCATGGTTTTCAATTGTTTTCTCATTTTCTTGATATTTGCGTAAGTCCATTCCCGGGGGTGAATACCCCGTTCAATGGCGGCATTTTCTGCAGGAAGGCCAAATGCGTCATACCCCATCGGAAACATGACATTATATCCCTGCATCCGCTTGAAACGGGCTCGGGCATCTGACGGCGCCATCGCATACCAATGCCCGATATGCAGATCGCCCGAGGGGTAGGGAAGCATCGTCAATGCATAGAACTTCTCCCGGTCAGGGTCAATATCGGCATGATACAGCCCGTCCTCCTGCCACTTTTTCTGCCAGCGGGGCTCAATTTCCTGAGGGGTATAATTATCTTTCATGGTCTTGATTCCCTTTGCCTTTCTGAATGGATCAGCCGCTCATCCCGGGGGTGTTTAAAATAAAAAGCCTCCGCCGTTCAGGGACGAAGGTCAGCACTCCGTGGTACCACCCTGATTGCAGATCAAAAACGACCTGCCGCTTGGGGCTGCTGTAACGGGCAGTCCCGCTGATGCTTACTTCTGGTTTCAGCACCAGATCCAAATTCATGAAAATTTGGTGGGCGAGTTCGAATGATCCCTGTACTCTGGGGGTACATTTGTCGGGTTTTCAGCCGGTGACCGCGACTCTCTGCCAGATATTCTACTACTCCCAAGTTGTATCTATATTGACCCTGCTGGGGGGTCGTTGCTAGTGGACCCAGTGGGATTCGAACCCACGACCTTCTCAATGCCATTGAGACGCGCTCCCAGCTGCGCCATGGGCCCTGGACAATGTCTGCTTATTTTACTCGGTCCTCCATAAACCGTCAACCTGGATGATGGAATTGTTTGCCTGCTCGCATCCCCCTGATCGGCCAGTTCTGGCTGGGTGAGTGTTTTTCCAATATAAGCCAGTCTCAGCGCAATTCTTTCGAAAGCTCTCCTGCTGCATTGGTAGCTCTTATTCCTTCCTCATCTCAGCTGCAGCTTATTTTTTTCCCTCCTGGAAATCTTTTCCAATCCAGCTTGCGCCCGATTAATTTGCTTTTCCAAGCGCCTTAAATACCCTCTCAAACTGCATCATAAAATACAGATGCCCCTTTCCGGGAAACAAGTGCAGGGTTGAATTGGGTAGCTTTTTATCCAGGTATCTCCCAAAGGCTGCTGGAGCAAATTGATCTTCTGTTCCATGGAAGATTTCCACCGGTGCGGAAACATCCTCCACCGCAAATCCCCAATCCCGATAAAGGAGAAGGGCATCTTCAGCCGGACCTCGAGCTCCCTGTCGAAAGGCTTCCTGGATATCCTCTGCAAAGAAACTGGCCAATTCCGGATCCTGCAGGAGGGCTTTATCTGCCGCGCTCAGCGAACTGCTTAACGATCTGATAAACACCTGGGGGCTCAGATAGGCGGCAGCCGCTCCCAGCATGGAAAATATAATCGTGAAAATCCAGGAGGACCCTCTTGATAATCTCCCGAACACCCGGTCCAGCGGGGCCATTTGCTGCCATAACAGGGGTTCTGCCGCCACAGGCGCCCAGCTGCCCAGCAGCACCACGGAATTTATTTGATCCAAATTGGCAGCACAGCAAGCCAGGGCATAGGGCCCACCCCCTGACATCCCGATCACCCCATAGTTACTGAATCCAAAATATTCAGCCGCTTCCCGGACATCCCGGGGCCAATCCAGCAGTGTCCTTCCTGTGAGGAACTCCGATCGACCCATACCGGGCCGATCCAACCCAATCAGTCGAATCCCAAACTTTCTTCCTGCCGGATCACTGTAGGCTGGTTCAACCCGTGAGCCCGGGGTTCCATGAAAATAGAAAACGGGTTTTCCTTCCGGATCCCCATATTCACAGAAGGCAAGGTGCCGGGAATCCTGGAGCCGCAGCTGCCGGGTGTTTATTTTACTTTCTTGTCGGACCATTCCTTCCTCTCCGGAAAAATTGGGTTCCTGCTGCCCAGCGATTGTGCCTTTAGCTTTGATAGTTAATCGGTAGCAGACGCCCTGATTTCAGGGACGAATCTCCACCTGCACCCCCAGGCCGCGATTTTCCGATTGGTGCACCAGATCGAATAAATCCACCATATCCTCATTATCCAGCGCGATGCATCCCAGGGTCCAATCCCATCTAGTCCCCCCTCCATGGATCAGGATATCGTTCCACATCCTGTGCTTTGGGTTGGCCTGGTTAAAGTCATAGGTCTCCCAGATCGTATCCAGGGGACCGTGGGCATCCTCCCAAGCTTCAATCCGCCTTTTGCCTTGCCCCCCGTACTGCTCCTGGTAATCTTTCAACGACTGCTGAGTTGTTTCCAGCAGCATCTGGCGGGGGCCAAAGATTGACTCATACTGCATGCTTGCAACCAGGAATTCCCCCTCAGGTGTGAGCGAATCTTCCCAGGTCTTGCGCTGCGCAAACCCATAGCGGCTTAAGGCGATAGGATACTCAGCTGCCAGTTCCCCCTCATGATACACCTCCAGCAGGTGATCTGCTTTATAGATGACAATGCGATAATCCTCCACCTGCTGCACGGGACGGTTAAACGTAACCATCCAGCGCCAGATGGCGTAATCGACGGGATGACCATTGGATATTCGATACAGCACCCCTCCTAGAGACAGGAGCATGATTCCCGCGAGTGCGAAACTGCCCCAGACAAGGAGGCGTCCTTTTTTAATCTGCTTGATGATAATTCGACCTCAGAACCAGGCACCCTGATGGGAATAGCTCATCTGCCGCCGCACTGACACCCAGCCTGTCAGGTGTGGAAGCATCACCCTGACAACAGCTAATCCCACCACAGAAAGACTGTATGGGTCTTACGCATATATTCAGCCAGACTTTTAATATCTCCGGTCCCCTGTTCCACCACATCCGGAGCAAACTCATAAACTTCCTCAGCAAACAACTGCCAATCATCGGGCGGATCTTCCAACTCAGCTTCCAGCCAATCGAATTCCGCACCGTTCAATGATAATCCATATGCATCATCCCAATCTCGGTATTGGGCCATAACATCCTCATGGGTAAGCCCGAAGTTGATCCCGTCCGTAGAAACGATGTCCAGGTATTCATACTGATCCGCATTCTGGAGGATGGCCACCTCATCTTGGAAAATGGAAACGAGGTATGCGTTATATTCAGTACCCTGAAGGATCGTCCGAACCCTACCCAGCAGGTTCTCGACCTTTCCATCCCTGGCGACAAAGACAATTACGGAGTCTGCGCCGGGGCCGTGGTGGGGGGTTACTTCTGGAAGGCGTTCAAATGAGCCTCCAAGCGCTTTGACCTGTAGCAGAAGGTCCGGATCGTAGTTCCATTCCTGGATCAGGGACTGCTCCTCGGTTGTCAGCGACAAAGAACGTCCAGAACATCCAACGACGATCACTGCAAACAGCAAAACGAGGAGCAGCTTTTTATGGGTTGAGATCACCAGATCACCTCGTTCCAAATATAGGGAAGATTTCCCTCTCAGTGCTGACCTTCAGGTCAGCGCTCCTGATCTGTCCAGGCCCTCAACCCGGAAATGAATCCAAGCAAGCCTTGCAAGGGCAGGGGGCCAGGGACCAGGTCTCCTGTTTTAAATGAAAAAAACCCATCTCAATGGCAAAAGAACTATTCAGAGCGTCCTTTCCCTGACCAACTGCTCACCCCGGATCAAGTCAAGAAACTGCACTGCAGCCTTTTCCGAATGATATGATGGGTCCACGGCAGTGGACCTGGCGGGATTCGAACCCGCGACCTCATCAGTGCGATTGATGCGCGCTCCCAACTGCGCTACAGGCCCATAAACTAAAATGTCGGTTCCATTGTAGCGGAGGGGGGGAGGGATGTCAAGGAACCAGGGTTTTCCTGCAATTCATGCTGGAAATGCCTCCGTGGTCACAAGATGCATCCCAGCCTCTTGAAACTGCTGGTAGCTCTGATCTGCCCGATCCGTAAAATCAATCACCCCTGGGATCACGACTGGGCTGGTGCAGTCCTCCAGCAGGTAAACCCGCTCCGCTAGAGCAGGGTCTTCCGCCTCGATCTGCGTGAGTAAATCACTCACAGTCCAGGCCACACAGTGGCTTTTCGCCTGACCAGCGATGATCATCCGCTCCGCATTTTTTAGCTTTTCGATCAGGAAATCAGATTTTTCAGCAATTTCCGCACCACCGGGACCTTCCACCACCTCCGGGCCAATTGCTGAGTAGGCTTCTGTGAGGGGGTGATCGCCCTTGGTCCTGATCTCGACCCGGGTTTCCCTGACCACGCTGTGGAAGAATGCTGCTTCCTCGACAGCTGATACCAGGGCATGTCCAATCCCCCCAAGCAGGGCGTGATAAGGCCAGATCAGCAGCTGGTATTTTTCCATTTCCGCCAGCTCCTGCGCGTACTGAACAAGATACTCGTTTAAGGTTTCCGGATCGTACCCCAGGACACGGCTGGCATTGGGATTGACCTGCCAGATCCCCTGCTGGACATCCGCCAGGGTTATTTGTGTATTGGGTTCAGGGAAGTTTCCTTCCTGATCAACCAGAAACATCGGGTGGAAAATTTGCAGCGGATGATGGGTATCCATCGTGGCAGTAATCCCGGTAATCGCCCCTAAATGCTGATAAAGCCAGACAACCAGCCGGCGATTATCTTCAACCGCTCCCACGCCGGATCGCCCCCCGACAAACAACTCAAACTCAGGAAGGCAGAAGGTGTTTTGAACATCAATCAACACCAGCTCAGTCCGATGATCGTCATCGGCTGCAGGAGGGATGTTGTGTTTTTTGTTATAAAGCTGAGCTTGCTGGGCCCGCTCTTGATAGGGCACCCTCCAAACCTTCTCGACACTTTCAGGTCGGTAATGGTCGGGCACAGGGTACAACTCTTCTTTTCTCATCACTGCCCTCCTTGGCTATATTTCAATGTCTGATTATAACAAGGAATAAAAGGTGTTGATTTACGGGTCCATGATCCGGGGAACTATTTCGTCGTTCCCGGCGTCTACATGGTAAGATCTTGATCACAAAGGAGTGCGAAAATGAAAAAACCTGTCTCGATTTTACTTATTCTCCTGGGGATCAGCCTCTCTGTGGTGGGTTGTGCCGTCCTGGGCACCGAATCGGCAGTGCTCGCAGATACATCCTGGAAGCTCATTCAATACGACAGCACAAAACCCCTTCCGGGCTCGGGAATCACCCTGGAGTTTAAAGACGGCCAGGTATCCGGGAATGCAGGATGCAACCATTATTTTGGGACCTACCAAACCCAGGGGAGCTCCATCTCTATTTCAGATCTGGCCTGGACTGAGATGGCCTGCCTTGATCCTGAGGGGATCATGTCCCAGGAACAAGAGGTGATGTCCCTTCTTTCGAGCGCATCACGCTATGAGCTGGGAAATGCTACCTTGACCCTGATCACGGCCGGTGGAGAGCAATTGAAATACAACCAGATAAACGAATAAATCAACCTTTGTACGCAAACAAATGATAATCTCCCGCATTGGCTGCATATTCATTGATCAGCGGGTCCTGGTATTTCCGGCGATAGGCCAGGCGTTGATAGCCATGATCCTCAATGATTCCACCAAACTGTTTTTTTTCCACCGTCAATAACTGATCCCAAGAATTCGGAACAATAAATAAATATCGGACCTGGTTCTTTTCCAGGATCGAAAGCCACCAATCTATGGCTGCCAGGGTACATTCAGAAAAGGAGTGGATATTGAGAGCAAGATCAATTTGCTGTGCAGCAATCCTCTCCTGGATTTCATCCAGGGGAACACTCTTCGCGATGCTGTCGATCTCCCTGAAGCGAAGGTAGTAATCACAAATAAACGTGGATAAAGGATAGGCATCCGTGCAGAGATAATGACTGAGATTGGGAAGGGCTTCTGCCATGCGGTGTGCTAATCTGCCGTACCCTGCTCCAATATCCAGGACAGATAAGTCCTCCCACGTTGAAAGGCTCAGGGTTTCTTCTAGGAAGTTAATCTCCAGACTGGAATCCACCAAATCCCTGGAGACTCTTTTCCCTGCGATCTGATAAGTCACCGCGCCGAACGCTCCGTCCTCCTCGAGCTTCGACCACAGTCCAAGGGGGTCATTATCCTTAAGGGTTAGTGGCAAAATAAAAGTAGACCACCCCAAGAAGGTAAAATATCGAAGAAA
>CAZUMA010000036.1:0-34299 GCA_964621835.1 uncultured Anaerolineales bacterium | reverse complement strand
ACCCCAACCCCGACGACCTAAGCGGAGAAATCAGGTCACAGAAACGATCCCTACTTGTATATAGAAATCCAAGCGAATTGAGCTCAATGCTAAAGGTGAAGTACCATATAGTTTGGGAGGAAGGAGCTGGCGAGCATACCCTACTGAGGAGTATATGTTCAGTTATTAATGGCAGTAAACCGTCCCCCAGGCCGACCTATAAGCCGCATTCTGTCCCCTGTAAAGGTTGGTTTACACCCTCAAGGGCGTCCTCCCGACCTGCCAGGGTGGTGATTATCTATCTGGGGGCCATCTCTCGATGACCCTCGGTGCAGCCTACCTGAGATTCCAGGGAGGCGAGCAGCCTCCCCTCCCGAAGGAGTTCATCTCTGCTTGGCCTTGCTCCCGATGGGGGTTGCCTGGCCGCGAACATTGCTGCCCGCGCCGGTGGTCTCTTACACCACCATTTCACCCTTACTCCCGGAGGAGCGGTATCCTTTCTGTGGCCCGATCCGGCAGATTGCTCCGCCCCGGATGTTATCCGGCATCGTGCTCTTTGGAGTGCGGACTTTCCTCGCCCTCTAATCAGGGCGCAACCACCCGGCCGACCTGGGGTGGACATGATACCATTTTCCCCTCTCTTAAGATAGGGCGGCAGGGCCTTTGCGGGGGTGATGAAAAAATTTCAGGTCTGCCCGGATTCCTCAGTAAGCGTACCGTGAATCAGCAGGTAGGCATCCTGGGCGGTTGGCTGCCCAAGCAAAGCGGTGAGGAAATCCCCGTCCTGAATCAGGGCAACCACCTGGGCGATTAATTCCGCTTGTTTTTCCCGTTCCTTGATCGCCAGCAGGATGATCACCCGGATCTGAAGCACAGCGGAGCTGTCTGTTCCCATCTGGTGGAAGGGAACTGTCTCTTTAAGGGTGGCAAAGCACACAGCCGATTGATGGATGTGATCTGGATCGGCGTGAGGAATAGCCACAGCGTGAGGTTCTGTGGGCAGTCCTGTAGGAAAAGTGTCCTCCCGGGCCCAAACATCTTCCGCATAGCCTGGATCTGTATGACCGCTGGCGACCAGCAGCTCATTGATCTGTCGGATGGCATCGTGGCCATCTTTTGCTTCCAGGTTGAGATAGATGTGCTCTTCATTCAGCAGCTCAAAAAGAGAAAGCTTCATAGACTTTTACCCCGCCTGCTCCCGTAATGACTGCAGGTTTTTTTGGATCATTCCACCCTGGAATGCCCCCCGACCGACAACCACGGTATTGGCTCCAGCCTGGACAATCCGGGCGATATTCTCTGGATTCACTCCGCCATCCACCACCCACTCAAGCGCTTTGAGTTCAGGATCTTTTTTTCCTTGCCGGACTTTCTCGAGCACCGGGGGAAGGAAGGGGCAGTCCGGCCCTTCCGGTTCCGTGGTCAGGATGATTAAAAAGCTGAGGTAGGGGCTCAGGAAGCCAAGGTCGGGCAATGGGGTCGCTGGATTCAATGCCAGCCCGGCTGCAGCACCCAGGTCCACTATCTGCCGCAGAACACGCCGGGGGTACCGGCACGCCTCCAGGTGGACACTGACCCGGTCTGCGCCGTAGGCAATCACCTCGGGAAGAAGCCACTCGGGTTCCCGCATCATCAGGTGGACATCAAAGGGGAGTTTGCTGAGGGGCCGAAGATCGCGGATCATCTTTGTCCCCAGGGTCATCACCGGGACAAAACTACCGTCCTCCACATCAAAATGGATATAATCCGCGCCGGCCTGCTCCAATTCCCGGACTACCTCGCCCAGGCGGTCGGTTGGCGCTGAAGCCAGGGATGGGGAAATCTTGACAGGCATCGCTTAGAGCTTCTTCCGGATGGTTCTGACTTCATCCATCAGGGCCTGGACTCTTTTTTGATTGACCGGGTTCCAGGTTTTTCCATCCTCTTTGAAGGCTGTGCCGATAATTGCCCCGTCAGCGACCGCCAACTGCTCATGGACATTTTCCAGTTTGACCCCGGTGTTGGCAAATACCACCGTCTCCGGCACGGCTTCCTTCACCTGCTGCAAGGTCTGGGCAGAGGTTTCCACCCCGGCGGTCAGGCCGGAGACACAAAGCGCATCTGGTTGGGTGTTGAAAACAGTAGAGCGTGCAATCGCGGTGATCTCCCGGTCGCCGAGGTATGCCGCCGCTTCCGGGACGATGTTAAACAGCAGGCGGACGTGCTGCCCGCTGATCGCGTGCTGGTGGCGAATGATTTTGCCGCAGTTGGTATTCCAGAGACCAAAGTCGCTCCCGTAGACGCCCGTGAAAATTTCCCTGACAAAAAGCGCCCCGGTGGCAACAGCCAGGTCCAGGGAAGCGATGGGATCCCAGAGTACATTTACTCCGAAAGGGATCTTGATGTCCGGTTTGATGCTGGCGATCACGGCAGCCATGCTGGCGGTGGTGATCGTCTCCACCCGGGTCAGGTAAGGCAGGCTGAACTCATTGGAGAACATCACAGCATCCACGCCCCCGTTTTGGAGTGCCAGCAGGTCTGCCCTGGCTTGCTCGCAAACCCATTCCAGCCCTTTTTTGGGGTCGTAGGCAGGATCTCCCGGCAGGGCCTGCATATGCACCATGGCGATCACTGGTTTTTCGACATTAAATTCATTTTCAATCCAATAGCTCATTCATCACTCCTCATTATGACTGCTTACCCACGGGTGAGATCCAGGTCCGGTGTGAATCCGCTGGCAGCCGCGTCCAGCAGTTGAATGGTTTGAAGAATATCGCTCTCGTGACACATCGAAATCGAGGCATGGGTGTAGCGCTGGGGAATTGACAATCCGGCGATCACCTGTCCTTTTTCCCCCAGATAAAGCTGGAAGGCAGGGTCTGTAATCACGCCAACGATAACTTCCCGCTGCAGTGGGATGCCGGCATCAGCGGCTTTACTTTCAATGTATCTTCGCAGCTTGGGAGAGGAGAACATCCCGCCTAGCGTCCCCCGGCCGTGGAAATCCATCATCTTAATCGCCGGACCCTGCCCCAGGAAAACCGGGTGAAGCGGGGGATCTGCCGGCGTATCCGTGGCCACGGTAATATCCAGAGAGATGATGGCGTCCGGTTTGGTCCGGGTGACTGCCGGGAGGGACCCGCGGATGCTGAACTCTTCCAGGACCGTAAAAGCAAATACCAGCGTTGCAGGGGGGCGGTGGGCTTGAAAATGTTTCAAAAGCTCCAGAAGAACGAAGATCCCTACCCGATTATCCAGGGCTTTCGAGCAGATCAAACCGTCCCCAAAGCGGTGATAATTTGGCGTGTAGGTTACAGGATCCCCAACCTGAATCCCCGCAGCAGCGACCTCCTCCCGGGAGTTCAGCCCGACATCCAGAAACATATCATGAACCTTGGGTACGACAAATTTCTCATCCCGCTGGGTGATGTGGTGAGACTTGGTACCCACATAGGCCGGGATCAATTTTCCCTCGTCGGTCAGGATATCCACCCGCTGTCCCAAGAGGCTTTTTTCGGGCAGCCCCCCCACCCGTTCGATCAGGATAAATCCCTCCGGGGTGATATTGCGGACGATCAATCCCAGTTCATCCATATGGGATTGAAGCATCAGTTTGGTCTCGGGATGTTTTTGTCCCTCCAGAACAGCGACAATATTTCCCAGATTATCCACGCTGAGGTCATCGACCCACGGTTGGATTGTATTTCTAAGAAAATGAATGATGAGATCTTCCCTGCCAGAAACTGCATGCAGGCTGCAGAGCTTTTCTAAAAGTCCCCAATCTGGTGATTTCATAGGTAACCACCCTGTCTATACTGGGATTGTGATCGATAAAAACAACCTGGAGAAGGGATTCTTCCCTTCTCCAGGTGTGAAGATTAGTTTAGCCGCCAAAGAGCAAACGGCTGATGGTGGTCAGCACCCAGGCAATCCAGTTCCCTCCAGATAGGCCGGTGATCTGCACGGCTCCTTCGGGAATCCCGTAGCCGATATCCGCCGCGATCTGGGTCAGCAGCGGGGCAAACGCCGAGGAGATGTAGAGCACCATCACCATGATGATGGTCCCGTAGACCAGTGAGCGGAAGAAGTTTCCGTTGGTCAGCGGGGGGACCATGGCGATGAAGAACGCGGTTGCAGCCAGGTCGGCAGCGGGCAGGGTGGTATTGCCAGGCAGGATCGCTGCTAAAAGCAACGTGATCGGGATCAGGATGATCGCCGCGGAGATGGTGATCGGGTGACCGATCAAGATCGCGGAATCCAGCCCGATGTAGAACTCCCGCCCCTCGAAGCGCTTCTGCATGAACTCCCGGGCAGCCTCTGATAACGGGGTCAGCCCTTCCATGAAGATGGCAATGATCCGCGGGATAAGCAGCATGATTGCCGCGGTTTGGACTGCGAGAAGCAGGACTTTCCCAAGAATCTCACCAAAGCTCATTTCTCCTGGGAAGAGACCATAGGCGACAATACCAAAGAGCAGACCGAGGACGAGGCCCAAAATGATGGGTTTCCCAAACACCCCCAACTTCTTTTCCAGGGTTTCTGAATCCCAGTTGATATCCCGAAGTCCGGGAATTTTCTCCATGATCCAATCGAAGAACTTGATGATTGGAACGCTGGTCACAGCCCAGCCCTGAGGGATGGAAACCCCCGGGATTTTGAAGAAGCTCTGAACGTCCTTGGCGGTCCAGTCACCGATCAGCAGCGCGACCGCGGCATGAATTGCGGCGGCGATCAAGCCCAGAAGCAGCGATCCTCCGGTTACCAGGTACACCAGAGAGCCGGTGAAGGCATAGTGCCAGTAGTTCCAGAGGTCGACATTGAGGGTCTTGGTCCAGTTCAGCAGCAGCATGACCAGGTTGACGCCGAGGGCAATGACAAAGACAAGCGAGCCCACAGAGGTTCCAAAGGCGATCGCTGCAGCTACCCCCCAGCCCACGTCAAGCGCATTCAGCTGTAAGCCGGTTACTTCAACCAGGCGGGATGTCGCCGGACCCAAGGCGGTGAAGAGCAGATCGATCACCAGGCCGAGGCCGATGAAGCCGACACCCACAGTAACAGCTGAGATCAGCGCTTTTTGGAGCTTCTGCCCCAGGATCACCCCGAGAATGAAGATGATAATGGGGAGCATGACAGAGGAACCTAACCCTGTCAAAAAGTTAAATATTGATTGAATGACTTCCATGAATTACTCCTTTTTCCCAAAATTTTACTTCCAGTTTACTTTCCTCCTGAGATTAATGCTTTTTCAATAGTATCTATCACCTCCTTTATTCCGATCCCACTCAGAAAGGGAATGCCATCGATCACCGGGATATCCAATTCATAGGGTACCTGGGCAGTGGATACAACCAGGTCCGCTTGATCGGCGTAATCCGGGACTTCCGGCACTCGGCACTGAATAGTGTTCACCTTCAGGCCCCTCTCTGTGAGCAACTCCTTGATCTTGATCGCCACGTGTGTGGATGTGGCAATCGCCGTACCGCAGGATACGACAATCGTGTAAACACCCGTGTTTCCTTTTGGTTCCGTCATGCGTCAATCTCCCGCGAATAGATCCCGGAAGGTGAGGTCAAACATCCAGATATCGTATTCGTAGGTATCATCAAAGGGCGGTGGGACTACGGCAAGCACCCGGAATTTTTTTTGCTCAATCTCCTCAGCGAATTTTTCTGCGACGTTTCCCGGGTTTCCGTACTGAGAGTGGACCACCACGACTTCAATATTCTCAACGGTTTTAAGGATTTCTAGCAAATCCTCTGTTTCCTGGGTGATTGACTCCGGTTCGCAGATTGCTATCGTGGTTTTTTCCGGTTCAACAGCAACCAAATCAACGGTGAAGGCGTGCTCGCCGACCTGAACCTCGGGGAGCACATAGATTTCTGTAATTTCCTGTTTCAACATTGCCCTGGCGATGTAAAACCGCAGGATGTGGCGCAGATGCTCCTCTTCCGAGGGGGGTTTCGGGATGGCACTGCGGAAGATTGCATAAGTCTCGGTCTTTTCTGGCTGAACCTTCGGCGCTGCAGTGGTTTGCGGATCAAAGATTAATTCCATGACACACTCCTTATCCAGGCGTCTGATCTGTGAGAATCACGCGGATCCCCAGGTCGCGGATGGCTTCAACCATATCCGGGGGGGCCTCAGCGTCCGTGATGATCGTGTCAACGGCTTCAATTGGGCCGACCGTGTTGAAAGTAGTCTCTGCAAACTTTGAGCTGTCTGCCACGACAATTTTTTCTCTTGCGTTCTGCAGGAGAATTTTTTTGATCTCCGAATCCTCAATGTTGTACTCGGTGAGTCCATTTTCGAGGCTGATCCCTCCGATTCCCAGGAAGACTTTATCGGTGTGATACTGGGTGTAGACATGCTCCGGGATGCTGCCGATCATGGATAATTCCCGGGGGCGGACGATTCCCCCGGTCAGAATTAACCTGGCTTCTATCTCCAGGCTGAGCGTGCCCACCAGGAGGTTGGCGATTTGCAGACAGTTGGTAACAACAGTCAGGTTTCGTTTTTCTGAAAGATGCCTCGCGACCTCCAGGGTGGTGGTGCCGACATCAAGAGCAAGGCTGTCCCCGTCAAACACCAGTTCAGCTGCTTTGGCCCCAATGGCGATTTTCTTGGATTGATTTTTCGTGGAACGAGTTTGGAAAGGAGGTTCATAGCTGCGGCCTAAATTTGCCACCGCACCGCCGTGAATACGCCGCAGGAGCCCCCGCCGATCGAGCTCATTTAAATCCCGGCGGGCGGTCATATCTGATATCTCAAACATGGTGCAGATGTCCTGGATTTTAATTTCTCCGTGTTCTGCGATGTATTCCAGAATTTGACTGTGCCGCTCTTCAACACCCATGCCGTGGTCCCGGCTAAATGTTTGATTGTGTTTATATATTACAAATATTATGTTCGTATGTCAACACATGGGGGTTATTTTTAAGCTTGGATCCGGCAGCAAGTTTGTTCCGCAGCTCCTTTGTTACGGATCCGAATTACCTGGTATTTATAACAACAGCAAGTGGGAATGGTTGCGGGAGTTCTCCCAGGGGTTTTTCTGGAGCCACTTAACCAGGCCGTTTGTCCAGTCCCCCCTCCAGCTGTTTGGAATGGACCTCCTGCTCAAGGGCTGGACAAATCTGCATCCATCTTATAAAATGGGGTTCCATGAACCAGCTGTAATCATTGAATTTGACCGATGGAGGCATACCCTTGGGTTTAAAGTCATCACAGAAACGCGAACGACAGAACGTCAACCGCAGAGCTCGCAACCGCTCGTATAAAAGCAAAGCCCGCACTTTGATCAAAAAAGCGTTCACAGCCATAGAGGCTGAAGAACTTGATCAGGCGCGGGAAGCAACTCAGGCTGCAGTCAAAGCACTGGACAAAGCCGCGGCGAAAGGTGCCATTCACAAGAACAACGCATCCCGGCGAAAAGGTCGGCTAATGAAGCAGTTAGCGATCCTGGAAAAAGAGTCCTGATCTAGGATTTTGAATTAAAACTTGCTTTGCGGGAGCTGTAAGGCTCCCGCTTTTTCATTCCATCTGATCATGTTATAATCTCGGTGTTCACGAAAAGAAAATCATCGCTGCTTTCCTGTACATTCCCCCGCGGTGATTCTCATTAAAGTCTAGGAACAGCACCTTGTGATGTTTGAAAATGAACAAGGCCGGGTGGAAACCCAGATCCTTGCGATCCTGCAGCAGCATATCCCTGGGTATCAGCAGCCATTGGATTGGACAGCGGTCCCATTTGAGGGGGAATGGGGGATATCAACTTCCTTTTTTCAGGTCGCTGCCTGGGAATCCAGACAGGGAAAAATCGGAAACGTTCCCCAGCGGGCGGGAGAGCTTGCCCGGATTGTCGCGGCTGAGCTCGAAGCTGGAGAGGTTTTTTCCAGGATTGAGGCAGTCCGCGGGTACCTGAACCTCTATTTTGATCCCCATCTGGTGAGCAAAAAGGTGGTAGCGGAAATCACCAGGAAAGGTGAGGATTTTGGTAAGGGAAATCCCCAGCGCAAAACAGTGATGGTGGAATTTTCCCAGCCCAACACTCATAAAGCTTTCCACGTCGGACATCTCCGCAGTGCCATCCTTGGCGATGCTGTGTGCCGGATTCTCGAGTTTGCAGGGCACCAGGTTATCCGGGCCAATTACTATGGAGATATTGGGCTGCATGTCATCCGCTGGCTCTGGAACTATCAGAAATTCCATCAGGGGGAAAAGCCCCCGGAG
This sequence comes from uncultured Anaerolineales bacterium, assembly GCA_964621835.1. Lineage (GTDB taxonomy): Bacteria > Chloroflexota > Anaerolineae > Anaerolineales > UBA11858 > B10-G9. The sequence goes on along the minus strand of CAZUMA010000036.1, from coordinate 26,112 downwards.
GATACCACCCGGTGGATGGGTGACCTCTACACCGAGGCGGTACAGCGCTTGGAGGAACACCCCGAATGGGAGAAAGAAGTTCGGCAGATGTATGCCCGCTGGGACCAGCGGGATCCAGAAATTGTTGAACTCTGGAAGGAGACCCGCAGCTGGTCAGTGAAGGGATTTGAAGATCTCTATCAGATCCTGGACATCAGATTTGACCGGTTTTACGCCAACAGCGAGGTGGAATTTCTGGGAAAAGAAATGGTGGAGGAGTTGATCCACAAAGGGATCGCAGAGGACCTGCGGCCCGATGATGCCGTGATTGTCAGGATTGATGAACTTCTCGATCGGAAGAAGGAAAAATACCGTGTGCTGGTGATCTTGCGCTCCGATGGCACAGCCCTGTATTCCACGGAGGATCTCGCTCTGGCAAAACTGAAGTTTGAGGAATATGATCTGGACTCCTCCATTTATGTGGTTGATGTCCGCCAGAGCCTCCATTTTCAACAGGTCTGGAAGACCCTGGAAATTGCCGGGTACGAATGGGCCAAACGCTGCCGCCATCTTTCCTATGAATTGGTCAACCTTCCCGGTAATGTCGTCATGGCTTCCCGGGAGGGCACGGTAGTTTTATTAGAGGATCTGATTGAGGAAGCCCAGGCCCGGGCGCTGGCGGTTGTTGAGGAGAAGAATCCTGATTTAGATCAGGAAGACAAGCTTGCTGTTTCCCGGGCTGTTGGACTAGGAGCTATCAAGTTTCCCATGCTGGACCGGGACAACACCCGGATTGTCACGTTCGATTGGGAGACAGCGCTCGATTTCAACGGACAGGCTGCTCCTTACATCCAGTATGCTCATGTGAGGGCCAACAGTATTCTCCGGAAAATTGACCAGGACCTATTGGAAGTAAAGACCCCTACCTACCCGCTGGATGAGGCTGAGATCATCCTGGTCGAACACCTGTCCCGGTTTCCAGCCGTGGTGCAGAATGCGGCCAGAGACCTCAGACCGCTCCATATCACCAACGCTGCATATGAACTTGCCCGTGCGTTCAATTCCTTTTACCGTCACTGCCCTGTGTTAACCGCAGAGGAGGAGGTGAGGGATTTCCGGCTTCAGATTGTCAGCGCCTCCCGCCAGGTGCTGGGTCTCACATTGGGGTTGCTGGGCATTGAAGCGCCAGCCGTAATGTGAAGAAGTTGGAATCCCCGGACCTTTTCCCCCGGGATGGATTTCCAGAAAGGGATTGCTGCTTGCCTACAATCGGGAATGCGAAGTTTTAAAATATTCAGGGAGAGGACCATTACCGGTCGGTGATTGGTCAAGGAGTAACCAATGAAAGAACGAATGATCATCATGGGGGCGGCTGGACGTGATTTTCATAATTTTAATGTTTATTTCCGGGAGAACCCAGACTATGAGGTGGTGGCTTTTACTGCAACTCAAATCCCTAACATAGAGGACCGAAAATATCCTGCTGCTCTCTCGGGTGATCTGTATCCAGAGGGGATCCCCATCTACCCCGAGGTTGAGCTGGAATCCCTGATCAAAGAGCAGGATATCCAGCAGGTCGTTTTCGCATACAGTGATGTCTCTCATGAGTACATCATGCACATTGGCTCGCGGGTCGTGGCAGCGGGGGCGGATTTCCGCCTGATGGGATTAAACTTCACCCAATTGGACTCCTCAAAACCGGTGGTCTCCGTTTGTGCCGTCCGTACGGGGAGTGGAAAAAGCCAGACCACCCGCCGGGTGGCCAAGATCTTATCTGAGATGGGTAAGAAGGTTGCGGTGATTCGGCATCCCATGCCCTATGGGGACCTCACCAAACAAGCTGTCCAGCGCTTTGGTGATCTGGCGGATCTGGATAAGCATCACTGTACGATCGAAGAGCGGGAGGAGTACGAACCGCACATCATCAATGATGTGCTGGTGTTTGCGGGTGTGGATTACCAGGCCATTCTTAATCAGGCCGAGGGGGAAGCGGATCTCATCCTCTGGGATGGGGGAAACAATGACCTTCCCTTCTACCGCCCGGATTTTCATATCGTCGTCGCTGATCCTCACCGTCCCGGACATGAAACCAGGTACTATCCCGGGGAGGCGAATGCCCGGCTTGCGGATGCTTTTGTGATCAATAAAGTGGACACTGCTGACCCTGAGGCAGTAATTTCTCTTCATCAATCCCTGCGCCAGCTTTCACCGGAGGCGGTCATTTTAGAGGCAGCCTCTCCGCTGTTTGTGGATGATCCCGGAGAGATCCTGGGAAAGCGGGTGCTGGTTGTAGAGGATGGTCCCACCCTGACCCATGGGGAGATGGCTTACGGTGCCGGATGGGTGGCTGCACAGCGATATGGTGCGGCGGAGATCATCGATCCGCGACCCTTTGCTGTTGGCAGCATCACCTCAACCTTTCAGAAATATCCCACCACCGGCAATGTTCTTCCGGCGATGGGCTACGGGGACGCACAGATTAAAGAGCTGGAACAGACCATCAACAATGCCGAAGTGGACCTGGTCGTGATCGGCACGCCGATTGATCTCGGTCGGTTGATGAAAATCAATAAACCCACTCAGCGGGTGCGCTATGAACTGCAGGTGCTTGGAAAACCAACTCTCCAGGATCTTCTTGCTTCACGCTTTTCATAAGCTCGCAGGATGATCCAGGGGGTCCAGGCAAGTGCTTATTACCATCTGGCTTCTATTCAGCTGGTCAGCGGACCGGATTTGGGTGTTCCAACCCATCACCAACCTGCAAACAGCCAAAGAGACTCAACGCCATGCCAATCTTATCCTGGCCAAAAAAATCCATCCCCAATGCAGACCCTGCCCACCTGATCACGGATTCCATCCTCTACCCAGGGGGAACGGGAGCGGAGAGAATTGGACCGAAAAATAAGCTGATCCTGGGGGACAACCTGCGGGTGATGTGGGGGCTTTTGGAGGAGTATGAAGGCAAGGTAGATTTAATTTATGTGGATCCACCGTTTTTCACAAACCGGCGGTATGCTGCCCGGGTGGGGCGGGGCGAGGATTCCCGTCAGCCAGACCACTGGGAGCTGGCGGAAGGCTACCAGGATCACTGGGATGACCTGGATGCGTATCTTGAGATGCTTTATCCCCGCTTGTGGCTGATGCATCGGCTGCTGTCCCCCACAGGTTCGCTGTATCTTCACCTCGATTGGCACGCAAACTCTTACGCCCGGCTGCTGCTGGATGAGATATTTGGGTATGACCGATTAAACAATGAAATCATCTGGACATACCATGGACCCTCACCCATCCGCAGCGCCTTCAACCGCAAGCATGATACGATTTTGTTTTACACCAAGTCTGATCAGTATCAGTTTAATGTCGATGATGTCCGGATGCCCTACAGTCAGCAAACGGTGGAGACCTTTAAGTCCTCAAAAAAAGCCGGGTTCGGTAAGAAGCCTGACCTGGAACGGGGAAAAGTTCCCGAGGATTGGTGGTACTTCCCCGTTGTTGCCCGGCTTCACAATGAAAGGACAGGGTATCCGACCCAGAAACCTGAAGCGCTGATAAAAAGGGTGCTCATGGCGTCCTCCAATCCGGGGGACCTGGTGGCGGACTTTTTTATTGGATCCGGAACCACGGCAGCTGTTGCAAATCGGTTAGGACGCAGCTTTCTCGGGGTGGATTCTCAGTGGAGGGCGGTTCATACCAGCCGCTCCCGCCTGGTGATCGATGCTCAGCGGGCCGCAGCGGAAGGGGGGGACCTGACCATGCCTGCGGTGGAGATCCTCCGGGAAAAGGGGAAATGGGACTCATTTTATCAACCTTATCCAGATCAGGATCTGGGAACACCGACTCTGGATGGACAGCGGATCCGCTTACCCGAACCGCTGATCTCAAGGTTGGATTATTGTGAGGTGGATCCTGCCTGGGATGGCGACCTCTTCCGGAGTGTAATCCAGGCGCCCAGACCCTGGCGGGAGGGGAGCATCCCGCCAGTCCTCCAGCTGCCTGACACTCACCAACAGGTATGCTTCCGGGCTGTTTTGATAAACGGAGAGCGGTATCAAAAGGTGTTTTAAAAATAAAAACCCTGCAGATCCAACCCTGCAGCGGCTCAATTGGATTCCCCGGGGGGATCAGAGATCCAATTTATACCCTACACCGCGAACCGTTGTGATCATCTGGGGCCGGGACGGGTCTTTTTCAACAATTTTTCTGAGCCAATTGACGTGGACATCCAGGGAGCGGGTGTCCTCCGTGTAATTTGTTTTCCAGATCTTGCTGAAGAGAATTTCCCTTTCAAGGACTTCCCCCTTTTTCTTAATCATCATCTTCAGGAGTTCTGCCATCCGGGGGGTAATATGCTCCTCATTGTCATGGCAGCGGACAATCTGACGGTCCATATCCAGGTGGATGGGTCCTGCTTTAATGACTTCATCTCCATCCCCAGGAGCAAAGGGGATGATCCGGTTGACAAGTTTCCGGATGGTGAAGGGAAGCACCAGCTGAACATCCGCAACAATTTCATTGGAGGGGAGGTTCTCGTTGGAATTGATCAGGATGATCGGGATGTACGGGTGTTCTTCCTGGACCGATCGGCAGATCCGCGTCCCGGTTGTGCGCATGGACGCAGCGTCAATGATCAGGACATCGGTCTTCTTTTTTGCATCCAACCGCTCCTGGGCTGCTTTTCCGGTGTCAACTACATGTACCTTGAAGCCTTTATCGAGTAGTGCTGGAACAAATGACGGGGTATCAGAGCGCTTTTTACCTGCCCAGAGGATTCTCGTCTTTCGGGTTTTTTTCTCAGACATGCAAGCCCGCCATTAACAATTCGCGCTAAGGGGTTTTTGGCTGAAGGTTTTGCCATTATAACTTGAAAGGGAGTTTCTATCAATTGGATTTTGTTAAGCTTTAAGATTTGTAATGTTTGTTCCGGGACCCCGCATGGGGGGATGCTTGGTTGTCTTACCCGGCGTTCACCCCTCCAGGTGGTGGTACCCCCGGCCGCCGTTCCAGCAGCAGGGCAATGATCTTTCCGAAGCGTTTTGCGGTGAGATGTTACAATTTTCTGTATAATGACCAGATCTGGATCGGCAAAGGACTGAACATGATTATCCATTCTGCATCCCAACTGCTGACGTTATCCGGAGGGACCCAGCGGGGAGATCAATTAGGAACCCTGGGTATCATTGAGGATGGAGCGGCTGTCATCCAGGAGGGGAAAATCCGCGAGGTTGGAAAAAAACAGGACCTGCTCCGACAATATCCCCGGGAGGATCCGCTGGATGCCCGGGGAAAAGTGGTGATGCCGGGGTTTGTGGATCCCCATACCCATATGATCTGGGCTGGGGATCGCGCAGCGGAGTTTCAAATGCGGGTGGAAGGAAAATCTTATCAGGAAATCATGGCAGCGGGTGGGGGAATCGTTGCTACTGTCCGGGAGACACGGGCAGCCCCGCTGGAGGAATTAATGGGGCAGACCCTGAAAAGACTGGAGTCTGCGCTGCGCTGTGGGACCACAACCCTAGAAGTAAAAACTGGCTATGGCTTGGATACAGAAACCGAATTGCGGATGCTCCAGGGGCTTTTAGAACTGGACCAGATCCATCCCCTGGATCTGGTTCCGACCTTTCTGGGAGCTCATGCAATTCCCCCCGAATTCGCCCATAAGGCGAATCAGTACACCGGGCTGGTTTGTGAGGAAATGATTCCCGCGCTGGCAGCATGGTGGCCGGAACAAACTGATCAGGGTCTTCCCTTTGTAGATGTTTTTTGTGAAACCGGCGCCTTCACCTTAAAGCAAAGTCGCCGGATCCTGGAAACTGCCCGGTCCTATGGATTTCCCTTAAAAATCCATGCTGATGAATTTGACAACCTGGGGGGGGCAAGGCTGGCAGCGGAACTCGGCGCTGCATCAGCGGATCATCTGGTAGTGACCTCCGCCGGGGATATCCAAATCCTGGGGTCTTCAGATACAACTGCGGTTTCTCTGCCGTGCACACCGTTTGGATTGGGGGATTCCCACTTTACTCCAGCAAGGGAAATCCTGGCGGCCGGGGGATTGCTGGCGATCGCTACCGATTGCAATCCCGGAACAGCCTGGTGTGAGAGCATGCAGTTTCCCATCGCCCTGGCCTGCCGCTATCTGAGCCTAACACCTGCAGAGGCGATCGCTGCCGCTACCATCAACGCAGCTGCCGCCATCCAGCGGGAGGAACAGGTGGGATCGCTGGATCAAGGCAAGCAGGCAGATCTGCTGATTTTGGATGTTGCTGATTACCGGCACCTGGGATACCGCTTTGGTTCCAACCTGGTCAACACCGTCATTAAAAAGGGCCGGGTGGTGTGGATGAAGGAGGAGGGATGATTGCTGGCCTGCTCAATAAACCATTCATCGTCTGGATCGTGATTGCTGTTTTGGGGTTGCTGGTCCTGCGTTTTATTCTCAAGGTGACCAAAAAACTGCTTACGCTGGTGTTCATGGTTTTTTTTGCCATTGTGATTTATTTGCTGATCACGCGGTACCTGGTCCCGGGTGGGGGAATCCTCCCCTGAGGGCAGCAGGTGGGTTTTTGAACTGGAGGATCCAGATCAAGGCTCTTATGGTATGGTAAGCATTAACGAAGCGCGTGACCTGTATTCCCTAGAGGACCCGGTGCATGGATTTCCGCACATCCTGCGGGTCTTTCGATTAGCTGAAAAGATTGCCACGGTAGAGGGAGCGGATCTGGAAATTGTCCGGGCCGCAGCCTGTCTGCATGATTTGGAAGGTGATGTCAATCAGCGGGATGAGCACCACCTGGCTGCTGCAGAGGCAGCAACCCGATTGCTTGGCGAGGAAGGCTGGCCGGATGAGAAGATTGCCGCGGTGACCCACTGTATTCGGGCCCACCGCTTTCGAAATCCGCAGGAATTTCCCCGGACGCTGGAAGCAAAAGTGCTATTTGACGCCGATAAACTGGATGCGATCGGTGCGGTGGGGATTGCCAGGGCGATTGCCTACGCGGTGCGTGCAGGACAGCCGCTTTATCCCTTGCCGTCCAGGCGATTTATTGAAACCGGACAGAAAGAAACCGGAGAACACCATTCCCCCTATCACGAATTCCTCCATAAACTCCGCTTGATTAAGGAAAGGTTATTTACTGAAACGGGGAAGAGGATGGCGGAATCCCGCCATGAGGCGATGGTGCTGTTTTTCCAGCAGTGGGTTTTTGAGCTGGAGGAAGGATCCTGAGAACTCAGAATTCCGGGAGCCTGCGAAGGCCTCCGCCCAGGATTGCTGTGGGGTCAGCTATTCTTCAGCGAGGCCTCTAACGATTTCAGATCTGTTCTTGAAGTCAGGTCAAGACTCAAAGGGGTGACCGCGACGAGTTTCTCAACTAACACGGTATGAATGTCTGTTTCCGGGCGGGCAGAGGACCATTTTTCAGAGAGATCGTAGCCGATCCCGGTTTCTCCCCGGTCCCTGGTTTTCGCTGAGGATATCGGTTCATAGAATCGGATGGGAGAGAGCCCGACCATTTTCCAGGGTGTGTCTGGTGTCGCCTGGGCCGGGATTTCTACCTTGAGGACATTGACGTCTTCTGGCATTTTCCGGTTGAGGAGGCGTTCTGCAAAGTACCTGGTGAAAAATGCCGCAGTACTGAAGTCGATCTTGGTGGAATAGGTAAGATGATCCTCACGATCCACCTCCAGAGAGATGGCCAGCGCTGGTATCTGAGAAGCTCCAGCCTCCAGGGCTGCGCCAACTGTTCCGGATACCGTGACCCCGGTGCCGACATTCAGGCCGTAGTTGATCCCGGAGACCACGAGATCCGGACGCTGGGGGAGAATATCCAGAATACCGTGGAGCACTGCCTGCGCGGGGGTTCCCCCAACTGCGTGCACAGTCCATTGTTTTGCATTGACCTCCATCTTTTCCTCGCGGATTTTCCCGTCTGAAGTGGAAGGCATGCTCCGCCCGGTCCCGGAAGATTGCTCCCGAGGGGCAATTACTGTTACCCAGCCCAATTCATCAAGGACCTGGGCCGCTGCCCATAATCCCGGGGACTGGATCCCATCATCATTGGTCAATAAAATCTGGGGTTCATCTATCATCATGGTCACCATCAAAAGAACAGAGCGGCGGTTGACCGCTCTGACTATGCCAGCACCCTCGGCGTGATTCGAACACGCGACCCCTTACTCCGCAAGCAAGTGCTCTATCCACTGAGCTACGAGGGCTTGCCTAAAAAAGTTCTCTGTTGGGGGAGCGTTTTCTGCCGATCCCAGGAATGGTCCTTTCTTCTGATACCGCTGGATCAACAGACAGCGTTTCCCAACGTGAGGTTTATTTTACCACGAAGCGTTCTCGACCTGGGGTGCAGAGCCCATCCTCACCCTTCAAAAGTGTAACCAAATGCCTCTAGGTCGGCTGCGAAAATTTCCAGAAAAAGCTGAACCGTTTCGGCGTCATAATACGTATGATAAGGTTGTCGTTGGGATTTCTTGATATGGGGTAAGCCGACCGGGTTTTTTCCCAGCTTTCTGATTAAAGTGTCGAAATCGTCCTGTAAATATTCAAAGCGCCCAATCCAGTCTACCGCAATCCTCCCATCCTGGTCAACCAGCCAGTCGACCTGGGTATTGCGCATTCTGGGATTTTGGGAAGTGAAGAACGCTGGATTGCGATGGCGATATACTTCAATGAACCAGGTCTTAAAATCAACCAGGAAGCCTTCTTTTGCCTGTCGATGGTGATACTGGGAAACCAGTCGGTCATAAGGATTGCGGATAAAAGTGAAGGTAAACCTTTTTTCCCACTCATCCTGTCCGAGATAGGCGATTTTTTCTTGTACAGTGTGGTGCTCATGAGGTATCTTCAGCGCCTTCCGGACACTGCTGCCGCCGGTTTTATTGATATGGACAAAAGAGAAATCTTGAAATAACCTTTCATGCCAGGTGGCATAAAAAACGTTGACCTCTCTGATTCATTGTCTTGGTTGTGATATCTCGTTCATAAAAGGTTACTTGCTGTGATGCGTTCTAATATCCCGTTTCTTCCATTCCAGTGGTCAAATTTCAGATGGAGTCTTTATTATTCCTGATGCTTTTAAATAGGGGCCTTCCCAGCCGCTTTGACAGGAGAAAAATAAATAATGGACCGAAGATCAAATTTCCCGCGATTGAAGTGACCCGGATCATTATTGCTGCTGTGACGCCGATTTCGATGCCGATGCCGGTCATCTGGGTTCCTAACCCAGAAACAAGTTCAGTGAACCCAAAAATATCCCGGATGGGCGTTACCCGGGTAACATTGGTGAGGATGCTGATAAAGACCATCCCAAGAGCAGGAGAATCCTTTCCCAGACTCAGCGGGGCCAACAGAAAAGATACAGACTGGCTGAAAATGATTGCTATCACGATCAAGAACTGTTTCGTGAGCAACTTCTTATTATTTCGGATTTGATTCCATCCCTTCACTGCAAGACTTGCCCATCGCAATATCCGATTTGTATCCGGTAAGGATAACCTTTGCCATGGAAGGATCAGGATGATAACAGGCAAGACCAGAACAGCTGTCATGATTGGGATGCCTTCCCAGGCCAATCGAAAGCCGGGAATGATGGAAATCATTCCAATCACAATCATCCCCAACAATCCGCTGACAAAGTAGTTCATCAGAGTATTGCTGACCATTAAAGCCAGATATTTTGAAATTGGATACTGATAACGACCCTTCAGATACCCTGATTTCACAACCATTGCCCCGGCTACCGGGGTAACTTTGTTAATAAAAAGACTGGCAATCGTCAGGCCGAAGGTTTCCACGAAATCGAGCGTTATCTCATCCTCTTTGACGAAGACAGCCAAACTGAGACCGTTTAAGAACCAGGTTCCGCATCGTGAGAATAAAAGCATGATTGCGAAGTCCCATTGAATAGCATGGAGATCAATGCTAGCTAAGATATCTTTTCGGATAATGAAAACCACCATGCCGACTGCTGTCAGGATCCCAAGCAGGGTCGGGAACCATTTTGACAATCTTTTAATTAAATTCCGGGAGTGGATTTTTACCATGTAAGCTCGTTGGGCTGCTGGATGGGATGGGTGGAGGGTAGGGAAAAAAATCCGGGATTAGCTTCCTTGCACAGCAGATATTTTTGAAGAATACCTTTCATATCCCATTTTGGAAAGATATGGGGAGAATACTTTTTCGCTGAGTTCAAGTTGTCCTGCCGTCATTTCATGTAGATATCGTTTGGTTTGCCCCTTATTGAATTTTAAGTTGTTTTGCATGTCAGGTGACATGGCATCCTGCCTGTACCTTTCAGTTATTTTTGTAAGCTCCTCATCGGAGACGTTTAAGTCGAGATAGGCGATAATACCCAGGAGTTGGCCCTTCAGGTCCTCTTTTAGATCCTCATAACGGATCATCAGAACATGCGGATAAGCTTTCCAGGCTGCCCATATTTTTAGCTGGGCTTCCATTGCCTGAATCGCTTGCTCCACGGTGAAAATCTCGGCTGCTTTAGGGTGGATGAGGCGGTTTTCCTTCCTCAAGCGCTTCCCAAAGTCCAGCATGGAGAGCGCCGCGTCACGGGGGTCTCGATAAGAATACACTATCCTCATGGCTCCATTTGCTACCAACCATTTCACAACCGGCAGCGGTTTGGTGTGGGACTTGATCGTGTATGTTTTACCTGACCAGTGCGGGATGGTGGCAAGCAGGAGCTGCAAATTGTATGGGCGTCGAAGTGTTGCTGCCTTGGGCAGGAAGCGCAAGGTCTGAAATGCGTCCTGATGTCCGGCAGCGGTTAGGAGCTGGTTGATGAGGTGAAAACTCCAGGTGGAACCGGATTTCTTCATCCCTGCAGAGAATACGATCATCGAATCTTACTGCCTGTTAGATTCCTAACAAATGTGAAAAATGATATTTTGATTTGCATGTCAATTATCCGACCTGCCATATTGTATCAGGCTCTTTTTTTCCGGGTTTATCTATAGGCGGCTGGTGATGGTCAAGCCAGTAATTATTCTCGATCAGGGATATAGAGACCGTGAATGGTGGCCCGGACATCGTCAGCGTATTGATATTGGTCAATCAGTTGACCGGTTTGCCAGTGAAACTGCAGAATGGATGCTGGTGAAACACCAATAAATATATACTCATCATGAAGGGCCAGGCCCCGAACAAAAAGCGGCATCGCGGGAATTTTTCTCGAAAACCCAAGTTTTTCAACAACCCGTCTGACCACGCCGCGATTCAATTTTGATAAAAATGGCCAAATGGAGGATGATGACAGGAGTTCGTCTTTCGCAATCTCCATAATGGCAGGAAAGTCTGTCAGCTTGATGGTCTGGCATAATTGCATGTCTTCCAGCCTGTATATATGGACTGCCCGATGAAAGGTATTGTTGATGAAAAGATATTCTTCCTGATCATCAATCACCAGATTGTGGGCTCCCCTGAGAAGCACTGGCTCATGGAGTACCACGTCACCTGTCCTGAGATTCACCACCGCACCGAATGAGTTCAGCAGGGCATATGGGTCTCCTCTCCAGGTGCTGATTGCATTGAGGTGCGTATGACTTGGCTGCTCGATGTGTTTTCGGGATAAAAATAATCCCCGATTATCTGCCTTCTTGTCAATCTTGAGGGATTCCAGAGAAAATACTTTTCTCAGACGGTGATGCTCCCGGGGCCAGAGGGTTTCCACAAGGGGTTGGTCTGACCGCAAATCGAATTTCAGGGCAGCGTCGATCCCCGTGGCTGCTGCCCAGAGATATCCATCCTGGGTAGTGGTGAGTTCATGGAGATTAACCATCAATGGATGGGAGATCTTTTTTTGAAAATGCAGGTCATAATCGTAAAGATGGAGAGAATGGTATGATGCCACTACCAGCTGATGATCCCAGGATGCAATCCCCCGTCCTCCCCGTGTATTACCCCGCGGATTTGGATCCTGCAGTTCAGGATCATAAGGCCAGATTTTTTGTTTGCTGTTGATCGTTTTTTGAGACCAATCCAAAGATACAATTTCACCAGCATCAGGGATGGGTGCTGTACGGTAGATTACAGAGAAATATACATTCATGGGAGGGTATCTTGAAAGGGATGGTCCGGCAGTCTTGGGCAGGGGATTATTGGTTTTTTGGATGGTCTCCCACCGAGGAGCTCCTCGCCTGAAACGGGGGTGGATCCAGGGGATGGTTTTAATGATCTGGATAACAGGATAACCACAGCATCTGGCGGGGCCCCGCCTGGACTTCTTCTTCGTGTTGTATTCTTGTTTTAAGGCGGGGAGGGTGGGATTCGAACCCACGGTCGAGCATTACCCCGACAACCGCTTAGCAGGCGGCCCCAATCAGCCACTCTGGCACCTCCCCGTGAATTCTATCAGGCGGAGGGAGAGGGATTCGAACCCCCGGTGGGCTTTAACACCCACAGCTGTTTTCAAGACAGCCGCCTTCGTCCACTCGGCCATCCCTCCTCATTGGGTGGCTTTCTGAGCGGGGAGATTTTACCATAGCTGAGAGGGGGATGCAATGGAGGCCCCCCTCCTGATCCCTTGACCAATCCCCGCCTGCAAGCTAGAATGCTTGCTTGCAGAAGCTCCAGCTTCCTTGGCTGGTCTTCACAAGGAAACTCCAGCAGATCTGAATGGATTGTGATGTTTGAACAACTGACAAACCGACTGGAAATGATCTTCTCCTCCCTCCGCCGCCGGGGAAAACTCTCTGAGCAGGATGTTGAGAAGGCCATGAGGGAGATCCGCCTGGCACTCCTGGAAGCAGACGTTGATTACGGGGTGGTGCGGGATCTTGTCTCCCGGATCAAACAGCGGTCGGTGGGTCAGGAGGTATCCCGGGCCCTCAATCCGGGCCAGCAGGTGGTTAAAATTGTTCACGAGGAATTGATCAATACCCTGGGAGATCCAACGCCCCTGCAGCCTGCTGAGAACCCGCCGCAGGTGATTATGCTGGTCGGCCTGCAGGGTACAGGGAAAACAACCACAGCGGCAAAAATCGCCCGGAAGTTGAGAAAAGATGGCCATAAGGTCATGCTGGTTGCAGCGGATCCTCATCGACCTGCAGCGGTCCAACAGCTGGTGGCCCTGGGTGAACAGCTGTCAGTTCCTGTTTTTGCGGAACAGCAGCTCGCCCCTCAAGAACTGGCCAGGAAGGCCCTCCACGAGGCAGATTCCCGCGGGTTGGATACATTAATCCTGGATACGGCCGGCCGCTCCCAGATCGATCCTGAACTGATGGAGGAACTCAACCTGATTGAGGAGACGGTCCAGCCAACGGAGGTGCTGTTGGTGGTTGATGCCATGATCGGTCAGGAAGCTGTGAATGTCGCTGAAGGATTTCGCGAGGTTGTTCCCCTCTCCGGCTTGATTATGAGCAAGATGGATGGGGATGCCCGGGGCGGGGCAGCAATCTCCATCCGATCCATTACCGGGGTGCCGATAAAGTTTCTGGGGACCGGAGAGGATCTTCGAGCCCTGGAGCAGTTCGATCCTGCCCGTCTGGCGTCCCGGATTCTGGGGATGGGCGATGTGGTGGGGTTAATTGAGCGGGCTGAAGAAGCAGTCGATCAGGAGACTGCCCGGAAGCAGGCTGAGCGGATGATCTCAGGTGAGTTCACACTGGAGGATTTCGCCAAACAGCTGGCCCAGGTCAAAAAAATGGGGCCGATCGGGAAAATCATGGAAATGATGCCCGGTGATCTCGGGAAAATGACCCGGGATCTCGATCCCCGGGAGGTGGAAAACCGCTTGCGGCAAACAGAAGCGATTATTCACTCGATGACCCCCCAGGAGCGGCGGGATCCAAAGATCCTCAATGCCAGCCGAAGAAAGCGAATTGCCGCTGGATCGGGGACCCGGGTGTATGATATCAACCAGCTGATCAAACAATACCGGGGTGCGAAAAAGATCTTCGAAGATCTGAAAAAGGCTGGACTGGGAAATCTATCCCGCCTATTTGGTTCTTGAGGATTGATGATATAATAGACAACGCTGCCTGAAAGGCAGTTTGAAGCAGGAATAATCATCTGTAAGGAGTAGGAGATATGGTTCGAATTCGATTACGCCGTGCTGGGGGAAAAGGACAGCCCTCTCATCGTATCGTGGCGGCGGATAAAGAGAGTCCCCGGGATGGTCGGTTTATAGAAATCCTGGGGGATTACAACCCCCGAACTGAACCGGCAACGATCCGGGTAAAAGAAGGTCGGGTATATTACTGGTTGGGTGTAGGTGCCCAGCCATCAAAAGCTGTCCTTCAGGTGTTCCGTGTCATTGGTTTGATGGAACGCTACCAGCGGTTTAAGGATGGGGAGGATTTGGAAGTCCTGCTGGGGGAAGCTAAACAGATCCAGGATCAGCGGAATATTGACCCCCGGACCAGGCGAGATGAGCTCACCGGGAAACCTGCCGCGAAGAAGAAAGCAGCCGAGGATGAGGTTGAAGCGGCAGAAGAAACTGCTGCAGCCGGGGAAGAGGAAGAGGAAGCAGAGCAGCCAGAAGTGATTGAGGAAGCTCCAGAGGTAGAAGTAGAGGAAGAAGTAGAAGAGGTAGAGGAAGAAGAGGAAGAGGTAGAGGAAGAAGAGGAAGAAGAGGAAGAAGAAGAAGAGGAAGAAGTAGAAGAAGAAGAGGAAGAAGAGGAAGAAGAGGAAGAAGAGGTAGAGGAAGAAGAGGAAATCCGGATTACGAGCGCAGCGCAAGAGCTGGCGGATGAACATGATCTGGATATCACCAAGGTGAAGGGGACTGGAAAGGATGGGAACATCCTCAAAAGTGATATCGAGGCATTGATTGAGTAATCCCCGGGTGGACTGCGCAGCTGTCCAAACCGGGACAAAGGGAGGAGCGGTTTGAAAGATCTTATTCTCTACATTGCCCGATCGCTGGTTGAAGACCCCACTCAAGTCAAGGTCAATCATCAGCGGCGCCGGGAAAGCATAAAGTTTCAACTTGAGGTTGCTCAGGAAGATATGGGTCGTGTGATCGGCAAGAACGGGAGGGTGGCGGATGCCATCCGGACGCTGGTCAATGTACCTGCATCCGGGATTGGAAAAAAAGTTTCCTTGGATATTGTTGAGCCTTCCTAAATGGGGTCCGGAAATTCGGCTTTTCTGTCAGGCTCGTCAGTAAATGGCGGGCCTGTCTTTATAGCAGTTGGTAAGCTGCGGCGGCCTCACGGAGTCCAGGGAGAAATCGTGACTTCTGTCTTGACTGATTTCCCGGAGCTGCTGCAGCCTGGCAGCGTGGTCTATGTGGGAAGCGAGCACAACCCGTTGGAGATCCATACCTTTCGCTGGCACCAGCAGGATGCGCTGATCAGTTTTAGGGAGTTCTTAAACAGAGATGCCGCGGGCACCCTTCGAAACCAGATGCTCTTTGTACTCGCGGAGGATTGTCCCGAACTTCCAGAGGGGGAGTACTATTTTCATCAAGTCGTGGGCATGGATGTGGTGACAGAAGAGGGAGAACATCTGGGAATCGTCTCAGAGATCCATGAAACTGGCGCAAACGATGTCTATATCGTTCAACGTCAGCAGAAAAAGGATCTTCTTCTTCCGGCAACCGAAGAGGTCATCCTGAAGATCGATATGGAAGCTCGAAAAATGACGGTTCGTCTTCTTCCAGGTTTAATCGATCTGTAGGTGATAGTTTCTCGGTGTGGTGAGACCAGAAGGCGGGGGAGAACGATATCAATCAGCTGTTAGTTGAGCCAGATCCATCTTTGATTTCCTTGACATGAATGAAAAAACTATGGTATTCTTTGCCCGCCTTCGATCCCCTCAAGGTGTTCAGATGGATCGGGGGCAGTCACCCCGAGACGTATTCAAGGTATTTTCGCAGCACCGTCACAATTTTATGCAGTGGGCCCTGGTTGCGAGGAGTCCCTTCAGGTAGGTATTGAAAACCATGGAAACCAGCATGTACGAGAACTATTATGCGGTCATTATGGCGGGTGGGGGTGGAACTCGCTTATGGCCGTTATCTAGAAAAAAACGTCCCAAGCAAATGCTTTCCCTGGTTGAGGAACAATCTTTATTCCAGATGGCTGTCGGGAGGTTGGAGCGTGTATTTTCTCCAGACCGGGTCTACATCGTCACAGTGCAGGACCAGGCAGCTGCACTTCAGGAACAATGTCCTGAAATTCCCCCAGAAAATTATCTGTTGGAAACGATGCCGCGCGGGACCGCCTCCGTGGTTGGATTGGCAGCGACAGCGCTGCGTGAACGGGATCCTGAAGCAGTTATGGCTGTGTTGACAGCAGATCACATCATTAAAAATCAGGCTTTGTTCAATCAGATCCTCAAGTCAGCCTATGAGGTTTCCCAGGAGGATTACCTGGTCACACTTGGAATCCATCCCAGTTATCCTGCTACCGGGTATGGTTATATTCATCGGGGTTCCAGTATTGGATCATTTCAGGATCTACAAGCGTTCCAAGTATTGAATTTCACTGAAAAACCCGCTGCGGCAGAAGCTGAAACCATGCTCAATTCGGGGGAATATAGCTGGAACTCCGGGATGTTTTTCTGGCGGGTTGAGGTGATCATGGATGAAATATACCGTCAGATGCCCAGTCTGGCGTCTCATTTAGAAGTCATCGCCAACGCCTGGGGGACGGATGATCAAATGGCTGTGATCCAGGATGTCTGGCCTAAAATTGTTCCTGAAACAATCGATTATGGCATCATGGAAAATGCAGAGCGGGTTGCAGTCATCCCTGCCGAGGGACTGGAATGGAGTGATGTTGGAAGCTGGGATGCCCTGTATGAGATTCTTCAAGGTGACAGCAGCGGGAATATCCTCTACGGAGGAGAACTGATTGCCCTTGATAGTCAAGGAACCTTGATTTATACTGCGGAAAATCCCCGGACGGTGGTTACTATTGGAACGGAGGATTTGATCGTGGTGGACACCGGAGATGTGCTCCTGGTTTGTCCCCGGGAATATTCACAAAAAGTACGTGACCTGGTCCGGAGGCTTGAGGAGGAGAACCGATCAGACCTGCTTTAAAGGATCTCAGAACGTGAGAATCCTGCAGGAGTTGATTCTATTTGTTCGGTCTGGTGAGGCACCCAGACCGAATAACTTTGCTAGGAACCTGTTTGTCAGTTGATAGATGTGGAGGAGTTTGTTTTGAAATCTTATTGTGTGAAATGTAAACAGAAGCAAGAGATGCTGGATCCTGTCCCTGTGTTTACCGCTGGGGGAGCTCCGGGAACGCGGGGGACCTGTTCCGTGTGCGGCACAAATATGTTCCGGATGGGCAGGACGGAAGCTCATGAGGGGATGACACCGCCGGAGAATACCAGCAGAAATCACCGGAAAAAAGAACGATCTGGTAAGCTGGTCATTGTGGAGTCCCCCGCAAAAACACGAACCATCGGGCGGTATCTGGGTGATGATTTCACCGTCAAGGCATCTGTCGGACATATTCGGGATCTTTTGAAGTCGAAATTATCTGTCGATGTTGAAAATAATTTCAAGCCCCGCTATCGGGTTCCCAATGAAAAGCGGGATGTCATGAAGGAGATCAAGTCCCTCAGTGAGGAGGCCGCTGAGATCTACCTGGCCACCGACCCAGACCGGGAAGGTGAGGCGATCGCCTGGCATTTAATGGAAGCAGCAGAAATGGAGCCGGAGCGGACAAAACGGGTTGTCTTTCATGAAATCACCCGTCCCGCGATAGAGAAAGCTTTTGCTGATCCTGTTGGGATTAACATGGACCTGGTTGATGCCCAACAGGGCCGCAGAATTGTGGACCGCCTGGTGGGGTTCAGCATCAGCCCGATCCTGTGGTCCAAAGTGCGCAGTCGGCTTTCGGCCGGTCGGGTCCAATCCGTTGCGCTGAGGCTGATCGTTGACAGGGAACGCGAGATCGAGGCCTTTATTCCCAAGGAATACTGGTCAATCGATGCGGAGCTCCTGCCCAGCGGGGTGGAAGAAGAAACAACCACATACCTTGCCAGCGTTACCCATATTGATGGAAAAAAGATAAATATTGGATCTGAAAACTCCATCCAACCAGTCTTGAAGGATCTTGAGCAAGCGGTTTATGAGGTCAGAAAAATTCGCCGGGGGACCAGAAAGCGGAATCCTTATCCTCCGTTTACCACCAGTACAATGCAGCAAGATGCTTCACGCCAGATCAATTTCTCCGCAAAGAAGACCATGGCAGTTGCTCAGCAGCTTTATGAGGGTATTGATGTCGGGAATGGAGGGGAAACCGGGCTGATCACGTATATGAGAACCGACTCCACCCAGGTCTCACAACAAGCGCAAAACGAGGTTCGCGGGTTTGTCCGACAAGCGTATGGGGAGGAATATTTACCTGAGCATCTCCGCACTTATGAAACCAATGCGAAAAGAGCCCAGGAAGCTCACGAAGCGATCCGCCCGACCTCAGTCAAACGAACCCCGAAGGCAATCAAACGGTATCTGACTCGGTCTCAATACCGTCTGTACAAATTGATCTGGGAGCGTTTTGTCGGGTCCCAGATGGCTGCTGCCGTCTACGAAACTTTACGGGTCATTGTTGGCGCGGATGGCCAGGTTCATGCCTATGTGCTGCGAGCTTCCGGTTCAAAGATCCGCTTTGCTGGGTTCCTGAAAGTCTACGATCGCAACAACGGAAAGAAACGGCAGGCTAAAAAGGATCTGGAGCGGATCCCGGATCAGCTGAAAGAAGGGCAGGCACAGGAATTAAAGGCGCTGCATCCAGAACAGCATTTCACAAAGCCGCCGGCAAGGTATTCGGAGGCTTCTCTCGTCAGCGAACTGGAGGAGAACGGGATTGGCCGTCCTTCCACGTATGCACCAATTATGGGCACACTTCAGCAGCGGGGATATGTCCGGAAAGATGGACGGCGTCTGATCCCTACAGAAACCGGTTTGACTGTAAATGATCTGGTCTCGGAGTTTTTTCCGAACATTGTCGATGTTGGTTTTACCGCTAAAATGGAGTCAGACCTCGACCAGGTGGCTTCAGGGGAAGTAGCCTGGCAGGAAATTGTCCGGGATTTCTACGGTCCCTTTTCAGAAAAGGTCGAAGTAGCCAAGAAAGAGATGCCTGAAGTGGATGCAGGGGAAAAACCCATCGGCCGGGATTGCCCGAGCTGTGGTCATGACCTGATCATCAAATGGGGCCGGTATGGCAAATTTATTGCTTGCAGTAATTACCCGGAATGCAAACACACTGAACCATTCCTGGAAAAAATCGGTGTGAAATGTCCGGAAGATGGGGGAGATTTGGTCAGACGTCAAACACGAAAGGGCCGGATTTTTTATGGCTGTGAGAATTATCCAGAGTGTGAGTTCTCATCGTGGAAACGACCGCTGCCCACCCCCTGTCCGGAATGTGGAGGATTGCTCGTGGCTGCAAATACTCAGAATGCCCAGTGTCTCTCCTGCAAGATTGAGCTTGAACTGGAGCGAGTGCAACCGGTAGAAGACTGAGCATAATAACGGCTGGTTTTCCATTTTTACGGCAGCTGGGAACACCCTGCTGCCGTATATTTTTGTTAAATCCACTCTTTCCCGGAGAAATCTGAGTGAATATCTCAGGCTGGCATGAAGCTTGCATTAATGCCAATCAGGATCCAGCGCGCGGAGGCATTGCAGGAAAGATGCCTGTCGTCTACAATACTCGTATCTGGATGCGTTTTCTTCAACCTTCATCAATAACTGGAGAATGATTATGGTAAACATCCGTGAAACACTCCGAAGTGGATTTAAAAATCCTCTCGCTTTGGTTGGTATAGGGGTGGTCCTTGGGATTATCCTGGGTTTGATCTGGGGGTATTGGATTGATCCTGTGGAGTACACTGACGCAGCTATTACCCATCTTCGCGATGATCTAAAAATTGATTATCTCCGCATGGCGATCGATTCCTATGCCCTCAACCAGGATGTAGGTGCGGCGGAACAACGCTATGATCGGCTTGGGGAAGACGCCGGGGAGTTCCTAGAAATTATCGAACTGAATCCAGGAAATCAGCTGATCAGTGATATCTCTTCATTTAAGGCGGCAGTTGAAATGACTTCTCCTTTTGAAGAGATCGAGGAAGAGGAGCCAGCGGATAGTTCTGATGGTGCTGGAGGAAATATCCTGAGGTGGGCATTATTAGCCACCATTCTCCTTGCGCTCGCTCTTGTCGGGAGGTACTTCCTGGTCAGGCGCAGTGATGGCGGTAGCAAAGAATACCAGAAATCAGCCGCGAGCATGGCCCAGGAGATCACTTCAAAAATTGACACAACTGATTTTGGGGAATCGGGGGAAAGTCCCCCAATGCACCAATTTGTGACCACATATGTTCTGGGTGACAATCTCTTTGATGACTCATTCAGTATTGAATCTGCAGCCGGGGAATTTTTAGGAGAATGTGGTGTTGGGATCTCTGAGGTTATCGGGGTAGGTGAACCCAAGCGGGTCACGGCTTTTGAAGTCTGGTTGTTTGATCAAAACGACATCAAAACAGTCACCAAAGTGCTCATGAGCGGTCATGCCTATTATGATGATGGTGTCCGCTCGGAACTGGAGAAGAAAGGAGAACCCATCCTGGCAGAGCCAGGGAAAGAATTCAGCTTAACGACAAATAACTTGATGATTGTCGGTCGGGTGATGGATATGGGATATGGGGAAGGACCTTTGCCGGAGGAGAGCTTCTTTGACCGGCTCTCGATCGAATTATCCGTGTGGCCCAATGACGGGATCGGTGACCCTAAACCATTTGATTTTGACGAGTTTTAGGATCTAAACCAGAACACCGGAATGAAAAACTTCGGAAGCCAGAGGGCTTCCGAAGTTTTTATTTGATATCAAGAATGGTGAGTTCAATATCCCCATTCGGGGTCTTGACGGTCACAGTTTCCCCAATGCTTTTTTTCAACAGGGCGCTTCCGATCGGGGAGGCATGGGAAATCCTGTTTTGCAGAGGATCAGCTTCCTTACTGCCCACCAGGTAATAGGTTTCTGGAGGAAAATCATCCTCCTGTACGGTCACATTGCTTCCCACACTGACCACATCTTGATCTTCTTTACGCTCCTCAATGATTACGACATGGTTGAGGATATGTTTGATCTCTTGAATCTTCCCTTCAAGAAACCCCTGATCTTCTTTGGCCTTATGGTAGTCAGCATTCTCTGAGAGATCCCCCATTTCTATGGCTGATTTCAAGCGAGCTGCGATTTCTTTTCGTCGGGGTCCTTCCAGCTGCTGCAGTTCTTCCTGCATGTTTTTGCGGCCTTCTTTTGTAAGATAATATTTCCCATCATCCTGCATGTTCTGGTTTTCCTTTCATCAATCCCATCACGGCCTTCGCAGCGGGTTGAATAATTTCTGATGCTCCTCGATTGCAAATCGGTCAGTCATCCCGGCAATATAGTCACAAATGGAGCGCTCCAGGCCTTGCTCTTCGATGCTGGGTTGAATATGGCCGGGCAGTAACAACGGCTCTTTATTATACGCCTCAAAAAGGTCATGGATAATTTGTTCCGCTTTGACCTGCATGCGGATCACCCGGTGGTTTTTGTAGAGGTTTTTATACAGGAAATCCTTTAATTCCCGGTTGTTCCGCCGCATCTCATTACTGAATCCGATCACATTGTGGGGCAGCTTCTGGAGTTCTTCTACGGAATGGACCGCGGATTTCCGGATGTTGCCTTCGGTAGCTTCAATGAGGTCTTCAACTTCCAGGCCGATCAAGCGGCGGATAATCCGATTGCGATCCAGCTCGGAAAAATCATTCCCCTGCCAGCCGACGCTTTCGATCAGGATCTCCCACAGGGTCAGCCCGGAGAGCATCGAGGCAGTGAGCAGCCCGGACCGAAGCCCGTCATCGAGATCATGCGCAGAATAGGCGAGTTCATCAGCTGCGTTGGCGATTTGTGCTTCCAGATGCCCGCGAAGGTCAGGTTTGTAATCCGCGGCATCAGAGATGTCATATTCAGTCTCGTGCTTGACAATCCCCTCCCGGGTTTCCCAGGTTAAATTTAAGCCTGGAAATTCCGGATAGCGGTTTTCCAGCTTGGTGACAATCCGCAGCGATTGCCGATTATGGTCGAATCCGCCATGATTCTTCATCAATCGATTCAGCATTCTTTCCCCGGAATGTCCAAAAGGGGAATGGCCGAGATCGTGGGCCAGGCAGATCGCTTCTTCTAAATCTTCATTTGCGCCTAATGCCCGGGCAATTGTTCTGCCAATTTGGGAGACTTCCAGAGTGTGGGTCAGCCTGGTGCGATAGTAATCCCCCTCGGTGTTCAGAAACACCTGTGTTTTATACTCCAATCTTCGGAACGCGGTGGTATGCAATATTCGATCCCGGTCCCGTTGAAATGCAGTCCGGTACGCAGTTGGGGAGTCAGGATGGTCCCGACCTTTGCTATCACGACTGCGGATGCCGTACGGTGCCAGATATTGATCTTCCTGCTTTTCTCGCTCTTCCCGGTAGATCAGCATCGGATTCCTTTTGATGATCTCAAAACAGCGTTACCAGTTTAATCCAGGGTCCATGGTGTGTCAACTATCGGATGTTAGTTTCCTTCTGGTTGGATTTGCCTGGCTACGAGATCGATCTCTTCCTGGAAGGCCCGGAGTTTTTGCAATGCGTGCTGGTTTTTCTCCTGCTCCGAGCGTACAAATCGTGTGTAGGGAGCGATCGTGCTCTGGATTTCTTCCAGGCTGCGTTCGATTTCCCGCTCAAAGTGCTTTTCCAGTGAGGAAGTCAATTGATCGCGCATGGAGCGTAATTTCTTGTGCATGGCATCCTTGGCCTGCCTGCGTTTTGCGGGGATGATGAACAGGCCAAGTGCTGCCATTGCACCAGCCAGGAGGATTCCGGTGACATCTGCTGCCATGGTTGTAGCCAAGATGGTTACCAGGGTGCCCAAACCTACTGCACCCGCACCCATGGCAGCGGTCGCGGCCACCGCATTTTGCGCACCCCGGGCAATTTCCTTTGCTTCCTTTTGTTTATCATAACTGCTGACAACTCGATTTGCTTCTTTGTGGATGCTGTTGATCAAACGGTCCCGGTCATAGCGAAAAGTGCCGATATCACCGACCATACGCCCTCGATGTTTCTGGCGCCCTTCTGCGATATGATCCGTGATTGCCTGCCACTGTCTTAGATTTGCATCCACCAACCAGTCAATAATGCCGGTGACTTTTTCTTCGACTTCTCCGGGAACTTCTTTGATGACTTCCTGTTCAAACTCCTGCTGGATTTTATCTTTTTTCACCAGGTCAAAGATCCTTCCCAGCCGGATGGTTTCAGAGAAGAATTCTTCCCCCCGCTGCTCCATTTCAAGGAGGATCTTCAAAATATCGGACATCCGCAGATGAAATGACTCCAGCATTTCTTTCCGATAGTAAACCAGCTGCTCTTCAACATCCTCGATGGTTTGAAGATCCTCTTGAAGGACCCCCAGTCGGTCTGTGAAAGTTTGAGCATACTGGGTGGATAGGTGTTTTCCAACCCCCAGGGGATTGAGGAGTTTTAATTCCAGGCGGCTCTGCTGGTCAAGCGTGTCTACAATGTAGGATTCAAGCGGGCCGAAGCGGCTTTTCTCCCATAAATCCGGCTGCCCCTGCTTCGCCAAGAGCGCTTGCTGGGAGCTGACCGGGAAAATATCCGGCTGCATGTCCAGGGTTTTTTGGACGTTGTCAGCCAGGAATTCCTCAATTTCCTGCAGGGCTTCTTGGGAGGAAAGAATATCAATTTTATTAATCACGATGACTACTTTTTTCCCCCAGGCTCGGATTCCCTCCAGGAAGATCCGCTCGCTTTCCGTGAAAGGCCGGTCGGCAGAGGTAACAAAAAGGATCAGATCTGAACGGGGAATGAATCGAGAGGTGATTTCTTCATGTTCCCGGATGATTGCATTGGTCCCGGGCGTATCCACGATGCTGATAGCTTTCAAGTAAGGAGCGGGGATGGTTTTTCCCTCGATGCTCTCCCCGAGGCGGAAACTTTCCCTGGACTCCCCGTAGCGGAGGATATGCACCTGGGTGGTGGTGGGCGTGACGCCTTCTTTTAGATACCGATCTCCCAGGAGGGCATTAATAAAGGCACTTTTTCCAGCGTTAAACTCTCCCACCACGACAAGTAAAAAGAAATCATCCAGCTGCTGGATGGATTCACGCAGGGCATTTTGATCTTCAGGTTTTACGCCATAATCGGCCAGGGTTAACTGAAGCTGATTGAGGAGCTCTCGTTCCTTTTTGAGTATATCCTGCTGTTCTTTTGTAAGAATTTCCATAGTTCCTCATTTCTCTTAAAGATGGGAATTATTATACCTGATGGGACTGAGAAAGACTTCACCCCCCCAAAGAATGGGAGGGATCCAATAGATTTCTTATGAAGGAATTGGGGTTTGCTAGGGGAGGGTTTGATTAAGGCGTGTGCCGATGTGCTCCCCAGTCAGGGCGCTGATCAGATTGCCGGGTTCCAGACCGGAGAAAATGAAGACTTCTATGCTCGGGCGCAGTTGAATGAGATCGAGCATCAGTTTGACCTTCTTTTCCATTCCACCCGTCACATCGGTTTCCGCCGATTGCTGAAGATGGGCACTGAATTTGGGCAGATCGGAGGGAGAAAGCTGGTCAAGGATGGTTGTACAGGCGGGGTAATCTGCCCAAACGCCCGGGTCCTTCCCGGCGAGACAGATCCGGGACGGTTCCAGGACGAGCGCTAAATAGCGAAATAGCTCCTCTGTGGATAGGATTGTTCCTCCGATTCCGGTATCGAAAACAACATCCCCATAAATTACCGGAAGCAGGTTGTGTGCTAAAGCTGTTTGGAGGGGGTGCAGATTCCAGACTTTGACCTGGCGCTGGTGCGCAGTTATGCAGCTGGAGGGGGGAAAACTAACTGCGGGGACACCTGCCCCTGAGAGGGCCTCCAGAACTATGGAATGGAGCTGGTGGGCATCATTCCATACTTCGGCAAACCCCTGCCATTGATCCGGTGTGGAAACACCATCACGGGTGCGGTATTTTTCTCCTGAGGTGTGGCCGAATGACCCTGATCCATGACCTAATAGGATCTGAAGACCAGGCAGGGTCTGTCTGACCGCTGCGATTTCTTTCCCCAGGCGGAGAATAACCTTTTCCCGGGCAGTGCGGGGTTGGTCCTTTTTGGTGATCAGGGAGCCTCCCAGCTTCAGAAAGATCAGCTGATTGCGGGAATATGTTGTGCCTGGGGATTTCATATGAATGATTGTAGCCACAGCTATCAGAACGGTCAAGCTGTGGATGGTTTGCTTCAGGGATCAGATAAGAATATGCCTGAATGGAAAATATCTTGATGAGGTGACTGACTGTATATATTATACGGTACTGGCAGGGATTTGGTCACAAATAGAGAAGAGATCGAAGTGAACCAGGCATCATTTATATTGTGATGGATTATGGCTGGTCATTCAGGCGTGAAAAAATGATTGCAAAATCATTTGTGTAGCGAGGGATATACCCATGAATTGAATTATTCTTCGCATCTTCATAAAATTCCTTAACCAGCGCATTTCTGCTCATCTCTGCGCCGTTGTCAATGACCATACTTGTGTATTTCTCGATTTTATTTTGGGTCAAGATAATATAATCCGGCTTCATTTCCTCAATGATTGAATAATACAAGCCTCCCCATTTTATTTCTTGTTGAAATTCATCCCCATCTGGAAGATATACCAGTGGATCTTTCAGGACATGGATTATTTCATCCGGGTTTTCTTGAAAAATGCCTTGGTTAAGGACTTCTTTGTAGAATACGACGGGCTGGCATCTGGCATCTGTCGTTAGTTTTTGGTGGTATATATCGATGTCTTTTTCAATGTTGATGGCAAATTGAGCGTTCAATGCCAGGGAGATCAAACCATACAAGATGATTGATCTGGTTTTCTTTGTTTGGAATAAATCTGGATTCCAGATGATTGACAATAATGGTAAAAATGCCGGTAACGCATACAGCATATTCGCTCTGGTTACGAAGAATAAGATATATAGAGAAAAAGGCAGACTCCAGGATAAGATGATCAGATTTAGATAACGAAATCTATTCTTCTTGACAATACCGTATATGCCTAGCGGTTAGTGGCAAAATAAAAGTAGACCACCCCAAGAAGGTAAAATATCGAAGAAAT
>CAZUMA010000035.1:0-34504 GCA_964621835.1 uncultured Anaerolineales bacterium | reverse complement strand
TGTGCTCACCGGCGAAAATGATGCGGCCTCTGCGTTTGAGGAGATGGAGCTGGATCTGGTTGACCTGCTTGGCTTTGAAGTTGGCGAACCGGAAGAAATGGCGATGAAAGCAGACCTTGGTACGGTTACTATCGGGTTCAATGCCGAGTACCCTCCTTTTGAAAGTGTAGATGAGGACGGCAATTTCGTGGGCTTCGATGTTGACTTGATGAACGCCATTGCCGATGAAGCTGGCTTTGAGTTCGAGTGGGTGAACACCCGCTGGGATGGCATTTTTGTCGCCCTGGCCTCTGGAGAATTTGATGCTGTGATCTCTGCAGCGACAATCACGGAAGAGCGGGCGGAGACTGTCAACTTCAGTGATCCTTACTTTGAAGCCGGACAGGCAATCGCATTGAGGGCCGACGAAACTGAAATCTCTGGTCCTGATGATCTTGAGGGTGTTCGCGTGGGTGTCCAACTGGGGACCACCGGGGATACCTGGCTGACGGAAAATACCGACGCGGAAGTGGTCCGCTATGATGAGAACACCCTGGCGTTCCAGGCCCTGGCTACTGGGGATGTGGATGCGGCGGTTGCGGATAATGCCACAGCAGAAGAGATAGTTGAAAATAATCCAGAAATGGATTTAAAGCTGCTGCCGGATCTTTACTCATCGGAGCAGTACGGGATCGCGGTGAACAAGGACCGGGATGACCTGCTGAAGGCAATCAATGAAGGGCTTGCCGCCGTGAAGGCCAGCGGCGAATATGATGAGATCTATGAAAAATGGATCATATCTACTGAGGAAGAAGCAGACCTTGGTACGGTTACTATCGGGTTCAATGCCGAGTACCCTCCTTTTGAAAGTGTAGATGAGGACGGCAATTTCGTGGGCTTCGATGTTGACTTGATGAACGCCATTGCCGATGAAGCTGGCTTTGAGTTCGAGTGGGTGAACACCCGCTGGGATGGCATTTTTGTCGCCCTGGCCTCTGGAGAATTTGATGCTGTGATCTCTGCAGCGACAATCACGGAAGAGCGGGCGGAGACTGTCAACTTCAGTGATCCTTACTTTGAAGCCGGACAGGCAATCGCATTGAGGGCCGACGAAACTGAAATCTCTGGTCCTGATGATCTTGAGGGTGTTCGCGTGGGTGTCCAACTGGGGACCACCGGGGATACCTGGCTGACGGAAAATACCGACGCGGAAGTGGTCCGCTATGATGAGAACACCCTGGCGTTCCAGGCCCTGGCTACTGGGGATGTGGATGCGGCGGTTGCGGATAATGCCACAGCAGAAGAGATAGTTGAAAATAATCCAGAAATGGATTTAAAGCTGCTGCCGGATCTTTACTCATCGGAGCAGTACGGGATCGCGGTGAACAAGGACCGGGATGACCTGCTGAAGGCAATCAATGAAGGGCTTGCCGCCGTGAAGGCCAGCGGCGAATATGATGAGATCTATGAAAAATGGATCAAGTAATCTGACCCCTTCATCATAATGTCCTCTGCGCATCGGTGAGAGTTTCTTGCCGATGCGCAGATTCCTGAATCGATGAAATCACAGCTTAATCGGAATTTTCGTTTTTATTTTTTTTTTGTGAAATCATCAAAACCTGAAAAGGGAATCTCTATGGAAACAAAAGGCATTCAAGCAACTCAAGATTCTTCAGTAGTCCAGCCAAAAAGTGGGGAAATAAAACCTCCCGGATTGCTGGTTCCCTGGGGAGATATCCCCTGGTGGGCAGTGATTGTATTGATCTTTGGGGTATTGGTAAGTTTTTCCATGCTGACGAACGCAAGATATATCGATGCCCTGACCTTTATCTTGGACTTACCTTGGCATAAAGAGGGTCTTCAAGATGAGATCATTGGTGAGAATGGTTCCTGGGAGCTCACTCCAAGATCCGAACTAGCTCCGGGAAAATACACCCTTTACGTGGAATTTTTAGACGATGAGGAGAGAGTCCTGGGTCGGACGGAAGAGTATTTCATCGAGGTATCCCCTCAAGCAGTTGAACAGCCGTCTGATCCAATCACAGCACCAAGTGAAGAATATATTTTTGTCGAGACAACACTACCCACGTTTTCAGGGGAGGGGGCAAGGGGACAGGATGCTGTTTTGTACAATGATTTTTCAAGGAAGCCGTTGAAGATCTTGCTAAAACTTTGGACCTCTGAGGGGTTATTCCTGACCCTCCGGGTAACGGTGATTTCTTTCTCTATCGCCTTACTGCTCGGTCTCATTTTTGGCTTGATGAGGGTGGCAGATCGATCCCCTGACCTGAGGGAAAATCTCCTGCTTCGATTGGGCATCGGCGTGGTGCTGATCATTCTCCTGGGTTTGTTCTTTTCCTTCCCGAAAGATGGTTGGAAAATCGCCCTGCTTGTGGTTGGAGTTGAGGCAGCGATGATTCTTCTTCCCGCGATTCCCTACACACTTTCCACGCTGTATGTGGAGGTGATTCGAGGTTTGCCCATGCTGGTGATCGTGCTTTACATGGGTTTTGCGGTCACTCCCGCCATCCGCGACCTGAGCGGCAACTGGATGACCGGCGAGGTGGATTTAAGGGGCATACCTTCGGCGATTATTGGGCTTTCGATTGGGTATGGGGCCTACCTGGCCGAGGTTTTCCGCGGCGGAATTGAATCGATTCCTAAGGGCCAGATGGAAGCTGCCAGATCCCTGGGGATGAGCTATTTTGAGGCAATGCGGTATGTGATCCTTCCTCAAGCTATCCGGATCATCCTACCCCCCTTGGGCAATGACTTCATTGCTATGCTTAAGGATTCCTCTTTGATCTCAGTGATTGCCCTCCCTGAGCTGCTCCAGAGGGGTCGGTTGTGGATATCCAGGAATTTTCGGGCATTTGAAGGCTTTAATTCCGTGGCGTTAATGTATCTGCTGATGACGCTGGTCCTGTCCCTTATGGTCCGGATTATTGAAAGGAGAACCTCCATTGACTGAAGATCCCATTATTCAAATCAAACATGCCTATAAAAGTTTTGGCCATGTTGAAGCTGTTTATGACGTCAGCCTGGAAGTCAAGATTGGCGAGGTGTTGGTGATTATTGGTCCTTCCGGGGGAGGCAAATCAACCCTCCTGCGCTGTATCAATCGACTTGAAGTGATCGATCGAGGGGATATTATCGTTGATGGGTACTCTGTGAAGCACACCAAAAACATCAATACCATCCGGGCAGAAATCGGAATGGTTTTTCAGCTTTTCAATCTTTTCCCTCATCTGACCGCCCTGGAGAATATCACCCTGGCACAACGCGTTGTCCGGAACCGCAAGGGCAAAAAAGCGGAGGAAATCGCCCATCAGCAGTTAGCAAAAGTGGGGATTGGAGAGAAATGGGACTCCTATCCATCCCAGCTTTCTGGGGGCCAGCAGCAGCGAGTCGCGATCGCCAGGGCGCTGGCGATGGATCCGAAAATCATGCTCTTTGATGAGCCCACCTCAGCACTGGATCCAGAGATGATCAAGGGGGTTCTAGATGTCATGCTGGATCTCGCGGAAGAGGGTATGACCATGGTGGTTGTCTCTCACGAGATGGGGTTTGTACGGGCAGCGGCCGATCGGATTGCCTTTTTGGATTTTGGCCGCCTGGTGGAACTGACAACACCGGAGAAGCTCTTCAATAATCCTGGAACTGAGCGGACAAAAGAATTTCTCAGCCAGATTCTCCACCATGAATAAAACCCCCGGGACGAGTTTTTTCAAGGGGCAGCAGGGGCCTCCCAGCCAAAAGGTGAACGCTTATGCGTGTTGATGGCCGCGGCCGCACAGAGCTCCGACCCGTCAAGATTGAGACAGGCTATCTTCTCTACCCAGAAGGGTCTGTCCTGTTTTCGATGGGTCAGACCAGGGTGCTGTGCAGCGCCACCATTCAAGGTGGGGTTCCTGCCTGGCTGGAGAATGATGAAAACTCTCGGGGCTGGATCACGGCTGAGTATGCACTGCTTCCCCGCTCCACCCAGACGCGCGTGAGCAGAGAAAAAGGTAGCTTCAGCAGCCGCTCCCAGGAAATTCGGCGGTTGATCGGACGATCCCTCCGGGCTGGTTTTGATCTATCCCGACTGGGGAGCCGGACGTGCATCCTTGATTGTGATGTTCTCCAGGCGGATGGGGGGACCCGGACAGCAGCGATCACAGGAGGATATCTTGCCCTGCGGATTGCCCTCCAGGAGCTGGTCGCTCAGGGAGATATCTCCCCGGAGGTGTTCCTCTCCCCTGTCGCAGCGGTGAGCGTGGGGATGTCTGCAGGGTCTGCCTTGCTGGACCTCTGCTACCAGGAGGATGTCAGCGCGGATGCGGATCTCAATGTTGCCATGAATCAGGAGGGAAAAATCATCGAAGTCCAGGGGACAGCAGAGGGAGATCCATTTTCACCCCAGGACCTTGAAGTCATGGTTTCTCTTGCGGGTGAGGGGATCGGGCAGCTCATTAAATACCAGCTTGACGCGCTTGATCCAGCTGAGTAGGGAAGATAAAAAAAACCGCGGGGCAAATCGCTTGCACCCGCGGTCGATCGATTTTTTGGTTGCTTTCGTGTGATGGATCCTATTCTGTCTCAGGCGCTGTGGTGGGTTGGAGTTGAGGCTGCAGTTGAGGCTGCAGCAGCTGCTGCTCCTGCAGGGTGATGTAATCTACCACCCCCTGGGGGACTTGGGGTTCATTTGGCAGATACTCCGACCAGTTTTCATTAACTTCAACCTCATATTCCGCTCTCTTTTCCCGGAGCCATTCTGAGAAAGCCTGGTTCTTTAGCTCCTGCAGCGTTCGGGGATCAACAGGTCGTTCTTCTTTCCCGATCACCTGAATGATGTGCCAACCGAAATTGGTCTCGATGGGATCACTGATCTCGCCAACATCCAGCGCATAGGCAGCTTCCTCGAAAACCGGGGTCATCATGCCTCGACCGAACCAACCCAGGTCCCCTCCCCTCTGACCGGAGGCGGTGTCTGTAGAAAATTCTTGGGCAAGTTCGGAAAAGGCGTCCCCATCTTCCAGCTGCTCAAGCAGCTGATTGGCGGTTTCCTCGTCATCGACCAGGATATGCCTTGCCCAGACTTGTTCCTGGACAGGCTGGATATCTGAGGTGATCTCTTTGATCAGTTCCTCTCGGAGGTAAAAGACCTTCACCAGATCGCGGAAGGTCTCCTCGGTGATATCTGCTTCGCTTTCAAGGTTATCCATCGCTAACTGGTAATTATCCTCAAACAGTTCCTCAGTATACTCTGTGGGTTTTAGAAGTGGAGTCGCAGTAGGATCCGGGTTTTCCGGGGTGGGTGGGATCTCAGTAGGTTCTGGGGTGGGTGTGATGGAGGGCGCGGACTCTTCCTCCCCTTCTTCAACCGGGATATCTGTCGGGGTTGAGGTTGGAGGGAGAAGGGTTTTTTGAAGGGAGCTCAGGGTGGATGTGGGTTGGGGTTCCTGGGTGGGGACAGGGGTCGGGGTGCCCTCCGGAAAGTATCCAAAAATCTTTTCAATTTCCCTGTCTATCACCTGGTCGGAAATTTCAATCCCAAACTTTTCCGCTTCTTCCAGGATGATCAGTTCTTCTGTCAGTGCTTCAATGACCTGCTGGCCGATAAGCCTGGGTTGTTGAAGCTCGGTGATTACCTGGTTGATTTGTGGTTGGAAATAGGCAAATGTATCGGGTGTCCCGCCCAGTGACTGGGAAAAGTTGATTAATTCAACCAGCTGGTTGATGCGTCGAAATCTCTCATATCGGACGCGCTGCTCAAATTCGGTCACATTGATGTCGCTATTCCCAATCTCAACGATCGTTGTCCCTGGCTGCAGGATATAGCGATCGATCAGACCATATCCAACCAGCCCGAGGACAATTACCAGGACTGTGATCGTTCCGATCAAGATGGCTCTTTTTTGTCGTTCTTCTCGTTGCTTTTGGGCGATGAACTTACGGTTTTTCGGTTGTGGGGGCATGGGGGTCTCTCAGTGCGGTTAATGGTGAATCTTCTGGTTGGTTATTAGCTGCCTTCAAGAGGTCAGCGAAGCGATTCTCCAGTGAATGGCATCAGGGCTAAATGACGCGCCCGCTTGATTTCTTTTGCTAAATCTCGTTGGTGTTTTGCACAGGTGCCGGTTTGACGACGGGAATAGATCTTCCCATGATCTGTAATGAATCGCTGGAGCGTTTCAATATCTTTGTAATCGATCTTCAGTTTTGGATTTGCGCAAAATCGGCATTGCTTATGGCGTTGAAAACGGCGTGCCATGATTTACTCCTCTTTGATATGGTCGGCAATCTTGAACTTCCCGGGAAAAATTAAAAGGGAAATTCCTCATTGGACTGTTCATGATTCGGTTCAGTTTCGGGGGTCTCTGTGGATCTTTCATCTAACATGATCATTTCCTGGGCGACTACCTCCACAGAGGCATGGGTGGCTCCTTCCTCATCTTTCCAATACCTCGTGTGGAGCCGTCCCTCAATATATACTTGTCGTCCTTTGCTGAGGTACTGGTTGCAGATTTCCGCCAGCTTCCCCCAGGCGACGATGGTAAACCATTCAGTTTCAGTTTTTTTCTCACCCTCCGCTGAGGTCCAACTTCGGTTGGTGGCTAATTGAAATTTCGTCAAAGGGCGGCCAGAAGGAGTGTACCTCATCTCGGGATCCTGCCCGAGATTCCCAATAATCATCACCTTATTCAACCCTCTGCTCATGATTTCACTCCTTGCATTGAAACAACAACAGCTGACCTCTCTCCGGAAGACGGGGATTATTCCAGAAATGAATTCCCAACGCGCGGATCGGTGGATTAACTGTTATTCTCTTCCTGGACTGTTATTAAGTATCGGAGAATGGATTCCTGAAGCCGAAAATTCCGCTCCAGATCTGCGACAGCAGCGGGGTCAAGCTGGAATTGAAAAAGAAAGTACTGACCTTCTTTATGGTTTTTAATGGGGTACGCGAATTTTTTTCTGCCCCAGTCTTCCTGCGTTTCTATTGTCCCCCCTGAGTCCGTGATCCAGCCCTGGATTTTTTCAACGATCTCTCTGGTTGCAGTCTCTTCAAACTCTGGGGTAATGATCAGTACGAGTTCATATGCTCGCATAAAATACTCCTTTCCACGGGATTGCCTTCAGATCATGGGGTCAGCATACTGAAAGCGGAAAGTTACCAATTTGTTAGACCGAGAGAGAGTTTAGCATAGATGGGTGGTTTTGGGAAGGGTGAGGAAGCCCGGTCGATTAACCAACCAGGAGCATGGCCTTCCCTGGGAAGAAAGGAGGTTCCCAGGGTTCCGGAGGGAAAAGAAAATCTGTCGCCCAGCCCCCTTTATTAAGGGAGCGGCGGCAGGGCATCCATCCCAAATTGCCGGGCAGCTGTGGCGGTGATCTCCCGCAGCGCTTTCTGGAGCTGCTCTGAGAGGGAGGGACCGGGATAGCTTGTGATCAAATTATCCACCTGCTGTTTTGCTCGATCCAGGGAGGTCAGCGCTCCCGTACGCAGCCAATCCTCTTCCGTCTGCCGATCGATGATCGGGGAAGGAAGATAGAATTCCTCCCTGAACCAGCGCGCGGTGTGATCGTGGATGATGAATTCAGACTTGTGGCCCACCTCACGGATCAGATCTGTCGCGATTGGACTCTCCCGGAGCTGAATGCCCTTTTGGAAGTGTTTGGCCATGCCAATAATTTCCGCGTCAATGACCAGCTTTTCGAAGCTCTGGCAGTTCTCAAAAGCTAACATCCCCGCGCCGGAAATCATGTTGACTCCGCTGAGCATTGCCACAAATGCCCCGCCAGCGGACTCCAGTCCCGCTTGAGCATCCACAGCTTTTGAGTCGCTCAAACCGAGGTACGCGTGCGTAGGCATCTGAAGCGCTTTCCCAACCTGGGTGTAGGCTGCATCAATCATCCAGGTACCCACGGCGCCCATTGGCGTTGTGCTTTCCCGCATATCAAAAACTGCCGGGGACCCTCCCCAGATGATCGGCGCCCCCTGGTTTGCCAGCTGGGAGATCGTAATTCCGCTCAGGCATTCGGCTGCGTGCTGGGTAACTGCTCCCGCCAGCGTGACGGGGGCTGTTGCTCCAGCCAATGGCATGGAGACCATCTGGGAGGGAATTCCACTTCGGGCGCAGTCGATCATATTCTGGCAGGTCAAATTGGACCACTTCAGGGGAGGAGATGGACAGACATCGAAAACAGCCAGGGGCCGTTTTTGCAGTGCATCTTCCCCGCCGGCAGCTGCAGTTAGAAGTTCTTTCATGTACTGCCAGGTGTCGATCCTGAAGGCACCGGTTATGATCGGTTTGTTCATGAAAAGCAGTGCCAGGTAGAGACGATACAGATCCCCAATCTCTTCGACGACGTCCGCGCAGACCATCGCAGTACTCTGGGCGTCCAGCTGTGGGAGCATTTCCACCAATTTTACGAAGCTGACAAAATCCGCTGTTGCCGGTGGACGAGGTCGCTGGGTTTCCCGGTCCAGGATCGTTAACGCCGCCGAACCAGGATCAAAATGGACTTGATCTCCGCGATAGTCGACTGCCTTATCCCCATGAAGGGTATAAAGGGAAAATTCTTTTGGGCAGAAGTTGAGTGCCTCGCGGACGATTGCTTCCGGAATTTTCACAATCCCGGTTGAGGAATCCAGCTCCGCCCCGGCGTCCTGGAGCAGGTTCTGAGCTTCCTGATTGTCGATCAAGACACCGGGGTTTTCCAGCAAACCAAAAGCCTCTCCAAGAATTTGATCCACAGCCTTCTGGCTGAGCAGCTCAATTTTGGGTCTCATATCAATTGCTCCTGATGATAAATAATATCCCAGGGGGAGGGGGTGATCCGGGGCAGTTTTTGGTTATACCATACCCCGTGATCGCCGACCAGATAGGAAGGAATGGGTGGCCGAGAGGAGATTTTCTGGGATTTGCAGGACTGGTCAGAATCTGCCTGGTTAGAACAACCCCCAATCAAGCGCATCTTCTTCCATGAATGATCGGTCCCATACCTCTGTGCCCATTTCAATTGTGGTTGGCATGTTGAGAGTTTTTTCTACTTGACTCCGGCAGGCTTCCAGCAATCTTGGTCCATAAGGGCAGAAAGGGGTGGTCAAAATCATCGTCACATGAGCACCCTTGTCTTTTAAGATAATGTCCCTGACCAGACCAAGTTCTATGATGCTCATTCCCAGCTCCGGGTCCATGACCTGCTGAAGCTCGACGTACAGCAGGTCCGCTAACTCAGGATGGGATTCTTCAATGCTCCAGCTGGTGAGCTTCTTGCTGTGGTTATTTTCCTGGTTCATGCAATTTCTTCCTTGAGATCTTTTTTTATCAAGTACTTGCAGTGCTGGTCCCCATTGAGGATGCATTCGATCCGTTGGGCAGGGACCTCCGTCACCAGCGAGATCAGGTGCTGATCCATCACGCAAACCTCAGGGTAGGTCTCCCCAACGTGGTGGTATGGACAGCTTGCTTCAATCAAATAATAATTGTGCTGATCTTCTGAAAGGGACACCGTGTACCCCTCTGCGGAGAGGACTTCCTTCAGAATTTCCAGCTTTTCCTGCAAGACCAGCTGATCAAGCTCAAAATCCTTGCTGATCTCCTCTGCCATGTCATCCGCGATATCCTGGAATAATTCCCCCAAAAAACGCTTTGACCGGCTTTCTTTCAATTGGTCAAGGAGCCGGAGCGTGAGGTTGAGATAGCGCTTTGGGAACTGCTCCATTCCCTTTTCGGTTAAACTGTAAACCAGCCGGGGGCGTCCCACGCCGTGGCGTTCCTCTCTGGATTTTATTAATCCTTCTGCTTCCAGTTTGTTCACATGGTGGCGGACAGAAATCGGATTGATATCCACCGCCTCTGCCAGTTCGTTAACGGTACAATGCTGCTTCTGCAGCAGGTTTTTCAGCACGCGTTGTCTGGTCGTGTTATTTGGCATCGTCATATCAGCAGGTAGCTACTAGGTTTCGTATCTAAGGATATCACTGCTCCATTGAACTGTCAATAATTTATATGATAATTATCCTAAATATTGACTTCCCCTGGCAACTGTGCTACAATTTTGAGGATTGATTTTAACGTTTGTGAGTGAACTCACTCACCAGGAGCAGATGCATTTATGTCCAAATTGGAAATCAGAGATTTGCACGTCAATGTTGGGGAGACAGAGATCCTCAAAGGCGTTGATCTGGTGATCAACTCCGGGGAAATCCATGCCATCATGGGGCCGAATGGAACAGGAAAGTCGACGCTGGCCTATGCGCTCATGGGGCATCCCAAGTATCAGGTCATCAAGGGAACAGCCATGCTCGATGGTGTCAATCTGCTCGAGCTTGAACCGGATGAACGATCCCAAACGGGTTTATTCCTTGCCTTCCAATATCCCGTGGCAGTACCGGGAGTATCCGTGGCAAATTTCCTGAGAACGGCGCTGAATGCTCACCGCAAAGCAGACAACCCTGAGGACAAGGGGATCTCCATCCCGGATTTCCGAAAGCTGCTTCGCTCTAAGCTCGCTTTGTTAAAAATGGATGAATCCTTTGCAGGCCGGTACCTCAATGAAGGATTTTCAGGAGGGGAAAAAAAGCGGGTGGAAATTCTTCAAATGGCCACGTTGAATCCCAAATTCTCAATTCTGGATGAAACTGATTCAGGCCTGGACATCGATGCGCTCAAGATCGTTGCGGATGGTGTGAACACCATCAAAAGTGAAAATCAAGGAGTCCTGCTCATCACTCACTACCAGCGGATATTGAATTACATTGAACCGGATCATGTTCATGTCATGCTGGATGGGCGGATTGTGGAATCAGGCGGTCCGGAGCTGGCTCACCAGCTTGAAGAAGAGGGATACGAGGGGCTGCGGGAAAAGTACCTTGCCTGAGCAGCAATAAACGCATTGACATGGTCAAGAGCTCTGGGAGTAAACCAGGATGAAAACTGACGATAAATTATTAGAAAGCATTGGGGATTACAAGTATGGATTTAAAGATCCCGAAACCCATGTCTTTAAAAGCAGGAAGGGGCTTGATGAAAATGTGATAAGGGAGATATCTGCCATGAAGGGGGAGCCGGATTGGATGCTGGAATACCGTTTGAAGTCCCTGGCCCATTTTCAACAGCGTCCGATTCCAACCTGGGGTGCGGATCTCTCCACCTTGGATTTGGAGGATATCTATTATTATGTCAAACCAACAGAAAAGGAAGGGAAATCCTGGGACGAGATCCCGGATACCATAAAAAACACCTTTGATCGGCTGGGAATTCCAGAAGCGGAACAGAAGTTTCTCGCAGGTGTGGGTGCTCAGTATGAGTCCGAAATGGTATACCACAGCATTCACGAACGGCTGGAGAAGAAAGGGGTGATCTTCAAAAGCATCGAAAACGGACTCCGGGAGCATCCTGAACTCTTCCGGGAATATTTTGGCACTGTGATTCCATTCACGGATAATAAATTTGCAGCGCTTAATGGCGCAGCGTGGTCTGGGGGTTCCTTTGTATACATCCCCCCTGGCGTGCACGTTGAGCTCCCCTTGCAGGCTTACTTCCGACTGAATGTGGCCAATATCGGCCAATTTGAACGGTCGCTGATCATAGCTGATGAAGGGGCCCAGGTTCATTATGTTGAGGGCTGTACAGCTCCGCAGTACACCACAGATTCCTTCCACAGTGGGGTCATTGAAATAGTGGTCAAGAAAAATGCCCGGGTGCGGTATACGACGATCCAAAATTGGTCCAACAATGTCTACAACCTGGTTACCCAGCGGGCCCGGGTGGAAGAACAGGGAACCATGGAATGGGTCGATGCAAATCTGGGATCCAAGATTACGATGAAATATCCTTCCTGCATGCTGATGGGCCCCGGAGCACATGGGGAAATCCTCTCGATCGCCTTTTCAGGAAAAGGGCAGCATCATGATACAGGGGGGAAAGTGATCCACCTGGCTCCGGAGACCACCAGTAAGATTATCTCGAAGTCGATCAGCAAGGACAGCGGGAGGGCTTCCTACCGGGGGCTGATCCGGGTCAATAAGGGGAACCACGGCGTCCGGTCCAATGTGGTTTGTGATGCCCTGCTGCTGGATGACCATTCCAGGTCGGATACGTATCCTTATATTGAAATCGATGAACAGGATGTGACCATCGGGCATGAAGCTTCGGTCTCCAAAGTGGAAGAGGAGCAGCTGTTTTACCTGATGAGCCGGGGTTTGAGTGAGGAGGAAGCCACCAGCATGGTGGTATCAGGATTTATCGAACCCCTTGTGAAAGAGCTCCCGATGGAATATGCGATTGAGATGAACCGTTTGATCCAACTGCAAATGGAAGGTTCGATCGGCTGATAAAGGACGGATATGGCACGCAAGCAAACTGTGAAGGATTTTTCATTTTCAACGAATCTGCCTGACCTGCAGGAAGGCACACCGGAGATCCTCAGGAAGTACCGGCACCAGGCCTGGGAGTCCTACCAGGGCATTCCCTTTCCCTCCAGAAAGGAGGAAGCCTGGCGGCGGACATCCCTGCGCGACCTGAATCTGATGGATCTGCAGCTCTCCAATGGGAAAAAAGAGTTACAGGAAATTTCCTTATCCAGCGGGCTGATCCTTTCTGCGCAGCTGCTGTCAAACCAGAATACGGTCTTTCTTTCTCCGCATGGTGTGCAAACTGCACTCAATCGGCAGCGCTTGGATCAGGGTGTGATCATCAGTGATCTCATCCAGGCAGGAAGAGAAACCCCTGATCAGCTCCAGAAAGTCCTTGGCAGGGTGATTGATCCCCGGGAGGGGAAATTTGCTGCCGCAACCGCTGCCTTTGGGAAGCAGGGGGTATTCATATACATCCCCCGGGGTGTCAGGATGGAGGCTCCATTGTATTTACTGAGCTCTGCTCCTGAAGCAAACACAGCCGCCTTTTCTCAGATTCTGGTCTATCTGGAGGAAGGTTCCTCATTGAGCTTGATACATGAAACCCATTCCCCGACTAAGATGAGCGGTCAATCCTTGACCGGGGAAATCCTGGAAGTGTATGTAGGGAATAACGCCGCCCTGGAACTGGTTGAGTTTCAAACTCTGGGAAATCAGGTCTGGAGTTTTGGTCATAAAAAAGCTCTGGTGGATAGGGATGGAACGCTGGATTGGAAGCTGGGGGACATCGGCTCTCATCTGACCAAGCATTTCATCTCAGTAGATTTAGTTGGGGAAGGCGCAGAAGGAAGAATATCGGGATTGTTTTTTGGCAGTGGGGATCAGCACCTCAGCTACAACACGCTTCAGCGGCACCTGGCTCCCCGGACAAATAGCGACTTGCTCTTTAAAGGTGGGCTGACAGGAAAGAGCCGCTCAGTCTGGCGGGGAATGATCTATGTTGCCCCTGGAGCCCAGTATATTGACGGCTACCAGGCAAACAGGAACCTGATCCTCAGTGATGCAGCCCGATCTGACTCAATTCCTGGATTGGAGATCCTTAATAATGATGTTCGCTGTACGCATGGATCCACTGTGGGAAAAATTGACCCGGAACAGCTTTTTTACCTTTTATCCCGCGGGATTCCTGAACCACAAGCGGAACAGATAATTATTCAGGGTTTTTTCAATGAAATCCTTAACAGGATCCAATATCCTGCGCTTCAGGAGCAGCTCTGGCAGGCGGTTGAGCAAAAAATCTTTTAAGCGAGGGAAGTCATCCTCAGGTTTCCCTGCTGCGTGAAGCCCCGGGTTGTTTCCCGGGCTAGAAGAGGAAATGAGCACAAGAGGGATTTCTAAATTTCTTGATCCCTGATAAAATGTGACCTGGATTAGCTAATGCGGAGGATAAAGTTGGCGACGATTCCGTTTTCTGCACCCCCTGAAAATGAAATAGATTTTGAAATAGGAGATCATGTAGAGGTCCTCTGTGATCATGACCAGGAAGATGACCGCATCCGGGACTGGCTGGAAGGTGTGGTTGTCAAAAAAGGACACAAGAAGGTAGCAGTGCAGTTTGAAAAGAACGTTTACCTTACTGATGGATGGATGGTCCCCGACCGGGTTTTATGGTGCCCAATTGACTCTCCCAATATCAGGCTGCCCATCAAACGCCGTCGGTCGACCTAAATCTCCGGACGCCTGGAGATAGGAGTACAGGGATGGGTGTAAGCAAAACAGCGGCATTAGATGTTCAGAAGATACGGCAGGAGTTTCCGGTCCTCACTCGCGAGGTGCGGCCGGGTGTCCCGCTGGTTTATCTTGATTCTGCTGCGACCAGCCAGAAACCGCAGGCTGTGATCCAGTCCATGAATGAGTACTACCAGATCCGAAATGCCAATATTCATCGCGGTATTCATCAATTGGCAGAAGAGGCCACGGAAGCTTATGAAACTGCCCGTGAAAAAGTAGCAGAGTTCATCAATGCACCTTCTCCAACCCAGCTGATTTTTACCCGCAATACGACAGAGTCCATCAATCTGGTTGCCCAGGCCTGGGGCCGGCAGAACCTCCAAAGGGGCGACCGCATCCTGCTGACCGAGATGGAGCATCACTCCAATCTGGTCCCCTGGCAGCTGATCGCCCAGGCGTTAGATTTGGAACTTGATTTTGTCTCCGTGACTGACGATGGTTTTTTGGATTTGGATCACTACCAGGAACTGTTGGAGCGAGACCCGAAGGTTGTTGGCCTGATCCATATGTCCAACGTGCTGGGTACAATCAACCCGGTCAAGCAAATGGTCCAACAGGCTCACCAACGTGGGGCAATCACCGTCATTGATGGGGCTCAATCAGTTCCTCATCTCCCCGTTGATGTCCAGGATTTGGGGGTGGATTTCTTAGCGTTTTCAGCGCATAAGATGTGTGGGCCTACCGGGATTGGTGCTTTGTATGGCCGGAAAGCCTTGCTGGAAAACATGCCGCCGTTTTTAGGCGGTGGAGAAATGATTAAATCCGTGCAGCTGAAGTCCTTCAAAGCAAATGATCTCCCCCATAAATTTGAAGCGGGCACGCCGGCGATCGCGGAAGCCGTGGGATTTGGCGCTGCCGTGGATTTTCTGTCCTCGATTGGCATGGCGTTTGTGGCAGCCCACGAGCAGGAAATCGCTGCGTACGCCCTCGAAAAATTAGCTGAAATTCCAGGAGTCCGGGTCTATGGACCCCCGGCGGTGAATAAAGGCGCGGTGGCTTCGTTTTCAGTCCAATGTGCCCATGCCCATGATGTTGCCCAGATTCTGGACTCTGAGGGCATCGCTGTCCGCGCCGGTCATCACTGCGCCCAACCCCTCCACACCCGGTTTAATCTCCCTGCCACCTCACGGGCAAGTTTTTACCTCTACAATACGCCAGAAGAGGTGGATCTCTTGGTGGCGGGAATCCACAAGGTCGAAGATATTTTTGGATGAACCAGCAGGACGGATAATGATATGGATGATTTCTACCGCGAATTGATCATTGAGCGCTACAAATCCCCCCGCAATCAAGGGGAGCTGGATCCCGCAGATTTCAGCTATGAGGACGACAATCCAGCTTGTGGAGACCATATCCGGATTGATGTCAGGGTGGATGATGAGAACCGGGTCACCGAAGCTGTATTCAGCGGCCATGGATGCGCGATCTCCCAGGCATCTGCGGATCTGCTGATGGAATCCGTTGTGGGAAAATCGCTGGCTGAGGTGAAAGAATTATCCAAAGAGGATATCCTGGAAATGCTGGGCATTGAGTTAGGCCCGGTCCGGTTAAAATGCGCTCTGCTTTCTCTGAAGGTGCTCAAAGCTGGGATTTATGGATTGGGGGACGAAGCTGAATAGTCTTCCCCCCAGAATATCCTTGAGATGATCCCCTTGCCCTCCTGTTCAGGAGGGTTTTATTTTTGGGCCCATTTGAATTCTTTACTATTTTGTTAGAATACTTCCTGAAGCTGGATCCTCGGCGGATAACGACCTTTTGCTGTATTGAAATCTTCTTTGCCTCTCTTGAGATACGGTATAATCAGGAAGGATTTTAAGGAGACCGTGAAATGCCTTTTCAGATTGGTGAAAATGTTGGCCCTTACCGGCTGATCGAGCAGCTGGGAAAAGGGGGAATGGCAACAGTTTTTAAAGCCTATCATCCCAGTCTGGACCGGTATGTAGCAATTAAAGCTCTCCATCCAGCCTTTATGGAACACCCCGGCTTTATCGAACGCTTTGAGAGAGAGGCCAAGGTGGTAGCAAAACTCGAACATCCCAACATTGTCCCCATTTATGATTTTTCTGAGCATGAAGATCGACCCTACCTGGTTTTAAAGTATGTCGAAGGGGAAACGCTTAAAGCGAGGCTTGAAAAATCCAGATTGACGTACCGCGAGACCCGCCAGATTTTTCGGGTGATCTCATCTGCGCTGGCATATGCACATCAGCGGGGTGTTCTCCATCGTGATGTCAAACCTTCCAATGTGCTTATGGACAAAGGGGGTCAAAATTATCTGGCTGATTTCGGATTAGCCCGGATCGCCGAGACCAGTCAAACCACCCTCTCTGGACAGATGATGATGGGAACTCCCCATTACATTTCCCCGGAGCAAGCAAAAGGCCTCGGGAATTTGGATGAAGGAACGGATATCTACTCCCTGGGAGTCATGATGTATGAACTGCTCGTGGGAGAGGTTCCTTTTCAGGCCGATACGCCCTTCTCTGTAATTCATGACCATATCTACAGCCCGCTGCCGATCCCCCGGGAGGTCAACCCGGATCTTGATGAAGAGCTGGAACGGGCGATCCTGAAGGCATTGGCGAAAAATCGGGAGGACCGCTATCAAGATGTTCCGGAGATGATGGCGGTGTTTACCAAAGCACTGGATCTTCAAATTGAAGAACATCCTTCCACCGGGGAAATGCCCACGGTGACGTTAGAACCGCCGCGCTCGCAGGAAACACAGGTGGTGGAAAAAGAAACCGCGGATGTAGAGGAGTCTCTTCCCGCTGTTGACCAAGAAACCCAACTCGCTCCAAGGAAAAAGAGGAAAATTCCTGCCTGGATCTGGTGGTTTGCAGCACCCGCCCTTGTGATCGCCTGCTTGAGCGCCATGGTCATCAGCAATGCCTTGGAACCCCCGGGACCTGGCTTGATCTCTGCTGAAACCCTGACCCAGGAGTCCTTCCGGGAAGGCGACCCGGTCCTTGAGGATATCCGCTTGTTGCAGGGCAGGATTGATCAGGAGCCAGAGAATCCATTTTTACGGATCGAACTTGGGGTAGCTTACCTGGAGGTAAATCGACCAGGTGCAGCCAGGGAGACTTTCCAGAAAGCACTCGAACTCGCGGAGGATGACCCCCAGGCGCTGGTGGAGATGGGAAATCTTTTGGCAGCCTTTGACCGCTGGACTTATGCCGCCTACAGCTACCTCAAGGCGGATCAAGCGGGGGATATTCTCCCTCCGCAAGAGATGAAGCAAAAAATTAGTGAATCCGTGTTTTATGCTGCCTATGAGGAGAACTCCCTGGATCTCTTGACGAGAGATCCCTCGATCAATCTCGACCGGCATTTACGAATGCTGATGCAAGCCCGGAGGTCCCTCCTGGCAGGCCGAATTGATGATGCGATGGGGGATGTCAATATCGTCATGCAGGAGAGGCCGGATTTACTGGAAGCATATCTGCTGAAAATTGATATCCTTCTGGCCCAAGGAAAAGATCAAGAAGCACGTGATCTGCTTTTTGAGCTGGAACAGCAGCCGGAGATTCCTGTCTGGATTAAAGAAGAAATGAGATTACAAACTGAGTAATTGTTTGAACCACTCAGGGAGGGAAAATGAGGACACCGTGTGTAGCGGGAAATTGGAAAATGCACAAAACAGTCGCTGAGGCGGAAGCGCTCATGGAGGCATTGATCCCTGGCTTGGAAGATATTCCCCAGGTGGAGAATGTGATCTGCCCTCCCTACACAGCGCTGGCTCCCCTGGCAAAGATGACCGGTGGGACCGAAATAAAACTGGGCGCTCAGAACCTGTATTGGGAAACTTCGGGTGCCTTCACCGGGGAAATTTCACCCCGGATGGTTTCCGAGGTCGCTGATTGTGTGATTATTGGCCATTCAGAGAGGAGAGCCTATTTTCATGAGACAGATCAATCTGTAAACCGCCGTGTGAACGCAGCCAGAGACGTTGATTTGATCCCGATCCTCTGTGTTGGGGAAACCCTGGAAGAAAATGAAGCGGGGCAAACTGCAGAAGTTGTTACCCGCCAGCTTGAGAAAGGTCTGGACCAGGTCGCATTTTCCGCCCCGGATGAATTGATTGTAGCCTATGAACCTGTCTGGGCGATTGGCACTGGTAAAGCCGCTACCCCGGATGGTGC
Organism: uncultured Anaerolineales bacterium; assembly: GCA_964621835.1. Taxonomy (GTDB): domain Bacteria; phylum Chloroflexota; class Anaerolineae; order Anaerolineales; family UBA11858; genus B10-G9. The sequence goes on along the minus strand of CAZUMA010000035.1, from coordinate 16,243 downwards.
AAACAGGGTGATCAAGGAAGTTGTGCGTGGGACCTTGGCTTCCCTGTATTCATCGGATTTTGCTGAGGGGGTCAGGATCCTGTATGGGGGCTCGGTAAAACCCGGGAATGCCGAGGCGTTTTTCGAGCAGTCAGACATTGATGGGGCCCTGGTCGGCGGTGCCAGTTTGACTGCTGAGGATTTTATTGCCATCACGCGAGCAGCTCTTCCATAATTAAATTTTGTTCAATCTAACCGGGTCCGGGGACGGGAACGGTCGCTGAAGCAGCCAGCATTCATGGCTGGCATCGTGGATACATCCCTGGATTATCCCGTGCCAAATTGTCGGTCGCCTGCATCCCCCAACCCTGGAATGATAAACGCATCTTCATTAAGTCCCTCATCGATGATTGCCAGATGCAGGGGAACGTCCGGGTGGGCTTGGTGCATGGCCTCAACTCCGCTGGGAGAGGCAATAATTCCCAGGAACTTGATCTTTTTCACCCCCCATTTTTTAAGCAGATCAACTGTAGCAACTGCCGATCCTCCCGTCGCCAGCATTGGATCCAGCACCAGGCATACGGACACGGTTGGCTCCAGGGGTAATTTATTGTAATACTCCACCGGCTGCAAGGTGCGTTCATCCCGATAAAGTCCGATGTGCCACACCTCAGCACTGGGCATCAATCCCCAGATCCCTTCAACCATCCCCAGCCCGGATCGGAGAATGGGGATCAGCCCGATGTTTTGTTTTAATTCCATCCCCGTGGTTGTTGCCAGCGGGGTATCTACCTGGCGGGGGACCACTTCCAGATCCCGGGTGGCTTCATAGGCCAGTAAGGCAGACACCTCCCGGATCAGCTCCCGGAATTTTTTGGATTTGGTCGTCCTGTCGCGCAGCCGTGTTAATTTATGGGCGACAAGGGGGTGATCCGATTCAAAGACATTGTTCATCATCAACCTCCAGATCTGAGAGCCTGCCCTGCTTTGTCCACTTCAAGCAAATCTAGCATATGATTATAACCTGCACCCGGTCAATCGCTTTCCTACGCAATTCGAACTCTGTTCGGTATAATGCACCCTATGAGCAAAACTGAATCTGACCGGATGATGACCCCCGATCCCAAACCCGGTGATACGCTGGATCATGCCCTGCGGCCCCAGAGCCTGCAGGAAATGATCGGTCAGGAGGCGATCCGGGAAAACCTGGACATCCTGATCTCGGCTGCCCAACACCGACAGGAAGCGCTTGATCATGTCATGTTTTATGGCCCCCCAGGACTCGGGAAAACAACCCTGGCCCATATCCTGGCCAATGAAATGCGTGTCCATATAAAGGTTACCTCCGGGCCAGCCATTGAGCGAACCGGGGATCTGGCAGCGATTCTCACCAACCTGAGCGCCGGGGATATTTTATTTATTGATGAAATCCACCGGCTGGGACGGGCTGTGGAGGAAATCCTCTATCCGGCAATGGAAGATTATCGCCTGGACTTTGTGATTGGGAAAGGACCATCAGCCCGTTCTGTCCGGTTGAAGCTGCCCAAATTTACCATCGTCGGGGCAACCACCCGGCTGGCTCTGGTAAGTGCACCTCTCCGGGCCAGGTTTGGAGCCGTTTACCGGCTCGATTATTATTCTCAGGATGCCATGGAAAAAATACTATTAGCAGCTGCGGATAAGCTGGAGGTCCCGGCGGATTTCAAGGGGATTGTAGAAATTGCCCTCCGAGCCCGAGGCACTCCCCGGGTTGCGCTTCGTTTGCTGCGCCGGGTGCGGGATTATGCCCAGGTGCGGGGGGATGGGATGATCACAACCGAGATTTCCCAGCAGGCTCTGGAGCTTTTGAGCATTGATGAGAAAGGGTTGGATACCATGGATCGCAGGGTGCTCCAGGCGATTGCGGTGAAATACAACGGGGGTCCGGTGGGAATAAAAACAATTGCAGCTTCCATCCGGGAGGACCCGGATACGATCATGGATGTAGTGGAGCCTTATTTGATGCAGTTGGGGTTCATGCAGCGGACATCTCAGGGGCGTGTGGCCACCAGGCAGGCTTATCTCCATCTTGGACTTGAACCGCCTGCGGAATCTAACCAACCAAGGCTGTTGAACTAGGAAGGGAAAATGGATTTGCTGCAAATTGCCAGAATGCTGGGGTTGCTGGGGCTTGCCTTTTTGGTTATTGCTGGGGTGATTTACTTGCTCACCTGGTTGGACCTTCCTCTTGGAAGACTGCCGGGAGATATTGTGATTAAGCGGGAAAATTTTACCTGTGTTTTTCCCCTGGTAACCTCATTGGTTCTCTCAATTGTGCTGACGATCTTGTTCAACCTGGTGGTTGGACTGCTTCGAAAATAAACTGACCCTGGTGGCCCGCGATTGAAAACTTCTGATTTTTCCTACCATCTGCCAAAAGAGTATATTGCCCAGAAACCCGCTCAGCCGCGGGACTCATCCCGACTGCTGGTTTACCAGCGGGAGACCGGGATAACTTCTCATCATCATTTTTTTGAGCTTCCTGACCTATTGAGAGCTTCGGATGTTTTGGTGGTGAATAAAACCCGCGTTCTGCATGCTCGTTTATTTGGGAAAAAAATTCACAGCGGCGGCAAATGCGAGATTCTCCTTCTTGAAAAGGAACAGGATCAGGTCTGGCAGTGCATGGTGGGGGGAAAAGGGCTCCGGCCAGGGGTGAAAATCCAGCTGGACAAGGGACCGAAACTTGAAATCAAAAAAGAGCTGGAGGGACCTCTGCGGGTGATTGAGTTTTCTGCGCCGATCGAACCCTACCTGGAGGACATTGGATACGTGCCTTTACCTCCCTACATCCATGAATCCCTGGAGGATCCGGAAAAGTACCAGACAGTTTTCTCCAAGGTGAGTGGATCTGCTGCTGCCCCGACAGCAGGGCTCCATTTCACGAAAGATCTCATCAAGAGGCTCCAATATCGGGGCATACAGATCACGGAAGTGACCCTACATGTCGGATTGGATACATTCGCGCCGGTCCGCGTGAATGATCCCCGGGAGCATCCGATCCACAGCGAATGGTGCAGCATAACCCCAAAAACCGCTGCAATCCTCAACCGGACCAGGAAGCAGGGGGGAAGAATTATCGCGGTTGGCACCACCACAGCACGGACGTTGGAAACGGCCGCCCAGGCTTCAAAGAACGCTTCGAGACTGAGTTCCTATCAAGGGCTGACAGATCTGTACATTTTACCCGGGTACCAGTTCCTGGCTGTGGATTGCTTAATTACCAACTTCCATTTACCAGAATCCACCTTGCTGATGATGGTCAGTGCCTTTGTTGGGCGGGAAACCATCTTATCCTTATATGAAACTGCGAAACGCAAGGGATATCGTTTTTATTCTTTTGGGGACGCAATGTTATTGGAGTAAGTTAATGAAGATTTCCTTGGGAAAAAAACTCTTGCCGGTGCTGAGCCTGACCGCTGGAGCGACCATTCTGGGTTTCTCAGCAATTTTCGTTCGCCAGGCGGAAGCTCCCAGCGCCGTCCTGAATCTGTACCGGATGGGGATCGCCGCCGGGATTCTGACCATCCCTTTTCTGAGACAGCTGCGGAAAGATCCCTCCGGGATGGACCGAACCGGAGTGAAATATGCTGTCCTGGGGGGGATGGTTTTTTCAATTGATCTGATTCTCTGGTCCACCGGGGTTCAATTAAGCGGGGCGACAAATCCGACCCTGATGGCCAACACAGCCCCACTCTGGGTTGGTCTTGGTGCAGCCCTGTTTTTTGGAGAAAAGAGAAGAGGGTTATTCTGGTTGGGATTGATGATCGCACTGCTGGGCACATTTTTCATCCTGGGATTGGATATCACGTCCTCAGCTGAAGCTGGTCTGGGAACAGCCCTTGGGTTGCTGGGAAGTTTTTTCTACGGGGGCTATTTTCTGCTGACCCAGCGGGCTCGCTCAAGCTTGACGGTCATTCAGTTTTTCTGGATTGCTGTAGTCAGCGCGACGGGCGTATTGATTATCGCAACCTGGATTCGTGGGGAACCGCTTTTCGGGTATTCCCCCTGGACTTATTGGAACTTATTCGCCCTGGGGGTGGTGGTTCAAACCATCGGCTGGTTGGTGATCAACTATGCCCAGGGGTACCTGCCAGCAGCGATTGTCTCACCGACTTTATTGCTGCAGCCTGTATTAACCGCAGTCCTGTCTTATTTCCTGCTCCAGGAGTCATTCACACTGAGCCAGGGCATTTCAGGCATTGTGGTCCTCAGTGGTGTCTATTTAGTGCACCGCAGCAGATCCGGGGCGGGGATGGAAACAGATGCCCTGGAATTCAACCATCAGGAAGAAAAAATCCCCTGAGGAGGTTGGTGATTGGTGGAAAAAAAGGCTTTCAATAAAACCGGGTTCCTGCATTTGCTGATTGTATATTTTGTGTGGGGGAGCACCTATTTAGCCATCCGAATTGGGGTTCGAGCCGGATCAGGATTTCCCCCATTCACATTCGGAGCATTGAGAGTCCTTGTGGCAGGGATCGGGCTGATGCTCTGGGCAGCCGTGCGGAGAAAAAAACTGCGCATATCAGGCGGGGATCTGGTCACGTTGATTGGTTCAGGCTTTCTGCTCTGGATTGGAGGAAATGGCCTGGTGATGTGGGCAGAACAGCAAGTGGATTCAGCGGTAGCTGCGCTCATCGTGGCCTCAGTCCCGATCTGGGTGTCAGGGATGGAATCAGTTCTGGACCGGAGATTCCCAAGCTTTACCGTTATCCGCTCTCTGCTGGTAGGATTTCTGGGTATTTTAGTGTTGAGCGTACCAGTGTTGTCCTCTGGAATTCGAGCGAATGTGATCTCCATTCTCGCACTTTTTCTGGCCAGCTTAAGCTGGGGGTCCGGGCTGCTGTTACAATCCAGGCGCCCGGTTAGTGTTTCGCGAGGTGTTAGTTCAGCTTATCAGCAAATATTCGGGGGGCTTTTTTTCGGAGTGCTGGTCCTGGTGACCGGAGAGCCTCCCCCGAACCCGACTCCCCAGGCCTGGGCTGCTTGGGGTTACCTGGTAGTTTTTGGATCGATGATTGCTTTCACATCTTTTGTTTCTGCTTTGCAGCTGCTGCCCACTCGATTGGTGATTACCTATGCATACATCAACCCGGTAATTGCCGTGCTGCTTGGCTGGGTCATTTTGGACGAACCAATCACAATCTGGACAGTGGGGGGAGCAGCCCTGGTTATTCTTGGGGTTTACGGGGTTTTTCAGGAGGACCAGAAAAAAATCGGGCAAGAAAAATCACCTGGATGAAATCCCGAGGAGGCGTCCGCCGCATCAGCCCTCCTACGGTATAATCTAACGGTATCAAGCAGTATTCAGTTTTAGATCCCATCAGGACAAACAGATGAGAGCGGTAGACATCATTATCAAAAAGAGAGACCAGCAAGAGCTCACAAAAGAGGAAATTAATTTCTTTGTCGAGGGGTTTACAGAAGGCTCAATCCCTGATTACCAGGCTGCTGCCTGGGCCATGGCAGTGTTGTTAAACGGCATGTCGGCTCAAGAAACAACGGATCTTACCCTGGCCATGGTGAACTCCGGGGATACGCTGGATTTATCGCAGGTAGTGAGCCTGGCAGTGGATAAACATTCCAGCGGAGGAGTGGGAGACAAAACCACCCTGGTTGTGGAACCCTTGGTAGCTGCCTGCGGACTGCCGGTAGGGAAGATGTCCGGGCGGGGGTTGGGATTCAGTGGGGGGACGCTTGATAAGATGGAATCCATCCCAGGTTTCCGTGTTGATCTTTCCAGGGAGGAATTCCTTGCTCAGCTCGATGAAATTGGACTGGTGCTGACCGGGCAGACAGGAGATCTGGCACCCGCGGATGGAAAAATGTATGCATTGCGAGATGTCACGGGCACGGTGGATTCGATCCCCTTGATCGCATCATCCATTATGAGCAAGAAGATCGCAGGGGGTGCCCAGGCGATCGTCCTGGATGTGAAAGTAGGTCTGGGTGCTTTCATGGAGACCTTGCAAGAGGCAAAAGAACTGGCTGAACTGATGGTCGACATCGCCCAACTGGCCGGGAGGAAAGCAGTCGCCCTGTTATCCGATATGAACCAGCCTCTGGGCGTTGCTGTGGGAAATGCACTGGAGGTGAAAGAAGCGATCGCAACCCTCCATGGAGAAGGCCCAACAAGTTTTACCAGGCATTGCCTGGATGTCGCTGGGGAGATGCTAAAACTTGGCGAGGCTGCCTCCTCAGTGGAGGAAGCCAGGGAAAAAGCAAAAAAAGCCCTCAGCGAAGGGAAGGCCTGGGATTATTTTCTGAAGCTGGTGGAGGCGCAAGGGGGGGATGTAGACTTTGTGATAGATCCCACTCTTTTACCCGCAGCACCAGTAATTCGACCGATTTCCTCACCCAGATCCGGTTATCTGGAGCAAATCCATGCCCGGATCATCGGCGAGACCGCAGTGGACCTCGGGGCGGGTCGTGAGAGAAAAGGGGAACCCATCAATCATGCTGTGGGGGTTGAGATTCTCCACGAGATTGGGGATCAAATTCAGGAGGGAGAAGATCTGATGGTTGTTCATGCTCAATCTGCAGAGGATTTTTCCCGTGTCAAGGATCGCCTGCTTGAAGCCCATCGCTGGCGTGATGAGGCCGTGGACTCTCTCCCCCATGTATATGAAATCATTCGGTAGCTGAGTAGAACCCTCAGAGCAGATTGTCAAATCTGGCCAGGAGGGCTTCCGGCCTGGATTGAAAATCCTGTCTTGTAACATTCCCAGATATTAACGCCCGTACGGTTGAAAGCAGCTTTCTGTTAACAGGAGCCGGCACACCGATCCGGTCCGCAGCCCGGACCACCGCGCCGTTGAGATCATCGACCTCGCTTTGCCCCCGTTTCCTGACGAGGTCCTGGTGCAGGGAAGGCATCTTTCCTCCCCTCCCCCCTCTCACAGCACGGAAGAGGATCTGCTGGGAGATCTGCCAGGGAAGATACTTGATCACCCATGTAAGCGCCACTACCGGCACACCGGGAAGGTTCACAGGGCGTGCTCCCATTGCCTGCATCACTGCCAGGGTTTCCCGCAGCTGGGCCAATTCCAGACGGTATAATCCGGGATGCTGATACACCTCCCCGGGGGGGAGGGAAAGGATAGCACTGGTTGCATTCCCCATTAAGTTTGTGAGCAATTTTGACCATTTCATCGCTTGAGGATCTTGGTACAGACTTGTTTTCAACCCTGCATCAGCAAAGGTGCTGGCGATCTGGCGGGAAATCGGGTGAGTCAGGGCAATCCCAAGCCCACGTTTTTTTTGGACTTCAACAATCCCTTTTTGTCGTCGATTAACTGCGGTTGTCAGCGTGCCTGGAATCACATGATCCTCCCCGATGATTCCAGCTAAAACCTGCTTGCTTCCGATGCCGTTTTGGATGCTGAGCAGGGGAGGAAGGTTCATGCGATGGGCTGAGAGCTGCCTGGCAATCCCCTGGATGTGATACGTTTTCAAGGCGAGCACTCCCCACTGAAAAGCGTATTGATCCAGTGCAGCAAGGCTGCTGATAAACCCGGCAGGGTGAATCCGAAGCTGGGTATCTTCCTCAACCACTACCAGTCCCTGCTCTGAAAGTGGTACCAAATCTTTCTCACGCTCCAGAAAAACCACCTGATGACCCTGCAAGCTGAGGCTTGCTCCCAGGTAGGTTCCTGTTGCGCCGGCACCAAAGATCAGGATCGTCGAAGGCATGGCTGGAAAAAAGACTAGTCCAGATGGTTTGTTTGATTGTGTCCCAGAATCATCCAATTTCCCTTCTCTGGAAGATAGTGGAGTGTGGTGAACCCCGCATTTGAAAAACGGAAAATCGGACCGTGAAAGTTTGGCTGCGGAGTTAATCCAATGACAGCGTGCATGACCATATTGAGAAATCCTCCATGGGAAACGATTAAATAGCGTCCTGGTGGATTATTTGTGATGCTGTTAAGAGCTTGCCCTGCTCGAAGATAGAGCTCCCACTGGCTCTCCCCTGTTTCGGCGATGGCTTGATAAAGAGGGATAAACTCTGGCCGTGGAACAACATTTGGAGCATTTTCGTGGAGCAATCCAGCCAGTTTTCCATTATCTCGTTCCATCCAAATTGGGTCATATGCAAGTGGGATCTGCAGTGTTTGGGCGATGATCTCAGCTGATTCTTGGGCCCGGACCAGCGGGCTGGAGATCACCTGATCGAATGTTACCTGAAGGTCTCTCCAATATTCAGAAAGTCTCTCAATCTGCTGTCTGCCCTCTGCTGTGAGGGGGTAATCCGCCTGCCCTTGATGACGGTTCTCAGCATTACCTGTTGATTCCCCATGGCGAAGCAGGAGGAAGATCGAGGAATGCGGAGTGGGATCGAACTGACTCATGAATGATCTCTTACCCTTCTTGATGATTTATTTGATGATGATCCTCAGCCCAATCCGGGTTGCCGTGCAGAAAATCTTCCCCTGACATGATCTTTTTGCCCGCTGGCTGGAGCTGATCGATGACCAGAAGGCCACGATGGGTCCCGATTGCTGGCTGCCCTTCATGGATGGTAAACACACCAACCCCCGGTGTGGTTACGTCAACAGCATGTGCCTGATGAATGATCACGCGGCGGTCCTTCCAGATTGTGAATGTGCCAGGCCAGGGATGGTAGGCTCTTACCTGCCGTGCCAGGAACTCCGCCGGATTCATAAAGTCCAAAAACCCATCCTCACGGGATAACCGTGGAGCATAGGTCGCCTCAGAGTTATCCTGGGGTTCTGGCTGAATCTCGCCAGCAAGGTAGGGGGGGATGGTCCTCACCAGCAGGTCAGCCCCTTCTGCGGCCAGGCGGGTATAAAGCGTTCCTGCTGTGTCCTCTGGTTGGATTGGTATAGCGCGCTGGGTGAGGATAGGTCCGCTGTCCAGTCCGGAATCCATTTTCATGATGGTTACCCCGGATTTTTTGTCCTTGTTCAAAATCGCCGCATTAATAGGCGCGGCACCCCGCCAGCGGGGGAGGAGTGAGGCATGAACATTTATGCATCCATATCGGGGAAGGGATAGGATATCTGTCTTCAAGATCTGCCCAAACGCTGCCACAACGATCAAGTCAGGATCCCACAACCGGAGCTGGTTCAGGGCTGCTTGCGCATTCACATTTTGCGGTTGATAGATTTCCAGCTCTAATTCCAGGGCCAGCTGCTTCACGGGGGAGGCAAGGATCTTTCTGCCACGGCCAGCTGGTCGGTCCGGCTGCGTCACCACCCCTGTGACGGTGAAATGATTGTTCAATGCTGTCAGGGTTGGGAGCGCAAAGCCTGGGGTGCCAAGGAAAATAATTACCGGGTCCATGAACTGCATTCTATCACAGCACCCCGGGACGATCTGACCGCTGCGACCAAACAAGACGCCGTGGTCGTGAATGGACAATACTCTGGAGCTGATGAAAGGAACGTCAGACGGAGCTGGGGATTCCTAATGCGACCTGATCGCGTCCTTTCTCCTTAGCCCGGTACAATGCCCGGTCGGCGATCACGACCAGCTCATCTACATTCTCAGTGTGCTCAGGCAGGTTGGCAATCCCTTGACTGATTGTTGGTTTTGGGATGGGTTTGCCGTCCGTATCAAACAGGGGAAGCTTTGAGAGGGTATGTCGAATTCGATTGGCAACCATGTTCGCCTGTACTATGGTGGTATTGGGTAGGATGATGCCGAACTCCTCCCCACCCCAGCGGCCGACGGTGTCTGATTTTTTGATATGGGATTCAATTGCCTGGACAGTAAGCTTCAACACCTGATCCCCGAGAATGTGGCCATAGGTGTCATTGTATTGTTTGAAATAATCAATGTCCAGCATAATCAGCGAAAGTGGTTTTTTTTGATCCGCGGCAAGCTTCGCTTCCTGGTATAACACCTGGATGAAATGGCTGTGATTACTCACGCCTGTCAGGGAGTCCAGGCGGGCTTGCAGTTCAACTTTTTTATGTTGCCGCGCATTTTCAATGCTCAGGGCAGCCTGTTGAGCGATCTGCTCCAGGAGCAGCTGGTCCTGTTTTGTAAAGGCATCTGCCTGATAGCTGGTCACGGCAAGAATCCCTAAGAGCTTATCCTCGCTCAGCAAAGGGACCCCGAGCCAAGAGCTGGAAAGCTGATTCTCTCCCACCAGGATTGGTTTAACCGGAAGAGAATCAAGCTCATCTTTCAGATTGCTGATCAACAAGGTCTGTTTATATTTTACGATCCAGCTGGAAATCCCCTGGTCAGCAGATATCTTTTGCGGGGGATAACGGTTTCCCTGATCGATGATCAGCCGGATGTCGAGGGCATGTTCTTCCGGTAAATATATCGCGACAAAGTATGAATCACTGGGGATCACCTCAGCTAACTGTTCATAGATCAGCTCCAGCACATCATCAATTTCTAACGTGGAATTGATCGCTTTCCCGACTTCATAAAGGACAGAAAGCCTGTTCGCTTGATTTTGAAGGTCTTTATGCAGCCGGGTGGTCTCGGTGATGTCATGAAAAACCACAAGATGCCCCTGGTGCTGGTTATCCTTGTCAAACAAAGGAGAAATCCGGATGTCATAAGTTGCGCCTTGTTCATGATTGTTGATTTGTGCTGTCAGGTTTTGAATGGTTGTGGAATTGCTGAACTGGTTCCAATCAAAAAAACTGGCGAGGAGGAGCTCCCCTTGCTGGAGATTAAGATCCTCTCCGCTTTTCTTTAAAATTGCCTCAATTGCCGGGTTGTGATCGGCTACAAGCCCATCTCGATTGATCACCAAAACCCCATCGGTCATATTCTCAAAGCTGACCTCCCTGGCGATTGGAATGATATTAAGGAAATCTTGAAAAAAAAGAATCCGGATGATGATGATCCCGGTAAGCGAAAAAGAAAGGGAGGTAAGGTCAATCCCGGGAAAAGGATTCAAGCCGCTGAGATAGAGAAAATTCCCCAGGATGGGTATCAGGGCTGCCAGGAGAATTGCTCCGACCTGTCTATTCTGCGGTTTTTTAAGTTTGAAATAATACCGGACCAGGAAATAAAAGCCGATCAGAAACAGGGTGTAGGAATAAACGGTGTGGAGCCAAAACCAGGGGCCGTAGCTTACCCTGAGAGTCGTGAGATTGTGTTTTATCTGCAGGGAGATACTGCTCCAAATCAGCTGATGATTTTGATTTGTGAATACCAAACCCAGGGTGATCAGGGGAATGATAAACAGCAGCGGGGTGGTTTTTTCCGGGAGCGCCTTTCCTGGTTGCGTGTACTGCATACTGAAAAACAGCCAGAAAATTGGCAGGGTGACAATCCCGAAGTACTCCAATCTCATCCAAAAGATCTTCGCGGGAAGATTTATCAGGGCCAATTCAACTGCGTAGCATAATGACCAGAAGGCAATGGAGATATTTAGCAAAAATAGCGGCTCAGTCCCGGCAGCAGGCCGCTTTTTCCATACCCGCCAGGAGAAAAATCCGCTCAAGGCGGCAGCGATTAAGATGGGGATAAGATAAAAGGAGAACTGCCAGATTTCTGCCATAGTGTTCAGCCAGGGGTTGCTTCTTTTTCCTGCAAGATTTTTGCTTCTTCCTCAAGCACCTCCAGGAAAGCTTTGACAACTTCCGGATCAAATTGAATTCCAGCCTGGTTCTGGATGTATGTTCGGGCTTTTTTCCGCGGCCATGCATTTCGGTACGGACGGTCATTGATCAAGGCATCCCAGACGTCAATGACCGCAAAGATCCTTGCAGCAAGCGGTATTTCTGTACTTTGTAAACCTTCTGGATACCCTTCACCATTCCACCATTCATGGTGGTACAGGGGGATGCTCATGGCCTCCTTCAAGTAGCTGATGGGCTCTAACATCCTCCGCGCATAGAGGGGGTGTCTTTTGATAATTTTCCATTCCTCTTCAGTGAGCTCGCCGGGCTTGAGCAAAATGCTGTCCGGGATGGCTATTTTCCCAATGTCGTGAAGCAGTGTGCCTCTTCGAATTGAGGCCAATTGCTCATCCTGCACACCGATCCTTTTAGCCAGTTTTAAAGTCAGCTCGACAACTCGCTGACTGTGGCCCTCAGTTTCATGATCTCTCATCTCCAACGCACGCGCCCATCCCTTCAGGGATGTATCATATGACCGGGTTAATTCCAGGTTGATCCGTTGAAGATCCTCGAACATCTCTGCGTTATCAATTGCAATCGCTGCCTGGTTTGCCAGGGTGGAGGCAAATCCCCGCCATTCTTTAGTAAGGTTTTTCTCACTTCGGTGGAAAAGCTCCAAGACGCCTTGCGTTTTACCTTTAAAGGTCAGGGGAAGCGCATAATAGATGACGAAACCTTCTGTCTCGATGACAGCTGGATCGCGGAAATTTCTTCCTGCCTCCATTAAATTTGTGACGAAAACGGGTTCATTAGCCAGGGCTACTTTCCCGGCATATCCAGCGCCAACCTGTACAGAGGAGAATACCAGGGAGTTTGGCTGGAATCCTTTGGTCGCTTGGACATTTAGCGACTGGGTGTGAGATTCCAGCAATAAGATATTGGCGGCATCCACTCCCAGCTGGGAAGTTGTTTGATCGAGGATGATATTCAAGGTCACGCCCAAATCCAGGCTTGAGCTGATCGCACGATCTATTGTACGTAAGGTCTGCAGTCTTTTCACCTGCTGCCCTACCGTATGGAACAAGCGAGCTCGTTCAATAGCGGTCGCCAGCTGTCCTGCCAGGGTCATCAGCAAACGCTGATCATTTTCATCAAATGCGGCACGGTCGACACTTTCGATATTGATCACACCTAGGAGCTGATCATTTGATTGAATAGGAACACAAAGCTCTGATTTCACCTCGGGGTCGTCCCCAATGTAATCAGGATATTTACTGACATCCGGTATGTTCATGGGGCTCCCGCTGGCTGCAACCCGCCCGGTGATACCCTGAGGGAGCGGGATGGGCTCTCTGGAGCAGTTTGGCGGTAGATTTTGAACGGAAGATGAGTAAACAAGGTGATCATGCTCTGGTTTGTAGATCATGATGCCGTAATAATTTGGATTGAGGACATCTCCGATTACTTCCGTTGCATTTTGGATGATCCCTTCTTCATCGATTTCTCTCGTGCCCGTGTTGGCAATGCTGTGCAGGGCGGTGAGCTCTTTGAGCTGTCTTTGCATTGCCTGGTCTTTCGCTTTCCTGCTGCTGATATCCCTGAGGACAATGATCATCAGCTCCTGATTATCTATTGTCTGGATTTGTGCGGATAATTCAACGGGAAAAATCTCTCCATTCGCACGGATATTCTGGGTCTCAACGTTCTCAACGGATCCTCCATGAGCTTTCAGCATATCTTTTTTCAAGATTACACTTTCAGGAGCGACAATATCCGCAACATTTTTTTTCAAAAAATCCTTCCGTTCATACCCGAACATTTCACAAGCTCGTTGATTGATTTCCAGGATTTGCCCTTGATCATTTTCTACAAATACAGCATCCTGCACTCCTTCAAAGATGCTCTGATATTTTTTTTCGTTGATCTTGAGCTGGTCCTGCAGCTCTACCTGGGAGGAAATATCGATCACAGAAATAACACTTTGCTTGGTCTCCTGGATCACTTGGACAGAGATCAGGCCAGGAATGATCTGGCGGTCTTTTGTGATCAATGAAAACGGACAGCTGTTGGGGAGTGACACTGCCCCCGATTGAATATTCCGGACCTGCTCCCGCTCCTCAGAAGTGATTAAATCCGTCCAGAGGAGATTTTCTTCGATTTCTTCTCTGGGGTATCCGGTAAGTTGGATGGCATTCTCATTGACCATTGAGATCCGCTGATCCTGCTCAATAATCAGCATGGCAGTCCCAGTATTTTCAAAGATTGTCCGATAGCGGCCCTCGCTTTCCTCCAGTTCTTTCTTGGTGATAATTTCATCATGGATGTCAGTCATGACCCCCTGAATGGAGATGGAATCCTGATGATCGTTTACCAGGCGGCTGGAAGCCCGAACCCAGCGATTCTCCCCTGATTTTGTAATTACGCGGAATACCTCAGGGTGGAGTTTTCCTTGCCGAACTTGTTGAAAGGCTTGTTTCACCCGGTCACGATCCTCCGGATGGAGGAATTGCTGGAAGTCATGCCCGATCAGCTCCTGGGGGGTAAAGCCGCTCAGGGATTCTATCGGGGAAGCAATATAGCTGATGATGCGATTCTGGTCGATTGAATAGACAACTTCGTTCAGGTTTTCGACAAGGTCCCGGTATTTCCTCTCAGATTTTCGGAGTTTTTCCTCGGTTTCCTGTTTTTTGAGGGTGGTCGCAAACTCCTGCAGGGCATTGGTCACTGCCGGTCCCAGCCGGGTCAAACGATCCTTGAGGAGATAGTCCGTCGCTCCCTGTTTGATCATCTGAACGGCCACTTCTTCACCAATGTCCCCGGTCACAACAATAAATGGGGTCGGATAACCCCGTTCCCGCAGAAGCCCTAAAGCCCGGGAGGCATTAAACTGCGGCATGGTGTAGTCAGATAAGATGATGTCCCAGGGTTCATCCAGACAATCAAGGAATTCATCCTCACTGTCAATTCGCTGAAAGTCGGGTTGATACCCTTCTTTCCGAAGCTCGTAGAGCATCAACTCCGCGTCGGTAAGACGATCTTCCAGGATTAAAACTTTTAATGGATCAGCAGACACCGGCATACCTCTAATCCTACTATAGGTTTTTCAATTTTTTCTTAAGGATGCTGTAAGGCAAAAAAGGTGAAGTGAGTTTGGTTAATCCAATTTTTCCGGTCGCTTGCTTCCAAAAAAAGATCCAGTCAGAATGTAGTTCAGGATTGATTATGATTTGCCTGATCAAGTTCAAAGTAGAATGTTGCCCCTTGGCCTTCCTCTCCATCTGCCCAGATTTTTCCCCCATGCCGATCAATAATCCGCTTGGCAATCGCTAATCCCACCCCTGTTCCTTGAAATTCCTCCTCAGTGTGGAGCCTTTGGAATGTTCCAAATAGCTTTCCTTGATAGGTCATGTCAAATCCCACACCATTATCTTTAATGAAATAGGTGATTTTGTTTTCATCCTGTTGGGTTTGATCCTGGACAGCACCAATCTCCACACAGGCGTTTTCTCGATTTTGAGTAAATTTGACTGCATTGCTGATCAGGTTGTAAAAAACCTGGTTCAGCAGGCGGGGATCAGCTTTGCAGGCTGGAAGGTCATGAATGACAAAATCGATTTCCCGGTGGGTGTTCTCTTCCTGGATAGCATCAATCAGGTCAGCCACCATTTCGAAGGGGTTGATATTGATTTTTCTTACTGCTTTCCTACCCAACCTGGAAAGCTCCAGCAGGTCTTTTATCAATTGATCCATTTGCTGGGCGTTTTTTCGGACGAGGTTAAGATAGTGCTCAGCTTCTTGATTGATCTCGGATTGGTACTCGTCCATTAATATCCGTGAAAACCCTTCAATGGCTCGGAGGGGAGCTCTCAGGTCGTGGGATACTGAGTAGGTGAAAGATTCCAGTTCCTGATTGGATTCCTGGAGGGCTTCTGTTGTTTTTGTCAACTTCAGATTTGCCTTCTGAAAATCCTCCAGTAAGTTTGTTAAGGCTTCGTTGAGACGCTCCACTTCTTTCACGCGATCTTCCAATTTTTGGGTGCGATCCCTTACCAGGTTTTCGAGCTGCGTGCGGTACCGTTCAAGGGCCTCTTCAATCTCTTTCCGATCGGAGATGTCTGTATGGGTGCCGATAAATCGGGTGGGATTTCCCCGGTGATCCTGCTCGATAATTTTTCCACGCCCCTGGACCCACAACCAGCTGCCATCCTGTTTTTGAAACCGAAATTCTACATTGAATTGATCGCTCCTGCCCTGGAGATGATCCTCGGCTTCTTTGAAAACATAGTCCACATCATCTGGATGGACTCGTTGACGGAACTCCTCCAGTTGATGGGGAAAAGCGTTTACCTTATATCCTGCCATCAGATAGTAATGTGGGTCAAAATAGACCTCATCAGTAATCAGGTTCCAATCCCAGATCCCATCATTGGTAGCCAGGGTAACTTTCGTAAACCGCTCCTCACTTTTCCGCAGAGCGGCTTCCGCTTTTCTTAATTCGGTAATGTCCATCGCCATACTCATCACCATACGTCGTCCATCCGGCAGCTTGGGAAGCGGTGAGGAGCTGAAATACCAATTACGGATCTGCCCTTTTTTTGTATAAATATCAAACTGTCCTTCTTCAATCGCTCCCTCGCGCTGATAAAGCTGGCTGATCACACCGGAAATTCTTT
>CAZUMA010000034.1:0-35740 GCA_964621835.1 uncultured Anaerolineales bacterium | reverse complement strand
GTCCTCTTCTTCCTCGTCCTCTTCCCCCTCGTCCTCTTCTTCCTCGTCCTCTTCCGCCTCGTCCTCTTCCGCCTCGTCCTCTTCTGCCTCGTCCTCTTCTTCCTCGTCCTCTTCTCCCTCGTCCTCTTCTCCCTCTGGCTGTGGTTCTTCCACCGCAGCTTCCATTTCCTCTCCGGCCTCAGCATCCGCTACAACTGCAGCTGTTTCTTCCCCCTCAAGATCCGCTGCGGAGTCCTCTTCAGAGGCCTCCTCCCCTTCTTCGCTGACTTCCTGGGAGATCATCCATTCCATCTGTTTTTCAACAGGTACGCGGCGCATGGATAGAGAAACACGTTCACGTTCTGGTTCGACGTTGAGGATCCTGACCAGCACGGTATCCCCTTCCTGGACAACAGACCGGGGATCACCCATATTGGCATAGCCAATTTCGCTGACGTGGACCAAACCCTGCAGCCCTTCCGGCAGTTCAATAAACGCACCAAAATCCAGAACGGAGACAACCTTCCCTTCTACCAGGTCCCCCTCGCTGTACTTTTCATTCAGCTGGTCCCAGGGGTTGGGCAGCAAAGCCTTGCGGCTCAGGCTGACCCGCTCCCGCTCAATATCAACATCAACCACTTTCACTTCAATTTCATCGCCAACCTGGAAGTATTTCGAGGGATCATACACCCGATCCCAGGCAATTTCAGATTTGTGCACCAGCCCATCCACGCCATCCAGATCAACAAAGACGCCGAAGTCGACGACATTGACCACCCTGCTTTTGATCACATCGCCTTCCGTGAGCTCCTGAAGCCTTTTTTCGCGCTTCTTCTTTTGAGCAATCCGGGCTGAGAACACCAACCGCCGCTGCTTGCGGTTGACCTCAATCACTTTGACCGGCAGGTTATCCCCGATCATCGACTGCTTGATTTCAACTGCGTTTTGGTTCGGGGTCCCCCGTCGCAGGGAAGGGATATGGGAATTCGGGACAAACCCCTGAAGGCTCTCAAAAGAGACCAGGAGCCCTCCTCGATTTTTATCTACGATCTTAAGCTCGAGGATTTCATCTTCCTCTAAGTATTCCTCTGCCTTCTGCCAATCCTGATAGGCCAGTCCTCTGCTCAGAGAAACCAGCAAATCATCATCCCCGATCGGGGTGCGGATCACGCTGACATACACCTCATCCCCAACCGACAATTCCTCAACGATCTCATCCTCAACCTGGTCGAGGTCCTGACTGGTGATAATTGCGTCTCGTTTGAGTCCAACGTCTAGAAGAATAGAATGTTCACTGATATCCAGAATTTTGCCGCTGAGAATCTCCCCCGCTTTCGGGTTGTCAACATCATAATGTTCTACATAATCTAAAAACCACCCGGGTTGGTCTTCCTTTTGGGTTTCATCAACAGATGCCTGTTCCTGGTCCTTCTCTGGAATGCCGTTCTCCATAACCTGTTTGCGTGCTCCTGTAATGTTGGGTGCCCACCTTTCCAGGGGGGATTGAATTACAGATAAACATTATTCGAAGGAATCTCCACGCCCTGCCTTGAGGCATTACTTCCTCCCTTCTGATTGTCTATCCCTGTGCCAGTTCAGATTATCACAAACTTTCACTCATTTGTCAAATCTATCCCAGCTCATTCCGGCTGAAAGATATACCCGACACCCCAGTGGTTTTTTATCAGCTGCGGGGTTTTCGGCTGTTCCTCGATTTTCTCCCGGAGCCGGCTGACATGGACGAATAATCCCTGCCTCGATCCCCTGTCCGGGCCTTCCCAGGCCGAGTTGATGATCTGCTCATAAGTGAGCACCTGCCGCGGATGACGGGCCAGGAAGGCCAGAATATTGTATTCAATCGGTGTCAAATCCAGCTGGGAGTTTTCCCTCCAGACCTTCCGGCTGTTAAAATTGATCCGCAGGCCTTCCGCCTGAAAAACATCTTCCGGGGCCTCCTCCCCCTGCAGATCTGTCCGGCGCAGAAGCGCCTGCACCCGGGCAACCAGCTCATCCATCCGATAAGGTTTGAAAAGGAATTCGTCTGCTCCCGCCGCCAAAGCCCGGACAAGCTCCTCAGGGTCCTCCCGGGATGAAACCATGACGACTGGAACCGCAGACCAGCGGCGCAGGGAAGTCAACACCTGCAGCCCATCGTAGGGGGGGAGCTCCCGCTCCAGGATAATCAGATCAGGCTTGATAATCTGGACCATGTCCAGAACAGAGGCACCAGAGGTCACATTGTCCACCCGGAATCCAGCCTCCTCCAGCGCCCGTTTCAGAAATCCCAAAGCCTCAACCTGGGATTCAGCAACCAGAATCCGTCCCGTGTTTTTTATCCGGGAGGGACTGCCCCTCGCTGCCAGGAGCTTCCCCTGAGGCGGCCTGCTGGGGAAGGTTGCTGAGAAAGCCAAATGGGCCTGGTCCCCGGGATGAGCTGAGAGGGTTAAATCCCCCCCCTGGAGCTTCTGGATAGCCTCTCCGATGCTGAACTGGCGCTGGTCAAGAGGGCGGAAGATCTCCACTGTCGGCTTCTCCTTTCCGTGCCAGAGCTCATCGGGCTCAAAAAGGATCGAGAGGCTGACTGTATTCCCCTGGCTCGAACCGCGGAGGGACACCGCTGATCCCTCGCGGCTGTGCTGCAGCGCGAGTGAGAGCAGATGCTTCAAGACCCGTCGGGTTTGAAGGGGATCGAGATAGGCAGAAAGATTTTCTTCAGGAAGCGCAACCTCAAGGGATCGCTCCTGATCCCCAGCAGGAAACCCCGCCAGCAGGGGATCGAGGACCTCCCGGAGGGCTGTCTGCCTCGGGAAGATCCGCAGGTCAGCTTGCCGGATCTGGATCAACGCAAACAGCTGATCCAGCAGCAGATGCACTTCCCGCAGCTCGTTATCAGCCTGGGTGAGGAACTCCTGGATCAGCGCCGGGGGCCAGTGCTCTGCATTCTCAAGCAGGGTTTGCAGATTTCCCTGCAGGATTGTCCCCGCTTTCAGGCTTTCTGCGCTGACTTTTTGGAGCAGCTGGTCATTTTTCGCTGCGGCGGTTTTTTCCTGGGTGCGATCCACCACCAGCGCTCCCCAGACAGGCTCCCGCCGCCCAAGCCCCGGGTGCTGGAAAAATATCCACAGAAGGTGCCGCCGGTCAGGAAACTGCAGCACCATTTCCAGGCGGGGCTGCTGGGCCCCTTTTTTTGCGGCCTCTTCCAGGGCGCGCCGGGCCGCTTTCGGTTCTGCAGCCTGCTGGCAGAGAGCGTCAAACAGGCGCTGCACCACCCGGCCCTGCCAGTCGGGCTGGCTGATCCGGAACCAATCCAGCAGCTGCTGGTTGACTGCCAGGATGCGCTGTTCCGGTCCGACAAGAACGGCACCAACCGGGAGCGCCTCCAGGACATGCTGGTACATCACTGCCTGGATCTGGTATACTTGATTTCCGGATTCCCGATGGGGACCAGGGAGGGGGGGGAGGGCCTGTGCGGGCATAGAAACATTCTAGCACCCGGGAAAACCCCCGTCAATGTAAGTGTTTCTTAAGTTTTAGGCCAGAAATTATATTGCTTTGTAAGAATTACGCGGTATACTTAAAATCAAGATCCGCGAGATAGGTCACGGCAATAGTCTTTTTGGATGACGTGAACATACAAATCTAAGGCCATTGACCAGAAAGGGTGAGCAAAAATATCCTCGCCCTTTCTGTCTGAGTGCCGAACAGAAAGGATGTGAGTAAACTTGGCTATTCGTGTTGAACTTAGGCCCAATGAGTCCCAAAAACAGCTCATGAAGCGCTTCCGGAAAAAAGTCTCTCGAAGCGGTGTCCTAAGCACAGTCCGACGGAAACGCTGGTTCGTCTCAAAAAGCGAACTGAATCGGATCCAGAAAAAGAAAGCGATTCGCCGCCGAAAGCGGCGTCTGGCAAAGAAACGACGCCAGAAAAAACAGCAGCAGCTGTACTACTGAGCATTCCTCAAACTACAAGATCCGGCTTCAGGGTCACCCCATCCGCTCCAGCAAGGGATGCCTGAGCCACGGGGACGAAGGTAAATAACAAACATGGCAAAGAAAGATGATAAAGTACGGATGGAAGGAACAATCGTCAAAGCCCTTCCCGGGACACAGTTCCAGGTTGAACTGGACAACGGGCATGAAATTTTAGCCTATCTCGCGGGTAAAATGCGAAAATACTACATCCGGGTCCTGCTTGGAGACCGTGTCACTGTTGAGATGTCCCCCTATGACTTGACCCGAGGTCGGATCGTGTACCGCCATAAAAAAGGGCAATCTCCACCCCCAGAGGATGAATAATTAGCTGCCCTCCCCATGTTAAGGGATCACAGCCGCGGCAAGGACGACAGGGAAGGGAGTCGTTCCGGATCAAGCTGTGCAGCAGATGAAAGCAGGCTCGGCAAGACCCTTGAATACTGGATACTTTCATCACCCTAATTATCCACTCACGATAATCGTTTCAACCTCGAAAAATCCATGAGAAAAAAAACCCCTCCAACCCAATCGAAACCAGAGAAATCCCCCTCTCTCAATCCAATTCATGAACTGATCGAACTTGGCCATTCCCAGGGATTTGTCACCTTCTCCAATATCCTGAATTATTTTCCAGATGCGAAAAAAGACGTCACCAGCCTTGAGAAAGCGTTCACCTCGCTCCTGGAGGAGGATATTCCCTATCTGGAAGATGAAGAGGATGAGCTCGAATCCTTGTTCAGCGAAGATGGGGGGAACGGCAAGCTTGAAGAAGAGGATGACCTCGATGAGGACGATGAAAACCGCTTATCCGGAATTGATACCAACGATCTGATCGAGCTGTACTTCAAGGAAGCAGCCAGCATCCCCCTGCTCACCAAAGAGGAAGAAAAAGAATTATCCAAGCGAATCGAGCGAGGGCGTCTGGCCCGCAAGGAACTGGCCAGGGGGACAGCCGCTCCGGAGCGCCGGACGGAGCTGCGGGCGATGATTGAGGATGAATGGACTGCGCTGGATCATCTAATTACCGCAAACTCCCGGCTGGTCATCAGCGTTGCCAAGAAATATATGGGCCGGGGCGTCCCCTTTCTCGACCTGATCCAGGAAGGGAATATTGGCTTGATGCGGGCCGCGAAAAAATTTGATTACCTCCGTGGTTATAAGTTCAGCACCTATGCCACCTGGTGGATCCGTCAGGCTGTGACCCGCGCTATTGCCGACCAGGGCCGCACCATCCGGGTCCCGGTACACATGGGAGACAAAATCTCTAAAATGTTCCGGATGCAAAACGATCTCAAGCAGTCATTGGAACGAGACCCCTCCATTGAGGAGCTGGCAGATGCACTGGATGAGGCCCCTGATAAAGTCCAGTACATGATGAAAGTTGCCCGCCGGCCGCTTTCCCTGGAGATGCCCACCACCAATGAAGGGGATGCCGTCCTGGGAGATTTTGTGGAGGATCATGAAACCCCCCTTCCCGATGAAACAGCCACCAAACATCTCCTCAGGGAACACCTCGAGGAAGTGATGGAGGCCCTGCCCTCCCGGGAGGTCCGCATCCTCAGACTCCGCTATGGCGTCCCGGATGGAAAAAGCCATACCCTCCAGGAGGTCGGGGAGAAGGTTGGCGTGTCCCGGGAACGGGTTCGCCAGATTGAAGCCCAGGCTCTTCGCAGACTCCGGCAGCCTCGCATTCAGCGCATCCTCCGGGATTACCTGGAAAAACAAAAATATACCTGAGGATATGTCTGACCTGCATACCAGATTTATCCGCGATCGTTTGATTGGATAAGCTAGACCCTAACATCACCGGAGTAAGTAATGGTAGACAAAAGTAAACTTTTTTCACCAGGGGATTGGGTGTCGCATCTTTATCATGGTGTCGGCCAGGTTGAGTGCCTGGAGAAGAAAACCCTCGGTGGTGAATCCCGGGAATACTTCAAGGTGAAAACCCGGAACGGCGTGTACTGGATTCCAACCGATAATGTGGAAAGCGAACGGATTCGTCCCGTGGCCTCCGAGAAAAATTTAAAAAAAGCGATCTCGATGTTAAAATCACCTCCCGAGACAATGGATTCCAAGCACACAACCCGCAAGAGCCGGATCGCACAGGTCACCAAGGATGGGGATTTAATCGGTTTCTGCGAGCTGTTGAGGGATTTACAAGCCAAGCGGGTATCTGATAAACTTAACACCACCGAACAAAGAGCACACAGAAAACTCAAGAAAAAGATTGCTGCAGAGTGGTCCGCAACCAGGGAAATCCCCCTTCAGGATGCAAATAATAAGCTGAACACGATCTTGAGAAATATTGATCCCCCTGAACCAGAAAAGCAGGGGAAAAAAGCAAAAGCTAAGTAACGGGGAAGTAGGAGTAATACCAAGATGGGTAAATACAAACTGAAGACACATCAAGCAACGGCCAAACGGTTTCGAAAAACCGGCAGCGGAAAAATAATGCGCACAAAAGGCTATCACGGACATCTTCGCCGCCGGAGGTCCAAGCGTGCAAAACAAGAGATGAAGAAAATGCACGAGGTGGATACCTCCGGCCTCAAGAAACGCATCAAGAGGCTGGCCCCTGATCTAGGACGGTAGCGGGACAGACAGGAAAAAACTGCCGTTTCACAATCGTGGAACGGCTTTTTTTGTTCTGTTTTGCGCCCAGGAAATATTAAGTTCCAGGATACACCTGACCCGAAACCATTCTCTCAGGATCTCTGCATCCAAAGGAAAGCATGATGACCGAACCAACTACTCCCACCCCTAACGAATCTGAGCTCCCTCCCCGATCAGCCCCCCACTGCCTCGGGGTTCTGCTGCGACTTCTGCTGGTCGTATTATTCGGCAGCTTGCTGGGAGCAGGGATATATTTCACGTTCAGCAGCTGGATCCCAACAGTGAAAAAGGAATTCCTTGACCCGGTCGAAGAAAACACCCAGCGCCTGGATATCCTGGAATCTGATCTTCAAGGAACCTTGCATCAGCTCAAAGATGCCCCAGAAGAAATCCGGGAAGAGGCAGCTGCACTGCAGTCCGAACAGCTCTCCCTGCAGGAAACCCTCCAGGTTCTGGATCTCTCCCTGCTGGATCAGCAGACAGATCTGGAGAGGATGAAGACCGATGTTGCAGAACAAAGTACCCAGGTGCAGCAGCTTACAGAGGATCAGGCAACCCACTCCGCAGCGCGAGAGCGGGACCAGGAAATCATCCAATACCTGGCCACCGCACAGGCTGCGCAAAGCTATCTCGCCGAAGCGATTGAACTAGTCAGCATCGCGAACCGCATTGACCGGGCAAATCAGCAAATTCTCCACGACAATTATGGACAGGCCCAAGAGGAGCTTATCAGCGGGATCGACCAGCTTTCCAGCCTGGAACGCCAGGTCCCCGGCAATCAGCAGGAGAACCTGGCCGCCCTGACTGATTTATTGACCAAGGCGGTTTCGGACCTTCCAGAGGATCCAAACCAGGCCAGCGACCGTCTGATACTGGCCTGGGAAATCCTGATCGGGGATCTCCTTCCCGCATTGAACCTCGACCTCCGGGAGACCCCATCGCCAACGGCCTCCCTTTCTCCAACGAGCAGCTCGCCCCCCCCTACAGCGACTCCCTCTCCCTGAACCAGGATCGCTGCATCGACTGAGAAGTTTGTGTCCTAAAGGGATTGTCAGGTCAATTTATTATTCATTTGATATACTTTTGTAATATAAGCAGATTTGTCTCCAGCCCTAGGGTTATTTAAGATCACCGCTGGCATGGCTGATCAGGCAGGTTTTCCGGTTGCATAGCATGATTTCCTGCGGAACGGGCTGCTATCCGTGCTGATCTCAAACCGCCTGGAGCTGGACTGGTTGTTTATCCGTTTCTATTAATCAATCACCTTGAAGGAACAGATGGATCAACCATGATGCCGTTCAAGAATGCTGGTTTAACCGCTCATCCGGTACTCAAATGGATTGGTACAGCCGCTTCCTGGTTGGTGTACCTGGCCTGTCTCCTTCTCATCCAGACGTCAAACGAAACTTTCCAGCTTCTCCCCCTGGCTGCCCTCCCGGTGCTGGCGACAGGCTGGGTATTTGGCTTACAATGGGGCATTACCTCTGCCCTGGGGAGCGTAATCCTGCATTTGGGGATCCGCTCGTTTTCCACCCCGGTTTCACTCCTGGATCGAACCCAGCTGATTTTCCACCTCCTGGGGTTTCTCATCCTGGCGGTTTTGGGTATGCTTGCCGGATATTTACAGGACCTGCAATCGGAAACCGCGGCTGCCCGAAGACGTCTGGAAGATAATACCATCAAGCTCTCCCGCTTCTCCAGCCTGCTGGAAACAATCAATATGCTGTCTGCCGATCTTATCGATCTCCAGGATTGGGATCACCGCCTGCCGATCCTGATCCAGGAGTTAGGTCGGGCTGCTGGAGCGGATCACACCTACCTGTTAATTCTCTCTGACCACCTCAAATCCCAGCAGCACAGGCAGCTCTATCACTACCGGGCCCGGCATGCCAGAGAGACCACCAGCCCCCGGCGGCAGCTGAATGGTCCTGCCCTGCCCTCCGACCTCTACAAATGGATCCAAACCGCCCAAAAAGGCGGTTTATTTCAGGGTGAGATCTCCCAGCTGAAACCAGAAACCAGGATCTTTCTCGGCACAATCCCAAAAGGGATCTATGCCGTCTTTCCCATCTTCACCAACCATACTCCCTGGGGATTTATTGGATTTGAAAAAGAAGAGCAGGACCAGAAGTGGACTCAAATTGAGATTGATGCTTACCGGATTATCGCCCAAACGCTGTCGGCGACCGTCCATAGAAAAATTATCGAGGAAAGTCTGGTGCGGAGGGCAAAGGAATTTGAGTCTCTCCACAGGACCAGCTCGGATATATCTTCCAGCGCCCACCTGGAAACCGGGATCACAAGCGTTCTGGCTCAGATCCTGGAGATGGTGCCAGCCTATGATACCAATATCTACCTCCATACTCAGGGACAGCTGATTTTTTACTCCTCCCTGGGTCCGAATCAGCAGCAGTCCCTTCCCTACACCCATCCTCACGAACAGGAAATTTCAGCATCCGTCGCCCAATCCAAGGAAGACCTGATCATCCCCAATCTCAGCCGGCATCCGGTCTTTCGCGAACAGCAGACTGAGATTGACGAAGCTTTGATCTCCCTGCCCCTGATTGTCGCCGGGGAAGCGATCGGCGTGATGAATGTCTGGTTTCCAGAGCCGATGAGTTTCAATCCAGAAGAGCTGAGATTGCTCCGACTTTTAGCCGATCAGGCTGCCTCGGCCATTCTCAACAACCAATTTTTAAACATCGAGAGGCAGCAGCGAATGCTGGCAGAATCCCTGCGAAAAGCAGCCATCCAGCTGACAACAAGCCTTGAGCTGCGGCCGGTTCTGGAAAGCATCCTTGAACAGGTGCTCAAACTGGTCTCCGCGCAGAACGCCCATATCTTTCTGTATGACGGCCAACAGCTGACATTTGGAGCAGTTAAATATGAGGACAGCGAATTCAAGCAGCCTATCGCAATGCCCCGGGAAAACGGGCTGACCATTCACGTCGCTGAACGGGGGGAACAGATCCTTATCCCAGATATCCGCAGCCACCCCCTGTATAAAAACACACCCCTGGAGCGCTCCGGAAGCATTCTTGGGATGCCGCTGATCTTCCATGGTAAAGTGCTCGGGGTGATGCTGGTCTCCTTTTCCCAGCCCAATGCTTATAACAATCACGTTCTCCGTCTGCTTGATTTACTCAGCAATCAAGCTTCTATTGCCATCCACAACGCCCGCACCTATGAGATGGAACGGGATCAGCGAAAACTGGCTGAAGCCCTCCGGAATACCGGTCGGGCACTCCAGTCCTCCTTGAAATTAGACACGGTCCTGGATCAAATCCTGGTTCATATTGAAACTGTCATTCCCTATGACTCAGCCAACCTGATGCTGGTGGAAAACAGCCATGCCAGGGTCGTCCGGCGGCAGGGGTATCAGGACCTGCATCCAGATCTGCTGGCTTCGATTGATAAAACAGAGATCAGGATCAACAAGTTCTCAACCCTCGCTGAAATGACTGAAACGAAAGCCCCGCTGATCATCCCGAACACCCAAACCGATCCCCGCTGGGTGGATACCGACAGCTCATCGATCATCCTCTCCTGGGCGGGTGCGCCGATCATCGATGAGGGAAAGGTCATTGGTTTCCTATCGCTCAACAAGATGGAAAGTGATTTCTACCGGCCTGAACACGCGGAGCGGCTTTCAGCGTTTGCAGGGCAGGCAGCCATCGCGCTTCGCCATGCCCGGTTGTTTGAACAGACCCAGGAGAACGCCCGGGCCCTGGAAGCGCTCCATGAGGCCACAGAAACCTCGGTCAGCACGCTTGAACTCAACGAGCTGCTTGAGCGGATTCTTGAAGGTGTCAAAAAAGCCATCCCGCTGGCTGTTAAAGGGTCCTTGTATCTAACTGATGAGGCAACCCAGCAAATGACGCTGGAAGCCAAATTTGGCTTCCAGCAGCCTCCCCCAACAACCATCCCCCTGGATGATCAGGAGCATTTAATCTCTCAGTCTTACCATCAGCAGCGGTCCCTGATCAACCACCTGCCCTCCCCCGGTCAGTCAGCCACAGCCCGACTGGCTGCACCGCTTCCCGCCCAGGATCGCATCCTGGGGGTGATCTATCTTGAAGCAAATCAATCCGGTCAATTCGGCCAGGATGATCTGGACATCCTCACCAGCATCGCAGCAACCACTGCCAACGCGGTCCGCAACGCCCAGCTGCATTCTGAGATCCAGGCAAAAGCAATCACAGATTCCCTGACCGATGTTTACAACCGGCGGGGGCTGTCACAATGGGGGCAGTATGAATTCGACCGGGCTAAACGCTTTGACCGCCCATTGTCGGTAATCTTTTTTGACCTTGATCATTTCAAACAGGTCAATGACACGCACGGTCATGAAATCGGCGACCTGGTGCTGAAGCAGCTGGTTTCCCGCTGTCAGCAGGTGATCCGTACCGTGGATATTTTTGCCCGTTTTGGTGGGGAGGAGTTTGTGGTCATATTGCCGGAGACCGACCTCGAGCTTGCCATCCAGGTTGCAGAAAGAATGCGGGACTGTGTTTCCTCGACACCGTTCCAAATCCACTCTTTTTCCATTGAGATGTCGATCAGTTTGGGGGTTGTTAATCTGACACCCGGTGTGGAATCGCTGCCTTTCCTGATTAATACCGCGGATCAGTACATGTACCAGGCAAAAAAATCCGGCCGGAATACCCTCGCCTATCCCAAATCCTGAGATCAGCCGATAATCCCCATTGATTTTCCGGAGAGATCCCATGACGAAAAGAGTTGTTCCGATCACCCTCAATCAGGCATCCATGATCATCTATTAATAAATATCCTAAAATATCCCCCCACTGTTTTTTTTTCCAAGACCGTCGGGCTCAGCAAAAGCTCCCTCTCCAGGTAGATTAAAAATACCCTTCCCATTATCCTTCCCCCCTAAAGCGTAGTTTTGACCGAAACCTGCAGAGAGTAATTTCTTGGGAACCCCTTAAGATGCTCCCCGGATGGCCTGCTTCACCGAGGCCAGATCCCCCGGGACCTCAATCAGCTGATTGACATACTTCCCCTGGATCTCCGCATCGCGCTGGAGATGATAATCTAGTTTAAACTCAGTGAATTTCAGCCCATGCGCAGTGGAAATGATCACGACCTGATCCCCTTCCTTAATCTCTCCCCTTTGAACCATTTTTTGAAAGACAGCCAGCGCCACACCGGTTTGGGGACAGGTGTACAGCCCGGCCTGGTCCGCCCAGGCCGCCGCATCGGCGAGCTCTTTTTCACTGGCTTGATCGACGATCCCATGATATTCTTTGAGGACCTTTACCGCCCGGGGATAGCTGACCGGGGCGCCAATCTGGATGGCTGAGGCCGCCGTTTTCTTTGCTTCCACGGGATGGTACTCTTCAAACGATGTTTGATAGCTGAGGTAGAGCGGATTGGCGTTGGCAGCCTGGGCACAGGCAATCCTGGGCAGCCGCTCAATCAACCCCAGCTCTTTCATCATCGCCAGCCCGCTTCCCAGCGCGCTGACATTTCCGAGATTCCCCGCGGGGATAATCACCCAGTCGGGAACCTGCCAGCCAAGCTGTTGGACAATTTCAATCCCCACAGTTTTCTGCCCCTCAATCCGCAGGGAGTTGAGAGAGTTTGCCAGGTAGATTTCAGAATCCTCGGTCAGCTCCCGAACCACCTTCATACAGCCGTCAAAATCATCATCCAGAGCCAGGACAAGCGCCCCGTTCGCAATCGGTTGGATGAGCTGGGCGGGGGAGATCTTTCCCTTCGGCAGCAAGATCACGGCAGGAATCCCCGCCGCAGCAGCATAGGCTGCCAGGGCAGCCGAGGTATCCCCGGTGGAGGCAGCTGCAATCGCCCGGATGGGTTTTCCATCGGCGATCATCTGCTTGACCACGGACACCAGCACCGTCATTCCCAGGTCCTTGAAAGATCCGGTATGACTGTTCCCGCTCAGCTTGACCCACAACCCCGGCACCCCGAGCGGCTCCCCGAGCTTTGAGGCTTGAAAAAGAGGGGTGAGCCCTTCAGACAGGGTGATGATCTGATCCTCTTTGACAGGGGGCATCACCCATTCTTTCTTTCCCCATACCCCGCTGTGATAGGGGGATCGAGAAAAGTTATTTCGCCTCTCAAAAAGGGTTTTCCAGGATGAGGCCGATCGTTCCTTCAGGGTCTTTAGATCATGCTTGACCTCCAGTAATCCCCCGCATTGGTCACAATAGTAGACCACATCAAAAACTGAATACCTGGTCCCGCATCCCTGGATGCACTCCAGCCAGCACTGATCAGCCATCCCTCTCCTCCTTTCCTGCCTGCTGCCAGATGATGATCATCACGACCTCCATCCAACCACGTGAGTAGGGGCCTGGTGGATCGCCAGCAGACCCTTGCCCTCCTGCTCCCGGGTGGGGAGGGATGCTTCATCCGGTTTGTCGGACAAACCAAAAAGCAGGGCACCCTTTCCCTTCCAGCGTTGTGCCGTGAAAAAGACCTCAGCCGTAATCACAATCTCATTTTTTAAGAGTTCCTTAACCGCAACCTGATCAAGCATATTCCCCATTCGACTAAGGGTCTCCAGGTATTCCTGGCGGCGGAAATCTTTGAATGGGGTGGGGTCTCCTTTCTGGTATGCCAGGAGAAACCGCTGATGGAAATCCTCCAGCGCTGGAGATAGCCGCTCCCGCCCCTGCTCAATCCACCCCACAAAATCAGCGAACTCCTCAAGCTGGCTGGCTTGAATTTTCTGGAGGAGCTCCTCCAGACTGCAGTAGCTGGTGCCGAGCAGCAAACAGATATAAGCGACAAAATCCTGATTATCCCGGGTTAAAAAATGGTACTTGTCCTGGTTGATCTCCTGATAGTGTTTCTCAAACTCCTCCTGTGAAAAATCCTCTCCTAAATAAGACGCCACGGTTTTACGAACCGCCGCAATCCGTGCCTGATTGATCACCTGGTCGTTTCTTCCCCTGGCGCCCACCAACGTTTTATCCAAATCCAATACCAGGACCGTTTGGGAATCGATGGGAAACTCGAGGGTGCGGCAGAGCTCTTCCAGCATGAGGAGATCCTGCCACTGGGTGGAAAATATCTCAGGATGCTTTTTCTCCCGGGAAACCCGCAGGGGGGCGGGGCTCGATTTCTCATTGGTGATCACCACCATACCGGGCCAGTCCCTGGCCTGACAGATATTTTGGAACGCCTGCCGATCGCTTCCCAGGGTGTCACCGATGTATACAAGTCTTTTGATCTCCAAGCCCGGGTGGACCATCTGCTGGGCCTGGATCAAAATTTCAGCCACCACCCGTCCATAATCAGCCTCGATTTTTCTGGGGGTTCTACCGCCTCCGAGGCCCAGATCGGATCTCAATGCATCCAAACCAGGCAGACGCGGGTCCACCGGCTGTAGATTGCGGAAAATCAGGAAATCATCCAGAACATCCTGGATTGCTGCCTGTTTGAAAACCTCCATCTTGCTTCACTCCTGGGTATACAACCCTCGCCCGGCTATGGATTGAGGATAACATCATCATGAATTTTCCGGACAGCAGCCACCATATCATCCGACGCGATGACCAATGATAGACTGCTTTCCGAGGATCCTTGAGCAACTGCGATGACATTGATTTTCGCTTCCGCCAGGGCACTGAAAACCCGGGCCCCGATCCCCGGGGTCGTCCGCAGCCCCTTTCCAACCGCGGTAACAATCACCACGTCATCCATCGACCAGATTCTGTCAATGTCCTTCCTAGTCAGCTCCAGCGCCATCTCTTTTTCCACCGAGGAGACAACCGCATCTACCATCGAGGTTTCAATCACAAATGAAATCGATTGTTCCGAGCTGGACTGGGTGATCATCAGCACACTGGCCCCCTGGCTGGCCACTGCCGCAAACGTTCTCGCGGCAATCCCAGGAACACCCATCATCCCCCGCCCTTCCACATTCACAAGACTCAAGCCCTGGATTGCGGTGACCGCTTTTACCGTTGATGGGATCTGTTCTGCTTCCGAAACTATCCGTGTGCCCTCAAAATCTGGATTAAAGGTATTGCGCACAAACAGCGGGATATTGCGGGCCACAACCGGCCGGATTGTCCGGGGATGGACCACTTTTGCGCCAAAATAAGCCAGTTCACTCAGCTCCTGGTACGACAGCGTCGGCATGACCTGGGCATTGGGGACCAGGCGTGGATCCGAGGTCATCACCCCATCGACATCCGTCCAGATCCAGACCTGGTCTGCATTCAGGCAATCCCCAAAAATCGCCGCACTGTAATCGCTGCCCCCCCTTCCCAGGGTGGTTGTGATCCCCTCCTCGGTAGCGCCAATGAATCCCGTGATAATCGGCACGATGCCCTCTTCAAATAAGGGGGGAAGCTTGGCCTGGATCTGCTGACAGGTGATCGGCATGATGGGCACCGCGTTTTGATACTTATCATCAGTAATGATCAGTTCAGTGGCATCCACAGCCTGGCTTTCTAAACCCTTCTCCTGCAGCAGGGTAGACAGAATCCGGGTATTTATTTTTTCTCCCAGCGAGGAGATCACGTCCATTGCCCGCGGCGTGACTTCTCCCAGCACCATCACACTTCGGCAGAAGGTATCGAAATATTCCAGGTATTCATCGATGATCTTGAAAACTGCTTGTTTTTGGGGCTTTTTAAACAAATCATCCACGACCCGGTAGTGCTTGACTCGCAGATCAGAAAGGACCTCCTGGTAATGGGAAGATTTCCCCAGCGCCGCATTCCTGGCTCCATCTTCCAGCGCGTCCGTCACACCGCTCATGGCAGAGACAACCACACCTATCCCGGCCCAGTCCTGGTAGCAGTCCTGGATGATTCCTGCTGCCCGGGTGATCGCATCTGCGGAGCCCACCGATGTGCCCCCAAATTTCATGACTAAAATGCTCATGGTTTCTTCCTCCTGCCCCAATCTTTCTACTGCGCGGTCCACCCCCCTGCGGGCTGTTCCCGCTGAACAACAAAAACCACGTCTTGAAAGGACGTGGTTATTACACGCGGTGCCACCTTACTTCATCACCCAGTGGGTGTGCTCTCCTGCGGCGATAACGGACCTTTCCGGGCTTCTATACTATCCACCCATGAACCTGGATTTCCAGAAGCCGCTCCCGGCTGGTTTTCGTTCCCTGCTGGAAAAAAAAGGCTTTCAGCCCAGGGCCTTTTCTCTCTGCTTCCCATTCCAGAACTACTCGTGCCGGTCAACGCATTAGTTGTATTGAAATACTGTGGGCCTGATTATATCAGAAAAACCTGCTTCCTGGACACCAGCCCGGATCCACCCAAGCTAAAGATCTAGAGCCTTGTCAAGCCGTTTCAGATCCAGATTCTCCCGGATTAATTCCTGGAACTTCTCCAGCTTCGCTTTTTGTCCCATGCGCGTTTTACCAAATATGCGATCCAGGGTTTCAACGGTTTCCATTGTATTGCCAGGCACAAGCAGGATGGGCACACCCATAGTCTCGGCTTGCTTGATGATTAAATTGCTGGGACGGAGGTTTCCGGTGAGGATCAAACAGGTGGTGGAGGTTTCCATTGCTGCCAGCTGGATATCAGTTCGATCGCCCCCGGTGATAACCGCTTTATTCTGCTGCTTTCGGAAGCGGCGTAAGGCAGCATCTTCTGTCATTGCACCCACCATCAGGGCTTCAACCAGTGCATCCGGATTTTTAAAGCTGGTCAAGATTTCGGCATTCAGCACATCAATAATCTCTCCCAGGGAGAGCGCTGCCAGCTCTTTATCTTCCGGTAAAACACCCAGCACGGCAACCCCTTCTTTTTCTAAGTAAGGAACAACCAGGTTGTTTACAAAACCTATTGCCTGTTCTGGAACCCGATTGATCACCACCCCGCAGAGGCGGTTGGGGAGGCGGAACTTGGCTGTCAAAACATCATCCAGCAGGCAGATGTCATCACAATACTTCAC
Organism: uncultured Anaerolineales bacterium; assembly: GCA_964621835.1. Classification (GTDB taxonomy): domain Bacteria; phylum Chloroflexota; class Anaerolineae; order Anaerolineales; family UBA11858; genus B10-G9. The sequence continues at coordinate 19,256 of CAZUMA010000034.1, read as the reverse complement.
CACGACCAATATTTCGCTCTCCAGCTCAGCTGCTACATCCGGGGTAGCCAGGTTAACGACATATCCTTCGCGGAGGCTGCCGCCCCCTTCCAAAAGCAGGAGATCTTTTTTCTTCATGAGCCGCTGTGCTGCAGAGGTGACTGCTGGCATATAGTCTGGTTGTTCTGCTCCAGTCAGATAGGCACGGAGTGATTCCTGGGTCAGGACAACCGGGGCCATTTCCCAGGGCTCCGCATTGACCCCTAAAATATCGATCACAAAAGTGGCATCTTCATCGGCGATCTTATCGCCTATTCGCCAGGGACGAAGACTAAAGGGCTTCAGGTAGCCAATGTTCATGCCCCGTTCCTGGTACAGCTTCCCCAGTGCCAGACAGAGAGCAGTTTTTCCTGAATACTTTTCAACAGAGGTGATGTATAACGACTTCATGAAATGCTCCTTATTTCTCACTTGCTAATACCAACCGCATATCGATCGCAATCGCTCCCTGATCCTCTGGGTACACAATCAAGGGATTGATATCAAATTCAGCAATCTCAGGAAATTCCAGGACCAGCTGCCCCATCCTCAACAGGGTCTCAACGATGGCCTCTTTGTCGATCGGGGGCTTTCCGCGAACCCCCTCCAGAAGCGTTTTGGAGCGAATCTCGTTTAACATTGCCCAGGCTTCCCGCCTGGAAAATGGGGCTACACGAAACGTTACGTCTTTCAGCGCCTCGACATAGATCCCCCCCAAACCAAACGTTACCAACGGCCCAAACTGGGGATCCCGGTTCATGCCAATCAGCACTTCCATCCCCCCTGGAGGCGCCATTTCCTGCACCTGACATCCCCAGAGACGGGCTTCAGGTAGATAGCGCTCGGCCCTGAAGACCATTAACTCAAAGGCATCCCTGACTTCCTCCGCGCTTTCCAATCCGACTTTAACCCCCCCTACATCGGTCTTATGCAGAATGTCTGGTGAGGCGATTTTTAAGACCACCGGGTATCCGATCTCCGCAGCTGCGTCAACTGCTTCCTCAGGAGACTTGGAAAGAATCGAGGAAGGAATCCGCAGTCCATAGGCTTTGAGGATGTCCCAGGCTTCTGCATCCCCAATCGCGTAGCGGCCATCTTGTTTGGCCCCCTGGATCACCTTTTCCACCGCCTCATTATCCACATCAAACTGCTCAAACTCAGGAGGTTCCCGAAGCTGGATCTTCCGGTATTCTGACATCGCCTGGAACGCTGAGGAAGCCCGCTCCGGAAAAGAGTAATTCGGAACCTGATACTCCCGAAGAACCTTAATACCTTTTTCAACCATGGCCTCCCCCATGAAACAGGCCAGCACCGGTTTCTCAAGCTTCCCTGCTATGTCTCCCACTGCATGAGCTGTTTCCTCGATCTCCGTCATGGCCTGCGGGGTGAGCACCACCATCAGACCATCGACATTCGGATCCTTGGAAACTTCTTCAAGGGCAAACCGGTAGCGGTCTGCCCGGGCATCCCCAAGAACATCCACCGGGTTTGCCGCACTGGCAGCATCTGGCAGGTACTGCTCCAGGGCATGAATGGTTTCCACCTCCAACCGCGCCAATTTCATCCCCCGCCGCTCCAGGGCATCGGTTGCGAGAATGCCTGGCCCACCGGCATTGGTGATGATGGCAATCTGCCTGCCCTGCAGCAGCGGTTGATACCCCAGTGCCAGGGCCATATCAAACATGCTGGCCATGTCCTCAGCCCGCAGCACACCCGCCTGCTGAAAGGCAGCCTGGTACGCTTGCTCCGACCCGGCAAGAGATCCGGTGTGCGAGGAGACCGCCCGGGAACCGGATTCCGTAACCCCAGATTTGATGGCCACGACTGGTTTAGACCGGGTCACTTTCCGGGCGACCTGGATGAACTCCTCCCCGTTCGGCAGCCCTTCACTGTACATCAGGATCACATTGGAGTCCGGATCCTCTTCCCAGGCCTGGAGTAAATCAATTTCGCTGACATCCGCCTTGTTGCCTAAACTGACAAATTTTGCCAATCCCAGCCGTCCCGCCTGGGCCCAGTCCAAAATCGCCGTGCCAAGGGCCCCGGACTGGGACATAAAAGCCATCGGTCCCGAAGGTGGAGTGCCGGCAGAAAAGGAGGCGTTTAAGGGGGTGAACGTATCAATCACGCCCAGGCAGTTCGGACCAATCAGTCGGATGTTAAACTCCCTGGCGATCTCAATTAATTCCAGCTCCCTCTCCAGCCCTTCCATCCCGGCCTCACGGAAACCCGCGCTGATCACCACCACAGCTGGAATTTCCTTTTTGCCACATTCCTTCAGGACATCCGGTACATAGCTGTAAGGAATCACAACCACTGCAAGATCAATCTCGCCGGGTACATCCAGCACGGATGGATAGGCATCGATCCCCAGGATCTGGTCCGCCTTTGGATTAATGGGGTAAACCTGACCCACCTCCGCATATCCCCCGTTGACAAGATTATCCAGAACAGCATACCCTAGTTTTTCAGGTGAAGTTGAGGCGCCGATTACTGCCACGGACTCGGGACGAAAAAATTCTTCCAACATGTCAATTTCCTAAAACCCTTTTATAAAAAATATTTCAAAACGATTATCCGAACACTCCTGGAAAGCCCCAGGAAAGTGATCTTTCGGAAAAACCGCGGGCGGGATTCCCACCTGCCCATCTTGTGAAATTATACACTAAGGCCAAAAGATTGGAAACACCTCCAAGAAATATGAAAATCAACCACCAGGCTGCGAAAGAAGCCGCTGGATCATTTGGTCTATCTTTTGAAAATGGGAGCCTTTCCAATAGACCTGCCCACAGCGCTCGCAGCGGCGAAAATCATGATAATACTTTTTCGTCAACGGCTCCAGCTGATCCATGACCTCTTGTTTGGAGACGGATTTCAACATCCCATTACAGCGCGAACAGCGGGTGAAAGGCTGCACCTGATCTCCCAGGTCAAATCGGCGGATTACCTCCTCCGCCTGCTCCAGGGGATCATCCGACCGCACCAGATACCCGCGGTCCACGATTTTCCGTTTTAGTAATCCCCGATCCCGGGTGAGCAGAATTCGCTGCTTGCTGCTTGAGATTTCTGCCAGGGTGGCATCCTGATAATTATTTTCATAGCAGCAATCCAAACCCAAAAGCCGCAGGATCCCAGCCAGTCTGCCCAGGTGCGCATCCAGCACAAATGCTGGCTTTCTCAACGGCTGCGGGCGGACCCGGGTGATCTGGCTGATATCAACGCTTTCAAACATCGGGTACACACTCACCCGCACCCCGGCCTTAACCAGGGTGTCAAAGGCAACTGACTGTCCATCAACCAGAATCAAGTCAACTTCGGTGTGGGGGACACCCAGCATTTCGATGAGATGCTTGACCGTTTCATGACCGGCGATCGCGACCTCAAAGGGGTGTTTTTGCTTTTCAACCGGCAGGAAATCATTCAGCTCTGCATAAAAACGAAAGGTTGCTTGGTTCATTTCAAAAGTCCCGGGGGTCGATCCTCAGGAGACCCGGCTGGCCCTGTTTGCCCTCAATCTCAATGTCAACAGGCAGGAATTGGCGGATCACCGCGGCATTGGTCAGCAGGTGAGGGGTAATTCTGCGAAGCGAAGCTTCTGTCGACTGTTTCCTGAGGCAGAGCGGCAGCAGGAGCTGGTCACCCAGGTACGCATCCAAACAGCCCTGGGCTTGATGGTGCGCAACCACACTGTCTGCGACTTCGTCAGCGACCTTTTCCGCCCTTTTCCCTCGTTCTCCCAGGGAGAAAAAACAGGCCCGTGCCCTTTCATATTCAAGCAGCACCACCAGAAATGTCCCTTTTCCGGTCCCGGGCAGGGAGCTGACACGCAGATCATTGAGCGGAAATTCAGATCCAAGCCGATGGACCAGGCGGTGCCGCTGACGACGGGCAATATCCTCCGGAAGATTTGTCACCGCTGACAATCCACGGATTTGGAGCAGACGGCCGCGATCCAGACACTGGAGTGAATTCTTAACCGTGCTGGGCTGGATCTCGGCCAGGATGCTGCCTCCTCCCTGAGGATAATAACCGCAGCGAACCAGGGTCAGCTCCGCCTCATACCCCAACTGCCGCAGGGATGGCATCCACACCCAGTCAAGGTAATGAAAACAAGGGCTCCAGGGCACATGCGTCCCACCTACAACTTCCACCACCGAGGAGGACGCTGCCATTGTCAGCGGTAAGTAGACTGTCTGAAGTACAAGTGAGGTGGACCCGGCGGTAGGAATTCGAAAATGATATCTGCCCGGTTGAATTACCCCTGGATTGAATGACACCGCCCTGCTTCCAATCTCATCCCCCTGGACTTCAGCGCCGCTGATCTCTCGCGCAGCCTGGAGGGCAGTCAGGTGCTGATGCCTCAGCCCTGGATTGGATCGGTTCGCACGGATGTTCTGGATCTTTACCGCGCTGCCAGTGAGCATCGATAGCGACAGCGCTGTCCTCAAGACCTGCCCACCTCCCTCCCCCATCGCCCCATCCAGCTCAATCCATCGATCTGTCATCTATCTTTTCCCGATAGGAACCATAAATATCCGTCCGCCGATCTTCCAGCACCGGCATCCATTGTCTGGTTTTTTCCACCTCCTCAAGATCAATTTCCAGCTGGAGCAGGGCCTCCTGATCATGCATCTCCAGCAGGGGCTCCCCCATCGGGCTGACAACGGTGCTGCACCCCCCCATTGCCTCCCCATCCTGTATACCGGCCCGGTTAACCGCGGCAATAAAGAATTGATTCTCAATCGCCCGAGCCTGGAGCAGTTTCTTCCAGTGACCGATCCGCCGTTGGGGCCAGACAGCAGACATCAAGACAATCTTAACGCCCATTTCCGCATAGGCGCGGAACATCTCCGGAAACCGCAGGTCATAACAGATCGCCAACCCGCTTTTTCCCCAGGGTGTCGGTGCGGTCACCAGGGCCTTCCCGCCTGTCAACCAGCGGTCCTCCTCAAAAAGGCGAAAGAGGTGAATTTTTTGATAATACGCCGCCTGGTCCCCGGAATAATACAGGGCAAAGGTGTTATAGATCCCCTTCGACCCCCGCTCAAGCATGGACCCCCCAATTGCGATGCTGCTGGACCTGCTGAGGTTCCGCAAGGCTTGAAATGGGCCTTGATCGCGGTCCCAGGCCAGCTGGCTCGCCTGATGAAGATCATAACCGCTTGCCCACAGTTCCGGCAGCAGCAGCAAATCCGCGCCAGCGTCTGCCGCGGCGGCAATCCATTCGGCAGCCTTCTCTCCATTCTGAACCGGATCCCCCTGGACTAGCTCCATCTGTGCCAGGGCGATGTGCAGTTTAGGGGCCATCAGTCAAATGTCCCATGGCTCACTCCAATGTTCCGGTTTCAATCGGCCTTCCCGGATCCCGGATCCAGGCACTCCATGAGCCAGGATAGAGCCGCGGCAGTCCCATTCCCAGATATTCAAAGACAAGCAAATTGTGAATGGAAGTCACGCCAGACCCGCAGTAGAAAATCAGATTTTCCGGGGGGCGCTCTCCCAGGACCGCTGCAATTCTCTTCCTAAGGTCCTGCTTGGGAAGCAGTCTGCCTTGCTCAGTCAGGTTGCCCGGATAGGGAAGTGATACAGCCCCGGGGATGTGCCCCGCAGCAGGATCGATCGGTTCCTCCTCCCCCCGATATCGCTCCGGGGTTCGGGAATCCACCAACAGGTATTCCTCCTGGTCGAGTATGGAGTGGACAAAATCAGTATCAACCAGGAAATCCCGGTTCAGATCCGGGGTAAATACAGTCTGGACCGGATCCGGAACTTCCCCCGTAACCGGGCGGCCCTCCCCCTGCCAATGCTCCCATCCCCCCTCCAATACGGCCACCTTCTTGTGACCCAACCAGCGCAGCAGCCCCCACATTCGGGCGGCGATCGCTCCATTCAGCTGATCATAGGCAACTACCTGACTGTCTGTGTCAACGCCCCAGGCTCCCAGCTGCCGGGAGAATCCTGCCGGGTCTGGAAAAGGATGCCTGCCGGTTTTAGTTGGATGGATAGGTCCCGATAAATCCTTATCTAAATCCACATAGATGGCCCCGGGAAGATGGGCCTGCTTGTACTCCCGCAGCCCTCTTTCAGGTTCCTGCAGCCAGAAGCGGCAGTCAAAAATAACCCAATCGCGCTTCCCGAGGTGATTTTCCAGTTCGTCTGCTTTAATGAACGTGGTAAACATTAAAAACTATCCCTCCAACTGTGTTTCTAATTGCTCCCGGGAGATCCCTACCCGGGCAGTTTTTCACTGTGCCTCAGGTTCGGTAAAGATTATGCTTCTCGATATAACGGTAGGTTGGTGTAAGGAGAAAATACCGGTAAGGTTCGGTTGCCCGGATTCGCCGACGGATTTCCGAAGAGGAGATCTCAATCTTGGGACCCCTCAAGAACCGAATTTTTGATATTAATCCTTCCACTTGTTGATCGAGTTTTTCAACATCCGTGATGATCCCGGGTCTTTCCATCACTGCCAGCTGGTCAATACTGGCTAGAAAACGCTGCGGTTGATGCCAGTTCGGCAAATCCCGCAGGGAATCCTCTCCAACCAGGTAGGTCAATTGGGCCTCAGGGTAGGTGCTGCGGATTTTTTCCATCGTATCCGCGGTGAAATGGGGTGGCGGCCGGTCAAGGTCCGCGCGGGAAAGGGTAAATGACTTCTCAGTTTTGATTGCCCTCTCTAACATGGGGAGGCGATGCGTGACCGGGGTGATCGACCCGGGATTTTTATGAGGCGGAAGGGGAGTCAGGATCCACTCCAAACGGTCCAGTCCCAGCTGATACAGCCCCTCGGCTGCCAGGACAAAATGGCCGATATGAGGAGGGTCAAACGTTCCGCCAAAGAACCCCAGCTTCATTTTCGAACTACTCCTCCCAGACCAGTTCGTGGTCCCCAATTAACACTGTGTCCCCCGGTTGGACCCCGTTTTCCCTCATTGCCTGATCAATTCCCATGGCTTCTAAGATACGCTGGAACCTGCGGACTGACTGCATATGCTCCCAGTAGGTCATCGCAGCAGCCCGCTCCAGAGATTTTCCTTCAATTCTCCATCCCTGAGGAGACCGGGTAATCGTATATGCCTGTGGATCATCTTCATAGCGGTACACCGGAAGCGATTGATCCTGCTCCCGGGTCATCTCGATGAGATCCGGTGTGGTGGCCAGCAAGCGGGCGGCGCAGTCCAGGACCGGTTTGATCCCCTGCCGGGCTGCCGCTGAAATTGCATACGTGTCCTGATAGCCTTTTTCTTGCAGCTGCTCCTGAATTCCCGGCCATTTTTCCTGCACCTGGGGCAGGTCCATTTTATTCAAGACGATGATTTGCGGTTTTTGTTCCAGGGCTGGATCAAATAGAGCCAGCTCTGAATTTATTTGGGCCAGATCGATCAGGGGTTGAGGAGATAATCCATCCAGGAGGTGAATGAGAACCCGGGTGCGTTGAATATGTTTCAGGAAATCATGTCCCAAACCCTCCCCCTGATGAGCCCCTTCTATTAAGCCGGGAATATCTGCCAGGACAAGCTGGGTATCATAATCCAGATCTACCACACCCAGGTTTGGCTGTAAGGTTGTGAACGGATAAGGAGCAATTTTGGGTTTCGCATTACTGACCACGGACAGCAGGGTGGATTTTCCAGCATTCGGCACCCCGACAATGCCCACGTCGGCAATTAATTTCAACTCCAAACGAATGCTTCTTTTCTCAGGAGGTTCCCCTTTCTCAGCAATCCGGGGGGTTTTATTGCGGGAGTTTTTAAATCGGGCATTTCCTCGTCCCCCCCGTCCGCCCCGGCAGACAATCAGCTGCTGCCCCTCCTTCACCAGATCTCCTAAATACCGATCCTCATCATCATCATAGACTATGGTTCCGGGGGGCACTTTGAGGGTCAGATCCTCCCCAGATTTACCGGTCTGATTGTTGCCTCCCCCTCTCCCGCCATTCTCCGCCTTGAACCGCTTCTGATGGCGGTAAGCGGAGAGGGTATTCTCATGAAGATCCACTTCCAGGATGATATCCCCCCCCCTTCCTCCATCCCCCCCATCCGGACCGCCCCGGGGGACATGTTTTTCCCTCCGGAAATGGATAATTCCATCCCCTCCCTTCCCCCCGGACAGTTCCAAGACCACTTCATCAATAAACATTTTTCTGATTTGTTCCTGCTGCGCTTCAGCATCAAACCCCAGATCCCAAACTGCTCCACATCCATGCCAGAAGTCAATTCATAATCCCGTAGGGCTGGGGGAGGAAGGCCTAAAAATCAGCTCTCATTATACCATCGGGAGGCACCCCGCTTATGGTAGAATAGTTCAAAATATCACAAGCGCAATATTCCAAGTTTAATTCGTTAAGGCATGATTATGTCAGGTAACATCCCCAGGATCATTATTGGTCGCCTGCCCCTGTATCTCAGGGCTCTTCAGCGATTGAAAAAAGATGGCAACACTTTCGCTTCCTCTCAGGAGCTGGGGAAGCTGCTGGATATCTCTGCTGCCCAAATACGGAAAGATCTCTCCCACTTCGGGGAGCTTGGCAAAAGAGGGACAGGCTATGAGATCGATTTTTTAATCTGTAAACTGAACCAGATTCTCCATATTGACCAGATATGGAAGATTGTGATCGTCGGGGCCGGGGATATCGGACGGGGGTTGGCCCGCTATGACGGGTTTGTAGACCGCGGCTTCCAGGTAAGTGCAATTTTTGATAACGACCAGGGAAAAATTGGCAAAAAAGTCGGGGGGCTGGTCATTCAGCATGTTGACGGTATGGCCGAGTTCATCCAGGAAAATACAATCAAGATTGCTGTCCTGGCAGTCCCGGCAGAAAACGCTCAGGAAGCAATTGACAATCTGGTCAAAGCAGGAATCAGGGCTATTCTCAACTATGCTCCCATCTACCTCAAAGCGCCTAAAAATGTCCAGATTGAACATATTGACCCCTCGATCCACCTCCAAAAACTCAGCTACTATCTCTCATGATCTCCCTCTGTTCAGTACAGGAAAAAACCCCGGCTAAAAAGCCGGGGTTTTTGGATCTTTGATCTGCTGTCAGCTGATCAGATTCCGCCGGATTTTTGGAAAAATATTCGGGGCAAAAGCCTTGGATGCCCCCTCAACCACACAGGTGGTAGGATTATCCACCAGGTACGTGGGCACCCCAAGCTCCTTGGTAAGCAGCTGCTCTATCCCGGGCAGCAGGGCGCTGCCCCCGCTGAGGGCAATGCCCCGATCGATAATATCCGAGACCAGTTCCGGAGGCGTTTTTTCAAGAACTTTCCGGGCAGTTTCGATGATTTCTTTCAGGGGGTCCTGCAGGGCTTCCACCACCTCCCCTGTTTTCATGGTCAGCGGTTGGGGAAGACCGGTCACCTGATCCTGCCCCTGGACTTCAATTCCAGTGCCTTGGTCCTGCGGGACTGCTGCCCCAATTTCCAGCTTAATTCTTTCGGCTGTTGGCTGGGCAATCACCAGGCCATATTTCCTGCGTACGTAGGTGGTAATCGCATCATCCAGATCCACGCCCCCCTTTCGCAGGGAGGCTGCTGAGACGATACCGTACATTGCCAGCACGGCTGCCTGGCAGGCGCCTCCTCCCAGGTTGAGAACCATATTTCCAGTCGGGGTATTGATAGGTAAATCAATCCCGATGGCAGCGGCCAAGGGGGTCTCCATCAGATAAACCTCCCGCGCCCCTGCTTCCAGGACAGCTTCCTGGACAGCCCGGCTCTCCACACTGGTCACCCCGTAGGGGACAGTCACAATCACCCGGGGATGAAAAAGCCGAATTGGACCGGTCACCTCCCGGATGATATGGGTCAGCAGCTTCTGGGTAATTTCGTAATCAGCAATGACCCCATGCTTCAAAGGCCGGGCGATTTCCAGGGAATCTGGCACCCGGCCGAACATCTCTTTTGCGGATTGGCCAATCTCAACAATTTTCTGTTCTTCAATGGCAATGGCAACCACTGTGGGTTCCCGGGCAAGCAAAATCCCCCCTTCTGCGATCATGGTGTAGTACGTTCCTAAATCAATTCCGAAATCTTGAGAAAAAATGGCCATAGCTGTCCTACTTTGATCGCCCCCTACCAGGAGGGCGTGATTGCTGGGCCCGTCGCCGGCGTGATTTCACGGGCCGATGTCGAAGGAGGGAGCGCTCTAAGGCAGGATCATTTTATTCCATACCCCTCATGGTCAGGAGCGCTATCGTCTGAGAGGAGCTTCCCAGCCCGCTCCTGGTCTTGCTCCGTTGAGGGTAGAGAACTCCTTACGGATGATCACCTGCTAACAGCTCTCACGAGGTCGACTCGCGGCCAAAGTCCGTTCGCAGACAGCTGCTGGATGGCTTCCGGAGGCGCCGCAGAAATGATAACTGATTGGCTGCAGATTGTCCAGCAGTGGAACAATTCAGCTGAAATACTGCAAAGCCGCTGTCAGCCGGTCTTCCAGATTTTCCGGAGCATCATCCGGGATGGATTGGATGGCAGCCTGCGCTTCCACCAGGCTGTATCCTAAGGTTACGAGTGCTTCCCGGATTTCAATGTTCAGCTCACTCAGCTCGCTGACTGGTTGGAAGCTCTCCCGCTCCGGGATGCGGTCCTCCAGGGTGAGGATTATCTTCTGGGCTGTTTTTTTGCCGATTCCGGACACTTGAGAGAAGATCGATTCTTGTTTTTGAACTACCGCACGCTTGATGACATCCGGGGAGTGTGTGGAAAGCATCTCCAGCGCCAAACGCGGACCGACCCCATTTACCTTCAGCAGCAAGGTGAATAAATCCACCTCCTCCTGAGTCGAGAAACCATAGAGCGCCAGGGCGTCTTCCCTGACCACAAGATAAGTATACAGGCTGACAGGCTCCCCACGTCTGACGGTAACCCGCTGCTCTTCAGGAACAAAAACCTGGAACCCAACTCCCCCGACATCAACTACCAGGTGGTCTTCTGCAATGAAAAAAATTTTACCATGAACCGTGGCAATCATATTTTGGTCACACTATCCAATGAATAGAAATCCACCGCCGATGAGGAGGATCAGAACCAGGGCAGGCCAGATGGCCCTGCGAAGCTGTTTGGATCCGAGAGTGCTCACCAGCACGCCCTTTGCCGCGGTGTTGGCGATTGCTGCCAGGATGATCGCTCTCTGCCCAACGACCAGGCTGACCTCTTTTCCTGATCTGGTTAGATCCGCGATCGAGAGCGTGATCGCATCCACATCTGCCAGCCCGGCAAGGAAGCTGGAGACATACAGCCCTTGTTCACCCAAATACACATCAGCCGCTTTGGTAATCAGCAGTATCAGGGCAAAAACCAACCCAAATTTCACCGCAGGACCAAGCTGAAATGGATTAGACAGCTCATATTCTTCTTCATCGATCGCTTTTTGGGTAAAAAATAGATACACTGCGTATACTGCACCGGCAGCGCTCATTGTCAGCATGGCCAGCCAAACCTGGCTCACAAGCGCCGGATTAACCACCGCCACCTCGACAATCACCCGCAAAAACATGATCGTCCACCCTGCAATAATAGCTACTGCGAAGGGACGATCCAATCCTTTCTGGCGGTTGCTGCGCTGAGAAAAACTGAGTGTGTTTGCGGTGCTGGAAGCCAGCCCGCCAAGCAGACCGCTCAAACCAATCCCCCGTTTCGGTCCCACCACCTTGATGAGGATATATCCAAGGAAATTAATTCCGGAAATAAAGACCACCAGCTGCCAGATGGTAAAAGGATTCAGGACATTGAGCGGTGGAGGGCCGTAGGTTTCGTTGGGAAGGATGGGCAGAACAATCGCTGTGATGACCGCAAACTGCAGCGTTGCAAAGATATCTTCCTCTGTGATCGCCTTGACAAAATGATGGAACTCCCATTTCACAGCCAGCATCACGGTTACGGCAACGCCAAGCGCGATCGCGAAGACCACAGAATGGGCATAGCAGAGACCGCCAATTATGACCGTCAGGATTGCAGCCACCTCACTGGTAATCCCCACCTCTTCCCGTTCGGTCGCTCCGACATAATAAGCGATCACTACCGCCAATCCAAGGATGCCTGTTAAGCCCAGAAAGATCAGCGGGGATTGGTAGATATCTGCCATCAAGGCAGCGGATGCACCGAGCAATGCCATCAAAGAATATGTCCGGATTCCGGCAAAAAAACCTTTTTTCTTGATTCCCTTGGCATATTCCCGCTGCATCCCGATCAGCATTCCAATCAGCAGGGCGGCTCCAAAACGGACGAAAAGATCATTGGTAATCATTCTTTTAGAATTTGCTCCCGTCGCGTTGAATGCAGGTGGCAGATGGCCACAGCAAGCGCATCCGCCGCATCATCAGGCTGGGGGATCTCCTCCAGCTCTAAAAGCATCCGGACCATCTCCTGGATCTGCCGCTTATCCGCACTCCCATACCCGGCAACCGCCTGTTTAATCTCGGAGGGAGAATACTCCCCAAGAGTAAGCTCATGGGCTGCCACAGCTATCAAAGCTGCGCCGCGTCCCTGTCCAACGCTGATCGCTGTCTTGACATTCTTCTGAAAAAACAATTTTTCGATCGCGCAGCAGTCCGGCTGATGTTTGTCCACAATATCCCGGAGTGACTCATAAAGAAACAATAATCTGCGGGGCTCCTCCCAGGTACTGGGCGTTTTGACAACCCCGTGATCCAGCCATTCCAGCTCACCCCGGGGATGCTCTTTAATCACTCCATACCCGGTCGTCGCGGTCCCCGGATCAATCCCGATAACCACTCTGGCTCTGGGTACCATTCAGCTAACTTTTTCCATCGCTTCATCAGTGATCTTCAAATTGGAATAGACGTTCTGAACATCATCCAAGTCCTCCAGACTGTCAATCACCTTCATCACCTGCACAGCCTCCTCCAGCTTCAAATTGATTTCCTGCTTTGGCTCCATCCGCAGCCCGGAGTCCTCAATAGCGATTCCCGCGTCTTTCAAGGCATCGTGGGTGGTTTTAAACACGTCAACGGGGCCGATGATTTCAAAATACTCCTCTTCCTCAAGGACATCGTCCACCCCGGCATCCACAGCGATCTCAAACAGCGTTTCGTAATCAGCAGTATTTTTTGGAATGGTGAAGAAGGATTTTTGGGTGAACTGCCAGGCCACAGACCCTTCCTGGCCCATGCTGCCTCCATGTCTGGTGAGCAGATGGCGAATATCTGAAACTGTGCGGTTGCGGTTATCCGTAATGCATTTGATTATCAATGCCACCCCATGAGGTGCGTATCCCTCATAGGGAATCTTTTCCATCCTTGCCGCATTCCGATCTTCCCCGGTCCCCCGTTTAATTGCCCGTTCAATGTTATCGTTGGGCATATTCGATTCTTTCGCGCGGTCGATTGCCAGACGGAGTCCAAAATTCACTTCCGGGTCACCCCCACCTTCCCGGGCTGCAAGTTCAATCTCCCTGGCAAGTTTGGTGAAGATCTTTCCCCGGCGGGCATCTTCTTTCGCTTTTTTCCGTTTGATTGTCGACCACTTTGAATGACCGGACATGCTCTCCTCCTGGACTATCAACCGCTCCAGTTCCATCAGGGATGGAACTGGATGACCGTAAAAAGGTGTACACATTATAACATCAGCAGAGAGTGCTTTCCCAATCCCCTTGTGGATCCCTGACAGCTTCACCACTGATCCAATCTATCCAATCCTGCTTCCCTGGCCCACTCCAAAACCTGCTGATATTCCTGGCTGCTGATTCTGCGATTCAGAACAGGATGCCCCCGCGCTAGATAGGCAGGTCGGTATTGGTCCATGATATTGAGATACGTCTGTTTTGAGATCCGGGAGGCGATAAATTCCAGGATTTCCCTGGATCCAGCCTGAACGCCAGGGAGCACAAGGTGACGGATCAGGACTCCCCGCACAGCTGTGCCGTCCGGTGCGATCTGCAGGTCACCCACCTGCCGGTGCATTTCCAGCACAGCCTGCTGATTGAAAAAAGGATAATCCTCAACATCAGAATACCGCAGGCCGAGTTCAGAGGAGGCATATTTCATGTCCGGCATATAGATATCAACCACATCCTCCAGCAGCTTCAGGGTGGGGAGAGCGTCATATCCGCCGGTGTTGTAGACCAGCGGCAAGCGCAGGCCTCTTCTGGCAGCCAGGTCCAGAGCAGCCACAATCTGGGGCACAACATGGGTTGGGGAGACCAGATTGAGATTGTGACAGCCCATCTCCTGTACCTGAAGCATAATCTCTGCAAGCTGTTCGGTTGAGACAGGTTTGCCGGTTCTTTTTTGACTGATTTCCGCATTCTGGCAGTAAATACAGTGGAGGTTGCAGCCGCTGAAAAAGATTGTCCCGGAACCTCTCCAGCCCTTGAGCGGTTTTTCCTCGCCAAGATGCGGGCCATAACTGCTGATCCAGGCCTGCTCCCCGATACAGCAGGAACCCAATTCCCCCTCCAGCCGGCTGACCTGGCAGGACCGCGGACAGATTTCACAGCAGGTCAATCGGCTCCGTAGCTGCTCTGCCCTTCGGGACAATTCCCCGTTTTCCACCAGGGCCAGGTAGGACGGTTGGGCTTCCATACTCCTCCCTTCGTGTTCTTTATTCCTTGATTATACCGACGTTTCTTCCTCCCCGCTGATCCGGGCCCAAGGCACACTTTTTTACGCAGGTTGTCCTGGTTATGTTTTTTGCCTTGTAGAAAAGTCTTCTCTCAGATAAAATTTCCTCTGTCGATGACCACGAGAAAGCAATTCTCCCGGAAGGAATTTATCTCCCTCAGCCTGTTTGGGTTGCTGGGGATGGCTCTCCCCTCTGTACACTTTAACCAAGAGCGATCCCGCGCAACCAGGGCACTTGAGCCAGGATTGATCGGACGGATCGCATCGGACGACAAACAGATCAACATCCACCGTTCTCCCGATCGCGAAAGTGCTGTTGTCAGGGAGATCGATTTTGATGAGCTGGTCAACCTCTATTATCAACTAGAAGGAACCAATTCCAAAGGGGAACCGGAGCGCTGGTACCGGGTCTGGGGCGGCTATCTTCCCGGGACTTACGTGCAGCCTACCCGGTATCATCTGAATCCCCAGATCACCCAGATTCCCGAGTGCGGCAAATTGGCTGAGATCACGGTCCCCTATACAGAATCCTACACCATCAAGGGTCCGGACAGATGGGAACCTCAGTACCGGCTGTATTACCAGACCACCCACTGGGTAACGGGAGCAGAAATCGGCCCCGATGAAGAGGTCTGGTACCAGATCACCTCCCAGCTTTATGACCAGTTTACTTATCACGTCCCGGCAAAACATGTCCGCTTGATTTCAGAGAGTGAATATCTGCCGACCAGCATTCAAATTCCTCCAGAAAAAAAGCTTGTCAAAGTATCCCTGCAAGATCAAACCCTCACCGCCTATGAGGACAACCAGGTTGTTTACCAGACGAGGATTTCCTCGGGTTTGGGGGAAGAAGAAGTCTCCTTGAAAAACCCGGATGCCAGCGCCACACCGCGGGGAGAATTCCGGGTGACTTCGAAATACCCCTCCAAACATATGGGCCTGGTTGTCGCCACCGGAGCCCCGGGAAGCTACACCCTCCCGGGGGTGCCGTGGACAACCTTCTTTGTCTACGAGACGGGAGTCGCCTTTCACGGTACCTACTGGCACAACAATTTTGGCACGAAAATGAGCCATGGTTGTGTGAATATGCGCAATGTGGATGCCAAATGGCTTTTCCGCTGGGTCAATCCCCCTTATGAGCCCCCTTACCGAAACCATTGTGAGTGGTATCAAACCGGTCGCGGCACCCGGATCCTCATCGAATAACCAGAGTATGCTAAAATGGGTTTGATGAGTGTTAAAAACGTCACCAAAAACAAGAAAGCATATTTCAATTACGAGATCCTGGATACCTATGAGGCCGGGATCGTCCTGCGTGGTTCGGAGATCAAGTCAATCCGGAATCATAATGTCAGCATTGATCAAGCATATGTCCGGATCCAGGGGGAGGAAGCCTGGCTGATTGATGCTTATATTCACCCCTACGAGCAGGCCAGCCAGTTCAACCATGAGCCGAAGCGTCCCCGCAAGCTGCTGCTCCATAAAAAGGAAATTCTTGATCTGTGGGATACGGTCCGGATCAAAGGACGGACCGTCGTTCCCCTGCGGATGTATCTCAAGAATGGAAAGGCCAAACTTGAAATCGCTGCTGCCGTCGGGAAAAAGCACCGTGACAAGAGACAGGCTATTGCTGAACGCGATGCAGAACGTCAAGCAGAAAGAGAACTCCGCCGCTTTGGGTTCTAACGGAGATGATCCAGTCCATACACTCGCCAGGAAGGGCTGGAGATGACCCACCCATCCTCATTTGGTAGGATCAACCGGGTGCCTGAAAAGAACAAAAGAGCCCCTTACGGTCAGATTGTTCCTACAGAACTCCCGCGAATGTACCAGATGCCCCACACCCTGCAATATGGCATCAGAGGGATGCACATTTTCCCGCGGGGAATGAACAAACTCTACCCCATATCGGTATCATCCTGCCAGGCTGCCTGGCAGAAATGGGTTACACTTGAAACCCATCACTGGAATATCCCCGAGGAAATCAGCACCAAACCAATCCGGCTCCAATTTTGGGCGGTCCATATCAAGTTTCTCGCAGTCCTATCCAGGCAGAACCTTGGATCACAGGGACGATCGGAGACCCTGACGCTTCCCAAGGGGAAGCGTAGAAGCATCCTGAACAGCATAAATTCACCAATCATCTTCCGGGAGAGGAATCTTTGATGTATGAAATTGATGGAGAGACCTTATCGATCCAAGAAGTAGGAAAAATCGCCAGGCGATTAAGGAAAGTTCGGCTGTCTGATCCGGCAAAAAAGCGGGTGGAGCGCTCACACAAATGGGTGGAGGAGATCGTGGATCGCGGGGAGCCAGTGTACGGCATCAACACCGGATTTGGCTGCTTTGCGGATTGTCAAATCACCGTAGAGGAAACACGTCATCTGAACCGCAATCTTATTCTCAGCCATGCCGTTGGCACCGGTGAGTTGTTGGAGGATGACCTCGTCAGAGCGGCCATGTTGATCCGTGCAAACACACTGGCAAAAGGCCATTCCGGTGTCAGGCTGGTCCTGCCGGAAACACTCTGCGAGATGCTCAACCAGGGTGTCACTCCTCTGGTTCCAAGCCAGGGCTCTTTGGGTTCCTCCGGGGATCTTGCCCCGCTGTCCCACCTTGGGCTGGTTTTAACCACCGACGATGAGGACGTGGATGAGCATTCTGGGGCTGCCAGGTTTCAGGGAGAGGTGATGTCCGGAAAACAGGCCATGGCAGCAGCCGGCCTGGACCGGATTATCCTGGAATTTAAAGAAGGAATTGCCCTGAACAACGGAGCTACCTTCTCTGCTGCAGCTGCAGCCCTTGCCTGTCTTGACGCGGGGGTCTTAATCACCTGCAGTGAGATCGCCCTGGCAATGAGTCTTGAAGCCTTAATGGGGGTCAGCAGCGCTTTTGATGCCCGGATTCATGAAGCCCGACAGCATCCGGGGCAAATTGCCTCCGCGGGGACAATCCGCCGCCTGATTAAGGGAAGCACCCTGCTGGACTGCAGCCAGAGGGTTCAGGATGCATATTCTCTTCGCTGTGCTCCCCAGGTGGTCGGGCCAATCCGGGAAACGCTCTGGTTTGTCAACCAGATCATCGAACGTGAAATCAATGCTGCCACAGACAATCCGCTCCTCTTTGATGGAGGAGAAGCGCTCTCCGGAGGAAATTTCCATGGCGAACCGATCGGTCTGGCCATGGATTACCTGGGTATCGCCATCACGGAATTGGCGGGGATATCTGAACGGCGCGTCTTCAGAATGACAGACCAGACGCTCAACAGCGGACTTCCCGCCATGCTGGTTGCCAATCAAAAAGAAGCAGGGGTGAACTCCGGGCTGATGATGCTGCAGTACACAGCCGCTGCGCTGGTCCTGGAAAACCGCACCCTGTCAGGACCGGACTCTGTGCATTCTCTGCCGACCTCTGCCAATCAAGAAGATCATAATGCCAACGCGATGACAGCAGCACTCCACACCCGACAAATCATTCAAAACACCCTCCGGGTGCTGGCAATTGAATTGTACACTGCGGCTCGGGCGCTCACGCTGCGGCTGCAGGCAAAACCGGATGCCCGTTTAGGAGTCGGGACAGAAGCCGCCCTGACGTGCATTCGCGACAAGGTCCCCTATCAGGCCGGGGATACGCTCTGGGGCCCAGAAATCGATCAGGTCGAACAGCTCATCAAGGATCGCAGCCTGCTTGGCTGTGTAAAAGACTTGCTGGCAGACACCACTCAGCAGCACTTCTAAACTAAGCATCACAAGCCGCAGCGGCGCTTCTCCCCCACTGCATTTGATTGTCCAGGAAACTTGCTATGGAAAAATGCCCCTTCTGCAATATCATTTCCGGCAGTATTCCCGGTGTCATTGTTCGAGAGGATGAAACCAGTCTGGCCATTATGGACAACCATCCGATTAATCCCGGGCATGTCCTGGTGATCTTAAAAGATCACACGACCAATTTTGGGGAACTTTCCCCGGAGGTTGGATCCCACCTTTTCCTGGTCGGCCAGAAATTAGCCAAGGCCCTGTATGCCAGCGGCATTCCCTGCCAGGAAATTCTCATGCTGCTTTCTGATGGTGACATTGCCGAGAAAGAAACCTCCCATGTCCATCTGCATGTGATCCCGCGCTTTGATGAGGATGGATTTGGATTTCAATTCAGCCCCAGATATGCAGAGCTGCCCACCTGGGAAGAGCTGGAAAAAAATGCCTACCATCTAAAACAAGCCCTCGGACAATCCCCGGATTAATTTTCTGCACCCTTGGAAATTGAACAACGTATTTTCTGATAGAATGAAAATCAGCAGGTCCATTCCGCCTGGGGAGCGATATGAGGTCACAGTATGCCTGAGGTGATTGTTGTCGGCAGCTTGAATATTGATCTGGTGGTTCAGGTCCCGCGCTTCCCCGCACCCGGGGAAACCATCACCGGTGGGGATCTCCAGCGCTACCCTGGTGGAAAAGGTGCAAACCAGGCTGTCGCTGCTGCGAAACATCAAATCAGCACAGCCATGATCGGAAAAGTCGGGGATGATCCATATGGGGAGGAGCTGCTTGAGAACCTGGAACACCATCAAATTGACACCACCCGGGTTCTGCGCGAACCAGATACACCCACCGGGAGCGCCCTGATTTCCATCACCCCCGAAGGGGAAAATTCGATC
>CAZUMA010000033.1:0-35918 GCA_964621835.1 uncultured Anaerolineales bacterium | reverse complement strand
CGCGGGGTAGAGCAGTGGCAGCTCGTCGGGCTCATAACCCGGAGGTCCCAGGTTCGAATCCTGGCCCCGCTACTTGTGAAAAGGTGCTCTTGGAGCACCTTTTTGTTAACACTTTAGTGAGCTGAGGGTGCGAAGCATCCGAAACTGAAGACCCTCCGCACAGCGGGGGGTCTTGACTTACCCAGAGAAGTACAGAAAAGGATCTTTCCCACTGAGGGAGCGCGGATTTTTACCGGATCCGTCTTGATAGTACGGGCTCATCCGTCAATCTACAAGGTGATGGATATATCGGGAAACAGGGGGAGTTTTGGTCCTTGTGGCTGGATTGATCGTGGGATGGAAAGAGCTCTTTTCATTCTAATGTTCTCCTGACCGAGGAAGCTGGACCGCAGTTGGCACGGGGCTGCTGGCTGTGGATTGATGAATACGTTCTGATTGGA
Source organism: uncultured Anaerolineales bacterium (assembly GCA_964621835.1). Lineage (GTDB taxonomy): Bacteria > Chloroflexota > Anaerolineae > Anaerolineales > UBA11858 > B10-G9. The sequence goes on along the minus strand of CAZUMA010000033.1, from coordinate 35,478 downwards.
ATCCCGCGGCTTGACGGATGAGATCTGGGTGGGTGCTTTCCAGGCTATGCTGGGATGCATTCTGATCATTCACTCGATCCAGACCGGGCGGAACCCTGCCAGTTCCTTAAGATTGGATGAGGCGGGTGAGTTCATCCATCAGCGCTTGCGGTTCCTCTTCAGTGAGGAAATGACCTGCAGCAGGAAAGCGGACCACCCGGGCATCCGGAAATTCCCTTGTCCAGCGTTTTAGCTCCTTTCTTCGGAAGGCAATATCTTTCATTCCCCAGAGGATCAGATCCAGCTTTCCGGAAAGTGCTTGTCGCTTTGACCAGAGCCAGTTCAACCATTCTGAGGAGGCAATAATCTGCTTCGGAAACACCCAGGTGCCGATCCGTTCTTCCGGGTCAGCAAAGGGTCTTTGGTAGTGCTGATGAATCTCCGGGGTGAGCTTGTTCCGATTTCCATAGGTGGCCTTCAGGATCGCACCGGCGAAAAAGTTGTATCGACGGATCAACCATCGACCGATCCTCCCACCCACAAAACTGCTGAACACCTGGTAATACCAGTCATCCCGGACGGACCAGAGCCAGGTGTTGGTGATCACGATCCGCCGGATTTTCCGCGGATGGCGGATGGCATAGGACAGGCCAATTGGACCGCCCCAATCTCCGACCAGCATGGTGATGTTCTCCAGCTGAAGAGACTCCAACCAGGATTCCAGGTTTTCGGCGTGTTGGTGGGGGAAGTAGTCCCAGTTTGCTGGTTTGTCTGAGAGGCCGAAGCCGAGATGGTCAGCGGCCAGGCAGCGGTGGGTGGGGGAAAAATGCTTGATCAGCTCCCGGAACTCAAATGACCAGGATGGGTTGCCATGCACCATCACCAGCGGCTCGCCGCGGCCTTCATCCAGGTAACGCATCCTTCCGGCAGGCACCTGAAACTGCTTGGGAGTAAAAGGGTATTCACTGCGGTCAATCCAGGTGGGGATCATCTAACTTTCTCCTTTCCGAGGTCGTTCCATTTGTCCAACCAGGGGGACTTCCTTCCAGGGAAAATCAACAAGAATTGCTGAGCTTTCCGTGGTCCCAGAAACTTGTTTCGTCAGCAGACCAGGGAGTCAGCCTGGCTGACAACCCCTTATTTCTATGAGTGAGGGGAAATCTATCAGTATGTGCAGCAATGATTATATTACAGCCCGGGCTGGAGCCTGGGTAGAGTTTAACCGGTCAGGTTTCCCCTGCATCCCCGTATCGATTTTTCTCCCTGCCTGGTGGCTGCCTTTGCTTTTCTGCTCGCTGATCAGGATCATTTGGTAAAATATCCGTCACGCAGCGCATGGTTGCTGCAGGCTGGGTAAATAAAAAGATCCTGATAATCCCTCGCCTGCGCCAGATTGCTATCCACTGGAAATCAAAAAAGGGCAAGTAGAAAAATGCAGTTATTCCAGGTTCCTCCTCCTACTCGGTTTGATCTTAATTTCACCATTGCGGGGTTCCCTGTCCGGGTTCACCCTTTATTCTGGTTGATTGCTGTTTTTATCGGTGTCTCTGACCAGGGGATCCCCCGGTTGATAATCTGGGTGGCGATTGTTTTTGTATCCATCCTTATTCACGAGCTTGGCCACGCATTGGCGATGGCTGCAGAAGGGATCTCATCCCGGATCGTGCTCCATTTTGCTGGCGGACTGACTGTTCCGGAGTCAGTCAGCTGGGGATCGGGGCGGGCAGGAATCTTCCTCAACCCGGAACAGCAGATCAGGATCTCCTTTGCTGGTCCGCTGATGGGGTTCCTGTTTGCAGGATTGCTGCTGGTATTGGTGGCGGTATCAGGCGGCACTGTCATGCTGGCCAGGATCCTCGGTGTGATCCCGATCCCAACAGCGTTTTTTCCAGCAGCTGGCGGACTTGTCAATTACACGATCACGACGATTTTATGGATAAATGTGTTCTGGGGATTATTTAATTTACTCCCTGTGTATCCACTGGATGGAGGGAGCATCACAAGGTCTATCATGTTGAAGCTGGATCCCTGGGAAGGGGTGAAGAAATCATTGTGGATCTCCACGGTGGCCGGAGGGTTCATCGCCCTGACCGGTTTGGTCCTTCTGAATAATTTGTTTCTCAGCTTGTTTTTTGGGCTGCTGGCGCTGCAGAGCTATCAGGCTCTCCGCGGTCGCCCGGGGGGTTTCTAAGGGGGTCTGCTTTTGATGTCCCGGCTTGACTGGCGGTATAATATTAAAAATCCAGGGAAATGATCAGGAGAAATGATGGCTGCCTATAAAATTGCCCATTTGGAAGATGACCAGGCTGAGAAGATCCAGGAGCTGGAAAGAGAACTGGACGTGTGCGCCCTCGCCATGGAACCCGGATTGGAGCTTGCCCAGCTGGCGGAATCTCAGTTAACAAAGGTCAGGAAGCTGGAAAAAGAGCTGGGTGTCACGCTCGTGATCTATCGAGAGTGTTAAGGTTGGGGGCTTCGTGACCCAGCGTTCTGCCTCCTTATAACCACAGCCCTGTCAGGCCATCTTTTGTTCCGATTGTAAAAAAGCTGAGATGGTCTTGATTGCCGTGATAACCAGCAGACTGTCAAAGTTATTGGGGTGGATTTCCAGATTCCTCAGCCCCACAAGGGAGCTTGTGCCAGGGAATTAACATGATAAGGAAGAGAACCATGATCATTGGAATAGGGATTGCGGTTGTGATCGGGCTTGGGATTGGTGCGCTTCTGCTGTCCAGAGTATCTGTTGGGAAAAGCCGCTTGCAGGTTCTCCGGAAGGAAAGTCATTTCCCCGTGGTCTCTGGTTATAGCCTGGAACGGGAGGAATTCGAATTTCCAGCGGATTTTGGGGGTGAATACAACCTGGTCATCGTCCCCTTCCAGCGGCTGCAGCAGCAGGATGTCAACACCTGGATCCCGGCAGCCCGGGAATTGGAGCGGACCTACCCCGGCCTCGTGTATTATGAACTCCCGACCATCTATGAGCTGCCCACGCTGTCACGCACATTCATCAACGAAGGGATGCGGGCAGGTATTCCGGATCAAACCGCCAGGGAGCGCACGATCACCCTCTATCTGGACAAAGATACGTTTAAAACCGCCTTGGAAATTGAATCTGAGGAGACCATCCACCTGTTTCTGGTCGACCGGCAGGGAAACATTCTCTGGCGTGAGCAAGGGGTTTTTAGGAAGGAGAAGCTTGACGACATGCTCTCTGTTCTTGAAGAAGAGCTTGGTTGAGGATTTATCGAAAAATAGTCTACATTTTGGCCGCCACCCCCTCAGGGATGCGGCCTTTTTTATTGGATTGCCAGGTTGTCCTGAGCATGGACGCAGAGTCAGGGTAGATCCTGACTGCCAAAAAATCACATGAACTGCTGTCCCATTGAGGAAGTCTTCTACGGCTTCAGCAGATTAACCTTTTCCGGGAGCTGAGGATCCTCAACTCACAAGAATTTGAGCCCCTGGAGGTGCTCAAAAACCACCGCGTAAAATCGGAAAAGAAAGTCAATCGGGTAGAGCGGGTAATCCGACCGAGCGAGCGGAGGAACGTAAATTAGAGGGAAAACGAACCAGGGAGGCGGCGCTGCTTTTGAGAGGGAAGCAGTGCATCCGTATTATGCCCGGCAGACTGACCGGGGCTGCTACCTGTCGAGCAGATTCTGAACTGCCTGGATTTCTTCCTGGTTCACAATATGCCCGAGACCGGGATAGATTCGCAAGTCGACGCTTGCACCAAGAGATTCGAAAGTGTTGGCGGCCTGCTCTACAAAACCCGGGGGAATCCAGGGATCGACATCACTGGAGCCGATGAAAACAGGTGTACCAGCAAGGGAGCCGGCGATGGTTCTTTCTGCACCTCCAGGACCAATCAGGGCCCCACTCAAGATAAATACCCCCCGATACCTTTTTGGGTTCCGGGCGACATATTCGGCGGCCAAACAAGCTCCCTGGGAAAAACCCCCCATGGCGATCTGTTCTGCGGGAACCCCCTGCGAGGTGAGCTCATTAATCAGCGAACTAATTTTAAGCAATGCGGAGCTTAAATCCGGCTCATTTTCCTCCAGGGGGCCAAATGCAGTCTTGGGATACCAGCGCTGCAGAGCAGCCTGAGGGATAAGGATGTATTCTTTTTTCCTGGCAATTTCCTCTGCGAAGGGGATCATTGCCTCTGCTGTACTTCCTCTGCCATGCAGGAGAATCACAGCACGATTATTGCTGTTTCCTTTGTCACCCAGACGGATGACGGGCTGATTTCGGTGAAGTTCTTGCTCTGCGTTCATGGTTTGATTGGGGTCAGGTTCGATTCAATTTCTTTCCGTCTTCCTTCCAGGAACGGGGGAAGGACGAGTGTTTCTCCCAGGTGATCTGGGTCCTCATCGATCTCAAATCCAGGACCATCGGTGGCGATCTCAAAAAGGATCCCGTTGGAAACCCGGAAGTAAATGGATTTGAACCAGAAGCGATCAATGACCTTGGTGACGTGCAGCCGCAGATTTCGTAATCGCTCCTGCCAGGCTTGTTGGGAATCCTCATCCGCAACCCGGAAAGCAACATGGTGCACGCCTCCGGCTCCCAGGCGTCCTCGCTCCAAGTCCGGCTGGAGGAGCAGCCATACTTCCGCCCCGGCTCCCCCTCCGGATCTTGTCTGATAAACAATCAGGGGGGTGTGATCATCAATCCAGGTCCCGCGTGCAGTTTCTTTAAAATTCAGGATTTCGGTTAGTATCGGGATCAGGCCATCCGGAGATGCGGTGGAAAGGATGGCGCTGAAAAGCCCTTTGATGGCAAATTCCGGGGGAATTTCGGGATGTTCCCAGATTTCCCCTTCCATCGGGGCATCCTGATCGTTGACCAAAAAAAGCTGCTGTCCTTCGGGATCTTCAAAAGCCAGCAATTCCCTGCCTGCCGGATCTGCAAACAGCAAGGGGGTGATCCCGCTGCTGCCCAGGCGCTCTGACCAAAAAGCCAGCGCGTCGCAGCCGCTTACCCGCAGTGCAATGCCGCTGATGCTGTCAGATCCGACCCTGTTTTTCTGGATCTGCGGCCAATCAAAAAATGTCAGATCCGTTCCTGGGGTGCCGAGCTTATCCGCGTAAAAAAGGTGATACGCGGAGGTGTCGTCCTGGTTGACTGATTTTTTAACCAATCGCAGGCCAAGGATATCCGTATAAAAATCCAGATTTTTTTGAATCTCACCGCTGATCGCAGTGATGTGATGAATTCCTTTGAGTTCCATGCCATGCCTCCTTCTGTGCTTCTCACCCTTTTGACGAGAAACCCCAGGGAAATATTACCGATGTCTTCTTGCCGGATCAAATTCTGGTTTTGATCTGAGGGTAGCTCGATTCTACGCAGGAGCTGAACCGGAATATGTTAGAACCCTATTAATTTAAAAGACCCTATTCGTCAAGCATGATCAGGGTTGGTATAATGGGAACACTTCTTTTTCCCAAAAAAGGGAAATTTCTGACCCATATTGGACAGCATAGTGTGCATGCTGATCGGACAGACAGCACACTGGGTAGCGTGCCCTGGGAGGTTTGTAGTGGACCCATCAACTAGCAATAACAGGCAATCGATTGTCTATGTGCTGCTGTTTGTGATCATCATTGCCCTGGTCGTCTTCAGTTTTCAGCAGCAATCATCAAACAGCGAAGATTTAGCCATTGGAGAAGTAGCCCAGGAGATTAAATCCGGCAACATTAAGCGCGTCGTTGTGGATGAAAATGAAATCAATCTCACTTACGAAGATGGCACTGAAGGGAAATCTCAAAAAGAACCCAATGCGACCTTTGTCCAGCAGATCAGGGAGCTTGGGGTGACCGCTCAGGAGCTTTCCCCTGAGAAGGTCATGATCGAAATCAAACCTCCTAACGCCTGGCTTGGGGTTGTCAATATTATCGGTTATGTTCTCCCCTTCCTGCTGATCGCTGGTTTATTCTGGTTTGTGTTCCGTCAGGCTCGTGGAGGGGGCAATGCAGCAATGAATTTCGGACAATCCAGAGCCAGGAAATTCACCGGAGATAATCCCACAGTGACATTTGACGATGTTGCCGGGATTCCCGAAGCCAAAGAAGAGCTTCTGGAGGTGGTGGAATTTCTGAAGGAACCTGAGAAGTTTATCTCCCTGGGGGCGAGAATTCCCAAAGGTTTGCTTCTCATGGGTGCACCTGGAACTGGGAAAACCCTTTTGGCCAAAGCGGTTTCCGGGGAGGCTGGAGTTCCTTTTTATTCCATCTCTGGATCTGAATTTGTAGAGATGTTTGTCGGTGTCGGTGCAAGCCGGGTGCGGGACCTTTTTGAGAAAGCAAAAAGTGATTCCCCGTGTATTGTTTTTGTGGATGAAATCGACGCGGTTGGCCGGCATCGCGGTGCCGGTTTAGGGGGAAGCCATGATGAGCGCGAGCAAACTCTCAACCAGATCCTGGTTGAGATGGATGGGTTTGATACGGATACGAATGTGATCATCGTTGCAGCAACCAACCGGCCGGATGTGCTTGACCCAGCGCTGCTCAGGCCGGGTCGTTTCGACCGCAGGGTGATTTTGGATCGTCCGGATATCCGCGGACGGGAAGCAATTCTCGAGGTTCACGCCCGGGGGAAACCGCTCGGACCAGATGTAGATCTAAAAACCCTGGCAAAGGCCACCCCGGGATTTGTGGGGGCTGATCTGGAGAACATGATCAATGAGGCAGCGATATTAGCTGCCCGAAATGGAAAAAAAGTTATTGGCCAGGAGGATTTTGAGGAATCCATTGAACGGGTGATCGCCGGTCCGGAGCGGAAAAGCCGCTTGATCAGTGACATGGAAAAGCAAATCATTGCCTATCATGAAGCCGGTCATGCCATCACAGCCCGTTCCCTCCCCGAGGCTGATCACGTTCACAAGGTTTCGATCATTGCCCGCGGACAGGCCGGTGGCTACACACTGATCCTGCCAGAAAATGACCGCACCCTCGTCTCTCGAAACAAGATGCTGGCCGATATGGTGAGCTTATTGGGGGGTCGGGCTGCAGAGGAGCTGGTGTTCAGTGACATCACTTCTGGTGCCTCCAACGACCTGGAACGGGTAACAAAATTAGCCCGGCAAATGGTGACCCGATTGGGGATGAGTACTGAACTGGGTCCGATGGTTTATGGGCAGAAAGACGAAATGGTCTTCCTGGGGAAGGAATTCTCTGAACAGCGGGACTACTCCGAATCTGTCGCAGAGGAAATTGATCAGGAGGTCCGTGATCTGGTCACGCGGTCCTACCTCCGGGCCAAAGAAATACTTCAAGAACATCGAGAAATTCTTGATGCGCTTGCGGAAAAACTCCTTGATCAGGAGACTGTTGATAGTGATCAATTGGATGAAATTTTCCCGGTGCCCCATCCAAAAAATGGGGGCATGCCGATCAAAAACCGGGTCTGACCGCACCGGTCCCCCAACTTTAGATAACTCAGGGCTGCTTTTTGAAGCAGCCCTTGATATTTTTAAAAGGGCGCGGTACAGCCTATGGATCCCGGGACTTGTGGATTACAATTAGGAAATGGACCAGCAAAAATGGCGAAAAGCGCTCTCTGATCTCCCGCTTGGAGGAATTGTCCTCCTGGACCAGGTGGATTCAACCAATTCATTTGCGGAGAATATGGCCAGGGAGGGTGCGGCGAATCTGACCCTTATCGCTGCGGATCATCAAACATCAGGTCGGGGGAGGAGGGGCCGTTCATGGTTATCATCGCCGGGTCAGGGATTGGCATTCAGCCTTATCCTGACCCCTCAGCCAGATTGGAAGCTGGAGGGCCCGCCGGGGCGGTTCAGCGGTCTGGGCGCTCTGGCAGTGGCCAGAGCGGTTCGAAAAAGTTATCAACTGCCGGCCCTGATCAAATGGCCAAACGATGTCCTGATCCAGGATAAAAAGATTTGCGGGGTGCTGGTAGAGGCCCACTGGAAGGGGGACAGCTTGACAGATATCATCCTGGGGATTGGTGTGAATGTACACCCGGGGAGCATTCCAGACCGGACCCATCTTCAGTTCCCGGCGACTTCTCTGGCACGGGAACTGGGTTCAGAAGTCAGGAGACTGCCCCTGCTGGTTGACATTGTCGCAGATCTGCTTGAGCTCTATCAACTGATTTTCAACCAGGAATTCATAAATCTCTGGCAGGACTTGCTTGCCTATCGGGGAGAGTGGATCAGTCTCAGCGAGGGGGGGGAAGAAATTGACCAGGGTGTGCTGTTGGGTCTGAGCAGCTGGGGCGGGATTCGGGTAAAAGGGGGATCGGCTCCTGAACGGGTTTATCATGGCGGCGAGATCCGACTCCGCCTGGTTGACAGATCCTGAAAATACGCTACACTACAAACAGCATTATCCATTCAGGGAGATCGGCATGGGTATTGATGATATCCGAAATCAATTTGATGGGGATTTTGATTTCTCAGAAGAGGAAGTCTGGGGTGAACCGCAGCCAAAACCGCAGTTTCTCGGCATGACCCCTGCGCAGCGGTTCATTATTGCCATCTTGCTTTTTCTCTCTGTCCTGATCTTGAGTTCATTCTGTCTGCTGGTGACCGGGAAAGTTACCCTTCCGATCTAAACCGGGCATCACCTGATGAAAAAACCACTCCATCCTTGGAGTGGTTTTTTTTATGTTCCAGAGCCTGTCTGATTAGGTTTCTTCTGAGGTATCTTCATCAAGTTCAAGCCTGCTGAACCGGGCCATGGAGGCCACCTGGTCCCCTTCCCGCATCTGCATAATGGACACCCCCCGCGCCACCCGGCTGTAGCGGGAAATTGAACTGGCATTGGTGCGCATTACAGTTCCCACAGCGGAGATAATTGTGATTTGGTCAGTTTCTTCCTGGACCACCCGGGCAGCAGCGATCTCACCAATCGTGGGGATGGCTTTCTTGTCCAGGGTCAGGACTCCTTTTGTCGCCCGACTTCGAGTGGGATAGTCTTCTAATGCGGTCCTCTTTCCAAAGCCCTGGTCGGTGATGGTCAGCAAATCCCCCCCCTCTTCAACAATATCCATCCCCACCACCGAGTCTCCTTCCCGGAGCCGAATTCCGATTACACCCATTGCCGGGCGGTTCATCGGCCGCACATCCTGCTCCGAAAATCTCAGAGCATAGCCCTTCCGGGTGACCAGGATGATCTCGTCTTTCCCACTCGAAAGCTGCACCCAGCCTAGACGATCATCGTCCTTGAGGTTGATCGAGATCAGTCCGGAGGGTCGGACGGACTCGAACTCTGATAGATCCACTCGTTTGATCATCCCTTCCTCTGTGACCATCGTGCAGTACCGGGCATCCTTAAAATCCGCCACCGGGACAATAGCGGTGATTTTTTCCTGGGGGTCAATGTTCAGGACGTTGACAATCGACAGGCCCCGGCCGGTGCGGCTGGCCTCCGGAATTTGATACGCTTTTGCGGAGTATACTTTCCCCCTGTCAGAGAAAAAGAGAACGGTATCCAGCGTTCTTGCCCGGATCAGCGCCATGACTTCATCTTCATCCCGCATGCTGTGCCCCTTAACACCGATGCCCCCCCGTTTCTGGGCCCGGAAGGTGTGCGCTGTGACCCGCTTGATATATCCCCGTTCCGTGATGCTGATAAAGATCGGCAGATCCGGTACCAGGTCTTCCTCATCAATTTCTTCCCTGGCATCAGGGGCAATATCTGTGCGGCGTTCATCCCCATATTTTTCTACCAGGTCTTCCAGATCCTCTTTGATGATTTCCAGCTGCTGCTCCCTGCTGGCCAGGAGACCTTTCAGGTATTTGATGGTTTCAATTAATTCTGCATGTTCGTCTTCAATCTTCTTCCGTTCAAGCGCAGCCAGACGTTTTAGCTGCATGTCCAGGATGGCCTGGGCCTGCAGATCGGTCAGCTGATAGCGTTCCATGAGGGTATCTTTTGCAGCATTGACATCCTCGGCATTCCGAATGGTCTCGATGACGTCATCCAGGTTGGCGAGCGCGATCAACAAACCATCCAGAATGTGAGCTCGCTCTTCAGCCTTATCTAAATCATGCTGGGTACGTCGCTGAATGACATCCAGACGGTGCTCAAGATACAGCTGCAGGGCTTGTTTCAGCGAAAGCAGCCGCGGTTCATCGTCGATCAAAGCCAGCATCTGGGCGCCGAACGTGGTTTGTAAAGCGGAATATTTATAGAGCTGGAAAAGCACCTTTCGGGGCTGAGCGTTGCGCTTTAATTCGATGATGATGCTCATTCCCTCCCGGTCCGACTCATCGCGGAGGTCGGATATGGCCTTGATTCTCTCTTCCCGGACCAAACCGGCAATTCGCTCAATGAGGGTAGTTTTTTTAAGCTGGTAAGGGATTTCCGTGATCACGATCCGGAAGCGTCCGCTCTGCCCCGGCATTTCCTCAATGTGAGCCCGCCCGCGGAGGACGATTCTGCCCCGTCCTGTGACGTATGCCTGCCGGATGCCGTCATCCCCGATGATAATCCCTCCTGTGGGAAAATCTGGCCCAGGGATATGCTGCAGCAGATCTTCGATGGTGACCTGGTCAATATTTTCATAATGATCAATGAGATGAGTGATCCCAGCAGCCAATTCATTGAGATTGTGGGGGGGGATATTGGTGGCCATCCCAACTGCGATGCCGGAAGCACCGTTGAGCAGCAGGTTGGGCAGCCGGGCAGGCAGGGCATCTGGCTCCTGCAGGGAGCCGTCAAAATTGTCAATGAAATCCACCGTGTCTTTTTGGATATCGGAAAGCATCTCTTCTGCGATGGCGTCCATCCGGGCTTCGGTGTAGCGCATGGCGGCCGGTTCATCTCCGTCAATGGAGCCGAAATTTCCCTGGCCGTCGACCATGGGATAGCGCATTGAAAAGGGTTGAGCCATCCGAACCATGGCATCATAAACCGCACTGTCCCCATGGGGATGATATTTTCCCAGCACCTCCCCGACAATGCGGGCTGATTTCTTGTAACTGCTGCTTGCGCGGATGCCCATGTCATGCATGGCGTATAAAATCCGTCGGTGTACGGGTTTCAATCCATCCCGCGCATCCGGCAGCGCCCGGGCCACGATCACACTCATGGCGTAATCCAGGTAGGAGGAGCGCATCTCCTGGTCAATATTTATCGATTGAATGGACCCGATATCCATAAAAATTCCTTTTACAGCCAGCTTTTTTTAACCAAAATGTGTGCTGCGCAGAGGGAGCACACCACCCTGAATTATACCACTCAGACCCCTGTAAATTAGGGGGGCGCCCCCTCCGGGAGACTGCGTATAACCAGAAAAAAGGGGCTGTCTAAAAAGCAGCCCCTTTTGCTTTTTCCATCATCCCGGATGAGATTAAAAAAAACCAAAAAAAGGGACGGCTATTGAACCGCCACTTTCGCAATATCATGAGCTATACATAAAAGCCCCCACTCCACTTTCACTTTTTCGATTCCCCTCAATAAAAACCTCCGAAAACTCCAGTTATGTTTCAAGCGGCCGTACACCGCTTCCACTTCAATCGGCCGCTGGGACCGCAGCTTCACCCCTTCCGGGGATGTCAGCAGCTCACTGGCCCTTTTCCGCATCGCCCGGAGCTCCTCCCCAATATACAATCTCCGGTTGTACTTCGAACGGGTACATTCTTCTTTCACCGGACAACCCGCACAATCCTCACACTGATACACCCTGCGCTGACTTGGATACCCGTTGTAGCTGGTTACTTCTTTGGTAAATTGATAGGTCAGCCACTTTCCTTCCGGACACTGATACTGATCTTTCTCAGGCAGGTAGCAAAAGTTGTCCTGCCGGTATGGGTTCTTCTTGCGGTAGTTCCGTTTCTGCTCCTCGTGGAAATGGTTGTACTTCACATATGGAGTGATCTTTTTCTCCTGTAGATAGGCATAATTTTCTTCACTGCCGTATCCCGCGTCGGCGACCAAGATCTGAGGATCTTTCCCCAGCCAGTGTTTCCGCTGTTCCAGGTGATCTTTCAAACAGCTGGTATCCCCCGCCCGCTGATGAATGCTGAATCCCGTGATGAATTGTCCCTCGGTGCCCATCTGGATGTTATACCCCGGCTTCAGCTGCCCATTTCTCATGTGGTCTTCCTTCATTCTCATGAAGGTAGCGTCCTCATCCGACTTGGAGAAGCTGTTTCTGCCCTGGAAGGTTTCTTCATACCGTTCATATTTCTCTTCCCGGGGGATGAAATCCTGTTCCAGATCCCGCTTGGCTTTTTTGAGTTTTTTGTTCTCCGGGTCTTTTTCCAGCCTCCGGCTGATTTTCTCGGCCGCCTTTTTCATCTCTTCCGCATCGATTTCCACCCCTTCTCCCACCTCCGGGTAGTCTTTGTCCCCATAGCGGCGGTCCTCTTCTTCCTCGATCTCATCAATCTGTTCCAGCAGCTTTTTGACTTTCTTCTGCAGATTGGCTTTGTATTTCTCCGTGCTCTTTCGCCAGACAAAACTGTAACGGTTGGCATTGGCTTCAATTTTGGTCCCATCCACAAAATATCTCTCTAAATCCACCAGCCCCATCTCCAACAGCTGTTCCACCACCCCGTAAAACACTTCCTCCACCACCTGCTTCATCACCACCCCCCGGAAGCGGTTGATCGTTCGGTGATCCGGTTGACTCATCCCGCTCAACCACATGAAATAGATGTTTTCTCGCAAAGCTTTGGCAATCTTCCGGGAGGAAAAGGTCTGCTGGGTATAGGCATATACCAGCACCTTCAACAGCATCTTCGGATGGTAGGCGCTGGTTCCCCCTCCTTTGTATTGCCTCTTCAGCGGTTCGATATTCAACCGCTCGATCATCTCATCCACCACCCGCACCAGGTGTCCTTCCGGGATCATCTCTTCCAGATTCGGGGGCAGCAGCAGGCCTTGTTTTGGCGTGTAGGGTTTGAAGATTTGTTCTGTCATTCCCCCATTATATTAAAAAATTGGGGCTGTGCCCATGACTTTTGGGACAGCCCCTTTTGAGGATCAGCTGGATTGCGGGAACGGGCTGTTATAGTTCTGACAAATACTCATTGATCGCCCGGGCGGCATCCCGTCCTGCCCCCATTGCCTGGATCACCGTGGCAGATCCGGTGACAATATCTCCCCCGGCAAAAACGCCCTCTTTGCTGGTGGCGCCGGTTTCCTCGTCGACGAGGAAAGTGCCCCAATCGCTGGTTTTTAAATCCGGTGTGGTCTGGGCGATAAACTTTCGGGGCATGGTCCCCAGGGCGACAATCACGGTGTCCGTTTCTACAATATGCTCTGATCCCTCTATGGGGACAGGCCGCCTCCGGCCGCTGTCATCCGGTTCTCCCAGCTCCATCTTAATGCATTCCATTGCTGTGACATTGTTCTTTTCATCGCCAATGAATCGCAGCGGATTGGTGAGCAAGTTGAAGATAATCCCCTCTTCTTCTGCATGGTGGATTTCTTCTTCTCTGGCGGGCATCTGCTCCCGGGATCGGCGGTAGACGATGCTGACTTCTGTTCCCTCTCCACCAACCCGGAGTGCAGAGCGGGCTGAGTCCATGGCCACGTTGCCCGCGCCAATCACAGATACCTTCTTGCCAACTTTCACCGGCGTGACATACTCCTCCCTGAAGGCTTTCATCAGATTCACCCGGGTGAGGAACTCGTTTGCGGAACTGATTCCGTTGAGATTTTCTCCCGGGAGGTTAAGAAACATCGGCAGCCCTGCTCCCGTGCCGATGAAGACAGCATCAAAGCCCTCTTCTTCCATCAGCTGGTCAATTGTTTTTGTTTTGCCGATCAACATATTAAGCCGGATCTCAGCCCCCATCTTCTTGATTGTATCAATCTCCGCGGCAACGATTTTTTTCGGGAGGCGGAATTCCGGAATTCCATATACGAGCACTCCACCAAGTTCATGGAGCGCCTCATAGATGGTCACGTGGTGACCGGCCTGGAGCAGTTCATAGGAGACGGTAATTCCAGCGGGACCGGATCCGACCACGGCCACTTTTTTGCCGCTGTCAGGGGCGATTTTCGGCAGCGAGACAGTGCCCTGGCTCCGTTCATAATCCGCTGCAAATCGCTCCAATCTTCCGATTGCCACAGGTTCATCGATTTTACCAACCACACAAACCTCTTCACACTGCTCCTCCTGTGGACAGACCCGTCCGCACACCGCCGGCAATGTGTTGGTTTCTTTGAGGGTTTTTGCAGCGGCAATGAAATCCCCTTCCTTGATTTGAGCAATAAAACCTGGAATATCAATCGATACCGGGCATCCGTCCACGCACGGGTGCGTGGGGCACTGCAGGCAGCGTTCTGCTTCTTTGAGCGCAAGCTCCTTGGTATATCCCGTGGCTACCTCATTGAAATCCTGAATCCGCTCTTCTGCCGGCCGGGTGGGCATGCTCTGGCGGGGAATCCGTTCCTTTTTGGGTCGGCGTTTTCGCGGGGAACTTTTCTCAGCCATTATGCTTTCTCCTGTTCAGCTTCATCAATCATTTTCTCCATTTGACAGGCCTGTTCCTGGTCATAATAGTGGTGCTTGGCGATCTGTTCATCAAAATTAACCAGGTGAGCGTCAAATTCAGGGCCATCCACACAGGCAAACTTAACTTCATCCCCCACGGTGACCCGGCAGCCCCCGCACATTCCCGTCCCATCAATCATAATCGCATTCAGGCTGACAATGGTGGGAATCCCATAGGGGCGGGTGACTTCTGCGACCGCTTTCATCATGATTGTGGGTCCGATCGCTACCACAAAATCAATTTCCTTACCCTCATCGATCATTTCCTGCAGCACCGTGGATCCGAATCCTTTAATGCCGTAGCTGCCGTCATCGGTGGTGATGATCAGTTCATCACTCACTTCTTCCAGCTCCTCCTCCAGGATAACCAGCTCCTTATTGCGGGCACCGTTGATCGTGATCACCTCGTTGCCAGCTTCTTTAAGAGCTTTGGCAATCGGGTAGAGCACTGCTGTCCCCACACCGCCTCCCACACAAACAACCGTGCCGTACTCCTCAATATCAGTGGGTTTTCCCAGGGGGCCCAGGACGTCTTTGAAGGCGTCGCCTTCTTCAGTACAGGTCAGGCAGTGGGTGCTGAACCCAGCATCCTGGATGATCAGGTCAATGGTGCCTTTTTCTGGATCGGAATCCACGATGGTCAGGGGGACACGTTCACTTGTTTCGTCTGCCCTGATGACAACAAACTGGCCGGCTTTACGGGATCTGGCAACTTCAGGCGCTTCCACGGACAACCGGGTAATTTGGGGGGCAAGTTTTTCTTTTGCAACAATTTTATACATCGCGTATACTCCTCGTTGTGAGGATCGAGTGCGGATGATTCCGCGGGATCCAACTGCATTGATGGTAGATGATCTTCCTGATTTGTGCACGTCTGGATGTCATCAATTTCTCTGCCGCATGTCACTACTCACCCCCGGTACTGAGCCAATTTCTCGAGTGGGGATGAGGCAAAAATGGGTTTGTGATATATCACAAGTATATCACAAGGGCAGTCGGGCAGTGTTAATTTTGTTTGAGGAAATGCAGGTTTTCCTAGGATTAAAATAATAATTTCAGGAGGTAGAGATGGACCTGAAAGAACAGGCAGCTCACACGGTGATCTTGATCACGAGGGGAGGGATGGGACAGGCGGAGGAAGAGCTGCAGCAAAAATTAATTAAAACCTATCTGCGCTTGCTGAAGGAAGCAGAGGTTTTGCCGGCAGTGATCTGTTTCTACGCCGAAGGAGTCAGGCTGGTTCTTGCGGATTCTCCAGTCCTGGAGGAGCTGCGTGCCTTGGAAAAAGCGGGCGTTCACCTGGTCCTCTGCGGAACCTGTCTCAACTATTTTGATGCTGCAGATCAGGTTGCGGTGGGAGTGGTCGGCGGGATGACTGATATCATTGAAGCACAATTCCAGGCGAGGAAAGTTATCACCCTCTGAGTGAGGAGGAGCTTTTTATCTTCGCCCGGGCGGTCCAGCCTGGAACCTTATTGTTCCCCGCCTTCCCCGGGTTTATGCTGATTTCTGCGTCCAGCTCTTCTGTGTGAGGGGGGTGACCTTGACGAATTTCTGGGCTGGTTTTATACTTACTTACCGACCGTTCAGTAAGATAGGGAGGGATCGGTCAGAGATACAAACCTGCAATCTGGATTCCCCGTACATCTTGTCATCCACTCCCGATTGATGAGACCATCCAGCAGGCGTTATCATTGAGGGGTTATGCTCACTGCGTTAAAGGACCGATTTAAAAATATTAATAAAACTACCTTGATCGTGATCATTGTGGTCGCCATTCTGGCCCTGGCCCTGACCACTTTCATCCTGATCCGCATCCAGAACCGGCAGCAGGCACTCCGCGACCAATATCAGACTGTCCGGGTTCAGCGGGGAACCCTGGTTTCCGTGATTGGAGCAACCGGGAATATCCGGGCCCGTCAATCCGCAACCCTGGTCTGGAAGACCAGCGGTACTGTTGAACAGGTTGCCGTTGAGCTCGGCGAGCGGGTGGAAAAAGGGGCCGTCCTGGCCAACCTGGAACAGAAATCCCTGCCCCAGACCATCATTTCTTCCCAGGCGGAACTCTTCAACGCCAAGCTGGCGCTGGAAAATTTGCGCAACTCTGAGCTGCAGTACGCCAATGCGCTGCTGACTTTAGACTCAGCAGAACGATCCCTGGCAGATGCCCTGGACCCTGTGCTGGTGCAATCCCAGGCCCAGAAATCGGTCGCAGATGCTAGAAAAGCCCTGGAGGATGCAGAGCGGATTTTGTATTACCAGGAAAACCCGGCTGACAATAACGCGATCCGGAAGGCGAAAGGAGAGCTGGTGTTGGCAGAAAATGCCCTTGAGGACGCCAAGGACGAATTTGAAAAATACAGCGGCCGGGATAAGGATGATCCTGTTCGGGCCCAGGCCCTGGTTAATTTATCCGATGCGCAGACAGCGGTGACGCTGGCTGAATGGAACCTGGATGCCCTGGAAACTGCCAGCAGCGAGATTGATCAGGAGGTTGCCCGGGCCAATGTAGCCATTGCGGAAGCCCAACTGGAGGAAGCGGAAGAAGAATGGGAGCGGGTGATGGATGGCCTTCCTCCCGGGGACATTGCTCTGGCAAGGGCGCAGGTGGAGGATGCCCGCCGTGAATTGGAGCGTTTGGAGCGGGGGGAAGGTGTGGATCCGGCAGAGCTGGCCGCAGCCGAGGCGCGGGTTGCTGCGGCAGAATCAGCCCTGGAGACAGCGACCATTACCGCCCCATTCAGCGGTACGATTACCAAAGTCGAGGTCCTGACTGGAGATCAGGTCAGCCAGGGAATGACTGCCTTTCGGTTGGATGACTTTACTGCGCTATATGCCGATTTGCAGGTTTCTGAGGTGGACATCAATCAAATAAAGGTCGGGCAGCCGGTCACAATCACCCTGGACGCTTTGCTGGCGCAAGAATACAGCGGTGAGGTCGCGAAAGTAGATTTGGCTGGAACCAATATTCAAGGGGTTATCAATTACCAGGTGACTGTGGTGTTGGAGAATCCGGATGCGATGGTTCTCCCGGGAATGACTACTGCAGCCAATATCGTTGTCAGTGAACTGGAGAATGTGCTGTTAATTCCCAACCGGGCCGTCCGGGTCCAGGAAGGCGATCGGGTGGTGTATGTGATTCGCAACGGTGAACTGGAGACAGTTGAAGTGGAGCTGGGGGCCTCTTCTGATACAGAAAGTGAAGTGGTCGGAGGGGAGCTGAGGCCCGGGGATGAGGTGGTCCTCAACCCGCCGTTTGATTTCCAGAGCCAAAGCGGCCCACCCCCTGCGTTTGACAATTAGATCCGATGAACAAAGAAACACGACTTGTTGTTGACGCTCGAAATATCACCAAGGTGTATCAGATGGGGGAGGTGGAGGTGCACGCGCTCCGGGGATTAACAACAAAGATCTGGGCGGGGGAAGTCGTGGGGATCATGGGGCCTTCCGGGTCCGGGAAATCCACCCTGATGAATATCATGGGCTGCCTGGATCGCCCAACGGCTGGTGAATATTACCTGGATGGGGAAAGTGTCGCGGAGCTGACTGATGATCAGCTGGCAGATATCCGCAATCGGAAGGTGGGGTTTGTCTTTCAGACTTTCAACCTTCTCCCCCGGGCTACAGCGTTAGCGAATGTGATGCTGCCGCTCCGCTATTCCGCTAATGGAACAAACCACCGGGAGCGAGCTGAAAATGCCCTGGTCGATGTTGGGCTGGCAGACCGGATTCACCATCAGCCCAACGAACTCTCGGGGGGTCAGCAGCAGCGGGTGGCGATTGCCAGGGCTTTGGTGAATCAACCCTCCATTGTCATGGCAGATGAACCGACAGGAAACCTGGATACAAAAACGGGAGATGAGGTGATGAAACTCCTGCTCAACCTGAACCGGGAAACAGGAACGACCCTGATTATCGTCTCGCATGATCCGGAAATTGTCCATCAAGCACAGCGAATCATCCACATCCGCGATGGGAAAGTGGTGGATCGGGACGAAGAATGAACCTCTGGCAGGCATTCCTGGAAGCACTGGATAGTTTGATTGCCAACAAGCTCCGATCTGGGCTGACCATTCTGGGTATCGTGATCGGAGTGGCTGCTGTGATCGCCATGCTGGCAATTGGAAGCGGGGCAGAGAATACGATCACGGGCGAGATTGAAGGGATCGGCACCAACCTGCTATTCGTGGCCCAGAGTGGAAGTGATGATGTCCGGAATCCAAAACCGATCACCCTGGGGGACGCAGACGCTATCAATGATCCCCTCCAGGCCCCCTCAGTCTCCGGGGTCGCAGCCGCGCTGCAGGATCGGGCGGAGGTGTCCTATGCGGGGGAATCTACGCTGACAACCCTGACCGGGGTCACAGCAAACTACCAGGAAATCCGCAATTTGAAGCTTCAGGAAGGGTCATTTTTCACCGAGAGTCAAACCCTCAGCCGATCCTCGGTTGCCTTGATTGGGACGGATGTGGGCGAAAAGCTCTTTGACCGCAAAGTAGGGCTTGTCGGGGAAAAATTCCGCATCGACGGGCAGACCTTCCTGGTCATTGGCGTTTTGAAGGAACAGGGCGGGTCAGCCTTTAATAATGAGGATGACCAGGTGATCATCCCCCTGACGACCGCTCAAACCCGATTGATCAAGCGGCCAAATTTTAATCAGGTGGATGTGCTGTTTGTCCAGGCTTTCAACACGGATGCCATTGAACAAGCTGAGCAGGAGATCTCCGAGATCCTGCGGAAGCGGCACAGGACAGAGCTGGGGGAGGATGATTTTACGATCATCAGTCAGGATGATATTATCGGGATAGCCTCCTCGGTCACCAGCGTCCTGACAGTTTTCCTGGGAGGAATTGCAGCGATTTCCCTGCTGGTAGGGGGAATCGGGATCATGAATATCATGCTGGTTTCAGTCGTTGAGCGGACCCGCGAGATCGGGCTCAGAAAAGCCCTGGGAGCGAGGAAATTAGATATCCTGATCCAGTTCCTGGGGGAATCGCTTTTGCTGAGCCTGGTGGGAGGATTGCTGGGGATTGGGTTTGGCTGGTTGATTTCCTTTGTTGTCGGTCAAATCGCTGCTGCCAATGATGTGAGCATTGATCCGGAGATCAGCCTGAACTCCGTGCTGCTGGCTACCTTATTCTCAATCGCGGTCGGGTTGTTCTTTGGGATCTATCCAGCAAATCGAGCTGCCAATCTTCAACCGGTGGAAGCACTTCGGTATGAATAATCAGTCCCCCTGAGGAAGGTTTTCTTGGACCCTTTTCGGTGCCGTTATTATTCCGGGTGGAGCGAATTTTGGAAAGATTTCCGGTATCTGATCTCCCGCCGGGCCGCCATTCGGCGGGCAGTTCGAAGCAATCAAATTTCAAAAGCCTTTCGAGAACGGTTAATGCTGGTGGTCACGGATGTGAACGAGTGCCGCTACTGCCAATCTTTTCATATCTCCCAGGCAGTCAACGCCGGGATTGGCCAGGAAGAACTGGAGCAGCTCCTCTCGGGTTTGATCCCGGAGAATACCCCGGATGATCAAGCCATGGCGCTGGTCTATGCCAGGCATTGGGCGGAGAGGAACGCTCAGCCGGCGGATGCACTGGAAAAGCAGCTGCTTGAGAGCTACGGAAAAGAGACTGTACAGGAGATAAAAATCATCCTGCGGATGATCCGCATGGGGAATCTAATGGGTAATACCTGGGACTACTTGCTCTATCG
Organism: uncultured Anaerolineales bacterium; assembly: GCA_964621835.1. GTDB lineage: Bacteria > Chloroflexota > Anaerolineae > Anaerolineales > UBA11858 > B10-G9. The sequence continues at coordinate 15,312 of CAZUMA010000033.1, read as the reverse complement.
GCTCTCCGCCGGGCGGTGGGGAAACCGCCGGGGTTCATCCAGAAGATAACCTGCCGCGTTTGCTTGACCCTCGTCAACAAGGATGGAGATTATGGAACAGACTCAATACTGCCTTGTCCTGGTCACCTGCCCGGATCAGGACACGGCAGAGAGGATTGCTTCCCGACTGGTATCAGCGAGGCTTGCTGCCTGTGTGAATATCCTCTCCGGGATGAAATCAATTTATCACTGGCAAGGGGAAGTGGAGGAAGATCAGGAGGTTCTGCTTGTGGTCAAGACAAAGGTTGAACTTGTGGATCCTGCTCTGATCTCGTTGGTTTCAAAGCTGCATCCTTATCAGGTACCAGAGGTTCTTGCCCTGCCGGTGATCGCCGGATCAGCAGATTACCTGGCCTGGTTGGAAAAGGAAACCAACAGCTGAGGAGTAGGAGACCTTTCTCGGGCACCCGGCGGGACAACTCATGGTAAGATTAGAGCAAATCACCTGGCAGAGCACCGCTGCTGGAATGAACCTCTATCAGGTTGCTCCTGGTGAGGTTTTTTCCTGTGGGCGGGTTTGATGAGCGCAGGAACAGGGGTCCTGAAGCAGACCGGCGCAGCCAGGAAAATCACATCGATCAGAAGGGATTGGGAATGGAAAAATATTTTAAGGCACTGCAGTCAACCCTGGCTGAAATTGTTGATTTAGAGCGGGCCGCAGCGCTGCTGGATTGGGATCAGCAGACCTACATGCCCCCGGGGGGTACCCAGGCCAGGGGAAATCAGCTGGGAACTTTACGGGGGATTGCCCATCAAAAATTTATCGCCCCTGAGACGGGGTCCCTCCTGGAACGCTTGCTGGACTACCAGGAATCATTGGATCCGGATTCTGATCCTGCCAAGCTGGTTGAGGTCACCAAGCGGGAATATGATAAGAAAGTTCGTGTTCCCGCTGAGTTTGTCACAGAGTTCTCAAAGGTGACCGCCTCCGCCCATCGCGCCTGGGTAGAAGCTCGGGAGCGGGATGACTTCCAGCATTTTCAACCCCACCTGGAGACCATTGTTTCAATGAGGCGGCAGTATGCGGAGTTCTTTGCCCCATTTGACCATGTCTATGATCCCCTGTTGGACGATTTTGAGCCCGGGATGAAGACCAGCGCAGTCCAGGAAATGTTTTCAGAGCTTCGTCCCCGGCAGGTGGCTCTCATCCGGGCCATCGGAGAGCAGGAACAAGTGGAGGATGGATTTCTTCATGGGAATTATCCCGAGCACGGACAGTGGGATTTTGGGGAGGAGGTGATCACAGCCTTCGGGTATGATTGGACTCGCGGCAGGCAGGATAAATCCGCTCATCCCTTTACAACAAATTTCAGCATTGATGATGTGCGGATCACAACCCGGGTAGATCCAGCTTATCTCAACACTGCTTTGTTTGGCACCCTCCATGAAGGGGGGCATGCCATTTACGAACAGGGCATCTCACCAGCGCTGGAGCGGACACCCCTCGGCACCGGTGCATCCCTCGCGGTCCATGAATCCCAATCCCGGATGTTTGAAAACCTGGTTGGTAGATCCTATGATTTTTGGGTATACTTTTATCCCAAACTGCAGGATTTTTTTCCCGCGCAGCTGGGCAATGTGGCGCTGGACACCTTCTACCAGGGGATTAATAAAGTTGAACCTTCTTTGATTCGGGTGGAGGCGGATGAAGCCACCTACAACCTGCACATCATGCTCCGCCTTGAGCTTGAAATTGCGTTGATGGAGGGGAAGCTGGCGGTAGCAGACCTGCCGGAGGCCTGGAAAGACCGGATGGAAGAATATCTGGGGATTTCCCCGACCGACGATGCCGACGGGGTGCTACAGGATGTGCATTGGTCGGCGGGGATTCTCGGCTACTTTCCCACCTATGCGCTGGGGAACTTGATCTCTGCACAGCTGTGGGACAAGTTGCAGGAGGATATCCCTGAGCTTTCCGCGCAGATCCGGAATGGTGACTACCGTGACCTTCTGGCATGGCTTCGAGAGCACGTCCATCAGCATGGCGCGAAATACAAACCACAGGAATTGGTCCAGCGGATCGTTGGTCAGGAGATTCAAACAGGGCCGTACCTGGCCTACCTGACTGAAAAATTTACCGGTGTGTATCAACTTTAACACTCCTGGGCACGGCTCCCCCCGATGAAGGCCCGGGTGCTGAATAAGTTGGAAATGCTCAGTCCGCGGAGGATTTGGAGGAGAAGCAGTGGGTCGGATCTTATTCATTGATGATGATCGGGATGCGTTGGAAACCTATATCAAAGCCGTTTCCCTCGCTGATCATTATGCTGTTGTGGCTGCGAGCGCTGATGAAGCATTGCGGGCTATTCAGGATGAGTATTTTGACCTGATTTTTGTTGACCTTAATTTACCGGGGATCTCCGGACTCCAGCTGATAGAAAAATTGACTGCAGATCAGCTGGTCCAGTCCACGCCGATCATTGTTCTATCTGCCTTGCCCGAGGATCAGCTCCTGGATGAAGTGATCCAGGCCGGGGCCCAATTGTTCCTTGGGAAACCGGTTTCCCTGAGTGACCTGCTGGATGTGATTGCTAAGTTTAATGGTGAATGACTGCGTTAGCCGGAAGCTTTCCACCCTGATGACCCATAGAGCTGTCTGTTTCCTGTGGGCAGGATTGATCCTGGGTTTGATCCTGGGGGCCTGTAATTTCTCCTCCCTCCAGGATCAAGTCCCCACCTTCATTCCTGAAGAATATCTCCCGACCGCGGTAGCGCTGACCGCGGATTCGTTTACCGACTCTGATCTGAGCAGTTTACGGCAAACCACTTCGCCGCAACCCCAGCAAGATCCGGACCCCACAGCGACAGAAACAGCACTCCCTCCTTCGGCCACGGAGGAGATTTCCCCCACCCAGGCGCCACCATCACCGTCCCCGACCGTCATACTGGAGGATCCCTCCCCTGCGGCACTTCCTGACCCTCTTCCGGAGGGGGAGATTCGAATCATCAGTCCAGGCCCTTTATCGAGATTGACCTCACCGTTCATTTTAAATGCTTATCTCAATCCTGGAGAAGACCGGCGCGTCCAGGTGTCCTTGTATGGGGAAGATGAGCGGCTGGTAGTCCGGCATCTGATCAGCTTTCAGGAAACGAAGGCCAGTAAGGTCCAGCTGAAAAAGACCCTCTCTTTTGAGATCAGTGAGCCCACAGAAACAGCCCGTCTGGAAATCAGCACCCGGGATACCTATGGACGCGTGACCGCCCTGGCCAGTATCGATGTCGTCCTGCTGGAAGAAGGGCAGTCCAGTATCAGGTACCCGCTTGATGTGAACGAGAACATCATCATCCAGCAGCCGATCCCCAGTAATCTCATTCAGGGGGATGGGCTGATTGTCAAGGGATTTACACGGGTTGCCCCTCAGGGTCTGGTGGTGGTTCAGCTGCTCAATCGCCAGGGGGGACTGGTGGGGACGAAGGTGATCGAAGTCGCAGGGGATGACCTTGGGGGAGGCTACCGGTTCTTTGCAGATCAGGTTCCCTTCCTGGTCGACTCTGCTTCCTGGATCCGCGTCCAGGTTATCGCCAGAGATGGCAGATTCTCTGGTATTCAGCATCTCAGCAGTATGGAAGTGCTGGTCAGCCCCTGACCTATCAAGGTTGGACAGGACCCGCTATCCATCCCCCGGCTGAATTTTTTTGAGAATAAACTGCAGCCCTGCCTTGACTTCTGGAGTCTGAAGCAGGAGCAGGCTCGCAGTATAGATCAATCCTCCCAGCAGGATCCCTGCTCCACCCCGCACCCAGACGGAGGCTGTCTTTGCTGCCGATAACCAGCCCCAAAGAGCGGCTGCCATCAGCACCCCTCCCAGGCCGGCTGTGCGGACCCCGCCCCAGATTCTTACTCCCTGCAGGCCTCCCACTTTTCGATGCATGATCACAAGCAGGCCAACCATTTCCAGCAGGGTGGCCAGGGAGTTGGCCAGAGCAAGCCCGCCATGCGGCATCCAACCCATCCTGGAAAAGAGCCCTGAGAAGATGAAACTGAATACCACATTCAGGGACATTGCCGCAGAGCCGATTAAAACCGGTGTCCTGGTATCATGCAGGGCATAAAAGGCCCTGGCGAGAATCTCCACCAGGGCATGGGCGACCAACCCTGCCGCATACCACAACAGCGCCCAGGAGACCAGCCGGGTGGATTCTGCTGTAAAGGCTCCCCGCTGATAGAGCAGGGTGATGATTTCCTCGCGGAGAAAGATCAAACCGAGGCTAGCAGGGAGGGAGAGCAACAGTATGCCCCGCAGTGTGGAGGAGAGTGATTTTTTCATCTCCATGATTTGATTGCTCGCGACCTGCGCAGAGAAGGTGGGTAGAGAGGCGGTGGCGATGGATTGGGCGATGGCTGCCTGAGGCATGAGCATCAGGGTGAAGGCAAGCTGAATAGCGGTGACGCTTCCTTCCGGCTGCTGGCTGGCTAATCGGACGTTGATCCAGAAATTCAGCTGGACTACGGCAACGCCTAAAAGACGGGGCCCCATCAGGCGGGCAACTTTCCGGACCGGGGGAAATTTCAATCCGAAGGTTGGGACATAGTGTCCACCCTGTCGGAAAAGCAGTGGAAGCTGCAGTAGCAGGTGCAGCAGGGCCCCAGCTAACACCCCCCAGGCTAATCCATAAATACCAATTCGCGGTGCCAGCACCAGCACGCCAAAGATCATTCCGATCTGGTACATTGCTGGGGTCAGGGCAGGGATGAAAAACCGCTGCCGGGAGTTAAGAATTCCCATCACCAGACCACTGAGTCCAAAGATCACTGCCGAGGGAAGCATCAGGCGGGTCAAGGAGATTGTCAGGGCTTCTTTGGCGGGATCCGCAGCGAAGCCGGGCGCGATCACATACCGGATTAACTGCGGGGCAAAGACTGCCGCCAGCAGGGCTGCTGCCGTGAGGATCAGAAGGATCAGGTTCCCAATCGAGCTGGCGAGATGCCAGGCCTGCTGCTGCTGATCTTTGGTCAGCAGCCCTGTGAAAGCAGGAATGAACGCAGATCCCAAGGCGCCGCCAGCAACCAGGTTGAACAACGTTTCAGAGATCCGGTTGGCGGCGTTGAAAGCCTCCATGGAGGCAGAGGTCCCAAACGCATTTGCCACCAGGATCTGCCGCAGCAGCCCTGCCAGGTTGCTGAACACAAATGCCAGGGTGACCAATCCAGCCGCGCGGGCAATTTGCTGATTCGCAGAGAGGGGTTGGGGGAGTGGATTTTCTGTTCTCACAGAGAAAAATTATATCACCAGAGCATCTTCCCCGGCGACAGGAGAGGTCTAAGATGAAATTAACACCCATATGCTATAATCGCCAAGGTAAAACGGCCAACCAGGAATAAGAAAATTTAATCCTATCTAATCCAATCAGGGTGATGTGATGTTTGAAAAAATTATCCGGGTTCTCGGGGGAGATCCCCACAAGCAAATCATGGAAGATTTTGTTTCCGAGGTGGATCAGATCAACCATCTGGAAACGGCTTTCGAACAGCTTGGGGATGAACAGCTCCGGGCGAAAACCGATCATTTCCGTGTTCGATTGGCCCAGGGAGACTCCTTGGACAGCCTGCTTCCTGAGGCCTATGCCGTGGTGAGGGAGGCCAGTAAAAGAACGATTGGATTACGGCATTTTGATGTTCAGATGATTGGGGGGATCGCCATGCACCGCTGTTATGTAGCGGAGATGAAAACGGGAGAGGGAAAGACCCTGGCAGCCACACTGCCGTTGTATCTGAATGCGCTCAGCCTTTCCCCTGCCTGGGAAAAAATCGCCCGGGCAACCTGGGGGGATGACCCAGCCCAATGGCGCTTTCACCCCCTGAAGGGAAACCCGGTAAGCAGGGGGGTTCACCTGGTGACGGTAAATGACTACCTTGCCCGGCGTGACGCACGCTGGATGGCGCCGATTTACAACCTGCTGGGATTAGAGGTCGGGGTGCTGCAGATGGCAGCCCGCACAGAACATGGAAAGAAAGCTTTTCTGGTGGATTTGGAGAGGAAATCCCCCCAGGAAGATCGCCACCAGCTGGAAATGGTCCCCCGCAAACAAGCCTATCAGGCAGATGTCTTATACGGGACGAATAATGAGTTTGGATTTGATTATCTGCGCGATAACATGGCCATGCAGCTGGCAGACCGGGTGCAGCGAGGTCATTTCTATGCGATCATCGATGAGGTGGACAATGTGCTAATTGATGAAGCCCGGACCCCGCTGATCATATCCGGTCCCTCGCATGATGATCCTGAATGGTATCGGAGGATGGCAGGCATTGTCAAAAAGCTCAGGCCGGAGGATTATGAAATTAACATCCGGGACCGCAACATCACCCTCACCCCTCTTGGTGAAATTCATGTTGAAGAGCTGCTGGGGCAGCCGCTTGGAAATCCGGACCGTCCGGAAGATATCACCCCTGAACAAGCACGTTTGTTAGGGTATCTTGAGCAGGCCTTGCGTGCCGAATATATTTTCAAACGCAATAAAGATTACCTGGTCCAGGGGGGGAAGGTGGTCATTGTGGATGAATTCACCGGCCGCCTGATGCCTGGCAGGCGCTGGTCGGATGGCCTTCACCAGGCTGTGGAAGCTAAAGAGAATGTGAAAGTGCAGAGTGAAAATGTCACCTACGCAACGATTACGATCCAGAACTATTTCAGGATGTATCAAAAACTCTCCGGGATGACCGGCACCGCGGTCACAGAATCTGAGGAGTTCAATGAAATCTATCATCTGGATCCGATCGCGATTCCCACAAACCTGGATTACGTGGCTTCCCTGCCGGATTCACCGTTGGAAACCAGGCATGGCAGGGAATCCAGTACTGGATTTGAATACACCTATTATGTAGACCGGAATGATCCACAGGAAGTCCCGATTTTTTGGAAGCGCAAAGATTATTCTGATGAGATATACCTCCATGAAGAGGCCAAACTGCGGGCAATTGCACAGGAAATCCTCACCTATCATGTCATCGGCCGACCCCTTTTGGTGGGGACAACGTCGGTGGAAAACTCCGAACAGCTCTCCCACCGCCTAAACGGCCCAGCCGTCCGGTCACTTTCATATATTCTCATGATCCGGGAAGCCTGGTTTCGGAAGCATCAACGGCAGGCGGATGGCCGGCGGATCCCTGCCCTGCAGCCGCTCAGTATTCCTCTCTCAGAGATCAACAATGCGGATTTGCGGCGATTTGCCCAGGAGCTGGAGCTGGATCTTAATCTCAATATCAAATCCCCGGAAAACCTTCAGCTGCTGCTGGCGATCCTGGGCCTGGATCCGGACTATCAGGAGCGCTTGGGGGAAGTTTTGAGGCGGGGGATTACTCATAATGTTCTCAACGCTCGCAAACATACCGAAGAAAGCCAGATCATTGCTGGAGCCGGGGCATTTGGCGCTGTCACCATCGCTACCAGCATGGCCGGCCGAGGAGTGGATATCAAACTGGGCGGAGAGCTTGCTGAAGAGATCATGGCCAATGTCGTTCGGGTTTTGAATCGGTCAGGAATCGAGGACCCCTATGAGCTCTCTCTCGAGGAGCAGGAAGCCCTGCTGCGTGAGCTCTCTCCCGAGGAGTTCGGGATCTACGACACGGAAGTCGGATATTTCTTGAAACACATGGAGGATAAGGAGCGGGTGAAAGAGCTGGGCGGTCTGCATGTGATTGGCTCTGAGCGTCATGAAGCACGGCGGATTGACAACCAGCTCCGCGGCCGGGCAGCCCGGCAGGGGGATCCTGGTTCCTCGCGGTTTTACCTTTCCCTGGAAGATGAGCTGATGGCCCGGTTCGGGGGACAGCAGATGGAAGCGATGATGAACCGGCTGCAGGTCGATGAATCCTTACCGATCACAAACCCGCTGGTGGATCGCGTGGTGGAGCAATCTCAGAACCGGGTGGAAGGGGCGAATTTCGACATCCGCAAGCATTTGCTGGAATACGATGATGTCCTCAACACCCAGCGGGAAAAAATCTATCAGCAGCGAGAGAGGGTGTTCACTAAAAAGGACCTTACCCAGGACCTGATGGAGATGCTGGACCATGAGGTGCGACGTCGGGTCGAAACCCTGTTTGTTGAGGAGACCCCCCTCGCCGACAGCGATCAGGGTTGGCGCTTGCTGGGCTGGCTGGAGCAAATCCAGCCGACCTTGAACTTCCAGGAGCAAACCTATCCCTCCTTCACCCTGCAGCTGCTCCTCGATCACCTCCTGGATGAGGTGGATGTGCCAACCTCGGCGACGCTGCGGCCGATCTTCCTGAGGATTGCCGAAAACTCCCTTGAAGCGGAAAAAGCATATATCCTGTCAGCACTCGACCGCTTATGGCAGGAACGCGAAGATCACTACCATGAGCAGGTCGAAACCCGGTTGGACACCCTGGATGCCTTTTTAGACGGCTTGCAGATGATGGAGGAAGATGAGCTGGCCTGGCGAGATCTGGAAGAGGAGCTGCAGGATTTGCTTCGGGTCCGTCTTGACCTGACCCCGGAGGGGATCTCAGCGCTTGGTTCGGGAAGGATCGATGAAATTGGAACCCAGCTGGAGGAGCAGATATCGGATTGGTTAAAGAGGATGGAGATCCGCCGGTTGATTGGAGCAGTTGAGAGGGTGCTGGGGACAGCGCTTGAAGTGGATGAAAATGAGCTGGAACAGCTGTCCTGGTCAGCTGTTGGGGATGAGCTTGTCAAGGATATTGAGGCGATTTTTGAGGATCGTCTGGAGGGGTATCTGGGCGATACGGAGGAGGCAAGAATCCCCCGCAGTATAGATCAGGCGGTCCGTGATCTTCCCGATCGGGCTCTGACAACATCCGAGATGATTCCCATCCTTGCCGGGATCAGTGAAGGACGAAGAGCCGCTTTTGATAAGAAGAGCCACAAAAGAGTCTGGGTTCGCACCCAGCGGCTGACATATACTTTCTTCGCGGCTGAGCTCCTGGAAGCAGAGGATCCGGAGTCGCTTTCCAGGCGGATCATGGAGCACCTTGAGGGGGCTCAAGAGGTTATCCAGGATCTCTGGGGGAAAAGTGAGGTGAACCGGCTAACTGACACACCCCTGGCAGCTCTGGAGGAAGACCTCCGGGAGATTTTATCTGGTGCACTGGGGGAACAGCAATATCAAGAAGTCAAGGACCGGCGGATCGGTGAACTAGCAGAACCCACTTTGAAAATCGTTGCGGAGACCCTGGGGAAGTTTACCCTGACCAGGATTTATCGGGAACTCTTCCTTCGGGTGATTTCTGAGCTGTGGGTGGAATACCTGACTGAGATGGAAGCCCTGCGGGTCTCGATTGGCTTGGAGGCCTATGCTCAGCGGGACCCCCTTGTGCAGTACAAAACCAAGGGGTTTGAAATGTTCCAGCGTCTGATGGACGATATGCGCTACAGTCTTGTCAACCGCATGTTCACTTTCAGGCCCAGGAATATCAGCCGGATTCAAGCTGGCCTGGAAGAGGAAACGACCAGCTGAGGTCCTGGCAGGCAGACCCTGCCCATTTTCCATCTCCCAATTCGGAAAGGCGGGTATCGCCCTGGATCCCCATTAGGCTTTGAGAGCGTGGGTGGATCCGTGGGGAAGCTGGATGCAGGCAGTTTTCAGGTACAATATGAGTAATTCTGCTGGACAGGCAGGGTTCCCTCACTGATGACTGAAGAACTAACACAAGAGCAGACCTCTTTCTATAAAAAACTGCCCAAAGTGGATCTACACCGCCATCTTGAGGGGTCCTTGCGGGTCAGGACGATGATGGAAATCGTCCGGGCCCATAACCTGGATGTTAAAAACACCGGCTACCTGCGGCCTCTGGTCCAGATGGACCATCAAGAGCCCTACACGTTTGAGAATTTCCTAGCCAAGTTCGGAACCCTGCGTTTGTTCTATAAATCGCCGGAGATTATCAAGCGGATCTCCTGGGAGGCGGTGGAAGATGCGGCCCGCGACAATGTGCGCTATCTTGAACTGCGCTTTACCCCTGCGGCCCTCAGCAGGGCGGAGGGGTTTCCTGTGGCGCAGGTGGTGGATTGGGTGGTTGAAAGTGTGCGGGAAGCCGCCAGCCGGCATGAGATTGGAGTTAATTTAATTGCCAGTGTCAATCGTCATGAGGGTGTTGAAATCGCCGAGGAAGTGGTGGAGGTCGCTTTAGCACGCCGGGAACTTGGGTTGGTCGGGATCGATCTGGCAGGAAATGAAGCAGAGTTTTCTGGAGCCCCTTTTCGGGATCTCTTTGCGGCTGCCCGGCGGGGGGGGTTGCGGGTCACGATCCATGCCGGGGAGTGGGGTGGGGCAGAAAATGTCCGGGAAGCGATTGAGGTGTTGGGGGCGGAACGGATTGGCCACGGTATCCGGGTTTTAGAGGATCCCCGGGTGGCAGCGTTAGCCAGGGAGCGGGGGATCGTCTTTGAAGTTTGTGTGACCAGCAATCATCATTCCGGTGTGGTGGAATCCCTTGCCGAACATCCTCTCAGACAAATGCTTCTGGATGGCTTGGATGTTACCATCAATACCGATGACCCCAGTATTTCAAAAATCGATCTCACCAACGAGTATCGGGTCGTTTCAGAGATATTAGATCTTCCCTTGCTGGTGCTCCAGGAACGGGTCTTATCTGCTGCCCGAGCCGCGTTCCTCCCTCCGGAGGGTACTCAGCGGTTGGCCTATCAAATTTCCCAGGAATTCAGTGAATGCTTGTTAACTTGAAGGCGAATTAATCGCTCCGGGTTTCCCATTCCTTCACCGCGGTATTGATTAACTCCCGCACGTCCCCATCCGGGATGTCATTGATAGAGTCATAGGAGTCCAATCCTACCCAGATGCGGATTTCCTGTTGATGGTTCTCCATCAGGTGTATCCCCCTTTCAGCCAAGGGAGAGTGTTCCAGTTTTTTCTGCAAGATTTTATCAATTTCAGAAATGACACTGAAAAATTCTCCTCCCTCCTCAGGTGACCCTTCAGCTGGGATGGGAACCAGATCCTCTTGAGAGGGGAAACCACCCCGCCCGGGGAGAATGGGCTGGGCGGTTTGCTGGACAGTCAGGATGTGGCTGATCTGGTTTGGAAGAGCTTCCTTGTGGTAATAAGCACCATCCCATTCATACACGGGGGGCTCTCCCTCTTCCTGCCAGACCGTGAGGATTGCTCTGGAACCCTCGGTGGGTTTCTTCAGGTCAAAGCTTTCAGAATGGGGCTCTGTCGGGTCTGGTGGGGGTGACCCCGGCTCTGGTTCCTCCTGGCTGTGGCTTTTGCTGATTTTTTTCGCCAGGGGGTTATCTCCTGAGATCAGCAGCAGCCCCAGAAAAAATCCAATGGCCAGCGAGATTACAACAATGAACAGGAGCAAGGCGGCTTGCATATTACCTCCTCATTCTTCGGGAGCCTGTTGACAGTGGGGACAAAAATACGTGCTTCGTTGGGCGATGCGCATACGCTGAATGGGTGTTTGACAGGTTTTACAGGGCTCTCCTTCTAAATTATACACTGTTAACAAACGCTGGTAGTCCCCTCCCCTGTACATCCAGTCAATACTGGACCCCTGATTTTTAATCCCGGTTTGCAGCACCTGGCGGATGCTTTTCCACAAGCTTTCCACCTCCGCTGCGGAGAGGGAATCCGATTTTCTGGTCGGATGCAGCCTGGCCAGGTGTAGGGCCTCATCGGTGTAAATATTACCCATCCCGGCGATCATCTGCTGATCCAGCAAAAGGTATTTCAACTGTCGGCTGCAGCCGGATAAGATTGTCTGCAGTACCTCCGGGGTGAACGCATCGCTGAGGGGCTCCGGGCCCAGATCTGCCAGGAGGGTGGATGGGTCTGCTGCCAGCCATACCCGTCCGAATTTTCGCACGTTGTTAAAGGCGAGCCGATCCCCATCCTCAAAGTTTACCAGCAACCGGTAGTGATCTTTGATCGGGGCACGTTGGTCCTCAACGATCAGCTCTCCACTCATCCGCAGGTGGATGATCAAGGTATCTCTGGAGAGCTGGATGAGGAGATACTTCCCCCTGCGGCCCACGCCAGTAACATACTGCCCCGGGATCCGGTCAAGGAATTCTTCCGGGGATGGGTCCGCAAGGCTTCCCACCCAGAGAAGCTGCGCACCAGAGATCCGCTTCCCGAGGATGGAGGGGGAGCGCTCTTTGCCCCGCAGTAGATGTCTGCGAAAGGTTTCGACTTCTGGTAATTCGGGCATGCCGGCTACTCGTCAAACATGGCCCCAACACTTCGGCCCTCATGAGCTCTGCGGATCACCTCCCCCAACAGGGGGGCGACATTCAGAATGTCCAGCTGGAACTGCTCCCTGAGCAGGGCGATATCCTGCTCGGGAATCGGGATCGTGTTGGTAGTGATCATCCGGTCGATGGGGGCTTCTGCCAGCTGCTTCACCGCGGGTTTGGAAAAGACGGGATGGACAAAGGCACAGATGATTCGTTCCGCACCGTTCGATTTGGCCTCATGGGCTGCTTCCGCCATAGATCCACCCGTATCTACTTCATCATCGATAATGATCACATCCCGATCGCTGGTTTCGCCGATCAGTGTCAGCGCCTCAGCGCAGTTAGAGGAAGGGCTCCGGCGTTTTTCAATGAAGGCAATCGGCACATCCAGTTCTGCGGCCAGGTTGCGGCCCTTCTTGGCAAATCCCAGATCAACAGTCAGAACCACCGGGTCATGCATATCAGGCAGGAAGGTGTGCAGATGGTCCTTGATGATGTGATAGGCTGTGAGCACATCCCCGGGAATGGAGAAGAAGCCTTGAATCTGTCCGGCATGCATGTCCATGGTCATATACCGATCCGCCCCGGCGATTTCGATCATGTCGGCAACCAGGCGGGCGGTAATCGGAACACGGGGTTTATCTTTTTTATCCGAGCGTGTGTAGCTGAGATAGGGGATCACAGCGGTCACCCGGCCCGCGGAATCCAACCGCAGGGTTTGGAGGGTGATCAGTAATTCCATCAGGTTGCGGTGGACAGGGCGGGAGGTATTCTGGATCAGGTAGACATCCTGCCCCCGGACGCTTTTATGGAGACGAATCCACAGGTTTTCATTGGGGAACTCAATAATATCCCGACCGCTGAGGGGGATATTCAGGTAGTTGGAAATTCCCTCAGCCACCGGGCGGTTTCCCGTTCCCGCAAATAGCTTGATATCTCCATACATACCACTGCTGTTTTTCTGTTCCTGGTTCATGGGATTGTCCTTGGTGATTATATATCCAGTTCCTGTTGGTGCCCAACCATCATTTTAACATCCCCTGGCGTACTTTTCGAGGAAAAACGGCATCCAGTGAAAAACCAGATAGCCCAGGACACCCTGTTGTTTGTGTTCTTGTGGATTCTGGTGGTTGCCGCTATCATCACCCTCAGCAGTTTTTGGTTATTTCAATGTATGTGAAGTCTGAATTTGTCAAGCTGCGGATTCACTCGATGATCGTCGAGATTGTCGGAATAACCAGCACGACCCTTTGGAAAAGTAAGGGTCTGAAAGATGAAAAGGAGGAATAAAACGCGTAAGCTGCTTTAAGATCAAGCCCCTAAAAATCAAAAAGGGATTCGGGGGTTTTTCTCTTATCAAGACCAACCGGGAGAAGAAAGGTAGAACAATGATCATTTGATAACAGGTTACGTGTCGACATATCCCCTTGAGATTGTGAAGCAGTCTGTGAAAAATACAGCAGAAGATTTAAAGCTACCAGCCCATGGAAAGAATCCCAAAGTATAGGATAGCCCAAAATCATCCTATTTATTGCGTAGAACATAACGCTAAGGGTGTATCCATAAAACAAGAATTCAGAAATCCATAACCATAAAGGCGATCTGGCGTCCAGTCAGTAAGCTTTCAGTAGGTCTGCTGAGGTTATTTGGGTAGTAATATTCATAGTTGCTTTTCTGGTCGGTTAGTTCAATAGGTATCTTTTTTGGTCTCGCCACTCACTTTGAAACAAGGTGATGTCAATTCCTTTCGCCCACGGAGTTAGGGATTTGATATAAATCTTATACGTTCCACCATCAATAATAGGCAGCTCATATACTTTCGGTGAACATGGCATAGGGCCAGAAGAGCAATAGATCAGAGTATCAGGCGGTAGATAGAACACAAGGTTTCCTCCCGGGTCATATACCGATAGCTCCAAACTTGCGTTGTGAGCGCCGCTTGTCTCTGATTTTTAGTATACTGGCCGCCCTGTCTTTTCCAGTTCGGTTTCAAGTAAATAGGCTGGAGCTTCTTCCGCTGATGATAGATTTCTATTGCCTGGGATTGAGTCTTCCCAAATGACCTCTGCCCTAATTTATCCTGTCCCTACCATTGTGGTAACGATTGAAAAGATAGTAATAGCTACCACAGGTGCTAACTGTGTACACGAGATGATCCACTTGAGCCTCAGGTGTCCGGCTATGATTTTCCAAAATGAAAACTCGATCAACCGTCTGGCGAGGACCACTCCCATCATGCCTTTCTCCACTGAGATAAAATTACCTTTTTTTTCCATGCGTGGCTGTCGATTTTCATTGCGTATTCGGGCCATTCAAAAGCAACATATCTTTCCCTTTTAGTCCAATATTGCTGCAAAAACAGGGTTGTTCTCATCTGAAATAGGGGGTATATGCACAAATATCCTATGTGTTGTATCGTAGCCAAAGTAGACGAGGACGATCTCAATGATCTTCCCCTACAAGCTTCGTCAAATATATGCGCAAAAAATCCGATCTGTTATGCTGTTTTTGGAGAATCTTCAAAAAGAGCTACGCCACAGCGGTCGGCTGCTTTTCGTAAAGATTGATCTAATGTGGCTAATTTTAGCCCTGTCTGCATAGCCAAATCCAGGTAGGATGCATCATGGCTGGAGATTCTTTGCTTCCGTGCTAGATTGAGTATCGCCTCAAACATACGCTGTTCAGATAATATCTCTACATTGATAAACAAAGAGTTCAACAATTCCAGAAATCGCATGCTATCTTCTTGAGATATTCTCTTACGTCTCTCAGCAACCAGCAGGACATTATCCACTTCAAGCGGCCAAATGTTCGGCGCCAGGGCAACATTATCGGTCAGGCTATCCAGGACAGCATCGGCATATCGATTCGCCTCATCTTCAAAGCACCACGCCATGGTTATAGATGTGTCCAAGACAAACTAAACCATTATGCCCGTCCCTCTTCAATCATATCTCGTACACTCATATCCCCTAAACGATGTTCTTGGCGGAAGGCTTTGAGTTCTTCAATAATATCTTTAATAGGGTAGGAGGGAGAAGTGCGCCCCAAAAACTGGACACTCCCTTAAGTGAATATAGATGGAGTACAA